>NZ_JACRUK010000002.1:35238-148922 GCF_014305155.1 Flavobacterium muglaense
GCGCGTCTTTGCGAAAGTACTTAGTTGGAAGGTTACACAGAGATCCCCAGGGAAGACTCAGAGACACACTGAGCTTTAAATAAAACCTTTGCGAGTCTCTGTGAAGCCTTTGCGCGTCTTTGCGAAAGTACTTAGTTGGAAGGTTACACAGAGATCCCCAGGGAAGACTCAGAGACACACTGAGCTTTATATAAAACCTTTGCGAGTCTCTGTGCTACTTTAGCGTGTCTTTGCGTTACAAGCCCCATCCTACAATTTTTACGAAATTTAAACGTACAACCTTTACCATATTACTTTGTTCGTTTCCCTTATATTAAAACTATATTTGCGCTCTTAAAATCAATAGTCACACAATTTTAGAAGATGATGAACGAAGGACAGGTACATGAAGAAGCAATCACATCGGAAGAAATTAGCCGTTGCATTGCTATTTTGTCGCGATTAAACACAGACACCGATCAAATTTTTGATATTCCAAAAGAACAAAGAACAGCTTTGATTAAAGCAGCTGGTCAGTTTGCAAGACCTGATCGTGACGAACTTTCCAAACGTAAAAAGGACGGAAAAGCGGTTGCAAAGCGCAAAAAAGAAAAACAAGATAGAACCGCTCGTAAAGAAACCGGAATTCGGTACGCACGTGAGTCGGCAGTGTTTATGGCACCAAAATTATTGGCAGCGGCAGAATTAGCCAACAAAGAGACATTGGAACTTGAAACGCCAAGACAATGTTATGTGTGTAAAACGTCGTTTACTAAAATGCATCATTTTTATGATACGATGTGTACTGATTGTGGGGATTTTAATTATGCCAAACGTTTTCAAACTGCCGATGTCAAAGGGCAAGTGGCTGTTATTACAGGGTCGAGATTAAAAATTGGCTATCACATTACTTTAATGTTATTGCGTGGAGGTGCTACTGTTATTGCAACCACTCGTTTTCCAGTAGATTCAGCATTGCGTTTTGGTAAAGAACCTGATTTTATGGATTGGGGGCACCGATTAAAAATTCACGGATTGGATTTAAGACATATTCCGTCCGTAGAGATTTTTTGTAATTTTATAGAGCAAAAGTATGAGCGACTAGATATTCTAATTAATAATGCTGCTCAAACGGTAAGACGTCCAGCGGGATTCTATACGCACATGATCAAAAACGAAGAACTTCCTATTCATCAATTGCCACAGCAGGCGCAGGAGTTATTGCAGGATCATATAAACTGTCTGGATGAGTTGAAGGTATTGACATCAGGAGCTTCATCCAATCAAAATATGCCGGTAACTTGGCACGGACCGGAACCGGGAATTGGTTTAAGGGCTTCGGCCAAATTGTCTCAGATTCCGTACTCGTTTGATAATGCACTTGTCGCCAATGAAGTTTTCCCAGAAGGAGCACTCGACGCCGACCTACAGCAAGTCGATTTGCGTAAAACCAACAGTTGGCGTTTGAAATTAGGCCAAATAGAAACTACTGAAATGATCGAAGTGCAGCTGGTGAACTCTGTTGCTCCGTTTGTGTTGTGTAACCGCCTTTCGGAAGTGATGAAAAAAGACAATACAGGACAAAAACATATTATTAATGTCTCTGCTATGGAAGGCAAGTTTCATCGCTTTTTTAAAGAGGCACGTCATCCCCATACTAATATGGCCAAAGCGGCGCTTAATATGCTTACGCATACTGCCGCAGGAGAATTGGCGAAAGCCGGAATATTCATGAACGCCGTAGATACAGGATGGGTAACGGATGAAGATCCAGCCGAATTAGCCAAGAAGAAACAAGAGTTAGAAGATTTTCAGCCACCGCTAGATATTGTAGACGGCGCTGCTCGAGTAATGGACCCTTTGTTTGATGGTATAAATACGGGGAAACATTGGTGTGGGAAGTTTTTAAAAGATTACAACCCAATTCCGTGGTGATGATGCCAGTTAAGTGTTTGATTATAAATAGGTAAAAGCCGTAACAGAGATGAATTTTGGTACGGCTTTTTCTTTGGGTTTTTATGAAATACGATATTAATATAGTTTTTATCTATTGAAAAAATATTTTTAATAGTTGGTTATTTTGTAATTTAGCAAGAACAAAGAATCTAACTTAAATCATATATAATTATGGAAAACATGAATAACGCAAGCGGAGAAGGTAAATGTCCGTTTTCTAGTGGAGCACCAAAACAAACGGCAGGATCAGGTACAAAAAATAATGATTGGTGGCCAAATCAATTAAAACTAAATATTTTACGTCAACATGCTGATTTGTCTAACCCAATGGGAGAACAATTCAATTATGCTGAGGCATTTAAAAGTTTAGATTTAGCCGCCCTGAAAAAAGATATATTCGAATTAATGACTAATTCGCAAGAATGGTGGCCTGCAGATTATGGTCATTATGGTCCGTTTTTTATAAGAATGGCTTGGCATAGTGCAGGAACGTACCGTGTGGCCGATGGTCGTGGTGGTGCGGGTATGGGAACACAGCGTTTCGCACCTTTAAATAGTTGGCCTGACAATGTCAACTTAGATAAAGCACGGTTGTTATTATGGCCAATTAAAAAGAAATACGGTAAGAAAATCTCTTGGGCCGATTTGATGGTGCTTACAGGAAACTGTGCATTAGAATCGATGGGTCTAAAAACATTTGGTTTTGCCGGTGGACGCGCTGATGTTTGGGAGCCTTCGGATAATATTTACTGGGGTTCTGAAGGAAAATGGCTAGACGATAAACGATATACAGGTGATCGCGAACTTGAAAATCCTCTTGCAGCAGTGCAAATGGGGCTTATTTATGTAAATCCAGAAGGACCAAACGGAAACCCTGATCCACTAGCTTCGGCACGTGATATTAGAGAGACATTTGCTCGTATGGCAATGAATGACGAAGAAACAGTGGCGCTTATTGCCGGTGGACACACGTTTGGTAAAACACATGGAGCTGCAAATCCTGATGAGCATGTGGGGCCAGAACCAGCAGCGGCACCTATAGAACAACAAGGTTTAGGCTGGAAAAATAATTTTGGATCGGGTGCAGGAGAGCATACAATTTCGAGTGGACTAGAAGGAGCTTGGACAACTACACCTACAAAATGGAGTAATAATTATTTCGAAAATTTATTTGGTTTCGAATGGGAGCTAACTAAAAGTCCAGCAGGTGCTCATCAATGGAAGCCAAAAGGAAATGGAGGTGCTGGTACTGTGCCAGATGCGCATAACCCAGCTAAAAGTCATGCGCCGATGATGCTTACTAGTGATCTTGCTTTACGAGTAGATCCTATTTATGAGCCAATATCAAGACGTTTTTATGAAAATCCTGATTTATTGGCCGATGCGTTTTCTCGCGCTTGGTTTAAATTGACGCACCGTGATATGGGGCCTGTTGCTCGTTACCTAGGGCCAGAAGTACCTAAGGAAGAGTTGATTTGGCAAGACCCAATTCCGGCAGTTACACACCAGTTAATTGATTCAAATGATGTAAGCCAATTGAAAAAGACGATATTGGATACTGGGTTGTCTGTTTCTGAGTTAGTTGCTACTGCTTGGGCTTCAGCTTCTACTTTTAGAGGTTCGGATAAAAGAGGTGGGGCTAATGGTGCTCGTGTCCGTTTAGAACCTCAAAAGAATTGGGAAGTTAATAATCCAAAACAATTGGCGAAAGTATTAGCAAAACTAGAAGGGATTCAGGCTAGTTTTAATGATTCGCAATCTGGAGGTAAACAAGTTTCTATTGCCGATTTAATTGTTTTAGCAGGTTGTGCAGCTGTCGAGAAAGCAGCTGCTAATGCGGGACAAACAATAACAGTTCCTTTTGCTCCTGGTAGAACAGATGCTTCACAAGAGCAAACAGATGTTGAGTCATTTGCAGTGCTTCAACCTGAGGCAGATGGATTCCGTAATTATACTAGAGCAAATTATACCATTTCAGCAGAAGAAATGTTAGTTGATAAAGCGCAACTATTGACGCTAACTGTTCCTGAATTGACACTGCTTTTTGGTGGTTTACGTGTTTTGAATATCAACTTTGATCATTCTAGTAATGGTGTATTTACGAACCGCACAGAAACACTTTCAAATGATTATTTTTTAAATTTATTAGATTTGGATACCACTTGGAAAGCGGTTTCGGCAGCACAAGATGTTTTTGAAGGGCGCGACCGTAAAACAAACCAATTGAAATGGTTGGGTTCTCGTGTAGATTTAATTTTTGGATCTAATTCAGAACTAAGAGCAATTGCTGAGGTTTATGGATGTGAGGATTCACAGGATAAATTTGTAAAAGACTTTGTTGCAGTTTGGAATAAAGTGATGAACTTAGATCGTTTTGATCTTGTATAGGGTCAATTTACCTAGTAAAGATTAAGTATTATAGGGAAAACCACAACAGTTCATGAAGGCTGTTGTGGTTTTTTTGTTTTTACGAATTAAATCGAATCAAGTAACTGTTGCTTAATTGATAATTTTGCTGCTGTAATTATGATAGTTTTTATTTTTATGCTAAATTTGATATGCAATAAAGCGAATTTAATAATTGAAGCGGTTCGTTTATGTTTAATTAGATTAAAAAAAATCAATACTATGGTAGTACAATATCAAGGGCAACAAAATGGTGTTGCAACAGGTTTTACCTTAAATATCACTAAAAAGAGTAAATTGAACAAAGGCTCTGTTTTTCAAATGGATTTAAAAATCAATAATCAACTCTTGCCTATTTATAGAACAGCATTTCATAAAAGTATAGCTGCTTGTATGAAGGACGTTTATTTGTTTAAAAAATTCAATCAAATAGAGCTGAATGCAACAACAGAAAAGCGTGGTAATAACACTATTCTAATGGATGCAATAACTTTCGATAATTACAAATCAACATTTTTAATAGCATAAGTATTTCTCAAGGAATCTAGGACTTCAACAAGCAAGTAGGGCGCAGTTATTTTGCTCTACTTGCTTTTTTCATCTCAATTGAGGGCAATTGCAATGCAGTTTATCGATAGTAATCTACCATTCGTCGGGCTTTTTTATTCAAAATATCTAAAAGTTGTTTGTAGTCAGGAATTTAAGTGGTAATTTTATACTGTTGTTAACTTAAAACTTCCATTATGAATAGAACTTTACTTTTAGTGAAAAGAACAGTGTTAATTACTGTTTTTTGCTTAATTGGTATCAATAGTCAAGCTCAGGATATTCCTTTTAATTGTGATTTTAATGCGTACTTATTTCAATACAATGATGTGTATGCAATTGACTTGGCTTCGGGGAATTCAGTATTAGTGGCTCCAAATATTACTTCGGGTAATATTAATGCAGCAGGATACAACGCTAAGGACGGTTATATTTGGGGGTATTTATCGTCGCCTTCAAAATCTATTGTTAGGATAGGGAAAAATTTTACAAGTACTGTATTTAATATTCCTGAATTAAATGATACTAATAAATATGTAGGAGATGTAAGTCCTAGTGGTATTTACTTTTTGAAAGCTGGAGGAAGTACTTATTACAAAATAGATTTAGATCCAGATTCGGCTAATTATACAAAATATATTGGTTCATTTGAATTATCAAAAAGTTTAAGCGTCCACGATTGGGCATTTAATGCTGTAGATGGAAATCTTTATACAGTAGAGCAAAATACTAATATTTTATATCGAATTAATCCAGACACAGGTGCTGTTACTAATCTAGGTGTTGTTCCTATCATTAATGGGAAGTCCTATACGTACGGAGCTGTTTATTTTGATTTGTCAGGTAGTTTTTATATTTCGGCCAATCAAACGGGTACGGTTTACATTATTAGAGATGTTGCTAATGTGAGTACGACAACAACAATGGACTCTAACTTGTTTGCTTACGGTCCAGCTAGTTCTAGTAATGATGGTGCGCGTTGTCCCACGGCTCCGGTTCCTCAAGAAATTTGCGATAATGGAATTGATGATGATGGAGACGGTTTAATTGATTGCGAAGATCCTTCATGTTCAGGTTATGCTTCTTGTCCTGTAATAGAGGAAGCTGTTTCAGGGGGTAATGATGGAGGTTTAGAAAGTAATAGTAGACTTTCAGAACAAATTAATAAACGTAATTTTGAACGTGTAAAAAACGCTTATAAATTTGATGTTGCTACCGCTAAGAAAGTGGTGAAGCCAACAAAATATGCTAATAAGTCCAATTCAATAAGTCTAAGAGATTTTATTCCGTTTGGAGTGCTTAAAGAGGAGTCGGTTATTGAGTCAACGCCTAGCGACTTGCTAGCTATTACAAATGCTTCGGCAGTATATTCTGTGGATTATTTGAAAAATAGTAAAGCAATTGCTTCTATTTTGGCCTTAAGAACCGATGATGGAGTGTATGAGCATACTAAGTTTATTTGTGATCGTTTGCTAGGGGCACAAATTATTTCGGTGTCAACCATTTATATTCAGGAACAACCATTCATTAAAACAATTATCAGAAATGCTGATAACACAGTTGAATATGTATTGAGTCTTTCTGTAAAAGAAATTAATGCTGGTGCTAATTTTGGAGTAGAAAGCCACTGGAATTTAGATAAATATGAAAAAAATATTGGGTTTTATAATTTCCAAATTTGGACAAACTCAATTGATGATTTGTTTGTTTTGGGTGAAGAGGTAGTGAAATTGATTGATACTCAAAAACCAATTAAAGACTATAACCTTTCTAATGCTCCAACTGTTTTTGTTCGAAAAGGAAAGTACAACAATGGAAGTTTAGAGTTGCAAATGATAAATACAAATGCAACAGGATTAATAACACTTGATGCTGGATTGAGAAAAACAGAAACTAGCGCTGAAGAAAAAATCAGTACGTCAATTGATTTGGGTAAAAAGTATATTAGTAATATCGTAATTCCTACAGGTAACTTATTTGATGTTGGTTTTAGAATTGGAGATGGAGTTGCTATTCCAGATGATTTATTCTTGTCTGATGGGCCTTGGGGTGTTGATGCTTCGGCAGCAAGTACTTCAGTAAATCAGTATATTATTTCACCAAACAACGAATCATTTGACGCAGCTAATTTTAGTGTAGAAAGAAATTTAAGTTTAACTGCAACAACAAGCGAGTACATAGCTGCATATAGAGCACTTACGCCTCGATTTAAAGCAGTAGATTTATCCGCTTACAAAAGTTTTCGCTTGAAAGCAAAAGGAACTGGAAAACTGGAAATTACTTTTGTAAAAAGTAGTATTGAAAACTGGGAGGAGCAATACAAAGCAACCATCACATTAACAGATGATATTCAGAGTTTTGCAATTCCGTTTTCTCAATTTGCTTCTAGCAAAGGAACATCTTTACTATTGAATGATATTAAAACAATTGTGTTTAAAATGACAGCTGCGGATGGTCAGTCTACAACTAAGAAAATGGATTTACAAGCGATTCAATTTTCAAAAGAAGCTAGCTTATCGGTAACGGATAATGAGCTAGAGAGTAAGAATAGTGTGTATGTAACACCAAACCCAATAACGGATAAATCGGTGCTTTATTTTACAGCTTTAGAACAAGAAAAAATTACAATCCAGATTTTTGATGTGCTAGGAAAAGTGGTTAGAAATATTAACTTAGAAACACAAGTAGGAGCAAATCAAGTGGCGCTTGCCAAAGCAAATTTAAGTCCAGGCTTGTATTTTTGTCAAGTGAATAGTAAGCTAATAAAATATAATGTGGTAAAAATAATTGTCAAGTAATTTAGTTAATTCACTTGTAAAATGGCTGTGCTTCAATTGAGGCACAGCCATTTTTTTTTGGAAAAAGGAGAGTGATAGTTATGCTTTGAAAAGAATCTCGAAAGTTTTACAGAACGTAATAAAACATTTGTGTCTTTCCTATTGAATTACTATTTAATGCCGTATTTATTTTTAAACTCTGTGTGATTTTTGTATAAAAAAACCTCCACAAAACGGTTTAGTTGTGAAGGTTTAGTTGATGCATTCTAGTTTACGTTCTAGCTTTTATTCGGCATTTTTAGTAGTGGAAATGTTGTGTCGTTTATCGTATTGGGCACAGTCTTTTCCTAATTGAAATATTCCAAAAGCTATAAAGTAAAGTTATTTGATTTTTTTTTTTTTTTTTTTTTTCTATATTTCCTTTTGAATCAGAAGATAAGTGTTGGTTTTTCCATTTTTAAAGATTTAGTTCGTTTGTTAGCAAAAGCACTCTAAAAATTATCTATTACTAATACTACTATATTATAAAGTCTTTCGGACTTTGATTTAAAAAGTAAATACAGGAAGATTTAAAACTATTTTCTTTTGAAGGTGTAGGTGTCGTTATTAGTATCTGTGATAATAAGTTTACCATTTATTATTTCTATGGATGCTCCCTCAAAAATTAAATCACCATATGGGTAGTCTTCATTTTCCTGGGAATTTAAAACATCTACATAGCTAAAAGCGACTAAGGTTAGTTTTTTGGCTACTTCATTATAAGCCCATTTTCCAGTTGTTTTGGCATCAACTAGGTATGAATCGATTTGATAAATTGGCGAACAGCTATTTGCAGAAGCAGTATCATCCAATGTCTTCCATTCTCCTTTGTTTATAATTTCAAAGTTTCCATTTTCAAGAAATGTTAGGTTTACCTTTTCACTAATTTTTTGTTCGTAATTGACTTCAATCTCTTTGTTGTTTGCACATAAAAGTGTTGATTGTTCACCGAATGTAGAATCTTCTATGTCCCATTCTCCAGTAATTTCGGCATTACCTCCCCATGCTTCTACCTCTACGCATACGGTTACTGGTTCACTAATATTACCTTTATCATCATAAATACAGATAAGGCCACAAAATTTTCCCGGTGGAAATGAGTCTGCAAAATTCACATCGATTACATATTCTTTTTCTGGTGAATTATTTTTTTGAGTAGAAAATGTATTTTTAGATGTTAGATTTTTTTTAGGATTAACTTTCTTATTAGCTTTAAAATGTTCTAATGGAATGTCAAAATAGCTTGATGTAGTATTACCATCGACATCTTTAAATTGCAAATAAGCTCCAGCAATATTTGATTCGGTTGAAGTAAAATGTAAGTCAAAACCAGATTTTAGCAACCCTTCTATAGTACCTGGTTCAACAGCAAGATTAATCGTGCTATTGGGTTTAGGGGGAGTAGTATTTTTTATTATTGCTCCGTCAATCAAAATCCCTGAATTTAGATTTGCTAATGGAACAGGAGCATCTTCTAATTTATTTTGTTGATTTGCCAGTTCAGTGTTTTGATAAGCTTTAGAGATTTCTTCATTTGCACAGGAAAATATAATAAATGCGGTAAAGAATAAGACAGGAAAAAGTTTCAAAATTCTCATAAGTAATTTGGTTTATTTGGGGGTTAAATATAAAGCAAATATATTATTTAGTTTTACATATATTATTAAAATCGATACATTTTAAACATTTTTTTCTTACAAATTTTAATTATAGAAGGAAAGAGTCTGTATTGCTAAGAATTTGGAATGTAAACGCAAGAATTATAATTATTTACAGTTTTTTTAGTAGTTGTAAAACGCATAAAAATAAACCCCAATAGATAGCATCACTGCTAAGGCTATTGGGGTTATGAGTTTTATATAGTAATTATTGAATATTATTTGTCTTTTCAACGAAAGCGTCCTCAATACTTGAACTAAAAAAGGGGTATAATAGGATGATATTTGTGCTTAGTTGAAGTGATATGGTTGTCTTTTTTATAGAAAAAAAGCCTATCCTTCCATTTTTGCGCTTAGCTCAAACCATCTTTCTTCTTTGGCTTCCGCCTTATTGATGAGGTTTTGTAATTCGTTTCCTTTTTTCTCAATGTCGGCGTCAACAACTTTTCCTTCAGAGAATAAAAGCTCAATTTTGGCCTTTTGCTCTTCCAGATCTTTGATCTCGCGTTCTAACTTCTGGAATTCTTTTTGCTCGTTAAAAGTTAGGTTTCCAGTAGGATTATTTTGTTTCCAGTCTTTCTTCTCGGCTTTGTTTTCCTCTTTTTGAGCAACATCGGTACTGTCTTCATAAGCTCTAAAATCAGAGTAGTTTCCTGGGAAATCTTCGACTACACCGTCACCTCTAAAGATGAATAAGTGATCTACAATTTTATCCATGAAATACCTATCGTGAGATACCACTAATAGACAGCCTGGGTAATCAAGTAAAAAACTCTCTAGTACATTTAAGGTTACAATGTCTAAATCGTTCGTAGGTTCATCGAGAATCAAGAAGTTTGGATTCTGAATCAAAACGGTACATAAGTACAAACGCTTTAATTCTCCTCCGCTCAAACGGTCAACAAAATCATATTGCTTTTTTGCATCAAACAAGAAACGCTCTAATAATTGTGAAGCCGAGATGATTTTTCCTTTCATCAATGGGATGTATTCGCCATATTCTTTAATGACATCAATAACGCGTTGCCCTGGTTTAGGGTTGATTCCGCTTTGTGTGTAGTAACCTACTTTGATGGTTTCTCCCATAACCACTTTTCCTGAGTCAAGGGGTAAAGTACCTGTTAATAGATTCAAGAAAGTCGATTTTCCTGTTCCGTTTTTACCAATGATTCCAATGCGTTCTCCGCGTTGAAAGTCAAAGCTAAAATTGTCCATGATCACATGGTCCTTGAATTTTTTCGAAATTTTGTGAAGCTCAATAATTTTGCTTCCCATGCGTTCCATATTGATTTCAAGTTCTACCTTGTTTTCACGACGGCGGCTTTGTGCTTTTTCCTTGATGTCATAAAAGTCATCTTGACGTGATTTTGATTTAGTCGTTCTCGCTTTTGGTTGGCGACGCATCCATTCTAATTCTTTTACAAAAAGATTTTGCGCTTTATCAACACTAGAGTTTTCTGATGCAATGCGCTCTTCTTTTTTCTCTAAGTAATACGAATAGTTTCCTTTGTATTGGTATAATTTTCCGTTGTCTAATTCAATGATTTCATTACACACACGCTCTAAAAAGAAACGGTCGTGCGTTACCATGAACAACGTAATGTTTTCTTTAGTAAAATAACTTTCTAACCATTCGATCATCTCGAGGTCCAAGTGATTCGTCGGTTCATCCAAAATCAATAAATCAGGACGGTTGATTAAGATAATAGCTAGTGATAAACGTTTTTTTTGCCCACCCGAAAGGTTTTTTACTTTCAGTTTAAAGTCTTCCAACTTTAATTTGAACAAAATTTGCTTGTATTGTGTTTCAAAATCCCAAGCATTGTGTTGGTCCATTCCGTCAAAAGCTTTTTGATAAGCTTCTTCATCTTCTGGGTTTTCTAATGCTTTTTCGTAGGCTTCAATAATCTTTAAAGTCTCATTGTCTGATGCAAAAATGCTTTCTTCAATAGTCAGTTCGTCTTGCAAATTGTTATTTTGAGACAAAAAAGCCATTCTAATACCTTTGCGCAACACCACTTGTCCAGTGTCTGGCTCGTCAAGACCATTAATAATACTCATAATGGTAGTTTTACCAGAACCATTTTTGGCAATAAAAGCAATTTTTTGGTCTTTGTTTATTCCAAACGAAATGTCTTTAAAAAGGGTGCGTTCTCCAAACGACTTCGATATATTTTCTACTGAAAGGTAATTCACAATACTAATTTTTGTGCAAAAGTAAGGTTTTAAACTGAAGTTGGCACACATCCATTAGTTTGTAATTGAGAATTATAAAGTTTACTATCCTATAGCTGTGTTTTATTTGTGTTTGTAATTGTTGCAAGAAACGTTGATTTTGTACTTTTGCCATAATGAATAGTAATTGTAGGCCTGCGGAAAATTAGTTTTTTGAGTTAGATAAAATTACCGTAAATTTGAGTAATTTAGTAAGTAATTATGAAAACAAAACCCTAAAAGACTAAAAAAAAAATATTGCAACTCTCCATCATCATCCTTAATTATAATGTTCGGTATTTTTTAGAACTCTGCGTTTTAAGTGTTCAAGCCGCTTTGAAGGATATCAATTCAGAAATCATTGTCGTTGATAATAACTCAACTGATGGTAGTGTCGAGATGATGAAATCTCGATTTCCTTCTGTAAAACTAATAACCAATAATGAAAATTTAGGTTTCCCTAAAGGTAATAATATCGGAGTGTGTCAAGCACAAGGCGACTATATATGCATTCTTAATCCCGATACGGTGGTTGCAGAGGATACTTTTGTTAAAGTTTTGGCTTTCGCCGAAAGGCAAAAAAACCTCGGGATTATAGGTGTCAAACTAATTGATGGTGCGGGTAATTTTCTACCAGAAAGTAAACGTGGTATTCCTACTCCTTGGGTAGCTTTTACTAAAATCACTGGATTGTACAAAGTTTTTCCCAAAATAAAATGGTTTTCAAAATATTATGCTCAATATATGACTGAAGATCAAACTGGTGAGGTGGAAATTCTTGTGGGAGCATTTATGTTCATGAAAAAAAAGTTGTATCATGATTTAAATGGTTTTGATGAAAATTGTTTCATGTATTCAGACGATATAGACTTGTCGTATCGTGCATTGCAGCAAGGCGTGGTTAACTTTTACTATGCAGATACTACTGTTGTTCATTATAAGGGGGAGAGTACGGTAAAGGACAAATTATATATGAAGCGTTTTCAAGAAGCAATGCAATTTTTTTATAAAAAGCATTTTAAAACGGCAACAGTTTTTAATGTATTCATGCGTTTGGGAGTTTATTTTTTTTCGTTGGCAAAAAAGAAACAAGGGCAAGGGATTAAGTTAAAGAGTCCAAATTCTTATGTGCTGTTTTCTTCGGATGAATTACTGCAGGAAAAATTGCGGTTGATTTTGTTAAAAAAAGTCTCTTTTAACAATTTGAAAACAGAAAAAATGTTAATTTCGTCGGCGTATGAGCAAGCTCGGGATCTTGAAATTATTCTAGATAATGAGTTTGTTTCTTTTAAAGATTGCATTGCAATTATGGAATCTTCAAAAAATAAAGCGCTTACCTTTAAAATATGCTTGAAAAAAGCAAGTTTTATGATAGGAAGTAATAATAGTAATGATAGAGGTGAGATTATAAAAATTTATTGAAAAATTATTGTTAATGTAATTTATGTATATAATTTTTAGTAATTTCGCAAACTGTAAAACAAAATCACCTTTTAGGTTAACAATATGGCAAGATTTGAATTGAGACTTCCTAAAATGGGAGAAAGCGTAGCAGAAGCAACCATTACAAACTGGTTGAAAGAAGTAGGTGATAAGATTGAGGCTGATGAGGCAGTACTTGAAATTGCTACTGATAAAGTGGATAGTGAAGTGCCTAGTGAGGTTTCGGGAATTTTGATCGAAAAATTATTTGGTAAAGATGATTTGGTTCAAGTAGGTCAAACTATTGCTATTATTGAAACCGAAGGTGGAGGTGCTACTGCTGTTGCTGATAGTGAAGTGGTTCAAGCTGCTGCTGTAGTGGAGCAATCAATGGATGCTGTTAAAGAAAGTGTTGCCGCTCCCGTGGAGGCTGCAGATTTTTCGGGTTCAGATAAATTTTTCTCACCTTTAGTAAGGAATATTGCTAAAGAAGAAGGGGTTTCTGTAGCTGAGTTAGAATCAATTTCTGGCACAGGAAAAGATGGTCGCGTTACAAAAAGTGATATTTTAGATTATGTACAAAATAAAGGGGCTCAACCTGTGGTTGTGGCTCAAAAAACAGCTTCGGCTCCAGCTGCTTCTGCTCAAAGAACAGCGCCTGTTTCTTTAACAGGTGGAGATGAAATTGTTGAAATGGATAGAATGCGTAAGTTGATTTCGGGTTACATGGTGGCTTCGGTTCAAACATCGGCTCACGTCCAATCTTTTATTGAAGTCGATGTGACAAACATCGTAAAATGGAGAGAGAAAAATAAAGTAGCTTTCGAAAAAAGAGAAGGGGAGAAGTTGACTTATACACCTATCTTTATGGAAGCTGTTGCAAAAGCAATAAAAGATTTTCCAGGTATGAATATTTCTGTGGATGGTGATTTTATTGTTAAAAAGAAAAATATTAATCTTGGAATGGCTGCTGCTTTACCAAACGGTAATTTAATTGTTCCTGTAATTAAAAATGCAGATCAATTGAATTTAGTAGGAATGGCTAAGGCGGTTAATGATTTAGGAAACCGTGCAAAAATGGGGAAACTAAAACCAGATGATACACAAGGCGGAACCTATACGGTTACTAACGTGGGTACTTTTGGTAGTGTTTTTGGCACACCAATCATTAATCAACCACAAGTAGGGATTTTAGCTCTTGGAGCGATTCGTAAAATGCCGGCTGTTATTGAAACTCCAGAAGGAGATTTCATTGGGATTCGTCAAAAAATGTTCTTGTCGCATAGTTATGACCACCGCGTTGTAGATGGAGCGCTTGGGGGTAGTTTTGTAAAAAGAGTTGCTGAATATCTAGAAGCATTTGATGTAAATAGAGATTTGTAATTGCTAAAGAAAATAACAACAAACCCGATAAATTTGAATTTATCGGGTTTTCTTTTTTAATCTAATGGCTCAATTTTGAGTCCAATTTTCTATATTTGTAAACACTCAAAAATTAAAAATGGAATTAAAACTTACTAAACCAATTTGCTTTTTCGATCTTGAGACCACAGGAATCGACATAGGGAAAGATAGAATTGTAGAAATATCAATATTCAAAGTTTTTCCAAACGGAAATAAAGAAAGTAAAACTTGGTTAGTGAATCCTACGATTCCTATTCCTGCACAAACTACTGCCGTGCATGGAATCACCGATGAAAAAGTGGCAAATGAGCCTACTTTTAACGAGCTGGCAGCAGCTGTTTATAATATGATTAAGGATAGTGACTTGGCAGGCTTTAACTCGGATCGTTTTGATATTCCGTTACTAGCCGAAGAAATGTTGAGGGCAGGTGTTGATTTTGATATGAAAAACCGTGTTTCAGTAGATGTTCAAACTATTTTTCATAAAAAAGAAGAACGTACATTAAGTGCTGCCTTGAAATTTTACTGCGGTCAAAATTTAGAAAACGCGCATTCTGCAGAAGCGGATACAATGGCGACTTATGAAATACTAAAAGCGCAGTTAGAACGTTATCCTGATTTAGAGAATGATGTGAAGTTGTTGTCGGATTTTTCGACAAGGAAAAAGAATGCTGATTTTGCAGGTATGATTTCATTTGATGCAGATGGTGATGAGGTGTTTTCTTTCGGGAAGCATAAAGGGGTGAAAGTGGATACTGTTTTAGAAAAAGAACCAGGGTATTTTAGTTGGATTCAAAATGCCGATTTTCCTTTGTATACAAAGAAAGTTTTAACGGCTATTAAACTGAGAAAACTGAATACTAAAAACTAAGAAATTAGTAAAATAGAGTATTTGCTAATTACAATTCACCATAAAGAAATGAAGATAATTTGTATCGGTCGAAATTATGTAGACCACATAGCAGAGTTAAAGAATGAGCGTCCTGCGGAGCCAGTTGTTTTTATGAAGCCAGATTCGGCTGTTTTATTAAAACAACATCCGTTTGTGATTCCGGAGTTTTCGGAGGATATTCATCATGAAATTGAAATTATTGTAAAGATCAATAAGGTCGGAAAACACATTGACGCGAAGTTTGCTCATAAGTATTATGACGAGATTAGTGTGGGTATTGATTTCACTGCTAGATACTTGCAGCAATCTTTAAAAGCGAAAGGATTGTCTTGGGAAAAGGCGAAAGCTTTTGATGGATCGGCGGTTCTAGGTGATTTTTTGCCAAAAGCACAGTTTAGTTCGTTAGAAAATATTACTTTTGAGCTAACTAATAACGATAAATCGGTTCAAAAAGGAGATTCAAGTTTAATGTTGTGGAATATTGATGAGCTTATTTCTCATGTTTCGCAATATTTTACATTGAAAATTGGTGATATTATTTTTACAGGAACTCCGGCAGGAGTTGCTGCTGTAAAGCCAGACGATGTGTTAGAGGGATTTTTAGAAGGACATAAACTATTTAGAATACAAGTAAAATAATGGCTTTAAACTATAACCTTTCAAAAGTGTACGCACTTTCAGATAATGATTCCGAATTTGTAAATGAAATTCTAACATTGTTTGTGACCGAAGTTCCTGAGGATTTATTGCAAATCAAAGAAGGAATCAAGAAAAAAGATCATAGGCACGCTTATGCTTATGCGCACAAAATAAAACCAACTCTGGACCTTTTGGGTCTAAATGTTGCTTTTGAAGAAATTCTTCAATTGGAAGCATGGACAAAAACAGAGGGGAAAAAGAAAGATATCGAAGATACTTTTAAGAGTATTAAGACACAAATAAATGACGCTATAAAAGAGATTAAAAAAGATTTCGATCTTTAATTTTTTGTTCGTTTTTTAATAGTACAAATCAACATTCGTTTTTTTATGAATGTTGATTTTATTTATACGGCAAAATTTAAATTCATATCGATAATGAGAGCAACCATAGTTACTATAGGTGATGAAATTTTAATAGGGCAGATTGTAGATACTAATTCTGCTTTTATTGCAAAATCCTTAGATAGGATCGGAGTAGAGATTAGTGAGATGATTTCTATAAGTGATGATAAGAGTCATATTGTGAATACTTTTTTGGCACTGCAAAACAAGGTTGATTTAGTTATAATAACTGGCGGTTTAGGGCCCACAAAAGACGATGTGACTAAGAAAACATTTTGTGATTACTTTGAAGATGAGTTGGTTGTGGATGCGGCTGTTTTGGCGCATGTTACGCAACTTATAGAGGGGTTTTATAAAAGAGAAATTACGCAAATCAACAAAGATCAAGCGCTCGTTCCTTCTAAATGTACAGTACTACATAATCAAGTGGGTACTGCACCAGGAATGTGGATGAAAAAAGAAAACACCGTTTTTATTTCGTTGCCTGGGGTGCCTTATGAAATGAAATACTTGGTTGAGAATGAAATTATCCCAAAAGTGGTTAGGGAATATGAGAGGCCTTATATTATGCATAAAACAATTTTGACCTACGGTCAAGGTGAGAGCATGGTGGCGGAACGTATTGAGGATTGGGAGAATGATCTTCCTGATTTTTTGAAATTGGCTTATTTGCCAAGTCCAGGAAGAGTGCGATTGCGACTTTCGGCACGAGGTACAGACAAAGAAATGTTAGAGCGTGTGATTGAGGAGCGAGTAGCGTCCTTAGATGCTATTATCCATGATATTATCGTTGGTTTTGAAGATGAAGATACGATAGATGTAATGATTGGTAAGATGCTTAAAAAACAAGGAAAAACCATTGCTACAGCCGAAAGTTGTACTGGTGGGGCAATCGCCTCACTTTTAGCGGCTACTGCCGGTGCATCGGCTTATTTTAAGGGAAGTGTGGTTTCGTATGCAACCGAAGCTAAAATTGATGTGTTGGGTATTCCTGATGCATTAATTAAAAAACATACAGTTGTGAGTGCCGAAGTGGTTTCGGCTATGGCTTTGAGTGCAAAACGCTTGATGAAAACAGATTATGCAATTGCGACAACTGGAAACGCTGGGCCAACAAAAGGAGAGGTAAATGCTGAAATTGGAGCAGTTTTCATCGCATTAGCAACTCCGACCGAAGTAATTGTTGAAGAACACAATTTTGGCCAACCACGTGAAAAAGTGATAGATAGAGCTGTGTTTTCGAGTTTAGAATTATTAAGGAAAGAAATTTTAAAAAATGTCTTGTAATTTTTTGTTTCATCCGTTTATTTTTCTTTTCTTTGCACCCTGATTTTGAATAACGATAAAAGATAAGTATAATGTCAAGAGTTTGTGACCTTACAGGTAAAAGAGCGATGGTAGGAAATAACGTTTCTCACGCTATGAATAAAACTAAGAGAAAATTTTCTGTTAACTTAGTGAAAAAGCGTTTTTATCTTCCAGAAGAAGATAGATGGATTACTCTTAGAGTAGCAGCATCTACGATAAAAACAATTAACAAAAATGGAATTGCAGCTGTTTTGAAAAAAGCACAGTCTCAAGGATTTATTAAATAATCTTTAATTCCAATATAAAAAAATAGCAAGATGGCAAAGAAAGGTAATAGAATCCAAGTAATTTTAGAATGTACTGAGCACAAAACAAGTGGTGTTGCAGGTACTTCAAGATACATTACAACTAAGAACAAAAAAAATACTCCAGACAGATTAGAGATTAAAAAATTTAATCCAGTTTTGAAAAGAGTAACAGTTCACAAAGAAATTAAATAATAATAGGATTTTGGAAATGATCGTGTAGTGGCAACATTACTGATTTTTTTAAAGTGCAAATAACAATAAATCATGGCAAAGAAAACCGTAGCATCGTTACAGACATCTTCTAAGAGATTATCAAAAGCCATCAAAATGGTGAAATCTCCTAAAACTGGTGCATATACATTCGTAGAATCTATTATGACTCCTGAAGCTGTTGATGAATTCTTGAAAAAGAAATAATTCATAAAAGCAATATATAGAAAAGCTACTTTCATTCGGAAGTAGCTTTTTTATTTTCTATCTTTACCAATTAGGAAATCGTATTAGTTCATTGTATCTAATGATTCATTTTTAATACTGTATAAAACATGAGTTTTTTTAAAAGAATATTTTCAACCGAAAAAAAAGAGACCCTAGATAAGGGGCTTGAAAAAACAAAAACAACTTTTTTTGGTAAACTAAGCAAAGCTGTTGCAGGAAAATCCAAGGTAGATGATGCCGTATTGGATAATTTAGAAGAAATACTTGTTTCTTCTGATGTTGGTGTTGATACCACTTTAAAAATAATTACTCGTATTGAAAATCGTGTTGCTGCAGATAAGTACCTAGGTACTGATGAACTCAATCAAATTTTACAAGAAGAAATAGCTGCGTTATTGTCTGAGACGAATACAGGTGAAGCAACTGAATTTGTTATTCCGGTACAAACTAAACCTTATGTTTTAATGGTTGTAGGTGTAAATGGAGTAGGAAAAACTACTACTATTGGTAAGCTGGCTTATCAATTCAAAAAACAAGGATACAATGTTGTTCTAGGTGCTGCAGATACTTTTCGTGCCGCAGCTATCGATCAATTGCAAATATGGGCAGATAGAGTAGGTGTGCCTATTGTAAGACAGAATATGGGGAGTGATCCTGCATCTGTGGCATTTGATACGTTACAATCGGCTGTTGCGCAAGGTGCAGATGTTGTTATTATTGATACGGCAGGTCGTTTGCATAATAAAGTGAACTTGATGAATGAGTTGACCAAAGTAAAACGTGTAATGCAAAAGGTGGTTGCTGATGCGCCTCATGATGTGTTATTAGTTCTTGATGGTTCAACAGGTCAAAATGCTTTTGAACAAGCGAAACAATTTACTGCTGCTACGGAAGTTACTTCATTAGCTATTACAAAGCTAGATGGAACTGCCAAAGGTGGTGTTGTAATAGGTATTTCGGACCAATTTAAAATTCCCGTAAAATACATTGGTGTTGGGGAAGGAATTGAAGACTTGCAAGTCTTTAATAAATTTGAATTTGTAGATAGTTTTTTTAAATAGAAATGATGAAGAATATTAGCCCAATATATCTTTATTTTATAAGTCTTGTTGCTTTTGTTGTGGCAAATGTATTGCGAGAAAAAAATGATTTTGCCTATGGAGCTTTTCTAGGCATTGGTATTGTTGTGTTTTTATTTGCAATTTATAAAAAATTTGGTTCAAATTAATTATTGATACAAAGCATTAATTTTTTGCCATAATACATTGTCAAAGTCGGATAAAGCTAAGTTTACATTATCTGCTGCGTCTCCCATTCTAATGACAACCATGTTTTTAGATGGTATTATGTAAATTTTTTGATCATTTTTGCCCAAAGCCATAAACATATCGTTTGGAGCGGACGGAATGATACTTCCAGAGAATTGCAGTTGGGATTGTGGTAAATGGAAACTGCTTTTGCCGTTCAACCACCATAAGTATCCGTATCCTAAATTGATGTTTTGTGAGCTCGTTGTAGCGGCGTTAAAATAATTTTCGTTTAAGATGATGCTGTTTTCCCATTTTCCTTTATTGGCCATTAATAGACCAAAACGAGCCATACTTCTTGTGGTGCTGGCATAAACAGAATTATTTCCAGATTGAAACCAAGTTCCATCCATTCCTATTTTGTCTCTTAATCGTGTGTTGAAATAGTTGTTCCAAGTTTGATTTGTAGCCTTGGCAATTATATCTTGCAGTTTTACATAGACATTGTGATACGCCCATCGTGTTCCTGCATCTGCTTTATAAGTAAGGCTGGCTGGATCTACTGCGTCGCCGTTGTCGATATCTTCTAAGCCAGATGTCATGCTGAGTAAATGTTTATTGGTAATTAAATTTTCTTTGGCTAAAGGAATACTCGTCCATCCGGTTCCAATATAATCAGATACTTTATTATTGATGCTCAAGTAGCCTTCTTGCTCTGCAATTCCTGTAAGTGTCGCGGTTAATGTTTTTCCGGCACTTGCCCAATACCAGATGGTTGTGGCTGTGTGTCCGTTGAAATAGTTTTCCAGTACGATGCGGCCGTTTATTAGAATGATAAAAGACTTGGAGTTTTTGAGTGCTAGATAATCTAAGAGTGGTTGTACGGCTTCTTGTTTCCAGTTTAGATTAGTAATGGACTGTGTTTCCCAACTTGATCCTGAGGTAGGAGGGAAGTAGGTTGTTGTGCTTGCAGGAGTAGTTGTTGTGGATTGATCAGTGCTACAACTGATGCATAGAATAATTAATAATAAACTATAAAATGGTTTTGTAGTCATAGTGATTTGTATTTGTGATAGGATCAAAAATAGTTAAAATAGTTTAATGTGTTTTGCTATTTTCTTTTTGTTTGGATTTTTTAAAGTTAACTTTGTAGTATCTAACAAAACGAATTTATTTCCAGAAATCCCTAGCCCTGATGGAAGCGGCATCCTTTTTATTTAGTATACGGAGCTTTGCGGAGTATACAAATAAAAAGATATAGCGGACAGCAGGAAATAGCTCCTTATAAAAATAGAATTGTATGAAAAGTGTTTTAAAAATAATGTTGTTGTCATTGTTTTTTGTTGGTTGTCACCAAAAAGTTGAGCCAGCAGATGTTGCTAAAATTAATGGGTATTGGGAGATTGAAAAAGTAGTTTTGGACAAGGGCGAAGACAAGGATTACAAGATGAATGAGAGTTTTGATTATTTTGAAATCAAAGATAATAAAGGGATTCGCAAGAAAGTGATGCCGCAACTGGATGGTACTTTTTTAGTGAATGACGCTTTTGAAAAGGTGACTGTAAGGTATGACAAGGATAAAGTTTATCTGGATTATGCGACTGATTATGCAAAATGGACTGAGGAGTTGATTGCGATTTCGGACGAGGAATTAGTAATTGAAAATGCAGATAAGAAAGAATATCATTATAAGAAAACGGGACCAATAAACTTGATGGGAGATGGCAAAAAGACTGAATAATCAGAGTACGGTAGGGGATGTTTTGAAACAAATTATTCAAGTAAATAAGTTGCAGCCGGGCATGGATCAAATTGATGTGAAGGATGCTTGGAGTAATTTGATGGGGAACGGGGTGAATAGTTATACGCGTAATGTGGTTTTGAAAGGAAGCACGTTGTATGTCGAGTTAACTTCGTCTGTGTTGCGTGAGGAGTTAAGTCACGGAAAAGCTAAGATTGTAAAAATGATTAATGAAGAGCTAAGGCGTGATGTTGTGACTACTGTGATTTTGCGATAATTATGTAGGATTGTAGTAGATTAGCTTTATTTAAGATAAAAAAAATCCCGTTTCAAAATTTTGAAACGGGATTTTTATATAGGTGATTATTAAAAAAGAATTTAAAAATCTTAATTCTGAATCATTGATTAGAACTGCTCTCTTCCTGCAAAGTGAAAAGCACCTTCGATAGCTGCGTTTTCATCACTGTCAGAACCGTGAACTGCATTTTCTCCAATTGAAGTAGCGTATGCTTTACGGATAGTTCCTTCGGCAGCTTCAGCTGGGTTTGTAGCACCAATTAAAGTTCTGAAATCTTCAACTGCGTTATCTTTTTCTAAAATAGCAGCAACGATTGGTCCTCTTGACATGAATTCAACTAATTCTCCGTAGAAAGGTCTTGCAGCATGAACAGCATAAAATGCTTGAGCATCAGCAATAGTAAGTTGTGTTAATTTTAAAGAAACAATTTTGAAACCTGCATTTGTAATCATTGCAAGAATGTTTCCGATGTGTCCGTTTGCAACTGCATCCGGCTTGATCATTGTAAAAGTTCTATTAGTAGCCATTTTTTGTTTTTTATATTTTGTGCAAAAATAGTTTATTTTGTTTAATAAAGTTGCAATTTTCGCATTATAGTGTGCTAATTTTATCTATAAAGTAACAATTTCAAATGTTTGCTTTAGTGGTTTTAAGCGTGAAATTAATTTAGTAATTAATTCAGGGCCATGCTCTAAGTAAAATTCTGAGAAATTGGCTTGTCTTTCTTGTAAGCTTTTATTAGGAAATAATTCGTTTTGTAAGTTTGTTGTACGTTCTATTTCTTCACTGAATTTTCTCTTTTGCGCTTTGAGTAATCGTTTTTCTAGATTTTCTAATCCTTTTGTTTGTTTTGCTTCCTGCGCTTTTACAGCTCCGGTGAAGGAATTATCGGTTTTTTTGGCTAAGTCGTATAAGTCACTAAATTGTTTGGCTAATTGTTCCTTTTGTGGTGTTAAATTAATAGGGAAAGCTGAATTTTGAAGAGTGACTCTATTGATTAAATCTCCTTGTTTAGCGAATAAATCATTCCAACTCAATTGTAACTTGTCTATTTTTTTGACTTGCTTGTCTGAAGCTAATAAAACAGAATTTCGCACTAAAAGCATCGGGAAAGTGATGTTTACTTTGTTAAAAAACGATTTAAGTTCCAGCCAGTATGCAATTTCTCCCCCTCCGCCAATATAGCAAAGATTGGGTAAAATTACTTCTTGGTACAAAGGTCTCATAATTACGTTAGGACTAAATTTTTCGGGGTTACTGTCAAGTAATTCAAGAATTTCATTTTCTGAAAACTCTTTTTTGGTGTGGTTTATTGTGTATTTTCCGTTTTCGAAAATGATGCGTTCGCGCAGCTGATCTTCGATATAGAATAAGTTAATCTCCCTTGGGTTGACTTGAATGTTATAATCTTTTAGCTTATCAGTAGTTTCTAGTACTGCTTTGTGAGAAGTTTGCTCTAGTAGCTCTTCTTTGATAAACGGAATAAAATTTCTTTTTAAAGTGGCATCATCGGCATCTATGATTACTAAGCCTTTGTCTCCAAAAAGTGCATTTGCCAGATGTCTTGTAGCGTCAGCAAGGTTGTTATGTTGCAAGTAAGCTTCTTGAAATATTTTTTTTAAAGTGGTAGCGTTAGTGCTTGATCCTAATTCTTGTTGGAATACTTCAAATAAATCGGATAACCCTTCGGTGGATAAACGACCTACGGGACCATTACTTTCTTTATTCCATCTTATTTTTTTACCTCTAAAATTAAAATAATTGATTTCTTCAAAATCATGGTCTTCGGTTGCCATCCAATAAATGGGTACGAAATTATGGGCAGGGTACTTGGCTTTAAGTTCCTGGGTTAGATTTATGGTAGAAATTATTTTATATAAAAAATACAAAGGACCACTAAATAAGTTGAGTTGGTGTCCAGTTGTGATGGAAAAAGTGTTGTCTACTTTTAGCGATTCGATGTTTTGTAAAGTGAGTTGTGAGCTTTGTATGGCGCTGTATTGTTTTTTTAAAACAGAAACTAATGTTGCTCTGGAGGCATTATTAAAGTTGGCTTTCTTCTCAGTAATTTGCGCTTCAAAATTTTCCAATTTAGGGAAGCGGTTGTATAGGGATTGTACGTTTGATTTTTCGTCTAAATAATCATTCATCAATGGAGAAAAATATCCAGAATTTTGATAGCTGATACAGTCGGTTGGCATAAGTAAGATTTTCTAAATTTAAGGCTAAAATACTAAAAAGTAAAGTTAGGCTTTTTAGTTTTATGAAAGCTTTGGGAAATGTTGAATTATGGAGTTTTATATCTTTTAATTAAGTAAAAAAAAAACTGGCTACTTGTGAAAGTAGCCAGTTCTATTATTTAGTTTGCCATTTTGTTTTATTGAAACGAATATGCAGTCATTCTAAAAGGCGTACTGGTACTAGTAAACGTGTACGCTGTATACCCAAGGCCGTATTGTCTTATGAAATAAAGACCTTGTGGATTCATAAATTGATCATCTAAGTTTTTTAAGAATGCTGGAGCAGTTACATTAGCTGCTGTAGCCGAGGTGCTTGTTTTCCATTTTACATGAGTCAATGCTACTGTGCTAGTAGCAGCATTGCTGGTAAATGTAAAATAATGATAATACCTTGCGATTATTGTTGTAGGTGCAGACGCGTAAGCAAATCTGTATTCGATGTAATTTGTTCCATCAGGATTATTGAACCATGGTTGAATTCGTTGGATAATAATACCAGGTGTCAAAGCAGCTTCTGTTTCTTTCAATAACGATGTAAATAATGCTGAATTCGTAGGCGCAGTATTTGTTAGGTTATAAATGTAAGCATATACCAATTGTTGATTTGGGTTGAGTAATATCTTATAGTCCTCTGTAATAACTAGTGGTTTATTAGAATATTTAATCGACGCCGTCACTCCAGCGGTACCAGTTGCATTAAAACTCCCTGTTGCAGGGTCATACGTAAAGTCAGAAAGTTTTTGTGTACCTACAACTACTGCAGGGCTTACAGTGATGCCTGTTGGGGTATATGCAATTCCCATGTTATTACTTAAGGTAGAACCAGTTTCGATAGAATTAGCCGTTGCAAATCGTGTTGCGGCTGTAAAACTAAAATCAAATTGACTAATTTTTGATCCATCATTAGTTTCTAATAATCTAAATAATGGTCTAGAGCTTGCTCCAATAACATTAGGTATCATTAGTCTGCTTTTGGCCAAGTCTGTCCAATCAGATGCAGTTGCTTTTACAAAACGCAATTCTTCAAAGCTTCTGTTTGTTCTAAAGATAATTTGTCCGTTTTCTTGACCGTAGTATAAAAACTGAAAATCTCCTTTATATCCTTTACCTCGTAGTGACTCGATAGGATAGGTGTTAGAGTCAGAAAGTAAATGGATTCTGTTTTTAGTTGTAAAGACTAAGCTTACAGTGCTTCCTAATTCGATGCTGTATTCACTTGGGTAAGAAGCTGTATCATCATCAAAATCTGAGGCCATGTCTACTTTTCCAGCTTTAAATTTAAAAACGTGCGTGTATCCTCCTAGTTGTGTGTTATCTGTAAAATAGACTGCTTTCCATCCAAATTCAGAGGATTCTAATAAATCGTTTAGTTCTTTCTGTTTCGCATTTAATCGCTCGGTAGGAGTGGCGTTAAATGGAGATTCTAAGGTTTCCTTGTTATCGCAGGAAACCAGTTGCAGTGCTAAAATAGCAACAAGCAGGTATTTGGTTATATTTTTAAGTTTCATTTCTATTAATTTATATATTTATAAAATAGATTTTAAAGCGTTTGATTGAATGAGCTTTAGTTGCACTACTAATTTCCGTTGATTACAGCTGTAGTGTTTTTTTCGGCCTCGTCTCTTAATGCGTAAAGGTCAATTCCGTAAGCATCTTTATAATATTTCACGACAATCGCTTCTTTGGCCTTGATACTTGTTACTGCGGTTGCAGTTGTTATTCCTGCTAGTATCGCAGCATATTCTGCTTTTGAGTTGATCAATATCGTTGCTGCAGTTTCGGCAAAGTCTTCATTGATATTTGATTTTGCATAAGCTGTTAAGAAACCTTGCTCTAGAGCAGCTGCATCAGTAGTGTTGTACCATGCAGAAGAGTAACCTGAAGGTGTGATTTTAGCCATTGACTTTTCGTCAAAAGGTTTCGTTTGGTTTAGGATGTGAATGTATTCATGTTGAATAGTATGCACAAAGCGTTTGATGTTTGCACGATTCGTTTTGTCTACTTTATCCGTTTCGAAAAAAGTGATACGCTTACCCCCTTCGGCAAGACCTAAGGTAATAGTTCCAGTCGTATTTAAGTTCACACCTCCTACAAGTACAAATTCTCTTGGAGCGATAATTTTTACAAAATCAGGTCCAGCAACTGCCTTATAACTATTTAACCATATTTTTTGGATGATTTCTAGTACAGGTTGCACTTTGGTTTGTATCGGTGGGTACAAGAATCGGTTGTTATCCACTGTGTTTTGATCCCATTTATACTGTACGTTAATGTTGTACGGAATTAAATAATTAGTATCAATCCAGTTATCTAGCGTTGTTTTACTTGGTGTAGATAAGTCTAATTGACTTTCTTTTAGTGAATCTTCACTTGCACATGCGGTTAATAGCACTATACTTGATAGCACCATTAATTTTTTGTATTTATTTAATATTTTCATAGCTATCTTTTAATTAACGTGGATTTTTTTCAATTCCTGTATTAGTTACGTGCAATGGGATTTGTATCGCTCTTCGCAAATCGTCCTTTGTTAGGATGTTGCTCGGTTGGTTGTAGATTTTGTGAGTTACTTTTAAATTAAAACGTTTGATGTCAAACCATCTCAATCCTTCGTGTATAAACTCAATTCTTCTAAGTTCAGCTACTGCTTTTATGTAGGAAGATTGAATGCTTGTTAAAGTGTAAAACGGTGTGTATTCATCAGCTACTACGGGGTATTTAGCTACGATTTTAGCTTCAGTTACTTTGTCTGTTGTTGCAGAGTAACCCGTTGTACGTGTAGATAAGAAATACTCTATCTCAGTGTTTGCTGTAGCTAAGTCATTTTTCATGATGTGCGCCTCAATTTTATTAAGGAATAGTTCTTCATTACTCAATAATACATTTGTTACATAAGGAAGTCCAATTCCAGCATTCGCATTTGTATATTTAAAATATTCAACAAATTTTGGTAGAAATATGGAAATAGATCCGTTACTAGAAAAGCTAGTGTATAACCATGTTTTGTTGAATAAGTTTGTAGCTGATCCAAATACTGTATTTCTCTCGGCTCCAGCAAGTCCAAATCGATTACTTCTTATTGTTCTATTGTATAATGATGAAGTTGATACCACTAATAAATTAGAGTTTTCTGAAGCTTGGGAATAGATGTTGAATCTAGTTGTTGTATCAAGAAGGTTATAATCTGCAATGCTTCTTAACTTTCCAACTGGTTGACTGCTTAGGTCGTTAGAGTTTGTTAATACTTTGTCCCAATCGCCTTTTACTAAGTAAAAACGACTAGCAAATGCTTTTGCAGCAGCTTTGTTAAAGTGAAATTTAGGTTGTGTATAATCATCACCTACATATTTTAGTCCTTCTTCAATATCACTTTCAATATTAGCATATACTTCTGCTACTGAATTACGTGTGTATTTTTGAAATAAAACCGTTTCAGGTTCTAGTATGTATGGAATTCCAAGATCTGTAGCTGCTGTAGCAGGGTTGTATCTTTGTGAAAACACACTTACCAACATGAAGTGCGAGTAAGCTCTAGCCATTAAAGCTTCACCTCTTTGTCCATTCAAGTTTGCAGGGTTACCTAGTTTTTTAATAGCATCGATCGCTTGATTAGCATGAGCTATTGCGACGTAGCAAGCGTCCCAATAGAAAGATGGAGTGTCTTTCTGGATGTCGTCTTGCATTTGCCAGTTGTAGTTTTGACTGTTTTTGATCGTTGTTGCGGGTAGGTTTTCACTATCAAAAGCATTGTCAGACATCGTTTCAGCAAAATCCATATAGCTCGCCTCTGGGTAAGCATTTACAAGTATTTCTGAAATTTTATCTGGAGTATCTAATTGTGTTCTGTTGTCTGGAATTTCAGAAAGGAAATCGTCACAACTAGTACTTAATCCTATTAATACAAGGAGTGTTAAGGTTATTTTTATTTTTCTCATGGTTTTTTATTAAAAAGATACGTTAATAGAGAATGTGTATTGGCTAGTTATTGGTTGTGAAACACCACCAGATCTGTAAAATTCAGGATCTTGTCCGTTAAGTTTTTTATCGGAATAGATCAGTAGCGGATTAGCTGTAGAAGCTTTCATAGAGAAAACATTTACTCCTAGTTTTTTCTTTAGATCTTTTGGAAATTCATAGCTTAATGATACGTTTTTCAATCGTACGAAAGCACCGTCAGCAACACGTGCATCTGAGTAATTATACGCATTGTAAGCTCTGGTTAAATCCTTTGATTGTGATGCATAGTTGGCAATCAATCTTTGATCAGCAATTACAGGAATATTTGTAAAAGCTTCATCTCCTGGGTTAATCCATCTGTTTGTGAAGTCTTTTGTGAATACTGTTAAATCATCATAAGCGTCAGAGTAGATAGGGTTTAATCTTACTTTGTTTCCTCCAGCGGCTACAATGAATATGTTTAAAGACCAATTGTCATAAGTGAATGTATTTGAAATACCAGCTGATTTATTTGGCTCTATTGAACCTTCATATTTCAAGTATTTTGTAATGTCTTCGTTGTCTTGGAAATTAGCACCTGCAACATTATCTGTTTCTCCATCTGCCATAATAAATGTTGGTAGACCTTGATTGTTTAATCCTGTGAATTGGTAAGAGTACAACGCGTTTCTAGGGTGTCCAATTGTATTTCCACCAGATCCATCAACCAATCCTAATACTGATGGATTGTTTTGTAACTTAGTTATTTCTTGATTGTAAACAGAGAAGTTAAACGAAGTAGCCCATTTTAATCTAGTATTATTTAAATTTTTAGTCGAAAGGCTAAATTCAATACCTTTTGTTTCCATATCGGCATTGTTTCCTTGTTTCAATTTTTGTCCTCCAATTCCTGAAGTAGTGACATAATCAACTAAATCAAAAGCTTTACGGCTATAGATATCAGTTGTAAATTGAACTCTGTTGTCAAACATACCTAAATCTAAACCAATATTTGTTTCAAACTGTTTTTCCCAAGTTAAGTCGGCATTTTGTAACTGATCGATATTTAATCCAGTTTCTCTATCAGCTAAGTTAAGACGGTCTGTGATAAAACTTTTGTAGATCGCTAAAGAGTTTGTCGCTGGTCCTGCAGTTGCAGTTAATCCATAAGAACCTCTTAAGCTTAAGTTATTGATTGTTCTTACATTTTTCATGAAATCTTCTTCCATAATATTCCACTTACCACTAAAAGTGTAGGTAGGTAACCATCTTGATGAATTGCTGTTTCCTTGTCTATTGGATCCGTCATAACGACCTGTGATCGATCCTGTATAGCGTCTGTCGTATGTGTAACCTAGTTTTCCAAAGAAACCAACAGTTCTTTCTCTCTCTGCATTAAAAGCATAGTAAGATTCTCCTCCGTTGATTAGTTTTTCTAATATTCTAGGATCAGTAAAAGCAGTTAAACCTCTATCGTATTGTAAGCCATAGGCTGTGAAGTTATTACTGTTTCTATCTACAGATCTTAATTCTTGACCAAATAAACCTTCTAATTCATGTTTGTTATTGAAAACATTTTTATAGTTAAAACTATTTCTAACATTGTATGAAGTTAAGTCGTTAGAGAATTTTCTTAAAATCCCTCCATTAGGTAAAACAGAAACTTTTGGAGCTGTTAAATTGTCTGGATCTTGGTATAAAAATATGTTAGCATCTCTTACAATTGTTGTTTCTTGAGCGTTGTAAGCGCCTACAATGTTTGAGTTTTCAAGGATGTTGTGCTCTCTTGTTGTATTAGCATATCTTGCATTTGCAGTAAAATTATACGTTAATTTTGGATTTATTTTATAAGCTAAATCTGCCTGAAAACGAATGTCTTTTACTTTAATCTCCATATAATTGTTTTTTAATTCTTCAATTATATTGATAGGCGCCCAGTTATTACGGTAATACTCATAGTTTCCATTTTCATCGTAAGGACGCAAAGTTCTATTTGTATTTAATACATAGTTAAAAGGGTTAATGTCAAAATCTCTAGTGGTACTACCACTTACACCATCTTTAAGGCTGTCATAACTTCCTGGTGCTGATTGATCTCTCACAGATGCTTGCGTAGACAACGTTAAGCTGAATTTATCATTGATAAAGAATGTGTTTTTAATATTGGTTGTTAGTTGGTTAACACCATCGGCAATTGTCCATCCTGGATCATGGTAGAAACCTAGAGAAGCAAAATAAGCGTTGTTCTTACCCCCACCAGACAAACTCAATGAATGGTTTTGCGTGATTGAAGGTCTGAATAAAACACCAAACCAATCTGTATTTGCTAATTCATATTTTTTAAGAAATGCATTTCTACTTGGCTCATCATTTTTCACACCGTAAGTACCGCTTGTTTGATCATAGCGATTAATTTCATTGGCAAGAATATTATAAACTCCACCATAACGCCCTTGTGAGGTTTGAGGTAGTGATAAGAAACCTTTTGATTCAATTTCTTTAAGAATACTCATTGTTTCTTGAGAATTCAAAATATCATATTGATTGTAACTAGGTACTGTTCTAGCTGTTTGTTCTAATGAATAAGTGATGCTCATTGGAGATTCACGTCTTCCTTGCTTCGTAGTTACAACAACAACACCGTTCAACGATCTTGAACCGTAGATTGAAGTAGCCGAAGCATCTTTTAAGATCTCTATACTCGAAACATCATTGGCATTTAAACCTGCAATTGATGAACTTAGTAAAGTCTCTGAATTTCCTGAGGCTAAGTCAGCAAAAGATAAGTTAACGATATCTTCTTGTACAATTCCGTCAATAACCCAAAGTGGTTTTGTATCTCCAAATATTGATGAAGATCCACGAACTGTAATTTTTGGTGCAGTACCAAACGTACCGGTAACGTTTTGAACGGTTACACCAGCTGCTTTTCCTTCGATCATTCTACTAATATCAACAACACCTTCCACTAGTAAATCCTTTTCGGTAATTTTACTAATAGCTCCTGTAAATGTTCTTTTTGATGTTTTTTCGTAACCAGTAGTAATTACAACTTCATTTAACTTTTGTCCAAATTCGCTAAGGACTACTGTAATTGTAGTCGATTTTATAGCTACTTCTTGTGTTTCCATACCAATGTATGATATAACAAGTCTACTGCTATTTGCAGGTGCTTCAATGGAGAAATTTCCATCCGCATCAGTTAAGACCGCTATTTTAGTGCCTTTGATTAATACTGTAGCTCCGGGTAAAGGGTTTCCTTTCTCATCTATAACTCTTCCTTTTGCTGTAATGGCAAAAATAGTATTGTCTAGAAAGGATTGTGGCAAACTTGAACTCAATACATCATTGGTTTGTAATGATTTATTTTGTAAAATAATTTGGTTGCTTACCTCAGAGTAGCCAATGTTTAGCGGTTGTAGAATATGAGTAAGAATTGATGATAACATTTCATCATTTGCATTGTAGTTTACTTTTTGATTCAACTGACTTATTCTTGAATTGTAAGAAAATTTTACATTCGCAGTTTTTTCTAGTTTTGCTAATGCACTAGATAAAGTTAAATTTTCAATACTTAGTGAAACTTTGGTATCTAGTTTCTTTTGCCCTTTAACGCTATTTGCCATGGTCAATGTAGAAAACACAAAGGCCAACAGGAATTGAAATAATGTTATTTTCATGATTCGAAAGAGTAATCGTTGTTTAACAACAGGTTTTTTCATAATTTTGGTTTGTTTTAATTTGTACTTTTTATCGGGTATTTTAGGAACATCACAAATTGCTTTTTACAGAAGGCAATTTGATTACATTTAAACGTCGAAGATGTTACAGCATTTTCGGCGTTTTTTTATTTATTTTCTCGTATTACATAGGCTTTTCGCAGTTAATTACAACCATCAGAGGTGATGATAATTTGGTTTCCATTCATTTCATAACTTGTATTGTTTCCTAGGGCTTTACAGATTATTTTTAATTTTTCTGGTAAAGGTTGATCATTCAGTGCACTCGTAAGATGGCAGTCTTTTAATTTATCTTTGGGGAATTCAATGTTTACAACATAGGCTTGTTCAATCGTTTTGAAAATCTGACTAACAGGAATGTCAGTAAAATCAAAACTTAATTGTTCGATAGTTCTAATAGAGTGTACTAGGGTAGCATCTTTAGTAATATCAGTAATTTTATTGAAGGTCGAATTTTGACGTGTAAAACGCAAGGCTTCATTGGGCAGTAATATGATCTCCTTGTTTTTATTAGAATTTGATAATTTTTCATTTGATTGTACTTTCACTTTTCCTGTTCGTACAACAACCTCTACATTTGGTTCATTAGAAAAGGCACTAATTCTAAAACTAGTTCCTACAACTTTAGTCACGATTTCATTAGCGTAGACTAGAAAAGGTTTTTTAGGATTTTTGCTAATTTCAAAGAATCCCTCTCCTGATAAGTAAACTCTACGTTCATTACCAACAAAGATTTTAGGGTAACTTAATTTACTGTTTGGCTGTAGTAATACGGAACTTCCGTCCGATAAAGTTATAATTTGAGGATTGTTTGAGTTGTTGGTTTGTTCTACTAATCCTTCGTCATTTTCGTCAATAAGTTCATTGTAAATTTTGGTCGAATTGTTAGCAGTAAATAAATGGCTATAAGTCCATGAGGCGAGTAAACCAAAAACCAAAACTGCCGCAACAGACTTAAGCCAATTATATTTCCAAAGTTTTACTTCTTTTTTTGTAAGTGTTTCTTTTTGTTCGATTTTATTCCAAGTTGCAATTAATGCTGTCTGTAGTGTAGCTGCGGGCAAAGTATCAGAAGGAACTTTCATGGCAAGAATCCATATTCTAGCATCTTCTACTAATTTAGCACGTTTTGGATTTTCTAAAGTCCACTCCTCCCAGTTTCCATTGTCGGTATTTGTTCGTACCCAAGACTGGAAAGATTCGTCGATTAAAAAATCTTCTATTTCTGTATAATTGTTACGTTTTTGCATCTAAAAATAAGGTTACAAATACAGAAAGGACAGATTTCGTATTATATACTCAGTAAATTAAGATTTTTTTTAAATTTATTTAAGATAAATTTATAATACAGAAGGTGAGAGCAGTAATAGTAAGGGAATACAGCTGTTCCACTCCTTACGCAAATGAAGTAATGCGCGGTGTAATAAGTTATTTGCCGACTGGTAATTTACATCAAGCAGGTCTGCAATTTGTTCGACGCTGAGGCCTTGGTGGTAACGAAGATACAGTGCTTCTTTTTGTCTTGAAGGTAAAAGATTGATGTTTTTATTAAGTAGGTTAACTTTATCGGCTGTGCTTTCGTCTATAATTAATTGATGTTCTATGGAGAAATCAAATAAAAAGTCCAACGAATCAGTCGAAGTTGTTTTTCTAAAAATGTGATCTCGTTCTTGAATTCTAGCAAGACGGTTTCTTACGCTTGATAAAAGGTAGGCTTTTACTATGGCGTTTTCATTTAAAGTATTCTTGTATAACCAAACGTCTGCAAATACATCTTGAATGCAATCTTGCACTTTTTCAGTATCCGAAGAAAATGAATTACCATAGCGAAGCAATTGTTCATAATACTTTTCAAAAAGTAATGAAAATGCTTTTTCATCGCCCGCCTTTAATTTACTCCACAAAGTGGAATCGTCAAGTGGAATGCTATTTTTAAATTTTATTTTCAAAGTGACAGGTTTGAATGGTATATTAAGATTATGTTAATTTTCTGTAATTTTACGGTTTTATATATAGATAACCAAATAGTTTTCTTAAAACAATAGTAATTTCGGTGATTTGGTATTTTAACTGAATAAAAAGTAAAAAATCATTAGTTTTAGCTCTTTGTATTATTGTTTTCGTATTAATGCTTTGGCAATGCTTTTTGTTTTATTCAAAATAATTTAGATGTGGCTTTTATTTTAGCGGTTCATTCTAATCTTTATTTACAGACTTGTGCATGTCGAGCCTTGATTTGTGTAGTAATAGATTTGCTACTTTCGAAAAATAGTTTCATTTTTATCGAAATATTTTAACATACAAATGAAAGATACTTCAAATTCTAAGAAAGAAAACTCATTAAAGCATGTGCTTTTTGGTAGTTTAATAGGTACAACAATTGAGTTTTTTGATTTTTATATTTATGCTAATGCTGCGGTTTTAGTGTTTCCTCAATTGTTTTTTCCTTCTACGGATAGCACTAACTCGGTTTTGCTTTCTTTGGCAACATTCTCGATTGCGTTTCTGTCTCGTCCTTTGGGTTCAGCAGTTTTTGGGCATTATGGAGATAAGATTGGTCGTAAGACTACTTTGGTAGTTGCTTTATTGACCATGGGAATTTCTACGGTGAGTATTGGTTTTTTACCTAGCTACGCAAATATTGGAATAGCGGCTCCATTGTTATTAATGTTATGTCGTTTTGGTCAAGGGTTAGGTTTAGGAGGAGAATGGGGCGGTGCTGTATTATTAGCCATCGAAAATGCTCCGCCTAATAAACGCGCTTGGTACGGAATGTTCCCACAACTAGGTGCTCCCATAGGCTTGTTGCTTTCTGGGGGTACATTTTTGATATTAACAGATACGATGACCGCCGAAGCTTTTCTATATTATGGCTGGAGAATTCCTTTTATTGCGAGTTCGCTACTAGTTGTTGTAGGTTTTTATATCCGATTGAAAATAACAGAAACTCCGGCGTTTGAAAATGCTAAAAAAGAAAAAGATGAAGTGAAAGTACCGTTTCTTACCCTAATTAAATTTTATAAAAACCAATTGATTTTTGGGACATTTGCTGCCATGACTACGTTCTTAGTTTTTTATTTAATGACCGTTTTTACCTTGAGTTGGGCAACATCAGATTTAGGCTATTCCAAAAGAGATTTTCTGTTGATGCAATTGTTTTCGGTCTTATTTTTTGCGCTTTTTATTCCGGTTTCTGCTTTAATTGCTGATCGTATTGGGCGCAGACAAATGCTTATTTATGCTACAATTGCTATAGTTATCTTTGGTTTTGCATTTTCCTTTTTCATGAATTCAGGAAGTCCGTTTCTGGTGACTTTCTTTTTGTGCGTAGGAATGACTTTAATGGGATTTACATATGGACCATTAGGGACTTTTTTATCTGAATTATTTCCTACTACTGTTCGCTATTCCGGAACTTCGTTAGCATTTAACATGGCGGGTATCATAGGAGCTGCATTTGCACCTATGATTGCTATTTGGCTTGCAACGCATTATAGTTTGACTTATGTTGGATTTTATTTGAGTGCTGCAGCTTGTATCTCTTTGTTTTCATTGTTGATGATTAGCAAGAAAGAGCACAAGTTTTAAGGATATTGTTTGTTTAAGAGGTTTAATATCTAATGGAAGTTTTAGTCATAATACTAAAATTATCCCTTATTTTTGCACAAAACTTATTCCCTTTGAAAACTAAATTATTCCTTATTACGCCGCCTTTTACACAATTGAATACTCCTTATCCAGCAACTGCTTACATAAAGGGGTTTCTAAACACAAAAGGGATTGAAGCCTTTCAGGCAGATTTAGGTATTGAAGTGATTTTGAAATTATTTTCGAAAGAGGGATTGCAAAGTTTGTTTCAGGTTGCAAGTTTAAAGTTTACAGTTGAAGGAATTTCAGATAATTCCAAGCGTATTTATGCTTTGCAAGAGGAATACATTAAAACAATTGATGCTGTTATCGCTTTTTTGCAAGGAAAGAATCCAACATTAGCACTCCAGATTTGCCAGGAAGATTATTTGCCGGAGGCTTCTCGTTTTGCACAGTTAGAAGAACTCGATTGGGCTTTTGGAACCATGGGAACGCAGGATAAAGGGAAACATTTAGCGACTTTATACCTTGAAGATATCTCTGATTTTATTGTAGAATGTGTCGATGCTAATTTTGGCTTCAGCCGATATGCCGAACGTTTAGGGAGATCAGCAAATTCTTTTGATGAATTATATGCCGCTTTACAGCAGGAACCTACCTATATTGATTCAGTTTTGCTTTCGACTTTAAAAGAAAAAATTGAAGCAGTTAAACCTACTTTATTTCTAATTTCAGTTCCTTTTCCTGGGAATTTATACAGTGCGTTTCGATCAGCGCAATGGGTTAAAAAACACTATCCCGAAATTAAGATTTCTATGGGTGGTGGTTTCCCAAACACCGAATTACGTTCACTATCTGACGCTCGTGTTTTTGAATTTTTTGATTATATTACCTTGGATGATGGCGAAGTTCCGGTAGAAGAATTAGCCTCCCCCGACCCCTCCGAAGGAGGGGAGCCACGAAGATATAAACGTACTTTTTTGTTAGAAGACGGTAAGGTGGTCTATAAAAATAATTCCCTAAAACCTGATTACAAACAATCACAAGTGGGAACTCCAGATTATTCTGATTTGTTATTGGATAAATACATTTCGGTTATCGAAATTGTGAATCCAATGCATCGAATGTGGTCTGACGGTCGCTGGAATAAGCTCACTATGGCGCACGGATGTTACTGGGGAAAATGTACTTTTTGTGATATTTCTTTAGATTATATAAAAATTTACGAACCCATTGCTGCTAGTTTGCTGTGTGATCGTATGGAGGAAATGATGGAGCAAACGGGCGAAAACGGATTTCATTATGTTGATGAAGCCGCACCGCCAGCTTTAATGCGTGCCTTAGCGTTAGAAATTCTTCGAAGAAAATTATCAGTGACTTGGTGGACCAACATTCGATTCGAAAAAAGCTTTACGGCTGATTTATGTTTGTTGTTAAAAGCTTCTGGTTGTATTGCAGTTTCTGGCGGACTCGAAGTAGCTTCAGATCGTTTATTGAAATTGATTGATAAAGGCGTTACCGTAGAGCAGGTGGCAAAGGTAACGCGCAATTTTACCGAGGCTGGTGTGATGGTGCATGCGTATTTAATGTACGGTTATCCTACACAAACCATTCAAGAAACGGTGGATAGTCTCGAAATGGTGCGTCAGTTATTTGAAGCGGGTGTTTTGCAGTCGGGTTTTTGGCATCAATTTGCCATGACGGCGCACAGTCCGGTTGGATTGTATCCAGAGAAATTTGGCGTGGTAAAAGAAACCGAGGTTATTGGAACCTTTGCTAATAACGATATTAACTATATTGATTCGACAGGAATTGACCATGATAAGTTTAGTTTCGGACTCAAAAAATCCTTGTTTAATTTTATGCACGGAATTTGTTTTGACTACGAATTGCAAGATTGGTTTGATTTTAAAATTCCGAAATCTAAAATCCCTGAAGATTTTATTTTTGATGCTTTGCAAGAGGAAGCCAATTTTACAATTAAACCCAATGCCAAAATAGTTTGGTTAGGAGGGAAGCCTAGTGTAGAAAAGTTTACCAAATCTAAAAAAGGGAATTCATGGGAAATGATGAGTCTTACTTTCCATGATAAAAAAGAAAGTTTTACGATTCAAACCAGCGCTGAAGAGGGGGATTGGTTAGTAGAAATGCTTTTAAAAATCACAGTTTCTAAGGCTAAAACCTATACTTTTCAGGAATTAAAAACTGATTTTGAGACTAAACTAGAAGATTTTGAATTGTTCTGGTATTCTAAACCAGTGAATACTTTAAGAGAATTTGGGTTGCTGGTTTTGTAGTAAAAGCTTGCTTGCAATTGATTACTTCAAGTAGAATAATCATATTTCTAAGTTTTTAGTCAAATTAATTTATGCGACTGTAAACCGGAAACCTATTCCGTGTAAATTTTCAATTGCAATTCCTTGTTCGTTGGCCAATATTTTGCGTAAGCGAGAAATAAAAACATCTAAGCTTCGTCCCATAAAGTAATCATCGTCGCCCCAAAGCGAAGTTAATATTTGTTCTCTTTTTAGAACGGTGTTTTTATTGTCTAAAAATAATTTTAAGAGTTCTGATTCGCGTTGCGTCAGACTGATTTTTTCGTTTTCATCGAATAAAGTAAAGTTTTTTGAATCGAATTGGTATTTTCCAATTACCAAATTAGCGTCCTTGATAGGCACGATTTTTTGAGAGCGTTTCAGGAAAATTTCAATTTTTAATAGTAATTCTTCGATACTAAAAGGCTTTACTAAATAGTCATCGGCACCCAAACGCAACCCTTTAATGCGGTCTTCCTTTAAAGTTTTTGCCGAAAGGAAAATAATAGGGATGTCAGTATTTGTTTTTCTAATTTGAGTGGCCAAATCAAATCCATCCATTTTTGGCATCATGATATCTAGGATGCAAATGTCAAATTGATTTTCATTAAAAGCATCAATGGCAACTTGACCATCGCAGCAGTGGGTCACTTCATAGTTGTTTTGTTCCAAATTGTCTTTGGTCAAGAAAGCCAATGTTTCATCATCTTCGGCATATAGAATTTTGAACATACTCATGATTTACTAGGGATTAAAATGGTTTGGGTAATACCCTGAGTTGGATTATTAGTTGCTTTTATTTTCCAATGATTCAAATTGCATACTTTTTTCACATAATACAATCCAAGACCAAAGCCATTGACTTCATTGCTTGAAATACGGTAGAATTTATCGTAGATATACGAGATTTCATTGTTGGATATTCCGATTCCATTATCAATAAATTCGAGTTTTATAAAGTTATTTTCAGTTGAAATCCTGATTATAATCGAAGGTTTTTCGGCACAATATTTTATCGAATTATCAATAAGGTTGTAAACTAAATTAGTAAAATGAAAAAGGTCTGCATGGATATAAACCGCTTTAGAATCACTTTCGATAACAATTGCAATTCCTTGGTTTTTGAGTTCGATATTTTCGATTACATCATTTAGAATGGGCAAGACAGCAATTTTTTCTTTAGATAATTCTAAAGGGGAATGATCCCATTTGGCTACATTTAAAATCTTTTCAATATGCTGATTCAGTTTGTTTCCTTGTACAATGATGCTCTGGGTGTATTTCTCTAGTCGTTCGTTTTGTATAATGGGTTCTTGTTTTATCAAATAGTTGGAAGCAATTAATATGGATGACAAGGGTGTTTTGAACTCATGCGTCATATTGTTAATGAAGTCCCGTTGCAGTTCGGAGTATTTTTTTTGCTGAATAAGCGTATAAATCGAATAGACATAAATCAATAAAATCACAATTAGCGCCAGCGAAAGCACAAACCAAAACCGCAAAGAGCTAAACAGATAATTAGTTTCATTAGGAAAGCGAATGGCAAAATAATAGACTAGGTTTTTGTGTTTTGGGAAGTATACGGTACTTTGTTTTTTTGTATTTGCGTCTAGCGAAACATAATTACCATAAATCATTTCTTCACTTTGACAGTTGTAGACAGCATATTCAAAGTCAGTCGTTAGATTGATTTTTTTGAATTCGGTTTTGAGATAAAATTCTAAAATCGCAGGATCAAAGTCGTTGTCAATATTGACAATATAGTAGTCATTGGATATTTTTCTAACAGGATTTTCAAACGGCAATTCTCTATTGGTACTTTGGTATAGTTTTTTGGCCACTTCAATCAATGCAATATGCGCTTTTTGGCTGAATTTTTTTTCTTCGATGTTAAAAGCCTCCTTTGTCCATAGCAATTGTGCCACTAGTATCCCGATGATAGCAATGAATCCTAGAAGTATGATGCTATTGAGTTTGTTTATTTTCAAGTGGGTGATTTTAGAAAGTGTAATATTAATCAAAATATGTTTTAAAAATCAGCATTAACAAGTCATTAACAATCATTTGAAACTGCTTAACAAGAGGCAACTGTTTTCTGAATTACTTTTGAATTAACAAAGAAATTAAACTTTTAATTATTAAAAACTATATTATGAAAACCATCAAACTTTCAATGTTGGCATTGGCTCTAGGATTAATGTCTTTTTCGGCTGCGGAGCCTATTGCTGTTCTAGTCGAAAAAACGGCTTCAACGGTTGCATCAATTTCTTGGAAATCAGAAACGATCGATGTAGGTGAAATTCCGCAAAACAAACCCAAAGAAATAAATTTTGAGTTTAAAAATACAGGTAAAACAACTGTCATAATTACAAATGTTCAAGGTTCATGCGGTTGCACGGCTACGGCGTATACAAAAACACCTATTTTACCGGGAACAACTGGTACAGTGACTGCTACTTATAATGCGGCAAACGTAGGTGCTTTTTCTAAAACAGTTACAGTAACTACAAATGCAACCGAAACTCCTAGTGTATTGACTTTAAGAGGTGTTGTAAAACCAGCTGTCATTCAAGGATAAAAATCTATTTTACTTTTATAAAGGTATAAAAAGTTAATTGTAAGGCTCTAAATCTAAACTGATTTGGAGCCTTTTTGTGTTTGGTGCTTGTTGTTGATTTAGAATAAATACTATATACATATTAGGAAAAGGGCTTTTTATTTAACTAAACCGTTGTTAACTATATCAATTTAGCATAAAACACCTTGTTTTATTTTACGAAAACGTTTTCTTTACTTATTTTTACGTCTTATAAAAAATGACAAATGAGTAATACCTACAAAGTAAACGTAAATGACTCCTTTCAATTTGATATTGATAAGGAACAAGTCTCCCAACTTGACTCGGTTAGTATTGAAGCCAATAAGTTTCATGTTTTACACCAAAATACTCCTTTTAAGGCAGAGATTGTGTCTGCTAATTTTAATCAAAAAACATATACTGTCAAAGTAAATAACAATCTGTACACAGTAGCAATTGCTGATGCACTGGATTTACTTATCAAAGAAATGGGATTTGAGGTAGGAGCAACAAAACAAGTCAATGCTATAAAAGCACCTATGCCCGGTTTAATTCTAGAAATTAGCGTGAGGGTGGGGCAGGAAGTAAAAGAAAACGATAGTTTGTTGATACTTGAAGCCATGAAAATGGAGAATAGTTTCCTGTCGCCTCGTGATGGAATCATAAAATCCATTTCGGTTACTAAAGGTGACGCTGTTGATAAAGGACAGCTGTTAATCGAATTTGAGTAATAAACAAGAAATACGAAGCAAGAAGAAAGTCGCAAATCAAGGGTTAGAGAAAACATAGGTTGGCTCTGACACTGAATTGATCTTTCTTCTTTTATCTACTAAAATATGAAAAAAATATTAGTTGCCAATAGAGGAGAAATTGCCATAAGAGTAATGAAAACGGCTCAGAAAATGGGAATAAAAACCGTGGCTGTTTACTCTACAATTGATCGAAATGCACCTCATGTAAAATTTGCCGATGAAGCAGTTTGTATTGGTGAAGCACCTTCTAACCAGTCGTACTTATTAGGAGATAAAATTATTGAAGTGGCTAAATCACTTGGAGTAGACGCGATTCACCCAGGCTATGGTTTCTTGAGTGAAAACGCTGAATTTGCCGAAAAGGCCGAAAAAAACAATATCATTTTCATTGGGCCAAAGTCGAAAGCAATTCATATAATGGGAAGTAAATTAGCAGCAAAAGAAGCGGTTAAAGCTTATAATATCCCAATGGTTCCTGGTTTGGATGAAGCGATTACAGATATTGCTGCCGCTAAAAAAGTAGCAAATGAAATAGGTTTTCCTATTTTGATAAAAGCATCAGCAGGTGGTGGTGGTAAAGGAATGCGCGTTGTAGAAAATGAAGGAGAGTTTGAATCCCAAATGAATAGAGCCATTAGCGAAGCAACAAATGCGTTTGGTGATGGTTCAGTTTTTATCGAAAAGTATGTGGCCTCGCCTAGACATATCGAAATTCAAATCATGGCGGATAGCCACGGAAATATTTTGTATTTATTTGAAAGAGAATGTAGTATTCAACGTCGCCATCAAAAAGTAGTTGAAGAAGCACCTTCATCTGTATTAACACCAGAATTACGTAAGCAAATGGGAGAAGCAGCTGTCCTTGTTGCTAAATCTTGTGATTATTTAGGTGCTGGTACAGTAGAATTTTTATTAGATGAAAATAATAATTTTTATTTTCTAGAAATGAACACCCGTTTGCAAGTAGAGCATCCAGTAACGGAGTTAATTACGGGAACGGATCTTGTAGAAATGCAAATTAAAGTGGCTCGTGGAGAAGCGTTAACAATCAAGCAAGAAGATTTAGAAATAAAAGGACATGCGCTTGAATTGCGTGTGTATGCAGAGGATCCTTTGAATGATTTTCTTCCAAGTGTGGGGAATCTTGAAGTGTATAAATTGCCTGTTGGTAAAGGAATTCGCGTTGATAACGGTTTTGAGCAAGGGATGGATATTCCTATTTATTATGATCCAATGCTGGCTAAATTGATTACATACGGAGAAACGAGAGAAGAAGCGATGCAATTGATGATCCAAGCAATTGATGATTATGAAGTAGTAGGAGTGAGTACAACTTTGCCTTTTGGTAAATTTGTTTGTGAGCATGAGGCATTTCGATCTGGGAATTTTGACACGCATTTTGTAAAGAAATATTACGATAGTGCGAAGATGAAAAATCAATTGAATCAAGAAGCCGAAATTGCTGCGCTTGTCGCTTTGAAGCAATATTTTGAAGATCAAAAGGTGGTGAGATTACCTAATTAATTTTTATTCATTATAATTTTTATCCTAGGTAAGGATCGAAAGAAAAACGGGTGCAAGCGAATATAATTTGTGAATTGGAGGTAAAAGACAGAAGAGTATGAAAGATAAAATAAAGATATTAAACGATAAAATTGCCGAAGCTCATTTGGGTGGAGGTAAAAAAAGAATTGCAAAACAACACGAAAAGAAAAAATTAACAGCCAGAGAGCGTGTGAATTATTTGATGGACGAAGGTTCATTTGAAGAAATTGGGATGTTAGTAACACACCGTACCACTGATTTTGGTATGGAAAAAGAAATCTACAACGGTGATGGTGTGATTACGGGTTATGGTACTATTAACGGTCGATTAGTGTATGTTTTTGCACAAGATTTTACCGTTTTTGGTGGTGCATTGTCTGAGACACATGCCGAGAAGATTTGTAAAGTCATGGATATGGCTGTCAAAATGGGAGCGCCTATGATTGGGTTAAACGACTCTGGAGGAGCACGTATTCAAGAAGGGGTTCGTTCTCTAGGTGGGTATGCAGATATTTTCTTTAGAAACGTCCAAGCTTCGGGTGTGATTCCTCAAATTTCGGCTATTATGGGGCCTTGCGCCGGTGGTGCAGTCTACTCACCCGCAATGACTGATTTTACGATGATGGTCGAAGACACGAGTTATATGTTTGTTACTGGTCCTAATGTGGTTAAAACAGTAACGAATGAAACAGTAACATCAGAAGAATTAGGAGGTGCAAGTACGCATTCGACTAAATCGGGTGTGGCTCATATTACATCAAGTAATGATGTTGAATGTTTAGAAGATTTAAAGCTTTTGTTGAGTTACCTGCCACAAAGCAATAAAGAAGTAACTAAAAAGTTGCCTTATGAGTTAAACGATGAGATACGTGATAAATTAGCAACCATAATTCCTGAAAACCCAAACAAACCTTATGATATGCATGAGGTAATTAGTAATATTATCGACGAGGATTCGTTTTATGAAATTCATAAGAATTTTGCCGAGAATATTATTGTTGGTTTTGCTCGAATAGGGGGTAGAAGCATCGGAATTGTTGCCAATCAGCCTTTGTATCTAGCAGGTGTATTAGATGTAAATAGTTCTATAAAAGCAGCCCGATTTACTCGTTTTTGTGATGCATTTAATATTCCGTTATTGGTATTGGTAGATGTACCTGGCTTTTTACCGGGAACGGATCAAGAGTGGAGCGGAATTATTGTTCACGGAGCTAAGTTGTTGTACGCATTGAGTGAGGCGACAGTTCCTAGAGTGACCGTAATTACTCGTAAAGCGTATGGTGGAGCTTATGATGTGATGAATTCTAAACACATTGGTGCCGATATGAATTTTGCTTGGCCAACAGCCGAAATCGCTGTAATGGGAGCAAAAGGAGCTTCGGAAATTATTTTCAAAAAAGAAATTAGCGAAGCGGCTGATCCTGCTGCTAAGCTTTTAGAAAAAGAAACGGAATATGCTAATTTGTTTGCTAATCCTTATACTGCAGCGCAAAGAGGTTTTGTTGATGAGGTGATTTTGCCACAAGATACAAGACGTAAATTGATAAAAGCGTTCAGTATGTTAGAAAACAAAGTAGCGGTCATGCCAGATAGAAAACACGGTAATATTCCGTTATAAATTTTTTTAATAGTATCTGGATGCCATTTGCGAAAGCGAATGGCTTTTTTTCTTTTAAGGCGGTAGTTAATGCAAACTAACCACTTTTGTGATTGTCCATACATTATTATCGTTTTTCCAAAAAATAATGAATTTACTAGCATGAGACGGTGTTCCTGCCTTTTCAGTATTGTTATGAAATTGATGCAGCCCTATTTCAATAGCTCCAAAATCTTTTATAGGATACACTTCAATACTACCTGCGATTAATTTTCGGGTTACTTTACCACAAATGTTTTTTCGAGTGCCCTCAATTAAATCTTGTTTTGAGGTAATTAAGCCACCTTGATCGTGATAAAATTCAATTTTGTCATTATAAATAGCTGCTTGCTTCTCTAAATCACAGCTGTTATATGCCTGGAAAAAAGTATAATCCATGGCAACAATCGTTTTGTATAATGCTACATCATCAGGCGTGTATTGGTATACAGCTTGTTTTGATTTGTTTTGTTGGGCTGTACCGCTAAAAGCAATAAGAAGAAGGGTAGTGAATAATATCGAAAAAATTGGGAACTGTTTCATTGTGACTGGTGTTTTTGATTCTAAGATTGTTTTGTTGATTTTCGTTGTTCGTTGAGTTCTAGCTCTATTAATTGAAGTTTCTTTTCGGTCAGTGGATAAAAAAATATAAAACAAACCGACAAAATAGCAGCGGCTGCAGGAAGTAAACTTAACATTAATAAAATTCCATGTTGGGTTACTGCGGTTTGAACAATATTGGCTTGAAAGCCATAATAAGCAAGCAGCCATCCAGTTGAAGCTCCGCCTAATGTCCATCCTAGTTTTTGTGACATAGAAGAGGCTGAGAAAATGAGCCCTGTAGCTCTTCGTCCTTGTTTCCATTCGGAGTAGTCGGCACTATCTGCGTACATTGACCAAATTAGAGGAAAAATACTGCCTGCGCAAATGCTAATGAGAACTTGAAATAAGAGTATCATGCTGGTATTTTCTTTTTCGATACAATAAAAAAGACCACTTAGAATAGCTGCAAATGTCATCGCCCAAAAAAAAGTATTTTTCTTTCCTATTTTATTAGCAATGGGAGTTGCTGCAATAACTCCAATAATATTAGCGGCTTGTCCTAAAACTAGGTATAGCGTTGTAGGTGTTATAGAAAAGGTCTCTTGAAGGATTGTAAAACTGAAGCTATTAGTGTGGCTTACATAGTATTTAAAGTAATAAACGGCAGCGCCATCTCGAATGGCGTTAAAAAGTAAGGCGCCTATTCCAGATCCTAGTAATATCCACCAAGGCTTGTTTTTCCATAGGTCTTTTAGGTCTTCTTTTAAATTTGCTTTTTGATTGGATATGGGGTGTACACGTTCAGTAGTCAATATAAAACAAGTCCAGAAAAAAGCAGTGGTAATACAACCAAAAATGGCCATCGTGTACAACCATCCTGTTTTTGAATTCATGCTGCCGCCAAAATGGTTTACTAATGGTTCAAGGAGCCATAATGCCAATAAGCTTCCCGCAAAAGCAAAAACCATGCGGTAGGAGGAGAGTGCGTTTCGTTCTTTGCGGTCAGACGATAAAACACCCAACAGCGAGGCATAAGGAACATTGATAATGGAATAGGTCATCATCATGAGGGAATACGTGATATAAGCGTATATTATTTTTCCTTTTTCATCAAAGTCTGGTGTGTAAAAAGTGAATAAGCCTAGAATTGCAAATGGGATTGCTGTCCATAATAAGTAAGGCCTAAATTTTCCCCATCGTGTTTTTGTTCGGTCAGCAAGAATACCTATGATAGGGTCAAGGCAGGAATCCCATATTCGGGTGATTAAAAACATAGTTCCAACAACTGCTGGAGTTAATCCAAATACGTCTGTATAGAAAAACAATAGGTACATGCTGAATATTTTCCAAAACATGCTAGAAGCGGCATCTCCCAGGCCGTAACCTATTTTTTCTTTTAAACTTATTTTATGATGCATTTTGGTTTTTGGATAAGAACTGGTTTTTAGTTTTTATAGGGGAACTAGTTGTTTTTTGGTCTGTTGCTCTTTGTTTACTAGATCTAATATATGAAATTATAATTTCAATGTAGCTTTTTTAATGACGCTCCCTTTTTTTTTGATGAAATTCAATGTTCAGGAAAGTTTTTTTTTTTGGTTTGATTTAGTTCTCATGTTTAATCTATTTTTGAACAACCCCTATTTTTAATAGAGGTTGTTTTGTTTTTGGCAGTGTTTTGTTTTAATTTTTATTGTTTTTGAGCAACTTTTAGTATTTGTTTTTAAATTTCATATGGGTTGTTGTTGAAAAAGGCGTTATGAATACTTTGTTTTTAATAGCTCAAAAATATGGAATACTTATTTTTTTAAACTGTTTTTTTGGAATTAATAATTCGTATGATTTTAAGTTAAAAACTCCGTTTTTATTAATTCATCTTCAATAAAAGTTGATAAATTCGTCTCAAGATTTAACGAAAAGAGCTTTTTTAAATAAGCTTTTTCTGATTTATTAAACATTTATAAAGTAACTAACTAAAACTAAATTAATATGAAAAAAGTAGTAATTATGCTGGCTTTAATGCTAACAGGAACTATGGCAATTGCGCAAGATAAACCATTAGAAATTTCAGGTTCGGGAGATTTATATTATAAGTACGATTTTTCTAAAACAGGAAATATCCCTACTAGTTTTGCTTCTGATCAAAATTCGGTTTCTATTGGTATGATCGATATTGCAGTGAAAAAAACTACTGGAAAAACGTCTTTTGTAGGTGAGATTTCTTTTGGTCCTAGAGGTCAGTTTCAATCTATTTTAAATTCTGATGGAACTTATAATGAATTAGGGGCTAATTCATTTCATGTTCAAAATTTATATGCCTCTTATGCTGCTACCGATAAATTAAGTATTACCGCTGGTTTCATGGGAACATTTGTAGGGTATGAGGTAATTTCTCCGTTAGCGAATTTCAACTACTCTACTTCTTATTTATTTACCAATGGACCGTTTCAAAACGCAGGGGTAAAAGTAAATTATGCGATATCTGATAAAGTAGGATTTATGGTAGGTGCTTTTAATGATGCTTGGAATTCATACACTGCGGATGCTTTTAAAGGGCTGAACGCTGTTGGAGCTCAATTGTCACTTACTCCAACCGAGAATGTTAGTGCGTATCTTAACTTTATGGATGGTTCTGTGAGTGGAACAATAGTAGATTTAACAGCTACTTTCCAACTTACTGATAAATTTAAATTAGGTTTAAATGCTGCTGATTACTCAAATGTAGGTGATGTAGGTTATACAGGTGTTGCTTTGTATCCATCGTATGCTGTGTCAGATAATTTTGGCTTAGGACTGCGTGGTGAGTATTTTGATTACAAAGTGGGTTCGGGTGATACTGCATTTACTGCTGTAACCTTGTCTGCTAATTTAAAATCTGGAGGATTGACTTTTATACCTGAGATTAGATTGGATAATGCTTCAAACAATGTGTTTGTTGATTCGAACATGCTGCCTACTAAATCAGCTGCTCAAGTAGCTTTTGGTGTAGTGTACGGTTTTTAATCGTGTGCTAATACAAAAGTTTTTAAATTGTATGTCGTAGATTACTATTATAATTTTTTTTTTGGAGAACTGTCAAAACACTTTAGATGTTTTGGCAGTTTTTTTATATATACAAACTACTTCTAGTTTTGTATGACCAGTAAAAAAAAAGAGCTTTCTAGTATAGAAAGCTCTTTATGTTATTGATGCAGCAGTGAATTATTGCTTTTTATATATTGAATATATAGTGTTTATGGTGTTTTGATCTAAAACATCATTTACTTCAGTTTGAATAAAATGAATTTTAAATGCTGTAATGGCCGATGATAAGTTAGCAGTGTTGTAACCTATAATTCGTAATGCTTGTTCTACATTAAAATTTGCAGGAGCGGTTTCTAAGAAATCATCTTTCCAAACACCAAATCCGTTGTCAGCAAGTACTTTCCACGGGAATAATGTACTAGGATCTACTTTTCTGCTTGGTGCAATGTCTGAGTGGCCAATGATGTTTTGTGTTGGGATATTGTACTCTTTTTTAAGTTTACTCAACAGTGCCATCAAACTAGTAATTTGAGCTTCAGAGAATGGTTCTGAACCGTTATTGTCTAATTCTATACCAATAGATGATGAGTTGATATCAGTATTTTTACCCCATGAACCACTTCCAGCATGCCAAGCGCGTAGGTAGTCATTAAGCATTTGTACTACACTTCCATCATCTGCAACTACATAATGAGCACTTACTTGCGTTCTGGATAATGTAAATGTTCTAATGGTTTGTTGTATAGAGTCCTGTGCTGTATGGTGAATAATGATAAAGTTTGGCTTTCTTAAATTAAAGTTTACCGTTCCTATCCATTCCGTTTTAATTCCGTTTCCTAGTGGGGTAGATCCCATTTTAGAAATAGTATCTTTAAAGGTATACAGTTGTTTGGTGTATAAATTATCAATGGTTATTGATGACTTGGTTACAACCGGCAAAGGTTCTACTTCTTTATTCGAAATGGTTTCTTTAAAAGATTTTAGTTTATTGTCGTATTCCTTCTCGCTTACCTTGTAAGGGTTTGTAGAACAAGAGCTTATTGCAATGGCAAGAACGAAGAAAGCTAAATATTTATTCATAATTTTAATAAAAGGGACTTATCATTTTTTCAATCGAAATTATCTATTTCGTCTTGATTTTTTTGGGTTTTTACTCTCCTCGTTTAAAGCCTTGTACTTTACTTTTTGATCGGCATTCAAAAATTCGTTTATTTTTCGATCTGTAGTTTCAGACAGTGCTTTGATTTCTTCAATTTTTTGTTCTTGGCCACTTTTATCTTTCATTAAGATTGCTTGTGATCGTATGCTCTCTGTTATAACATTTGCAATAGCAATTTCCTGTAAAGCATCCAGTGATAAGGCAGGAGTTATTCTTTCCATAATCTTACCTACGGTCACTTCTACCGGAATTTCTTTTGGTTTGTTGTCGCTTGGAGCTTGATTCATTTGGCTCATTTGACTCATTCTTCCGCCGCCGTATCCATTATTACCACCACCATATCCATTATTTCCATATTGTGCCGAAGCTGAATTAATTGATAATAACACTACTGCCAAAACCAATATAGTTTTAATTGTTTTCATGCTTAATTTTTTTGTGATTTATAATAAAAGAATACGTTTTATGCTGGTTCTCCGTATAAGTCAAACTCAGTTGCATCGATAATTTTTATCATTGCAAAGTCGCCTGTTTTTAAATAGAATTTAGAGGCATCAATAAGTACTTCGTTATCTACATCTGGACTGTCAAATTCTGTTCTTCCCACAAAGTGAGCGCCTTCTTTTCTATCGATGATGCATTTAAAAACTTGACCTACTTTTTCTTGGTTCAAATCCCAAGAAATTTGCGATTGTAACTCCATGATTTCATTTGCGCGTTCTTGTTTCACTTCATCCGGAACATCATCTTCAAGTAAGTATGCATGAGTGTTTTCTTCGTGAGAATAAGCAAAACATCCCATACGGTCAAATTTCATTTCTTGAACCCAGTCCTTAAGAATGTTAAAGTCCTCTTGAGTTTCTCCAGGATATCCTACAATAAGTGTTGTACGAATCGTTATTCCAGGAACTGCAGCTCTAAAATCTTTCAATAATTGAGTCGTTTTGGCTTGCGTAGTACCACGTCGCATTGATTTTAATACTGAATCAGATATATGTTGTAACGGAATATCAATATAGTTACAAATCTTAGGTTCGCGTTTCATTAAGTCTAAAACGTCCATAGGGAAACCAGTAGGGAAGGCGTAATGCAAACGAATCCATTCAATCCCTTCAACAGCTGCCAATGCTTCAAGAAGTTCAGCTAAATTTCTTTTCTTATAGATATCAAGACCGTAATAAGTTAAATCTTGAGCAATCAAAATCAATTCCTTAACACCATCACGAGCTAAACCTTGTGCTTCTTTAACCAGTTTTTCAATAGGTTGCGAAACGTGTTTTCCTCTCATAAGCGGAATCGCACAAAAACTACACGGTCTATCACAACCTTCTGCAATTTTTAAATACGCATAGTTTTTAGGAGTTGTCGTCAAACGTTCTCCTAATAATTCATGCTTATAATCAGCTCCTAGCGCTTTTAATAATTGAGGTAATTCAGTTGTCCCAAAAAATTGATCCACATTCGGAATCTCTTTTTCTAAATCCGGTCTGTAACGTTCAGATAAGCATCCAGTCACAAAAACCTTGTCAACCAGTCCTTTTTCTTTCTTGTCGGCATATTCTAAAATCATGTTAACTGACTCAGCTTTAGCATTGTCAATAAACCCACATGTGTTGATTACAATGATGTTTCCTTCTCTCTCAGCAGGCGCTTCATGTTCTACTTCCTTGCCATTTGCACGAAGTTGTCCCATTAAGACTTCACTATCATATATATTCTTTGAACACCCAAGGGTGATTACGTTGATTTTATTCTTTTTTAAAGACTTGGTTCTCATAGTTTTGTAAATTGGAGTGCAAAATTACGTTTTTTTATCCAATCCCCATTAGTTTAACTAGGTTTTAGAACGTTTTTTAGGAGCTATTTCCTGCTGTCCGCTATATCTCTTGTGTCCGCTATCGCTACCACAAGAGGATGCCGCTTCCATCAGGGCTAAAAAAAAGTCGTCTTGAGCTAGTACAACAAGACGACTTTTTAAGGAGATTATGTTGTTTTACTACAATTCAAATAAAAGCGTAAAAGTAACATTGTTGTTTATGGCATTGATGGTCGCGCCATCTGTAAAACCTTGGCTAAGAAACCCTTGTTGTGAAGCTCTTTTGGCATAAGAATAAGCTAAATCTAGCTTAGTTGATCCAAAATTGTATCCAAGTCCTGCAGAGTATCCTGTTAAATCACCAACTGTAGTACCATTTTTATACGGACTTTGCTCGTAACGGTAACCAGCTCTAAGGCTTAATAGTTCTATTTTATATTCACCACCTATTCTTAATTCACCAGTGTTGGTTAGAATGCTGTTCATGTAGTTATTTTGATCGTTAAAAAACGAGTTGTTTTCGGGTCTGAATTTCGTTTTGCTGTAGTCTTTGAGTGCATAGTCAATACTAATCAATCCTTTTTTTTCAAATACATACGCAAAACTTACTGTTGTTTTACTTGGGGTTTGTAGTTTGTAAGCTTCGTAAAGGTTGGTAGTTCTTGGGTCAGCAACATCAGCGTCTAGTGAACCTGAGCTATTGCTGCTCACCGCATATAGTTTTTGAGATAATTCGTCATTCAGGCGATACCAAGTCGATGATTCGTAAGCTAAACCAAGTCGAACGTCTTTTGTAACTTTCGCTATAGCTCCCAGTTGGAAAGAGAATCCTGTTCCGTAAGTATACAAGTCATTGCTAAATTGAGCTTGAGTTACTCTATAGTTTGAGTTTAAGGTGTTGTTGTTGTCCTCATAGAAAACAGTCGATCTTCTATAGTCCGAAAAATGGGAGTTCAAGTTAATTCCTAAATAGAGTTTGTCTTTATAGGATGTAGCGGCGTTAAAGGCTAATTTTCCATTATAACCTGTTTCAACAATGCTATTTTCTTGGTAGTAATTCCCTCCTGAAGCAACATTGGTTTCAAAAGCTGAATCAGCATTTGTAGGATCTACAGCGTTTATAACGTAAGCTTGATAGCCTAGCATGGCTTGCTGTGCTGCAAATCCATTCAGTTTAGGGTATTGGTTATTAGGTAAGTTGGTTCCTAGAAACGAGTATAAACTTGAGATGGATTCACCTGTTTGAGTGTTGACATATGTTTGAGGTACCGGTGCTCCACCGTTACTGGTGTTAGCATAGCTCAGGAAGTAATTCCCTATTGAGTTACTGGGGTTGGTACCTGCAGAGAAAACAGAATTGTTAAAATTAGTCGTGTTTTCATAGTCTAGCGCTATGGCAACCTTTTTCCAATTGCTGTTTTTACTTTGATTGTTGAAAACAAATACTCCTCCAGCTTGGTTTAAATCAAATGAATTCTTGCTGTCACTCGTTTTAGAACCAAAATAGGTCGAATTGTTTTTATTGCTATTGTTGCTTAAGGTTACGCCAACTTGGTTGTTTATAAATACGGCCGATCCTGCAGGGTTTACATTTATAGAGGATAAGTCACCTCCTAGGGCACCAAAGGCGCCGCTCATGGCTCTAAAACGAGCGGTTCCGTTTAAGTTGTCTTGTGAATAGCGCAAAGCATCTGTAACCTCTTGTGATTGTGCGATACCAAAGGTTAAACCAGTTAACAATATAAATAGCTGTTTTTTCATGTTGTTTCTTTTTAAAAATAAGATTGATTATCCTCTACCGCCTGATGATCTTCCTCCACCTGATGATCTTCCTCCTGATGATGATCCACCACTTGATGATCTTCCGCTGCTGCTACTGCTACCTTGATTGAAATTATTGTTTGATCGAGTAGGAGTATAGCTTTCGTTTCGGCTATTGTTGTTAGTGTTCGTGTTGTTGTATTCTCTAGTAGTATTGGTATTTGTTCTTCGAGTTGGTGTGTTGTAATTTTGATTTTGCGATTCATTTCTTCTGGAGAAAGTAGGTGTGCTTTGCGTATTACTACTTCTGCTAAAGTTACCGTTGTTTCTGTTGAAGTTGGTATTATTGGAGTTGCGTGAGCTGTTTATGTTTCTAGTGTCATAACTGTTGTTTTGCGAAGTGTTTCTTGCGCTTGCATTACGATTGGTGTTACCTGAGTTTGAGTTATAGTTCGAAGAACCTCTTCTACCGGCATTGTAAGAGTAATTACGATTGTTGTAGCGATTTGCAGATCCGTAGTTGTTGTATCCGTAACCGTATCCAAAGTTACCATATCCCCAGTTGTTATATGGGTATCCCCATCCAAAAGTATTGTATCCATAACCATAATAAGGATAACCCCATCCGAAGTTTGAGAAACCATATCCAAAGTTACCATATCCCCAATTGTTGTATGGGTTGCCCCATCCGTAATTAGCGTATCCCCAATTGTTATATGGATTCCCCCATCCGAAAGACGAATAGCCTAATCCATAGCCAAAGTTAGATCCCCAATTGTTTTGAATAGTGATATCAGTTCCGGTTTGGTTATTTCCCCAACCTGCGTATTGATTGTTTGATGGATCAAAGTCGGTTTCTTCATTATTATAATTGTTATAATCATCAATGTTAGTGAAGATTTCAGTCGATTGATTGTCATTTTGTAAAGAACTGAAATAGTCTTTGTATTGATTACTAGCAGTAGCTTGAGGTACAGTTTCGGTTCTTTGAGGTGTGCTACCACCGTAAATACCGTCACTGTCATAATAGGAACTATTTTGATAGGTACCGCAAGAGGTCATTAGTAAGCTTAAAAACGCAATTACAGTGTAAATTGGTTTTTTTTGGGATGAAAAAGTATAAGTTTTCATATCTGTATGGTTTTTTATTGTTGCACATTACAAAAATAGTTAGTTTTGTGGAACTTTTTAGTTAAATAATATAAAACAAAATTTGTGCCAAACTATTCAATATGAGCAAGAACCTTACTACAAGATCAGAAGATTATTCAAAATGGTATAACGAACTGGTTGTAAAAGCGGATTTAGCTGAAAATTCAGGAGTTAGAGGTTGTATGGTGATCAAACCGTATGGCTATGCTATTTGGGAAAAAATGCAAGCAGAGTTGGATCGAAAGTTTAAAGAAACGGGACATGAAAATGCCTATTTTCCTTTATTTGTTCCTAAGAGCATGTTTGAAGCCGAAGAGAAGAATGCTGAAGGATTTGCAAAAGAATGTGCTATTGTTACGCATTATCGTTTAAAAAATGATCCAGATAAGCCAGGGAAATTAATGGTTGACCCTAATGCTAAGTTAGAAGAAGAGCTTATTGTTCGTCCTACGAGTGAGGCAATTATTTGGTCTACTTATAAAGGTTGGGTGCAGTCGTACCGCGATTTACCTTTGTTAATCAATCAATGGGCCAATGTGGTGCGATGGGAGATGAGAACGCGTTTGTTCTTGAGAACAGCCGAATTTTTATGGCAAGAAGGGCATACAGCGCACGCTACTAGAGCAGAAGCTATCGAGGAATCAGAGAAAATGATGAATGTATATGCTGATTTTGCTCAGGATTTCATGGCAATTCCGGTGATAAAAGGGTTGAAAACAGAAACAGAACGTTTTGCTGGTGCAGAGGAAACATATTGTATCGAAGCTTTGATGCAAGATGGTAAAGCACTTCAGGCCGGTACATCTCATTTTTTAGGTCAAAATTTTGCAAAAGCATTCGATGTTAAATTTGCTAATGCCGAAGGGAAGCAAGAATATGTTTGGGGTACATCATGGGGAGTTTCAACCCGATTGATGGGAGCATTAGTAATGACGCATTCTGATGATCAAGGATTGGTTTTGCCTCCTAATTTGGCGCCTATCCAAGTGGTTATTGTACCTATATATAAAACAGATGAGCAGCTAGATGCAATTACGGCCGAAGTAGCTGTGTTGATTGCTAACTTGAGAAAGTTGAACGTTTCTGTAAAATATGATAATAGAACGACTCAGAAGCCCGGGTTTAAATTTGCAGAATGGGAATTAAAAGGGGTGCCTGTTCGAGTTGCGGTTGGACCAAAAGATTTAGAAAACGGAACTTTTGAAGTAGCAAGAAGAGATACTTTGACAAAAGAAGTGAAGTCTAAAGACGGAATTGAAACCTACATAAGTGATTTACTAGTGCAAATTCAAGCAGATTTGTTTAATAAAGCTTTGACTTATAGAGATACTCATGTAACAGAAGTAAATAGTTTTGAGGAATTTAAAACGGTTTTAAATGACAAAGGTGGTTTTGTATCAGCACATTGGGATGGTACAGCTGCTACCGAGGAGAAAATAAAGGATCTTACCAAAGCAACTATTAGATGCATTCCTTTGGATAGTGTAGAAGAGGCTGGAGTATGTGTGTTTACTGGGAATCCGTCTAGTAAGAGAGTGCTTTTTGCAAAGGCTTATTAAATTTTTTAAATTTTTTTAAGTCTGCTATTGTACTTCTCGAAAATAGTTGTATTTTTGCATCCGCATTAGAGAAGCAAGGCCCGTTCGTCTATCGGTTAGGACGCATGGTTTTCATCCATGTAAGAGCGGTTCGATTCCGCTACGGGCTACTAATTTTCTTTTGCAAAAGTTCTTCCTTAACTTAAAAGGATATGGCCCGTTCGTCTATCGGTTAGGACGCATGGTTTTCATCCATGTAAGAGCGGTTCGATTCCGCTACGGGCTACAAAATAAATCTAATTTTTTAGATTCATAACTAACTTAGAAGGATAATGGTCCGTTCGTCTAGGGGTTAGGACGCCAAGATTTCGTCTTGGTAACAGGGGTTCGATTCCCTTACGGACTACAAAATAAAATAGTAAAAGATAAAAACATAATAAAATGGCAAATCATAAGTCAGCTCTAAAGAGAATCAGAAGTAACGAAAAGAGAAGAGTATTAAACAGATACCAACATAAAACTACTCGTAATGCTATCAAAGCATTAAGAATAGCTACTGATAAAGTTGATGCTACTTCTAAATTGTCAAATGTAATTTCTATGATTGACAAATTAGCTAAAAAGAATATCATTCATGATAACAAAGCGTCTAACTTGAAATCAAAATTGACGAAATTTGTTGCTAAATTGTAATAATTGCATTTTATCGATAATATAAAAAAAGCTCCTTTTTAAGGAGCTTTTTTTATGTCTATATATTTCAAAAAATCGATGATGTTGTTAATTTGATACTTTAGCTGGTGTGTGTAAAATGTTATTTGGCTATAGTTACTTTGCTTGTAACGTATTTTAACATTGAGGTGGTGATGGGTTTTGGTAAGAAATCTAAAACCATAGGGTAGGTGTTTGCTTTTTCTAAATCGTCGGGATCAACTGTTGATGAAAGCACAACGATCTTAATTGTGTTTACATGTTTGTAGTGTGTTGTATTGAATTCGTCAAGAAATTCCCAGCCGCCCATTACAGGCATGTTGAGGTCTAAAAACACTAATTGAGGTAAGTTGACTGCTGTGTTTTGTGATTTTAAATCATTGAGGTTCTTGAAGTATTCTAAGGCTTCTTCGCCATTTTGTGCTGTAATTATTTCTTTTGAAAGTAATGATTTTTGAATCACTTTCTTGCATAACATCAAGGTTATAGGGTCGTCATCAACGCATAGAATTAAATCGAGCATTCGTTTATTTATTTTTAAATGTTATTGTAAATGTAGTGCCTATGTTTACTGTGCTTGTGACATTAATGCTTCCTTCCATAGCTTCAACTTGAGATTTTACTAAATAAAGGCCTAGTCCTTTGCTGTTGGGTTGGTTGTGGAATTTTTGATACAGTCCAAAAATTTTATCTTTGTTTCTTTTTAAATCAATTCCGATGCCATTGTCTTCAAATACTATATAAGTGCTGTTGTTGCTGTGGAATGATTTAATTGATATTTTTAACTCTTTGTCTGTTGATCTGTATTTAATGGAATTGCTTAGTAGATTTTGTAAAATGCTTTCAATATATGGTTTATTGATATAAAGAACGGGTGCTTGTTCAGTATCTAATACAACTAGTGGCTTTTGACCCTCGGTTGCGGTAGTTATTTTGTAGATTTTTTTAAATACGTCCTTAAGGACAACTTCTTCTCGCTGGATAGAAGGTTTGTCTTTAATTAACATCACTCTCGTAAGGTCGTTTATAGTGTCGTTTAGTAAATGTGTTGATTGACTAAACCCGTGTATGATTTCTTTTAATTCTAAATCTTCAATTTCTATATCTTCTACAAGGTTTAGTAGGCCGGTTAAATTAGATAATGGTGCTCTTAAGTTGTGTGATGTGATGTAAGAGAATTGCTTAAGATCTTTGTTGGTAATGGTTAGTTCGTTAATTAGTTGTTCTTTTTCTTTTTCTTGTTTTTTGTCATTTGTGATGTCTCGCTGAATGGAGATCCAATGCGATAGTTCTTTGTCGGCATTGTAAATAGGAATCATCGAGAAGCTCAGCCAAAACTCTTCGTTGTTTTTTTTATAACAGATCATTTCGAATACGCTTTCTTCTCTGTTTTTGATGGTGTCAACAATTTTTTGAATGTTGATTGGGTCAGTGTTGATTCCTTTTAATAAGTCGGGTGACTCGCCTATTACTTCACTTGCTTTGTATCCTGTGATCGTTGAAAAGGCAGGGTTAACATATATTATTTTTGGTAATTTGTTTTTATTGAAGTCGGCTTCACTAATAACAATAGAATCTTTTGTTTGTAAAATTACTGTTTCAAGGAGTTTTAGTCTTAGTTCTTCTTCTTTGCGTTTAGTGATGTCTTGTATTGCGCCAATCATACGGGTTGGTTTTCCGTTTTCGTCTTTTAATAGAAAGCCTCGGTCTAAAACATATTTGTATGAATTATCGGAACATTTAAAACGGTATTCGTCTTGCCAGTTTTCGGTTTTTTGTTCGATGAAAGAATATAGTTTAATAGACATTTTGATACTGTCCTCTGGGTGAATGTTGTCAAACCACCATTTAGAGCTATTTCCTATTTGGTTTTCATCGTATCCAAACATGCTCTTAATTCCTTTATTCCAGATGAGTTGGTCTTGTTGGATTTGCCAATCCCAGATGGTGTCACTTGTTGCTTTTGCTACAATGTCGTATTTCTCATTAGACTCTCTGATCTTGTCATTGGTGCGTTTTAATTTTTCGAAAAAGCTTAGGTTTCGATTGTCGTTTTTGACTAAGATAAATCTGTAGGTTAAGCCTGTGATTAGTACTAATGTTACATCTTTGATGAAATTTACTATCGGGTAAGTGGTTGTCTTTGAATAAATTAAAGATATTTTATGAAAAATTATAGCTGCGAATATAGCAATGAGTAGGTAGATCGCGGTTATTTGGTTGGATTTGTTTTTCATTACCCAAATGTAATTAAATATTGCGAATAACAAAATTTAGATCTAAAGTTATTTAATTGGTTTAAAAAAGCACAGTTTTTTAGGGTGTAATGCGTTAACAATATGTAAAGTATTAGATATTTATTTTTTATATCAAAATAAAGTGTACCTTTGCACCCATTAAAAATCACAGATGGAATCTATTAGAAACATTGCAATTATTGCCCACGTCGATCACGGTAAAACAACTTTGGTTGATAAAATTATGTATCACTGTCAGTTATTTCGTGACAACGAAAACACAGGTGATCTAATCCTTGATAACAACGATTTAGAGCGCGAAAGAGGTATTACTATTACTTCTAAGAATGTTTCTGTTCAGTACAAAGGAACAAAAATCAACATTATTGATACTCCTGGTCACGCCGATTTCGGTGGTGAGGTTGAGCGTGTATTGAATATGGCTGATGGTGTTTGTTTGCTTGTGGATGCATTTGAAGGGCCTATGCCACAAACGCGTTTTGTATTACAGAAAGCATTAGACCTTGGTTTAAAACCATGCGTTGTTATAAATAAAGTTGATAAAGAAAACTGTACTCCTGAAGAAGTTCATGAAAAAGTTTTTGACTTAATGTTTGAATTAGGTGCTACTGAAGAGCAGTTGGATTTTCCAGCGGTTTACGGTTCTGCTAAGAATAACTGGATGTCTGATCATTGGGAAAACGTAACTGATAATGTGGAAGCATTATTGGATATGGTTATCGAAAATGTACCAGCTCCTAAAGTATCTGAAGGAACTCCACAAATGTTGATTACGTCTCTTGACTTTTCGGCATTTACAGGTCGTATCGCTATTGGTCGTCTGGAAAGAGGGGTTTTGAAAGAAGGTATGCCAATCTCATTAGTGAAAAGAGACGGTACTGTTGTAAAATCACGTATTAAAGAATTACATACTTTTGAAGGTCTTGGACGTAAAAAAGTAACTGAAGTAATTGCTGGAGATATTTGTGCAATTGTGGGTGTTGAAGGATTTGAAATTGGTGATACTATCGCTGACTTTGAAAATCCAGAAGCATTAGATTCTATTGCAATTGACGAACCTACAATGAGTATGTTGTTTACAATTAATGACTCTCCTTTCTTTGGTAAAGAGGGTAAATTTGTAACTTCTCGTCATATTAGAGAGCGTTTAACAAAAGAGTTAGAGAAAAACTTAGCAATGAAATTGGGTGAAACTGATTCTGCTGATAAGTTTATGGTTTTTGGTCGTGGTGTACTTCACTTATCTGTTCTTATTGAAACAATGAGAAGAGAGGGGTATGAGTTACAAATTGGTCAACCACAAGTTATCATCAAAGAAATTGATGGTAAAAAATGTGAGCCTATTGAGGAATTAACAATCGATTTACCAGAATCACTTTCAGGTAGAGCAGTTGAATTCGTTACAATGCGTAAAGGTGAAATGCTTTCTATGGAAACTAAAGGAGAGCGTATGATTGTAAAATTCAACATTCCATCACGTGGAATCATTGGATTGCGTAATCAATTGCTTACTGCTACTGCTGGTGAGGCTATTATGGCACACCGTTTCATAGGATATGAGCCTTATAAAGGTGAAATTGCTGGACGTAACAAAGGTTCATTGATTTCTATGGAAAAAGGTAAAGCTATTCCTTATTCTATCGATAAATTACAAGACCGTGGTAAGTTCTTCGTTGAACCAAATGCTGAAATCTATGAAGGTCAAGTAATTGGAGAAAACTCACGTAGCGATGATATGTGTGTAAACGTAACGAAAGAGAAAAAACAATCTAACGTACGTTCTTCTGGAAATGATGAAAAAGCGAGAATCATCCCGCCAATCATTTTCTCTCTTGAAGAGGCATTAGAATACATTCAAAAAGATGAGTATGTAGAGTGTACTCCAAAATCTATTCGTTTGAGAAAAATCTATTTGACTGAAACTGATAGAAAAAGATTTAAAATCTAATTTATCACAAATATATTGGAAAAGCCATTTCGTAAGAAATGGCTTTTTTTTGCTCTAGTTTTTTTGCTCGTTTTTTTTTGTGTGAAACGGGTTTTTGTTTTTACAGTGAGGGATAGCAGTGAAAATCCTTTTAGGGGGCTTTGTTTTTGCCCACTAAAAGATTGTAACGTATAGCCCGCTCCGCCCCGATAGCTATAGGGATGATGCGGGACACTGCCCAATAATAAGAATGCTTCTTTAAAAAAGTGGCTCTTATTTGTTTTTCTATTTCAAAAAAATAGCTCCAGATTATACGATATATCTGGGGCTAATGGTAGAGTTTAAACAACTGAATTGTTGATCTACAGGTAATTTATCTTTTTAAGCTAAAGTGTCCTTTTAATTCGCGGTTATCTTCTAGTTTAATGGTGTACCAGTAATCATCAGCGGGTAGAGGTGCGCCGTTAAAGGTTCCGTTCCAGCCAAGTCCGTTGGGTTTTAATTCTTTTAATAGTTTACCATATCGGTCGAAAATGTAGATAACCGACTTGGCATTGAGGTCATTGTTGACTCCTTTTAAGTTCCAGTAGTCGTTGTAACCATCGTTGTTTGGAGTAAAAAATCGCGGTACGCCAATTACGGCAACCGTTTTTTGCACTTGCCCACAACCATTTTTATCATTGATGTAAACCTCGTGAATTCCAGAAGGTACATTTTCGAATACGTTAGAGGCTTGAAAGCTGCCTGTAGCATCGTCTAAGTTGTACTCGTAATCACCTTGGCCAGTTGCGTTGATGGTAATGGTATTGTTATCGGTAAGATCTACAATATTGATGCTTTCTATTGTGGCAATATCTGATGCTGTAACTTGAATCGTACGCGTTCGACTGCAGCCCGAAGCATTAGTTACGACTACTGAATACGATCCCATGGCATTTACATCTAGTGTGTACGCGGTGCTTGCTGGAATAACTTGGTTGTCTTTGGACCAAATATAAGTGTAGTCTGTTGTAGGAGTTCCATCTGTAATTGCGGCATTTAATTGCACGAAAAAAGTGGGCAGATTGGAACAAACTAAATTGTCATCTAGATGATCATCGTTTGTGTTGATGTTTGGTTTTTGGTTTACTTGTAATTTTACATGTGGCCCCAATCCATAACATGCGTTATCTGATGCACTTTCTACTCGGACCCATATTTCTTGGTTGAATGGTGAACTGCTGTTCCTGTAGGATGATGTATTAGTGATTTCATTTAATTCGGATAATGCATCTGCTTCGTTGCCATAGAACTTTATGGTGTAAACGGTTGCTGAGGCAGGAAGTAAGGCTATTATATCAGTGGTTGTGGAACTGAAGTCGAATGTTGCAACTCCATCAGTGTCATTTTGTGTGGCGTCAATATAGTCATCACAAGTGGCAAAAGTTCTACTGAATGTAGATGGTAGTTGTGTGGATGATACAACTAAGTTTAATTGGGCAACGCTAGAACATCCATTTGTGTTCTCGATTCTAGTCCAGATTGTTTTAGTATTACTAATGTAATTTAGTGGATTAGGAATTTGTGCCAAAGTATTTTTAGTAGCGGCAGCGGTAGCTGTTGTATAATAAGTAAACGTTTCGTTTACCGAGTTAGTCGAAATAAAATTATTTTTTTCGGTTAGATTAAATGTAGAAATACCATCTAAATCGTCATCACACTGTTTTAGTTCCATTGGGCTCGTAACAACTGGTAAGGGGAAAACAGTTAGTTTAGCTGGAGCAGATGTTAGACCGCAAGTATTTCCTGTTTTTGTAAGCACCACTCGATAATTGTAGTTGTTCATGCTATTAGCAAGGTTGTTTATTGTAATAGTGTTTGTTGTCGTGCCTGAATAGGTAGTGTTATTTGCAATGTTATTCCAGTTTATACCATCAGTTGATACTTGCCATTGGTAGGAAGTGACAAGAGTGGTTTGTGTTGAAAATGATGCTGATTGTGATTCGCACTCAGCGATATCCTGTGGTTGTGTATTGATTACAATAGGTGCTGCTATAATGTAGTTCGAATTTGGAGAGGTATAACCATCGGTTCTACTGGTTACAATTCCGGCAGCGTTTATTGTAACGGGATTGTTACCTAAAAGGCCGTCATTGTTACTATCTGTAAATCCAGCCTCAGTGACATCAAAACAAAGGTCATTGTCACTGTCTAAATCAATATAATCAAAGCTACCATCATTGTCTGTATCGCGAATAGGTAACTTTAATATTCCGCTGTCGGGTGTTGTTTCTAGATTATCATACAATCCGTTTGTGCCAAAGGAAGCGGGCAATCCGTCTATTATACCGTCGAAGTTTGCATCTGGAGCTCCGTTTCCAGATTCTGTGAGATCGTAAATTCCATCGTTATCACTGTCTAAATCGGTAACATCATATTTAGGTAGGCTATTAAAAAGATCACTGTCTGTATTTATTTTAATAAGACCTGGTTCGAATGCATTATCCAGTCCGTCGGCATTAGTATCGACTCCAGAAAACACTTTAAATCCTTTGCCTTGCGCTTCTATAGTATCAGGAATTCCATCATTGTCGCTATCAATATCTAGTAGGTCAGGAACTCCGTCTAGATCGGTATCATAGGTGGTAGTAGCACTAATCATAAAGGTCGATCTATTACTATTACTATCGGATAAATTATTGTGGACCAGTGTAATTGCTGTTGTAAGATAGGTTGAAAAACTAAAAGCAGCGGTTCCAGGTACCAGAGGGGTGGTACTTTTTAATCGGAATCGTATTTCAAAGGAAGAGTAGCTGGTAATTCCGCTTTCGTATATTCCGTCATAATTCGTGTCTACTAATAGTTGTCCTAATGGATCTAGTAAAGTAATGGTTTTGTTAGCAGGTACACTGATGATAAAATCGCCTTCGGAATTCATGTAATTTGTTGCCGCTGTAGTTTGCGTAGCAGTATCGGGCGAAATGTAACTTAAAGAAATACTTTGTGCTGTTGTTAGATTCAGTGTATATGTCGTGCTGTTTATTTTTCCAGCTGGAACTTCTGTTGAAAAACCATATGAGGTATTACCTGTAACTGTTCCGCTTCCGCTAATGACACCCGTGTAGTTTGAGCCTGCAACAGTGTTGGATTGATTTAAAAGTGAAACACTAGCTTCATCCGTGTTTTTGATTCCGTCATTATCAAGGTCAATATCAATATTGTTGTTTGTGCCGTCATTATCAGTGTCTATTGGACAGTCGCTTACGGGGATTTTGTCTGAGTCCAAAATGGTGCTACAAGTAGCAAGAGTTGCTTTTACATAGTAATATCCAGGTTGCGTTGGGGTGTATTCGTTAGCTGTTGCTCCTGGAATTGCGGCTGAGTTAAAATACCACTGAAAAGTATCAAAGCCCGTAAGCTTGCTTACAAAAAGTTTTGTGTTGGGTATACAGCTGGATTGTGCTATATTAATTTTATCAAATGTAATTGATGGTTTAAAGGTAAATCCAGAGTAAAAACCACCATAAGTAGCAGCTCCATCAGATCCATAAGAAGCGAGGTAGAGTTGACCGGTTGAATATACTGAAACATTGTTTGATAGTCCAGTTATGGTATAGGTTTCGTAATTCGAATTTCCAGTTACTAATTTCGGTCCATCAACGACAGCAGGTACGTTTGACAATGTATAAGAGGTTCCATTAATTTTAAATGTTAAAGTGGCATTTTTCTCAGTTACTATGGTTACACGACCTGTGAATGTTCGTGATCCTATTTCGTTCAAGTTAGGTATGTTGTCAATTAATCGAGGGGTTTCACAGCTTAATGGTGGTACGAAAAACAATTCTTGGTTGGCTTGATCAATGCGGGAATTGTCGCCTACACTTTGATAAATAAAAGCATTTTTTGATGTTCTGATATAAAGATTTCCTTCGGCTGTAAAAAAGGAGCCGTTTACGGTTGCATATTGACCTGCATTCAAGGTATATGATGGACTTGTGTTTCCGTTTAAATAGACTTCGGTATTGTCTTGATGGGCTACTATAAGTGCTCTTTCAACCACATCTTGACCGGTGCTTTTTATTAGAATATAATCTTTACCAGTTCTTTCGGCTGATACAATTTGGTCAAAACCTAAGTCTATATTTTGTGTGTTATTACCGTTGGTTCCTGCATACGATCCACAGTTTACGGCAATCGGTTTGTCTGAGCTGACTAAGGCTCCTATAAGTCCGTCCCTATTGGCTACTGTTGGTCCTTTTACTGCAAGTACATAACTTTCGCCACTGTTTAATATAATATTTGCAGGTGCTGCACCACCAGTATTATTGATTAGTGATACGCCTGCTTTAATGTCACTAAATTTGATTAGGGTATTGTTTTCTGTTGCAAGGATAGAAATAAAGGTAAGGTGACTTCCTGTGGTCGCCGAGATATCGGCATTGGTCAAAGCACCAATTCTAAATTGGGTTCCTAAGGCAGCTAATCCTTTGGAGACTAATGCGCCTGCTTGGTTTCCATTACCTGCAATAACCCGCACCGTTACATAAACGACATCATCGGCTTCAATAATGTAGCCTTTGTTGTTTAGGATAGTGCTAATTAAACTTTCTTTTACATGCAATTGAGAATCGGTCCCGTAGCCCGCATCAAATACATAAGGATTGCTTTGTGAAACTGTTCCGGTTATGGTTGCGCCGCCTAATTGAATTATTTTAAATTGAATAGGGGTCGTACTTGGAGTCGATATATAGATGTATTGTTCTTCGGCACTTACATTTGTTGAGCCACTTAAGGGCGGGATGTAATGTGTTTTACTAAACTGTGCAAAACAGCTGATGGACAAGAACACAAATACAAATAGAATTATCTTTTTCATTTGCTAAAAATAGGAAAAAAGATATTATCTTTTTAATGAAAAGTGACCTTTTACAATTTTTCCGTCATCAAATCGTAGGTTGAACCAATAATCATCTGCTGGCAGTTGATATCCATTGAAAGTTCCATTCCAACCGGCACTTTTGGCACCTAATTGTTTTAGTAATTTACCGTATCTATCGTAGATAGTTAAGATGGATTTAGTTAGTAAATCTAGGTTCTTTATGTGCCACTGGTCATTAAATCCATCACCGTTTGGTGTGAAAAATCGGGGGTAATCAATAACATATACCGTGTAAGGACTAGAAACACCACAGCCATTTTTATCTCTGGCATAAGCCAAATATTCTCCGGGAGCTAAAGTCGTAAATGTTGGACTGTCTTGATAGTAAGATCCGTCCAATGAAAATTCATAATCGCCTGAGCCTATATATTCTAGGGTGATTGAATTGTCATCTCCAGCAAAATTAGTTGTGGTTGCGGCAGTTATTGTTCCAATCTCCGAGGCTGAAATGCTAAACTTTTTTATTGCTTCGCAACCGTTGGAATCTGTAACAGTTACTGTGTAATCGCCTACTGCTGCTACTGTGATTGCATTTGTTGTTTCTCCCGTGCTCCATAAGTAACTACTGTAGCTATTTGCAACAGCAAGATTTACAGTGTTGCCGTTGCATAAAGGTTGTTTCTCGTCTTGAAAATTAGGAGGTGAAAATGTATTTACAACTAAAGTTATTGGAGCGATATCATAACAATCAGTACCTATTACAATGCGAGCGTAAATAATTTGCTGGTTGGCAGTTGCATTGTTGTATATATTGGGTAACGGATTAGTTTGTGTTATAGCATTGGCATAATTTAAATAATATTCTACTGTCAAGCCAGGTGATAATCCTTGTAATACAGTTGGTGTAACTTGGGTATTTAGATCAAAATGATAGAATCCGTCTTGGATTGCATCACCGTCACAGGTAGGAAATGGTTTTTGAGGTGCTATGTTGGTATTCGAAATTTGCAAATCTAATTCGGCATATTTTTCACAACCGAACGCGTTGGTTACGCGCGCAAATAGTTTTTGATTGGGTGTTTTGTTGGTATAGCTTGTTGGGTTGGCAATGCCGTTGGTGTTCGCTGTAGCATCTGCTAAAGTTTCAAAATAGCTAATGTTTAAACTAGTATCGTTGTTGGTAATCACGGCGTCAGCTTTGGTTAAATTGAATAAACTTATTCCGTCTGCATTTTCGTCACATTGCACTAAGGTAGAGTTGATCAGTACGATATCTGTTGTGTATTCGATCACTACCTCGTCTGAAGTGGTACAGCTAGCACTCCCTAACTCTACATCTACGCGGTAGGTTCCTGGCCCAGTTACCGTAAAGCTTGGAGTGTTTTGTGGTTGCAAAACGTTATTTCTATACCATTTGTAAGTGTATCCTAAACTTGCCGATAATTTGGTGTCAAGCACTGTGGTTTCGCCATAGCAAATGGGATTGTTTGTAGCAAATAATCGGTCCATGCCTAGATCAATTTTGGAAGAAAAACTTCCCGCTTCTAGAAAAACGGCCGAATCATATTCTACATTATCATCATCAGCAATCACTAATTTTATATGATAGGTTACTCCTGCTTTTACAGCAGAACTGGCTTGCATTGTTTTAGTTTGACCGCTATAGTTTATAGGGCTTGCGGTGGTGTTAAATTTATCAAAATAACTTTCATTCACTGGAGGACATCCTGGATAGCTAGTTCCAAATGAATCTGTAATATTATTGATTAAGGGATGTACGTTTTTTGAGGAGACGGCTGTTGTACTATTGGGTAAAACCGCTAAGTTTTCATAGTCTAACAGACTTCCTTTTTCTTTAATTAAAAAGGCAAAACCATCGGAATAATCGCAAGGATAGTTGGATTGGTATTCATTAGATGCGAATATGTAGTTGAAGCTAATGTAGTTAGTCAAAGGAACAAAATCAAATTCTAAGACAGTTGCATTAATTGATTTTATTGCCAGAATGTTATCGAGGTCAGCATCGCCAAGCCAAGACTTGCTTCCGCCTCCAGCTACTCCGCTAGTGTAGGGACCAATGGATTTCTTAATACTCCAGGTATTTAAAATGATCCCGCTGCTAAACGGAAAGCTTCCACCTTGATTGTTAAATGAACCATAGCTTTTGTCGACTCCTGAAAACGGATCACCGTTGACAGAGAAATTAGACACATTGGCGCAGCTACTGTTAATTAAAACATTTTCAATTAATTGTTGGGCTGTTCTAGTGTCGTCTACGCTAATCACTTGTGCTGTCATGCTATTGGTCAAGCAATAGAAGAATGCACAGAATAAAATGGGTTTTATTTTTCTCATAACTCGGTAAAGTTACTACAAATCTCTATTTTTTAAAAGTTTATATGACAATAACATAAATACAAGAGACCAAATGGTCACGATCACAAGCGAGCTAAGGTGAACGCTATAATCTTTAACGGTTTCCATTCCTATTTGTGTGCCTATATTTTTTATGACAGATAGCCTGGAGAAGGGTTCGATGATTAGATTAGACATGGATTCTAGCGGAAAAAACTGTGTGATAGTGTAAGCAATGTCGTTTTCGGGAAAAATATGAAAGACTAATAATCCCTTAGCTATATTCTCAACAATACTCCAAACAAATAGAAATCCTAAGGCAAAGGCAGATCGCTTGACCAAGATGCCTAAAAATAAGCAAAACGAGAAGAATCCTACTAGTTTTACAAAGAAAGCAACTAAGTATTCTAAGTCACTAAAAACGATGCTTAAGCCGGTGTAAGAGGAGAAGTTGTACCCCAGAATTAAGGTCATCATAAAAATAAAAACAGTCGAAATAAAGGCAAAAAGTAAGACCGTTAAAAATTTTGAAGTGATAAATTCTTTTTTACTCATACCGTCAATTAGGTTTTGCTTCAAAGTGCCATAGCTGTATTCGTTTGCCATCATCGATACAATAACAATTGCTAAAAATAATTTGAGCCAAGCGGCTATATAGGTATTAAAATGCCAAATAAAAGGGAAGTTAAAAATGCCCATTTCGGCTAGATGTAATTTAAAAAAGCCAAGATCAAATTTTATAGAGGCTATTAAAGCAATGAACGAAAGGAGAATAAAATAGGTAAGAGTTAAAATCCTACTGACTTTGTTCATCCAGATTTTTTGTAATTCTATAGATAGTAAACGCTTCATAACTCTAGTTTTGTGTGGTGGTTTTATTGGTCTTTGTCAGTTCTAAAAATTGTTCTTCTAAGCTGTTTTTTCGGGTAACGAGATGGCTTAAAAAAATATTTTTTTCAAATAAAAATTGATTCAAGTCGGCTGCTTCAAGCGCTGTTTTGAGATATACAAAGACTTTTCCGTCTGCCTCTTTTATGGTTTCGATCGATGGGTGAGTTTGTAATGCTTTTACGAGCAATGTGTTGTCTTTTGATTGTAGTTCGAAAAAGCTTTCGTTGGTAGACATACCATCCACGGGCCCTGAGTACAAAACAGTTCCTTTTCGTAAAACCAGTACTTGAGTACATACTTTTTCAACTTCGTCTAATAAATGTGAAGCCAATAATATGGTAGTACCCATAGCGGCTATTTTTTTTATAATGGCTCTAATTTGGTGTATGCCTTGTGGGTCTAATCCGTTTGTGGGTTCGTCAAGAATTAAAATTTCAGGATCATTCAAGAGGGCAGAGGCTATGGCAAGGCGTTGTTTCATTCCTAGCGAGAAACTGCTAAACTTGCTGTCCTTTCTTTCGATTAAACCTACTAATTCTAGCTTTTCTTGTATTTTAGAATAATTGATGTTTTTGATCTTGCATACCAGCTTTAAGTTTTGCTCGGCGGTCATGTAAGGATAAAAATTGGGTCTTTCGATAATGGCCCCCACTTTTTGTAAAGCTTCGTGAGTTTGTACTTTGCCACCAAACCAGCTGTAGGTTCCCGAGGTTTTGTTAACCACATTTAAAACGATACCTAAGGTAGTTGATTTTCCGCTTCCGTTGGGTCCAAGTATACCATAAACGTGTCCTTTTTTTATTTCAAAAGAGACTTCTTTTAGTGCTTGTAAACTGCCGTAGCGTTTGTGTAAATTGGTAATTGAAAGAATAGTTTCCAAAATGTTCGTTTTTAGTTTCTTATAGGACGAACAATGGTAGGAAAAGTTACGGGCTATTCCATAATAAATAGTTTTAAAGTAACTGAGTAGCTGCTTCGAGTTTTTGAGCAGTTATGGGTTTCATGATGTAACTTTTTACCATTTTGTATTTTTTTGCCATTTCAATATCTAAGGGGTCAATTGAAGATGTGACGATAAAAATTGAAATTTCCTTTTGTAATGGTAAGGTAATAAACTCATCTAGAAATTGCCAGCCATCAAGAATAGGCATGTTCAAGTCTAATAGTATTACGTCGGGCAGGTTATCGGGATCTTGACCATTTGTTTTGATATTGTCTAAGGCCGTCTGCGGATTGTAAAATGAAGTGATTTCTTCGCAAAAGTTATTCTTTGAAATCAGCATGGTCATTAAACGAATCGTTAATTTATCATCGTCAATTATATAAGTAATTTTATTTTTCATTTAAGTATATTTTAAAAACGGATCCTACACCTTCTTCGCTTTCTACTTCAATTTTTCCGTTCATGGCTTCGATCTGATTTTTTGTTAGATACAAACCAATACCTCTCGCATCATTATTACCGTGAAAGGTTTTGTACATGCCAAATATTTTATGGCCATTTTTATTTAAGTTTAGCCCCAGTCCATTGTCTTTGAATGTTATTACCGTGTATTGTTCATTGATTTCATAGCCGATATTTAGTAGAGGCCTTCGGTGCGGCGACTTGTATTTAATTGCATTAGAGATCAAGTTAAAAACAATGCTCTCCAGATATGCAGGTATGACATTGACTTGAAGAGTAGTAGGGAAGGAGGTTGTTATTTGTATGTCACTTTCAACTATTGACTGGCAAAGCGTGCGCTTTACTTTTTCGATTTCTTTTTTTAAATTAATTTCTTTTTTTTCAATCGTGGTGTTTTTTTGAATCGTTATGATTTCGTTCAAATATTCGATGGTTTCAGATAGTTTATCTGTTCCTTCTTTAAACATTTCGATATAAGACAATTTTTCATCAACATCATCTGCGTTTTCTATTACATCTAAGATCATAGATAAATTACTGGCGTGTGAGCGAATGTTGTGCGACACGATATGAGCAAAATTTAATAGTTTGTCGTTTTGATTGTTAGTCACATCTACAATTCTTCTCAGTTCGATTTCTTTTACTTTTGCGGCTGTAATATCGCGGCCAACAAAAATAATTTTGGTGCAATTACCTGTCTTGTCAAAAACAGGAGTTATGGTCGATTCGTACCAGAATTTCTCTTTTTGCTTGTTGTAATTGAGTACAACGGTTTTTAAACTTTGTTGATGTCTAATGGCTTCATCAATCTGGTTGATTGTATAGCAATCTGTTTCAGGTCCATTTAGAAAAGTACGGGGTTGTTTGCCTATTATTTCGGGTAGTTGATAGCCCGTTAATTCTAAAAAAAGCATTGTTTACCCATACTGTTTTTCCTTTTGGGTTTGCAATTACTATAGAGTCAGAAGTCTCTGAAGCAACAAGCGAGAGCATATTGAGGTTCTCTTCGACATTTTTTCTTTCGATAATATCTCTCAAAAAACAAACTAAAAAGGTGTTGTTTTCTACTACAAATTTTTTACCAGAGGCAACTTCGACAGGAACTAACTGATGGAATTTGTCAATGATATATGTTTCGTTTACAAAATGGTTGTCTTTTTTTAATTGATTGGATAAAAATAAGCGAATCTCTTTTCTTTTATTCTGCGGGAACAACATGGAGTTATGTGCCCCTACTAGTTCATGAGTTGTATAGCCCGTAAGTTCATTTGTTCTGGAATTACAGTCGGTTATTATTCCGGTGGAAGAGTCAATGATGACAATGGCATCATTGGCACTCGAAAAAATCGAAGAAAATTTCTTCACACTCAATTCTAACTCATTGATTAGATTTTGCTCATTCGTTATATCTTGAAACGTTCCCCAAAGGCGGGTGACAACACCGTCTTCTGCGTCTACATTACAAATGCATTCTACGTGTTTGATTTTATTTGAAGGGGTGGTTACTTGAAACTTATCCGAGAAAAATACACCTTCTGTTTTTGCCTTTTCAAGTTTTAAGATCAAACGATCCCTGTTTTCACCTTCGGTGCAAAAATGAATGGCATCGCCAAAAACGGGCTCGTATTCCTCAGGCAGCTCAAGAATTAATTTTATAATGGAATCCCAATACACTGTATTGGTAACTAAATCTGATTGCCATATTCCAATTTTGGCAGACTTGGCTGCCCTTATGTAAATATCCTGTTTATGCGTCATAGTAGGTTTTAAATAGGGGTAATACGTCTTGGGGACATTCAAATTTAAAATAATTATTTAGTAAACTATTTTTTTTTGTGCTTTTTTGTCGGCGATTTGTTATAAAACAGCTGTCTTTTTTATAAGTGACTGATTAGTATACTAGTTGTGTTTGTATTATTGTTAAGCGCTGTTATTTTATATTACAATAAATCTTACTTGACGGTTTTTAGACTTGTTTTAATACCGATAAACGATTGTTTTTTAGCTTGTTTACATCGTTTGGAGTATTTGTTTTATTGCCATTACGCTTTAATTATTGTAAATTTGTAGTAAATAAAAACCAAATGAGCGAAGCCGATATTCTATTTAAAAAACCAACTTATCCTGTAAATAAATCCCTATTTGATTACTTAGAACGATTTGATCGTATCTCTAAAGTCCAGATTTGCTATGACGATTTACTTCGTTTTTCGGGCTCTATCAATGTATATGATAAGCAAGATCAGGATACTTTATGGGCAAGGGTTTTTTACAATGAATTTGAAAGAAATGAGATCGATTTGAATCTAAAAAAAATCTATTCGCTTTTACATTCTGATGGTAATTCGGATATTTTAAAGTTTTTACACGTCGATTCAATTGACTATTGCACTTTTGGAAATTCGAAACCTTTTCGAATAAAAGTTAGAAATATTTTAAATGATAATTACACTCATTTTTACGTAAAAAAAGCAGATGCTTCCCGTATTTATGGTTTAGAACTAGAACATATTTTATCACCAGATAAAATAAATTTTCTGGTTTATGATGATACTTTGATCGAGGAACATATTTTAGGAATTCCTGGAGATGTTTTCATGGAAACATTATTAAACAAATGTACCGAGACCGAGAAAGCGCAAATTGCTAAGGAGTTTGTGAAATTTAATGAGCGATGTATGATCCGACTTTTAGGGGATATGCGTGCGTATAATTACGTTATTATTCCTATTCACGATTTTGATCAAGTGGTGTACAGGATCCGTCCTATTGACTTTGATCAGCAGTGTTATGAAGGGAATTTTAAAATTTACCGACCGCAGTTTTTCAAGGAAAACTATCCTATGGTACGATTGGTTAAAGAAAAACTACAAGAAAGTTCGATTGAACAATATAAAAACGAAGAACGTGCTGCTCTTGCCAAAAGAATTCTTTCGGCAGAAAATCGTATCAAAAGAATCTTAAAAATCATGGGTAATGACTTGATTGCTCCGCAAGAATATGTTGATCAGTTAAAAATGGATCTGTATAAGTACACCAATGATTTGAATTTTAAAAACGCCAAACGTATGGGTCATGTGTTGAGTGCTGCATTTAAATTTGTGACAAGAAACTTTAAAAATGCCAATTTGTTTAAGCCTGGTTTTTAGTAGGTATTGATCGTTATATTTATGAAAAATTATATTGCTTTTTTAACAGTGGGTTTCTTTTTGATTTCCTGTCATCAAAAAGAAAATGCACTCCATGTTGTTTGTAAACTTCCGTCGGATTTAAAAGAGGTTTCGGGTATTAGTTACGCTGCCGATACACAATTGTTTTGGACTTTAGAAGACAGTGGAAACAAGAATAAAATTTATGGTATTGACATCAAAGGATCAATTGTCAAGACGGTAAAAATAGAAAACACTAAAAATATTGACTGGGAAGATATTACTAAGGATATCGAAGGTAATTTATACATTGGCGATTTTGGTAATAACGAGAACAAGCGCACCGATTTGTGTATCTATAAAATTGAAAAAGAAAGTTTGGGTGGTCAATCAGTGATTCCTTCTAGTAAGATTTCGTTTTCTTATCCTGAACAAAAGGAGTTTCCACCAAAAAAGAAGGAGCTTTTTTATGATGTAGAATCGTTTTTTGAATTAAACGGCAATTTTTATTTGTTTACCAAAAACAGAAGTAAAAACTTTGATGGTACTGTCTTTATTTATAAAATCCCTAATGCTTCAGGAAAACATACTGCTCAATTAATAGGACAGTTTCAAAGCTGTGACGATTATAATAATTGTGCCATCACCAGTGCAGCAATTAGTCCTGACCAAACAAAGGTGGTCTTGTTGAGTCATAGTAAAATTTGGCTTTTTCAAAACTTTACAACAGATATTTTTCTGTCTGGTCTTACCACAATAACAGCATTACAGCATTATTCCCAAAAAGAAGCGATATGCTTTAAGGACAATGAAACGCTATATATTGCAGACGAAAAGGTAAAAAAAAACAGGTGGGAAGCTGTATGAAATCAGTGTAGCTACATTGTTATCAAAAGCCAAACCCTAAGCCAAAAGTGATTCGTCCTTCTTCATCTGGACTTTTAAAATAAGTAAGACGAGCCGTGATTACATTGAGTCCGTTTAACCATAAACCACCACCAAAAGATTGGTGCCATTTATTGGATTGTTCGCCATCTAGCCAGACGCGCCCGTAATCAAATCCACCAAAAATCCCATAGGTCATAGGTACAAAGCTTTCGTGAATTTTTCCAATGTTCCATCGAATATCACTACTTTGAAAAAAGGATTGTTTTCCTAAAAAACGTTCGTTTCTAAATCCTCTTAAATTAGCATCACCTCCCAAAGTAGCTCCTTGAAAAAAGTCATAATTGTTGTTGAGGACAGCTTTTCCTTTTAAAAGTGTAGCAAATATAAATTTTCCGTCGGTATCTATTTTTTGATTAAAATTGATTTTAGATTCTATTGCAGGGAAATTTCGTTTTCCATTTTCTAAGTTTATTTTCCAACTTCCAGCGATAGAGAACCCCATTCCTAAAGTAGGCATCGAAGGGTTGTCATAGTTCTCATAACTGTATTTTACATTGGCGCCCGCAAATTGTTGGTTTTGAAAAACACTCTTTACGGTGTTTGATTCTGCTACAAAACGACCAGCAGTGCGTTCAACGGCTATGTTTTCTAAAACAGCCGAAGCTACAATTATAGCGCCATACTTTGTTACTCTTGTCAATTGAGGGTTTGCTTTTGTAATACGAATGCGAACTCGGTTGTAATCCATGCCATCTGTTTCATCTGTATTAGAGCTTTGATTACCATATCCAAAATAGTTCATGGCAAAGTTAGGGCTTGTAAATTGAGTATCTAGTTTAAAATCCCAATCACCAATTAATTTTGGTGCCGATAAACTGTACAGTACTTCAAATCCTGTGGTAGCAAAGTAATAATTCGCCTTCAGACTGTGTTTGTAGGTAAAGGGCTTTTGTTTAAAGTGATTCACAGTGTAGTTCAAGTTTACACCTAGTTTTATTCCATCATCCGGATTGAAACCAAGGGCAGGAAATCCGGAAAAAACATTGTACTTCGGTTTTTTATAATCGTATAAATTGGTTTCGTAGTTGTCCGTTAAGTTTTTGCGTGTTTTTGGATCAATTTGAAAACTATTATTTTTCGAATCAAAATCAATTATTTCAACTTTATACCCATTTTCAACGGTGTAGTTATCATGATTTTGACCTCCTATTAATTTGATTCTAATTTTAGATTTGGCGTTTCCTTTTACTTCAAATTTGTCATCATCATCTAGGCCATAGATCCAGATATTTGAAGTGATGGAATCGTTATACGTTAGATTACTGATCAGTTCTTCGCCATCTTTTTTCAGTCGATAGACCGCTACAACTATGTTATTGTTAGTAGTACGATTAATGACAAACTTGTCTTTTTTATCAGTACCTACAATGACAACTGTTTTTTGTAAAACCGCGGCATAATCCGCAGCGTATCGTACGAGTTGTTTTTTTCTCGCTAGCAGATTTTTTTTTATGCCAATGATGGTACGGTCATGAACTTCATTAGGCACATTGGTAAACGCACTATCAATTGCATCTTCGGTTAGGTTTTCTTGGATGTATTTGGCTTGGTCAATCCATTGTTTTGTAGTGGCTGTTTTTAAAAGGGCAAGGTCTAGTGGGTAAGCTTCCCGATTGAACCATTTTACGTTTTTAATGTCTTTTTTGTAGGATTGCATGTGCCTCAACGCAGGAATGTTCATTAAGATAGACAGTAAGGCACCATCATATTTTGAAAAAGCTTGATCTCGATCTCTAGGGATGGGTTTGTAAATTATTTGACCGTTTTTTTTATATTCCCCCCAACGCCATTGATCATAGTGTCTGTCCCAGTCGCCAATGAGCATGTCAAACAATCGCGCTTTTATATATTCGTTTTCGTCTACGCTGTATTTCTCATCTTTTTTTAGATTTTCTAATACATCGTCAGTACCTATTATGTCTTCAGGTTTTCCAAAGCTTTCTAGCTTTTTTTGACTTTTAGATGGCCTTTCTTCAACCAAGTACAATTCATCTCCAAAATTGGAGTTAAATTGTCCTAAAGTATTTTGTTTTGGAATGTACAATAACTCGGGATTGGTGTGTGATACCCTAATTTTACTTGCCATTGCACCTACAATCAATGGGGTGTATGGGTGAGAGGTTGTGTAGAAATCATAAAGAAACGATTCGGCATACGTATTGTTAAATTCATTTTCGATATATTGATCCTTAAAGGCTACGCTTTGTAAAAAACGAGAAACACTTTTTTTAAGTGCTCGCATCACGTATTCTTTACCATCTTGATCTACGAGTCGTAAGGACTTTGATTGGTGACCACCGCCAGCAATATCGGGTTTTAAACCGCCATACAAGGTGTCTAGCAAAGCTGTGTTAGCTGCAATTTGATAACCGTAGTACGTACGGTAATGTTTTCCGAAAAGTATATTATGCGCTTTGCTTTTGGCAATCATTTCAGGACTATATATGGATGATTGCGTAGTTAAAGGGAAGCTATTAGGGTAGGAGATTGCTATTTTATGTTTTGGAAAAAGGACAGTTTGTTCAAATAGCATCTTGTCTTCGTTGTTTTCTCGACCAAAGAAAGACAAAGTAGTTTTACCGTTTTGATACACTGTCAATGAAGCGTATCCATTGTTTCCGTATGAGAAATCATTCGGGTAGATTGCTCTAGCGGCTTCGGATTTTGAACCTGCACCACTTATAATCTGTTTGATGTTGTCATGATCGATGTATTGTAAGTTGTGATCATGACCGGATACCACCACTACATTGTCATGTCCTTGCAATAGCGTCTTTATTCTTTTTGCGTAAGCGTTATATTGCTTGTTTTGAATGTCTTGCGGGCTAATCCCTGATGTTTTTCGAATAAAATTTAATAATGATCCAATGATGGGAAGCGGAATTTTTTGTTCTAATGGATACAATTGTTTTTTTAAGGAAAATTGTCCGCCGTGTGTGCCATTACTCATTAAGGGATGGTGTAATGCTAAGACAATAGTTTTGTCAGTATTTTTGTTTAAAAGACTTTCTAGTTCTTCAAAGAAAGCTTCTCTTGACTTAATGGAGCAGTTGTCATTTATAGTAGGTGTTTTATTCCAGTCTTCTAGAAACCATTGGCTGTCAACTGTTATCAATGTTGTGAAGTCGTCTATTTTTATATCGTCAATGGGGCAAGCATTTCTGGGTAAAAAACTTTTTTTGTCTTTTAGATAATTAGTAACAAAATCTTGTTGTCTTTCTAATCCTGTTATACCATTGTACCAGTCATGATTTCCGGGAATAAAGATTGTTTTTCCTTTGAAATCTTTTGAAATTTGTAATTGGTTGATTAGTTTTTGTTGTGCTATTTCATATAATTCTTTATCTTTTTTTTGAGGCATCCCTTTAGGGTAAATGTTGTCTCCCAAAAATAGAAGTGTTGTATTTTGATTTGCTTGTAGTAGTTTAGTATGAAGTTGATTTAGGATGTTTTTTGAATTATCTTCGTCGCTGTTGCCTGCGTCACCAATTAAATAAAAAGTATGTGCAATTTTTGAACTATCTGCTGCGTTTGCAGTGAGGCTGTCCATTGTTTTGCTGCCATATTGTGCTTGATGAGTTGCGCAAGATTGCACAATGTATAGTAAGAAAAGGAGGTATGCGGGTATTTTAGTCGTATTAAAAGGATTTTTCGAAAACAATTTCATAAATTAGTCGTATAATAATTTGTATGGATCTTATAAAAAAAGCCGAAAACTTTGTATGTAAATTACTCAAAGATAAACTTTCTATTTCATTTACCTACCATAATGTAAAGCATACCACAGATGTTGTTCAAGCAGTTGAACTATTGAGTCAACAGGAAGGGTTGACAGCAGCTGATCACGAGAAGGTGGTAATTGCAGCTTGGTTTCATGACACGGGCTACATCAGGGGTTGCGACAGTCATGAACTTTCTAGCGTGGTTATTCTTACAGATTTTCTTCTCGAAAATGGTCTTACTAATGCTTATATTGACCAAGTAGCTGCTTTAATAAAAGCGACTATTTTTAACCATGTACCGGCCACTATTTTAGAAAAAATAATGAGAGATGCTGATTATTCTCATTTTGCCTCACCCGATTACCTTAGTGTTTGTGAGTTATTACGAAAGGAATGGGAAAACATGGGCCAAAAAACCTATAACGATCTAGACTGGGCTAAAGAAAATTACAGGATTTTAAACGACTGCCATTCTTTTTATACAGAGTTTGCTATTGCAAATTGGTCGCCTTTAAAACAAAAAAATATTGCTTTAGTGCAAAACAAAATAATACAAAAGGAAGAAGTAGTGATTGGAAACGTGGCAAAAATTAAAGACAAAAAGAAGAAGGCTAAAAGCCAAAAACCAGACCGTGGGATTGACACATTATTTCGAATTACCTTATCAAATCATACTCGATTGAGCGGAATTGCTGATAGTAAAGCGAATATTTTATTGTCTGTAAATGCAATTATCATCTCGATTGCCTTATCATCAATTATTCCAAAACTAGACAGTCCCAGCAATGCGCATCTCGTAATGCCTACCTTTATCATGCTAATGTTTAGTGTAGTTTCAATTGTTTTTGCCATTTTATCTACCCGCCCTAAGGTGACAAGTGGTGTGTTTTCAAGACAAGATATTGAAGACAGAAAAGTGAATTTATTGTTTTTTGGTAATTTTTATAAAATGCCTTTAGAAGAGTATGAGTGGGCAGTAAACGAGATGATGAAGGATAACGAATACTTGTATAATTCGATGATTAAAGATTTGTATTTTCTAGGTTTAGTATTAGAAAAAAAATACAGATTATTGCGCATGACCTACAATATTTTTATGATTGGAATTATCGTGTCGGTAATCGCGTTTGTACTTGCGTTTTATTCGGTAAGGGCTTAATTGAGCTCGGTTAACAATTCGTGATAGGTATATTTATCATTATTTGAGTCGGTATTTATAACTTTTATTCGCAGTGCTTTTAGACCAGAAACACCTTGAAGTTCTTCAATATCAAATTTTTCAATTGTAGGTTCGAGTATTTTTTTAAATTGTAAAAATTTAATGTATTTGAGGTATTCTGCTTCTTCATATTGGTGAGAATACACAATAGTAATTTTCTCCTTTTGAGTGATGCGCTCTTGGGTTCCTTTTATATTTGCTTTATCAATTCGTTTCTTGACTACTTCATACCTAGCATTGTAAGTTCCATCTACGTCAAAGCGCTTTTCGTCCATTCTAAAACGGATAGAAAGCGGCGAGCTGAAGACTAAAATTAAAGAAGTCACGTCTAGTTCATAAGGCAATATTGATTTGAGTCGATGATGCTCAAGTTCCATTTTACACAAAGTTTGTAATTGCCATAATCTTAGATTGTTTAAGTACATCATTTCAAAAGTTTGAGTAGGAGTGATCGTTGCACCTATGTAGAGGTTGTGTTCGACCCCATCTGTTTTAAAACGTTCAAAATAATGGGGAAATATTTTTTGGGCTTCAATTTGTTCTTTGTCAATTACGTAGGCCATTTTTTTATTGATAATTGACATGGCATCATCAAACTTTTTTCGGGCATGGTAAAACAATCCCGTTTTTGAATCTAATTCTGTAAAGTATTGATCAATTAAGTTTTGGCCGTCATGATCAACTCGTGTGTTTTTTAATATCGGGTGAATCTCTTTCTGAACGTAATTTTGTATTTGTTGTTCTGTGTCTGCTTTTAGTTCTGCTTCTAGTTCGTTATAATAGGACTGCATTTCAAACTTTCTTTGTTCTAATAATGAAAGTGGACTCGATGATTTTAAATGCTCAAAAATAGTTAGCACCGATTGCAATTGATTTTTTAAATCTTCTTTTACGGTATCGTTTCTATGTTGTGATGAACCTTTTATATCAATTTGTCCATACAATGGATACACTTCTTTAAAGACAATTTCTTTAAATATATATTGATTGGTAGGACTGCTGGTATGAAAATATTTTTGTGCTTCGTTTTTAAACTTCCAGTAAACACTAGCGTGAATTGCGGTATATTCGCGCTGAATAACCGCTTCAATTTGGTTTTTTAGATCAATGTTGTAGCGCTCTAATGTGTCAATTACATAGGGCAATAAAAGATCAAGGTTATTCGCGTTGATGCTGTTAAGTTGGCCTGTTTGTTCCGAAACCAGTTCTAAAATACCCAATAATTTATTGTTTTTTAGAACGGGTGCAAAAATACAACTTTTTATGTTTTGCTTTATCAAATGGGTGCCAAGCGCTTCATTTTCTGGTTGATTTGAAAATTTGGCTACATCCGAGATCGTAAATGGTTTTTGTTGTTCCAAAAGATTAGTTAACGAACAGCCAAAAAACGCTTGCTGGCAGTTTACAGTCTCCTCTTGATCGTGTAGAATGTAACTCGAAATTTGGTTGTTATTAAACGGCGGTTTGGTAAATTTATTTTCTTCCTCATTGTACATAATAAGGCCAACTTTTAAATCAGGAATTTTAAAAATAGACCTGAAAATCGTTTCAAAACTATCGCTGTTGTTGGTTTCGTTATCGGCCTTTAATAGATTGCTTTTTAAGTTTGAAATGGCGCTTTCGGTCGTAGCGTCAAATAAGCTAAGGATCCCGAAGCCTTTTAAGGACCAACTTTCGACAGGGAATTTTTCTTTCCATAGTTCGATATTGTCGTAGTTATCCATTAATAAATCAATATCGGCGGCTGTTAAGTTAGGAGCAGTTGGAGTTGGGGTTATTTCTATAAAATCGGCATTGTACAATATGCGATAATGCTTAATAATGCCTTTATTGGTTGGAATGTCGTAAAATAGAGGTTTACTTATTTCAAAATTCTTTTTGTAGTAAGTATTCAATATCAGTATACAACTCAATATATACATTTGATCTTCATCAAAATCTCTAATGGTCATGTCAAAATCAATTCCGGCCTCGTCTAAGATGCGTGTAAATCGATCAGAAAAATTAAAGGTGAAGTTTTGAAACGGAATAGTAACTGCCTTTATTTCGTTTTTTGTCAAAGCGGTGGGGAACAAATCGGCTAATAGATATTTAATGAGCGTTTTGTTTTTCTCAATCACTCTCAAGTCATCTATACCTGTTTTAAATTCTGGGAATGCTTCAATTTCGTTCAATAGCGATTTGGCATATTGAGACCTATAATCAATATCAGATAAAGCAATCTCTTCTAATGATTCAATCAATTTATGAAAAGAGATTTGAGTTTTAAACGGACTTTCTTTAAAAATACTGGTATTTGTCATGATAGGCTATTGAGTTGCAAATTTAAGCATAAACTCAATTTTAAGTAAGCTATTATAGCTTTAATGTTGAAATAAAAAAAAATCTCTAATTAGTGTTAGTAATTAGAGATTAAAAATTTTGGGCAAATTTTTTAAAACAGTAATGAGAGCAACTCATGTGTTTAATGTTTATTGTTTTTGTGAGTCTAGTTCTTATCTATATGGATAAGCTGAGTTTCAAATATTCTTTTTTTCAATACTTGAAAATAATGTATTATTAAAAGTAGTATCATCTATTTGAATTTTAGGTTAAAAGTGTGGTATTGTTTGATTTATTATGCTGTGCTGATTTTTTTTTTGATCAGACTTTTGTTTTTTTGGTTTTTATCATAAACAGCTATTTTGGTTAGATTTAGGTCTTGTAAATATAAGAACAATTCGTTTATACGTAAAAAAAATCGATGAAATACACTTTTTTTAATGTATTATAGGTTTAATATTACTTTTGTAATAGTCCTATATGCGCTTGTATGATTTTGTCAGGTATAAAAAAACCCTCAACTATTTTACTAATTGAGGGTTTGTAATGTAGGTGATTACCTTTTTACGATTTTTGTTCTTTGTTAAAATAAACGAGGTAGTAATACATTTGTTTTTCTTCGTCCCAACCTTTTTCTACATACTTCTCAGCGCTTTCAGGATTAATGAAATCCATTTTTATCTGAATATTAGTGTCAAGATTAATGACATTTTTTATGGATTTACGAGCATCAGAAACAGCTGCATTTGCAATTGGGAATGAAGTCACATCTTCAATGCTGTATTTTTCTCCTTTGTCTGTTTTGTAGTTCTTAAACTCCGGAATTAAATCAGGATTGTCTAATACTTCGTTCAAGAAATTGGTTTCTTCAAACTGGTCGTTCTTAGCAAAATAATTTACTGAACGGTTCATGAACATCACTTCTTCTTTTTTGTCTTCTGCAGGAAAAACAACGTCTTTAGCAAAACTTTGACAAAATTTCAAGTATTTTTTAGTGATAAAATTTTCATCCTCAAAGGCATCTACAGATAGGAAATGCTCTAGCCAGTAACGCGCATCATAACGGTTGCTATCTACGGTTAAAATTTTATACCCTTCTTCTTTTTTATGATTAAAAATGATACATCCTTTATCTAATTTGCTAAGGTTTACCCCCTGTTGCAAAATCATTTCTAGGTGTGTTCCTTTTTCTTCAAACTGTAAAAAATCAGCTTGTAGCTCGCTTTTAAAAATCCCAATCGCATCAACAGGAGTATTGTCAATATTTACATTAGTTAAATAGGTAACATATACTTCACCGTTTTTAATATGAGGATGATTAGATTGTTCAAATAAATGCTGCGTGATTTTTTTTGAAGTTTCGTGTAGCGTTTCTGGTTTTTCAAAAATTTCAGTAGCATACTTGTACATGTCATTATAATCCAAGTCTACTTCATGAGCAAACTGATAATAGTTTTCCTCTTTTTCTCTAAATGGTTTTAGAAAAAATTCTTTCATAAGAGGCACAATCTCGTCATTAAGGCTAAACGGTTGCTCTGATAAAAAAATAGCTTCATTACGACTTTTATTTCCTACTCTGTGGATAGAAAGTGTCTCGATGTGCGTGTTGAATAAGTTGATCATGTAAAATGTTTAGTATTGTTTAAGGTTTAAAAGTTGTTTAAAGTTTAGGAGTCGATAAACTTTGTTCTTTTAAAGTCTTTTTTTGTTTAAATAGGTAATAAAATTGTGGGCATTGACACTAAGCCTTTCATGTTGATAGAGTAGTGTTTTTGAGTTTTCTTCGGTACTATAATTCATTGTCCGGTAAGGGATAAATTTGGGATCGAGTTTCTCCAGCCGAGTCTTTTGTAATTGATGAAAATTGTCGAAACTCTAGATCGCAATTTCGTTAAAATCTTTCTGCAATAGTATACATCACAGAACCAGAAGAATCCTTGATTTGTTCTTTTAGTTTATAGTCTCGGTTTAATTTTGTGCTTTTGGCTATAAAAATAATCTCTTTTGATAATTTTCTGGCTTCTTGCCAAATTTCTAAATCTTCAAATCTAGTAATTGCAGCCATTTCAAAACAATTTTAAACAATTAAACTTTAAACCATTTAAACTTTTCTAGTTCCACTGATCTTCTGATCCATAATCCTCAAAACTGTCATCACCTTCAAACATATCTAGATCGTCTTCGTCTAGTCCGTCTTCGTAATCGTTGGCATAATCATCGGCATTATCAGCTTCAAAATTTTTCTCCATGGCTTCATCTGGCATTTCACCATGTGAGAACAAAGTTTCTGGATATAAATTCCCTGCTTCTTGCTCTTCAATAGCAGCTAGTTCAACAAGAAATGTCCACATATTGATGAAATCATACACATAGATAATTTTAGTGTTTTCATCATCTAGCAAGTCTGATAGAACGTAATCACTCATGATTTTTTGTTCTCCCAACACATCACCTGTGTCAAACATCGAAATTTCATCTTCTTGATTCCACGTTTCATCACAAGTGTAAAATGACGCTACTTCCATACCATCAAAACCAAATGAGTTGAAGATCGCGTTGTGTAAATCTTCTAAAGTATCTTCAGCAAGTATTGCAATGTCTCTAAAAATATCTTCTTCGGCATCTAGAATTACTCTGAATTTGTAAACCATAATCTTTGTTTTTATTGAAAGGTCAAAGGTAAAATTTAATTTTAGATATATTTTTACGAAACTGGATTTGTTAATAAGATTTACAAAAAATTAAATGACAGACTTTAGTGCTTCTGTATGATTCTTTTTCTAAAATTATGGTAGTTCCTGTGAAACCTATTATTAGTAGGATAACTTCGTTTTTCAGTAACATTGTTTACAATTAATGCTACAAAAAGTAAAATGAAACAACCTGCCAGCACTGGTGATAGGACATACCAATAACCCAACGTTTTGATTTTTTCGGTTCCAATAATGGCTATTAAAGCAGTAGCGCCACCAGGTGGATGCAAGGTTTTGGTAATTTGCATGGCAATAATTGACAAAGAAACCGCCAATGGAGCCGATAGCCAAATAGGATCGGGCAAGAGTATTTGTATTGTAACCCCAATAATTGCCGATATAACATGGCCTCCAATAAGATTTCGGGGTTGTGAAAATGGACTCTGAATGATACCATAAATAAGAACACTCGACGCTCCAAAAGATCCAATCAAGTAAATTCCATCTGAACCTGGGAAATGTTCGGAATGAAAATAAGCTATGCAACCAATCCCAATAAAGGAACCAATAAAAGACCACAACTGTTCTCTAAAATCAACTAAAGTTTCTCTATAAAGAATGTATTTCGTTTTGCGATATTGTTTTTTTATTTTTTGGATGGGCATGACTATTTATTTTACGTTAGCGGTCGCATACGAATAGACTGAAAAGGGATAAATGCGCTCAGCTATAAATTTAGAAACAAAACTAACAATAGCAATAGGGAAAAATAAAGTATAATCATTAGTCAAACCGCAAATCAAGAAAATAGCGGTAAACGGCGCATGAATACTAGCACTTAACGACGCAGCCATTCCCAAAACCATAAAGTTCAACGGAATAATATCAGCATGAAAATAGACATTCAATAGTAATGCGACAAACAAACCTAAAAAGGCTCCTATGAACAAACTTGGCGCAAAAACACCTCCGTCTCCACCAGAAAATAATGTAGCTGATGTCACTATAGGTTTCAAAATTAAGATCCCTATAAGTGAAACAATAAGACTCGCTGTCAATCTAGTCTGGTTAGGATTAGCAAAAATTTCTTTGATCGCATGATACCCTTCTCCATATAATTGTGGAAAGAAAAACAACGAACAACTCAAAATAACCGAACCAATAATTATTTTGTAATAATGACTTTTTACTTGAGTTAAATTGTTTTTGAAAAATAGAACACACTTAGTTAAATAAACCGCATTTATTCCAGAAATTATTCCCAATAAAATGATATACGGAATAGCATAATAATGCCAACTGGTAATCCCTACTGAGAATAATGGTTTTTCGTCTACTAAGTATACAAGTCCAAATGCCACAGCAACCGCAATACTATTTGTTAGGAAAAAGGTACGTGAAACTTTTTTCGAAATAACCTCATAAACAAAAAATAAACCTGCTAGCGGACTGCTAAATAATGCTGTAATTCCCGCCGCAATCCCCGCCGAAATTAGCTCGGTTTTGTGATCTTTAAAAAAGTTATGCTTTTGTTGTGCAACTGATCCAATGGTCGCTGTAGCTACCACAGTGGAAACCTCAATACCTGTTGATCCACCAAAAATAACAGTCAATAATCCATTAATAAAGTGCGAAGCGATCTTTGATTTTGGTAAGTTCTTTGTTCGCGAACCCGTACTTTCAAATACTTCGTTGATTCCCTTATTTACTTTTTTATTAAAGACATATTGCCTGATAAAATAAATAACAGTCAACCCAAAAACTGGAAATATGAAAATAAAAATGGGATTTAAACTTGCTTGAGTGAAGAATATTTGTTCGTAATGCTCGGTAAGTTTTTTCAAGGCGATTCCTAAAAATGCCGCTAGAAAACCAATAAGAAGAGAAACGATAATTAATTTTTGAATTTTAATTAATTTGATATTATTTTTTATAAAACGAGTAGTTTTCATTTGTAGTAGTATTGCAAGCCTTGCTAAATAAAAATTAAAAAGGAATGCAAAATTAGCGAATAAAAATAGAAGGCACTTGATTACAAAGGGCCGTTTTTCTTTTTTAAGAAAAGTTTATGATTGCACTACTTTTAGAAAACGTTATCGTTCGTAAAACTCGATTGGCAGTTCATCAGGGTCAGCAATAAAGAAGAACCGTTTCTCAGTATACTCATCCACTCGAATGGCTTCTGCAGGAACGTTGTTTTCGAATAGAAACGCGCTTGTTTTCTCGATATTATCTACTTCAAAAGCCAGATGTCGCAATCCACAACTTTCAGGTCGAGAAGCACGTTGTGGAGGAGACGGAAACGAAAATAATTCGATAACGTATTCGCCATTTAAAGCCAAATCTAATTTATAGGATTCGCGCTCCTTGCGGTAGATTTCTTGTATAATTGTCAATCCTAAAATTCGAGTGTAAAAATCTTTAGACTTTTCATAATCCGAACAAATGATCGCAATGTGATGTACTTTATTTAACGCTAACATACTACTCTTGATTTAGTTTCCGAATCACTTTTGCAGGGTTTCCTACTGCCAATGAATTATCTGGAATATCCTTTGTAACCACAGATCCTGCACCAATCACGCAACCTTTGCCAATAGTTATTCCGGGGCAAATTACCGTGTTTCCACCAATCCAGCAATCATCGCCTATGGAAATAGGCAAAGCACTTTCGAGCGTTTTCCTAAGTTCAGCTTCTACAGGGTGCGTCGCCGTGTACAACTGTACATTGGGAGCGAAAAACACATTCGACCCAATGTGTACAGGTGCGCAATCGAGCACCACACAATTGATATTAAAATACACATTGTCACCACAGCTTATGTTGTACCCATAATCGCAATGAAACGGTGGTTCAATGTACAAGTTAGCCCCTGCATTCGGAATCAATTCTTGTATAATCTCGCGCGCTTTTTTGGTAATGCGGTACTCAATCACATTCAAGCGATGCAGTAAGTTTTTGGCACGGCGGCGGTCTTTGACCAATGTTGCATCACCCGCATTGTAGTGGTCACCCGCAATCATTTTCTCTTTTTCTGTTTTCATCTCGTACTTTTAATTTGGGCATGTCCTTCGGCCGGGCTATCCGCTATATCTTTTTTGGGGCAGAAAAAGCCCCAAAAAAGGATGCCGCTTCTATCCCTCATGCAAATCGCCTCCGTAAACTAGGAGATTAGGAGTGTAAATATAAACCAAAATTACAGTTGCTACAATTCATCCTCCTAATTTGACAGTTCAGTTCTTTTCATTTTTTAAACTTGTACGTTCGTTATACTTTTGGAGTATCAAAATCAAACCAAATGAAATCAATCGCAACTACAGTTATTCTATTTTTTACCAGTTTTATTTTTGCGCAAGCGACCCTCTCGGGAACAGTAGTCGACAAAAAAGGGAATCCCATCGCAGGAGCCAATATCTTCATTGAAGGGACCTATGACGGCGCAACAAGCGACAATACTGGTTTTTTCTCTTTCGATACAGATGCCAAAGGTGTTCAAACGCTAGTAGTAAGTTTTTTGATTTACGAAACATCAAAAACAACAATAGACGTCGCTAATTTTAAAGGAAAAATCATCACATTAAAAGAAAGTTATAATGAACTGGATGCCGTAGTTATTTCGGCGGGAACTATGGAGGCGGGTGATAAAGCGAAAGTCACCGTATTGAAAGCGTTGGATATTGTAACCACAGCAGGTTCTGCAGGAAATATTATTGCGGCTTTGCAAACCTTACCAGGGACTCAAAGTGTAGGCGAAGATGGCCGTTTGTTTGTTCGCGGAGGCGAGGCCAATGAAACTCAAACTTTTGTAGATGGCTTGCGTGTGGCACAGCCTTACAATGCAACCATAGGGAATGTGCCTACTCGCGGACGTTTTTCTCCCTTTTTGTTTAACGGAATTGCATTATCTACCGGAGGTTATTCTGCCGAATATGGGGAAGCCTTATCTAGTGTGCTGTTATTGAATACCCAAGATGAGCCAGATCATAATAAAACCGAAATTTCTTTAATGACGGTAGGATTAGGAGTAGGGCATACCCAAAAATGGACAAAAAGCTCGTTGAGTTTAAATACGTCTTATGTTAATTTGGCGCCTTATCAAGCAGCAATACCACAAAATATTGATTGGAACAGTCCGTATCAATCCTTGTCGGGAGAAATGGTCTACCGTTACCATTTCAATAGCGGAACCTTAAAATTATATGCTGCTTTTGACGCTTCAAAGTTTGATATCAATCAGGAAAATATAAACGCGGTTAACAAAATAAGAGTAAATTTAAATAATGATAATGTGTACTTCAATACCTCCTACAAAGGATTTTTTGGAGCAAACTGGCAAATTACAACTGGTATGAGTTATGGCTACAGCAAAAACAAAATTGGACTGAATCTCGACCAAGTCGCTAATGACGAGAATGCGGCACATTTTAAATTAAAATTAAATAAAAAGTTTTCTAATTACTTCAAACTTTCTTTTGGTACGGATTATTTTGCGACACAATTTGATGAAAGTTTCAATCCAAGTACAGGATCTACAAAGGCAAATGGTTACCATTCAAATATTGCTGCCGCCTTCACAGAAGCTGATATTCTGTTTTCGAATAAATGGGCCGCTAAGATTGGTATTCGTGCTTCTAATAACAGTTTATTGCAAGAAACCTCTATTTCGCCAAGAATTTCATTCGCTTATAAAGTGGCAAAAAATAGTCAGTTTTCTTTAGCCTACGGCGATTTTACACAAAGTCCTTCTGTTGATTATATTAAATATTCAAAATACCATCAATTTGAAAGTGAAAAAGCAATACACTACATTTTGAACTTTCAATATGCCAAAGAAAGCCAAACTTTTAGAGCGGAAGCCTACTATAAAAATTACAATAATCTAGTAAAATACGACACACAAGCCATTGCTTATAATTCGGTTTTCAGTAATAATGGGTCGGCTTTCGCCAAAGGAATAGATGTTTTTTGGAGAGATGGTAAACTAGTCAAGAATTTAGAATATTGGATTTCGTATTCGTACATCGACACCAAAAGAGATTATAAAAATTTTCCAACAGCAGTGACGCCCAATTTTGTCGCCGATCATACTTTATCGTTGGTAACTAAATATTTCATTACAGATTGGCGTTCGCAAGTTGGTTTTACAAATTTCTTCGCTTCGGGTCGTCCTTACAACAATCCAAACGAAACTCAATTCATGAACGGAAAAACCAAAGCCTTCAATAATTTAAGTTTCAACTGGGCGTATTTAATTAGCCAACAAAAGATCTTGTATTTCTCTGTTTCGAATGTTTTAGGAACTCAAAACGTATTTGGCTACGAGTATGCAAATAGTCCCAATGCATCTGGTACATACAACCGAAGAACAATAACTCCCACAGCTGATCGATTTTTCTTCGTAGGTTTCTTTTGGACTATTAGTCAAGACAAGAAAGAAAATAATTTGAAGAGTTTGTAAGTAGGTAATTATAATTTTAAAGAATCAGGATTCTGTCGTGTATCGTACAAGCGTAGAATTTCTATCCTTGTTGCAGTTTCTCTATAATAAAGCGTGTTTTGCTTGGTTATGACACATTTCCTTATTTGAAGTTCTGTATTTATAAAAGGGAATTGGTTTGGCGATTTTTGGATTAGGTTGATGCATAAATCTAACGTCTCGTGGCGTCAGTTGGGGATTTGGTTAGCCAAATGTATAAATTAAAGACAGAACTTCCAAGTGTAAAACCAACTTTAAAGTTTGCCTAAAACCCCAATTGCGCCAAACCGATGTTAGCAGAAGTGTTTTTAGTTTGATTGAGGTTTGTAAGTCCATTTTCTATTTACAGCAAAATCTCTAAGTTTTCCTGCTTTTTTTGTCTTTTGATTTTTACTTGAAACTTCAGAAAAATCAATATGACAATGACCATCAAATGGGTCATTATCTTCAACTGCAATTAATGGTTCTATAGAATTTATTTCTTCTACGGTAAGAGAAAGTACTCCGTAGGATGTGTATGAATTAACAAAATGATCAAATGATTCTTTTGGACTAAATTTTTCGCCATTATATACGGATAATTTATCATCATCCTTTTCTGACGGTGTGAATGCCCCTGATGAAATTGTTATTTCATTTTCAGAAAAAGCTTGATTTGAGACTATATCATTAACAACAAATGTTGGATGTATTTGTCTATGCAAAAGTGTTTTCTTTTCCATTAATATATATATCTATTAATTCATTTAATTTATTCCATTCTTCTTTAGTATTCAAGGAAAGTTCACTTTCATATTCATCATTATCATTATAGTAGAAAAAGCTTGATTTCAGAGATTCTAATTGAATGTTAATTACAATATTTATATCATTTTTCTGCCACTCTAATTGAATGTCACCATTTAGTTTCGGAAAAATAGCAGGAAGTGGTAAATTATTATTAAAATAGGAATTAAAATAATTACCAAATATTGTTAATTTTTCTTTGTTTAATGATTTGCCTTGACCTTCATACCAATTATTTTCTAATTTTAGAAGATTATTAATACGTAATGAAACATCAAGAGAATCCAAAACATCCATCGATTCAATTTCTTCAATTTTTGTTATTTTATCATGCCAATTGAATAGGGCAGTTCCCTTTAATGAGATATAGGTTTTATTTTTATATTCATTAAAGGCTGTAAAAACAGTTTCCTTAATATTTTCAGTTAAAGGGCATTGAATTTTACCAAATTCAGTTTCGATAAAAAAAGTATTTGTTTCTTGATCTATTGCTGGAATTAATGAATATAATTTTATATTGTCTGTGTATTCTAGTTTTTGTTCTCTTGATAATAAAATCTTTTTTCTTGTGGTTTTATTCAATATTGCATTAGAACTTAATTTTGTATTATAATTATAGCCAAAATCGATTGATTCATCATCTAGTAAATTTTTACCAATTTTATTGAAAAAAGATAGATATTTACCATCTTCTTCTGAAGGTAAACCACCATCATTCACTGTCTCAATTATAGTAATTATTTTATCTTTAGCTTTTTCAAAATATGAAAAATTATCTAGGTTTTCTAAAGGAAGAGTTGAAGATAAAGACATAATACTAGCTATAACGAATTTTGGTATTGTACTACCTTCTTCAATATCAACTAATTTTAAATAAACACCGTCCGTAAATCCCTTAGGCACTCTTTTTCTATTTAAATTTTCATCTAAATAAATTCCTTTTGCTACTTCAATAATTAAATCTTCTAAGGCTGTAAAATCTTCTAAAATACTAATAGGCATGCTGTGGTCCTCAAAACGAGAACCAGTTAATCTAGGTGCAATAAATATTTTATCTTCCATTATTTTTATAAAATAAACTTCGGCAAGTTAGTAAAAAAAAACTTCATTATTTTTTTATCAGTTTTTATTTAACATTTCTGCTAACTTGTCTATAAACTTAATACACACAATATTATTCCAATGAATTTCTAAGTAGGCAAGAACTTTTGTTAAATCATCATCAGCAAACGACGACCATTTAATTGGTTTATACATACTTTTTTCTGAATTTGTCCATTATGGATTGATGGTCAATTCCTTGTTCAGCGTCCAATTCTGTTATAGCTATTAATAAACCATTTTGTTGTGCTTGGGACAATGAATTCCATTCTTCAATATCAGTTTCTTTATTCAAAAAATTAAAAAGTAAGCCATAAACTTGTTCCAATTTGGATTTGTCAAGTGTATCGATTTCTCGAAATAGTTTTAGTTTTATTTCAGCTGTACTCATGATCTTGTTTTTATCAAAATTACAAAAAAAATCACGTAACAACAACTCATCCCTAAAATTCAACAGTTCAGTAATAATAAGTTTTTAGACCCGTATATCTAGCCTACTTTTGAAATAGAAATAAACAAAGTTTTAATCATCAATAAAAAAACAATCAATCCTTAAACAATAAAATAGTAATCTTAAAAATTAGAAATCATGACAAAATTAATCACCGCATTCGCATTATTTATTATTACGTTAGTATCGGCACAAGGGCAACAAGCTGCAACGCCTGTAGCAGGAGGACAATTTGAACAAGGAATGGGAAAAGCCTTCGGACTATGGAAAGCGGGTAAAAACACAGAAGCTTCAGATTTATTCGAAAGAATCGCTGCCGCCGAACCTAGTAAATGGTTACCCAATTATTACGTAGCTTTGGTAAATACAACAACAGCTTTTCAAACGAAAGACAAAGAGCAAATCACGCTTTTGCTTGCCAAAGCACAAAATGCACTGGACGTAGAAATGGGAAAAGATCAAAATAATGCCGAATTGTACGTGATGCAAGCCATGATCAATACCGCTTGGATTGTGTATGACCCAATGACAAACGGACAAAAATTATCAGGACCTACGATGGGATTGTATGCAAAAGCGGAAGCAATTGCGCCCAATAATCCAAGAGTGGTGTTCTCAAAAGCCGAATTTGAAATTGGTGGAGCAAAGTTTTGGGGACAAGACACTAAACCAATGTGTACGCAAATTGATAAAGCCATCGCACTTTTTGCTACTTTTAAACCAGAAACAGCTTTCGCTCCAAGTTGGGGATTAGATAGAGCAATCGAAGCTCAAAAGAATTGTAAATAAGTAAGTAATGAAACTAAGTAGATTATTAAAAGAGTTGCCAAGGGCACTTATCATATCCTTCGTGATTTTTCTCGTCTTGACAATCATTCCAGTTTTAAACGGCGGAATCATAACATTCAATAACAGTTTAAAAGTTAGTTTCTTGTACATCATGCTTTATGGCTTGAGTTTGTATTATGCAAATGCCATTTTGTATATGTTCTTGGATACTTTTTTTGAAAAAGGAAAATATAGTTTTAAAAGAACCTTAGTTGGGTTTTCAAGTTCATTGGTACTTACGTTAATTGTGATTTTCCTACTGCGCATTTTTGAAGATGTTATTATCGAAGGGCGCACTTTTACTGAATTTATAAATTATGAGTCGCCTTCTAATTATGTAGTAGCGCTGGTTGTTTCGTTTTTTGTTTTACTAGGTATTCACGGCTTGTATTTTTACAAATCATATAATGAAAACAAAGTTAAGGAACAGAAGATTATTGCAGGAACGGCTTCGGCTAAATTTGAAAGCTTAAAAAACCAAATCGATCCTCATTTTCTTTTTAATAGCTTAAATGTACTAAGTTCTTTAATCGAAGAAAATCCCGAAAATGCACAACGATTCACTACTTCATTGTCGAAGATTTACCGCTATGTGCTAGAGCAAAAAGATAAAGATTTAGTTTCAGTAGAGGAGGAGTTGGCTTTCGCCAAAACGTACATGAATCTCTTGAAAATGCGATTTGAAAACAGCTTGTTTTATGAATTGCCTAATAATATCAGTAATCCCGAAGCTAGAGTGGTGCCGCTATCCTTGCAACTACTGCTGGAGAATACGGTGAAGCACAATGTGGTTAGTGAAAAACGTCCTTTGCACATTAGGATTTATATGAAAGACGGTTATTTGACAGTCGAAAATGATTTTCAAAAGAAAGAAGTTTTACAAAGTAGACAAGGTGTGGGATTGCAAAACATCATCAATCGCTACGGACTGGTTACTAAAAGAAAAGTACTTATTGAGCAAACCGAAAAAATATTTGCAGTCAAACTGCCAGTGTTAACAAAACAAATAGCAACTATGGAAATATCAGCAGATTATGGCGAGAAAAACGCCTATTATAGAGCAAAGAAAAGAGTAGAGGAACTAAAAGGTTTTTATGGAAACTTAATATCTTATTGTTGCGTGATTCCCATTATTGTTTTTATTAATTTAAAATTTTCACCGCAATTTCATTGGTTTTGGTTCTCTGCTGGAGGTTGGGGTTTTGGAGTAATTATGCACGCTTTTAAAGTGTTTGGGATTAGTCCCAATTGGGAAGAAAGAAAAATTCAAGAGATTTTAAATAAATCAGATACCAATAAAACCTGGAAATAATGATAGAAATAAATCAGAATAGCTATGAAGAAAATCAGGTTTTTGAAATAGCACGCAAAAAGGTTCAGAAATTAAAATCGTTTTACATTCATTTTTTTATCTATGCAATTGGTTTAACCTTTTTTATATTGAAAGAATATTTTGAAATAAGTTTTAATATTTTCCCACTCAATCAGCTTAACTTTTTTGTTATGGCCATTTGGACCACAGCTTTTTTGATCACTTTAGTTGATACGGTTGTTAGTTTTGCTGTTTTTGGAAAAAAATGGGAAGATCGAAAATTAGAAAGTATTATGAATGCCAATAATAAAACGCAAAAATGGAAATAGTCATGGAAAATAGATATGAGAATGACGATCGCTATTACAAAGCTAGAAAGCGCGTCGATGAAATAAAAGGTTTTTATGGAAATTTGATAAGTTATGTTGCAGTGAACTTAGGCCTTTTGGTACTTAATTTAGTGACATCTCCAGAGTATTTATGGTTTTTTTGGCCTCTACTAGGTTGGGGTTTAGGCGTGTTGATTCATGGAATGAAAGTCTTTAATTTTATGCCATTTCTAGGTAAGGATTGGGAACAACAAAAGATCAAGGAATTCATGGAAAAGGAAAAGGAAAACGAGCAAAAAAGAAATTGGCAATAATCTAAACATAAAAAAATGGGACGATATAGTAGAAATAAGTACGATAGTTACGGTCTAGATGAAAACAATCCAGATGCACGCTACAATTTGGCATACAAAAGAATGAAGCGAATTAAAGGCTTCTATGTTCATTTATTAATTTATGTATTAGTAAACGGTTATAGTTTGGCTTCGGTTTTTAATAACAGCATTTTTGGCGACGCCGTATTCTGGAAATGGAATACTTGGAGCACGGTTTTCTTTTGGGGAATCGGATTAACGGCACACGGATTATCTGTTTTTGGTCGTGATTTGTTTTTTGGAGCAGATTGGGAAGAAAAGAAAATTAAAGAGTTTATGGATAAGGGTAAAAATGAGAAATGGGAATAAATAAAGTTTAAAATGTAACTACACTATTCTATTCACCTGCAACGATTAACTACATGACCACAATAATAATTGAAGACGAAAAACCAGCAGCAAGATTGTTGCAACGCAAACTTGATAAGTTAAATATTGAAGTAGCTGTGCTATTGCATTCTGTTGAGGAAGCCATAGACTGGTTTACTGAAAATGAGCATCCAGATTTGATTTTTTTAGACATACAATTATCAGATGGTTTGTCATTTGAAATATTCGAAAAAATCGAAATTAAAAGCGCTATCATTTTTACTACTGCTTATGATGAATATGCATTGCGTGCCTTCAAACTTAATAGTATTGATTACCTATTAAAACCCATTGACGAAGATGATCTAGCAACTGCAGTGACTAAGTTTCAAGGAAGATTGCCTAAGAAAGAGAAACTTCAGATTGACTTTGACGAAATCAAAAAAATGCTTTCTAACCCTTTCGATAAAAACTATAAAAAAAGATTTACGGTCAAAATTGGTCAGCATTTAAAAGTATTTGCTACAGATGAAATTGAATGTTTTTTTAGTGAAAATAAAGGAACTTATATGCATACCTATGACAATAGAGATTATTTGATCGAATCTACTTTGGAGCAATTAGAACAAGAATTAGACCCTGCTGATTTTTATAGAGTCAGTCGAAAGTTTATTATTCCCTTGAAAGCCATAAAAGAAATCGTGCTTTATAGTAATTCTAGATTGAAAATTATTTTGCCATCGTATGCTAATGATGCTGTTATTGTCAGTAGAGAAAAGGTATCCGACTTTAAAAACTGGATTGAGTAAAGATCAAAGGCTTTCTAGTATTACAGTCTCATAAAGTCTCATTGTAAAGTATAATGGTGCTGAGGTTTAGTTTTTAAACTTGTATCTCCGGATCACGATCATTACGAAGATAAAAACAGAATAAAATATAAAAAACGGTGCAATGTATTCGACACCCTCAAAAGCTAACATAAGTGCTATTATGAGCAATTGAAAACCTAAGCCATAAAGCGAAACGAACGTCATAAACCAGTTGGGAAATGTTTTTACTTTGTATGCATTAGGGTCTAGTGTGTGAATTATTTTGTCAAAACCACCGTAAACTATAGTGTAGATATTGAATAAAATAGTGACTGATTTTTGGCTTTCGCCAGCCAACGCTTTGGGTGTTTTATATTCGAATACTTTACTAGTGGTGTCTCCACCAACGGATTTGTTTCTGAGAATCACATAATAGTAGTTGTACAAAGTTCCTTGTAATTGGATGCAAAAAAAGGCGAGAAGTATCACCCAGAATGCCGTAAACGATACTTGCCAAATTGCAACCAAAAAAAAGAAGTTCAAGAAAATATCAAAGACACTGTCAAGATACCTCCCAGTATAGGAAGGTTTGTTTTTAAGACGAGCCAGTTCACCATCTGCTGCGTCAATGATCGATTTTAAGATAATGAAAGCGCCTGCCAAATAATAGTGATGGTGTAGAATAAAATACACAGCAATAAGCCCAGATAGACCAAATACTAACGTAACGTGAATGGGTGTGAAACGAGTGTTTTGCAAACGTTTTGCAATAAAATTTCCAGGTTTTCGTCCGTAATCGGATAAATCAAAGAACTTGTCCTGTGGGCTAAGTTTAGACATTTTTGTTTATGTTCAACAAAGAAATGCGACAATATAGTCAAAGCGTAAAAAGGTTGCTAAAATTATTATTTAGACAATCGGTGTAAGGTGAATGTCATTGCTGATAGTAGAAAAAAGGCATTAATTTGATGCGTTAATCCCAACCACAATGGTACACTATATAACAAGGTGAATACACCTAAGGCAAATTGTACAAATACTAGAATAAGTAATAAGTTGATTCCTGTAACTTGTCCTTTATTTAATTTGAATTTTCTACTACTATAATACAAGAATAAGAGGAACGCTACAACAACATAAGCAAGAGTTCTATGTACAAACTGTACGCCGCTCTTTCCTTCTGTAAAACTCAATAATAGATTTTTTTGCTCTAGGAATACGCTGTCATGAATAAACTGTCCGTCACTCATTAAAGGCCAGTGGTTGTGAATCAACCCTGCGTTTAACCCTGCTACAAAACCTCCATAGATTATTTGCAAAAGCAAAAAAACCAAAGCAAAACGAGCTATTTTTTGCAAATGTTTAATCGAAGGATTGCGCTCTGGATAAAGTAGGTCTAGCGCTACCCAAAAGGTGTAAGCAAAGGTGATGAAAGCAAAAGTAAGGTGTAATGCTAGTCTAAAATGACTTACATCTGGATTATCAATCAATCCACTTCGTACCATGAACCAGCCTAGAAAACCTTGAAAAGCACCCATACCTAATAGCACAATGCATTTGTTGATAGTAGCTTTGTCTAGTTTCTTTTTGAATAAAAAATAAAAAAACGGGATCAAGAACACAAGACCAATTATTCGACCAATAAAGCGGTGAAACCACTCCCAGAAGTAAATAAACTTATAATCAGATAATTGAAAATCATTGTGAATATTGATTTTTTGGTATTCAGGAAACTTTTTATATTGATCAAAAGCTTCTTGCCACTTGGCATCTGTCAATGGCGGGAAGGTATCAGTAACTAAATGCCAGTCGGTCATGGATAGACCAGAATTTGTTAATCTTGTGATTCCACCCACAGTAACCATTAGAAATAATAAAACACAACCTGATAGCAACCAAATTATAACTGATTTATTCTCTTTTTTCATTTTTAAAAGTAATTATCTTGATACGAAAAATTAGGTGTTTAATAGTGCAAAGATACCCTATAATCAGGGAAATGTTAATTCAACATTAGTTAATCTTTAAACCCATTTTCTCGGCTCTTTTTAACATAAAGTCATAAGCTGCTTGATATTCATTGGTGATTTCGCCTTCTAAAATAGCTTCTTTGATAGCTTCTTTTAGCATTCCAATTTCCTTGGATGGTTTAAGGTTAAAAATCTCCATAATTTCCTCCCCTGTTATAGGTGGTTGAAAATTACGTACCTGATCACGTTCTTCTACTTCAACAATTTTATTTCTGACGATTATAAAATTATTGTGGTATTTCTTGAACTTGTTGGGGTTTTTGGTGGTGATATCAGCCTCGCAAAGCGTCATTAAATCTTCTACGTCTTCTCCAGCATCAAATACTAAACGACGAACAGCCGAGTCCGTAACGGTATCTTGTGAGAGTACAATCGGTCTGGAACTCATCATGACCATTTTTTGTACAAACTTCATTTTTTGATTCAAAGGCATATGCAAACGCTCAAATATTTTTTTGACCATTTTTCCACCTAGAAACTCATGTCCGTGAAAAGTCCAACCTTGTTTTTTATTGAAACGTTTGGTAGGTGCTTTTCCTATATCATGCAATAAAGCAGCCCAGCGCAACCAAACATCATCAGTATTTGGACAAATGTTGTCTACTACTTCGAGCGTGTGATAAAAATTATTTTTATGAGTTTGCCCTTCAATTTCTTCAACATTGTTTAACGCAGTTAATTCTGGTAAAAGAATATCTAACAGTCCAGTTTTGTATAAAAGTAAAAAGCCCGTTGAAGGTTTCGGTGTCGAAAGTATTTTGTTTAATTCATCTACAATGCGTTCGCCAGAAATAATCTTAATTCGTTCTGCGTTTTTTGTGATGGATTGCAATGAGTTTTCTTCGATTTCAAAATCCAATTGATTTGCAAAACGAATCGCACGCATCATTCGCAATGGATCGTCAGAGTAGGTGATGTCTGGATCAAGTGGTGTTTTTAAAATTTTGTTTTCGATGTCTTTTAGTCCTTCAAAAGGATCTAGTAAGTCTCCGTAATTAGCCGAATTCAAGGAAATAGCTAACGCATTTATCGTGAAGTCACGACGGTCTTGATCGTCTTGTAAAGTTCCGTTTTCAACAACAGGATTCCTGCTTTCAAATTGATAGGATTCTTTTCGAGCTCCTACAAATTCGATTTCGGTATCTTCAAAACGCAACATAGCGGTACCGTAGTTTTTAAAAACTTGTACTTTGGGTTTGTTGGGAATCAGTTGCGAAACTTTTAAGGCCAGCTCGATTCCGCTTCCTACTGCAACAATATCGATGTCTTTTTTGAAATCTCTCCCTAAAATTAAATCTCTAACAAATCCGCCAATCACATAACTGTCTACGTTCAGTTCTTGTGAAGCTTGAGAGATAATGGAGAATATTTTATTTTGTAATGCTTCTTTGTAATTCATAAGTTTCTACCGCAAATTCGCAAATTATTTTTTTGAATTTATAATACGTTTGTATTCTAAGGATATTAAGTTAAAATTAGCAAGTATTGCTAATTTATAATTGGATACTTTTAAATAGTTCAGACACTGATTTAAATGACTATTGTTAAAACAATCTACTGTTTTTATTTCGAGTATGATTTTGTCATAAACAACAAAATCAGCATAAAATTTATGTTTAAGTGTTGTGTTTTTGTAATTAACAGCAAATTCTTTTTCTCTTTCATATGGAATATTTTGTTCTTGAAATTCATACTCAATAGCGTCTTTATAAACAATTTCGGAGAACCCTTTTCCTAAGTTTTTATGAACTTCAAATAGGATGCCAACAATTTTATAATTCTCTTCTTTGAAAATGTATTCTTCCATAAAATTGTATGAAATAATTTGCGAATTTGCGGTTAATAATTATTTACGAATCACTTTTACTTGGGAATCATTCGTTAATTTTATTATCGTTGATGGTTTTCCAGCAATTTTATCGCGCTGCAAATTTACAACATAGTCTACACCTTTAATAATCTCGGGGCTAATTTCTTTGAAACTTTTTGGAGTAGGTTGCCCGGATATATTTGCTGATGTAGACACTAAAGGTTTCTTCATGCGTTCTAGTAATTTGAAGCAAAATGGCTCTTTTACAATTCGGATTCCCAAAGTTTTATCGGGCGCAATTAAATTGGGAGCTACGTTTCTAGGGCTGTCTAGTACTAATGTGGTAGGGTTTTCGGATAGATCCATAATTTGCCACGCCACCTCTGGAATGTCTTTGAAAACATTATACATCATCTTCTCCCCATTCATTAAAACAATCATGCTTTGCGTTTCGGCACGTTGCTTCAGTTTATATATTTTGGCAACAGCCTCAGGATTTGTAGCGTCACAGCCTATTCCCCAAACGGTGTCTGTAGGATAGAGGATAATTCCACCTTCTTTGATGATTTCAAATGCCTTGATTACTTCGTCGTTTAAATCCATTTTTACAGTATAATTTTTGACAAAGATAATACAATCTTAAAATATATACTTTTAGTTATATTTGCATAAAAATAAATAAATAAAAAATGCAGTTTCTACTATTCTTATTGGTTTATCCCCTTTTACTTTCTATCTCTATTTTGCCTTTTAGAATTCTATATTTGTTGTCTGATTTGGTCTATTTTATTGTTTACCACATTTTTGGATACCGTAAAAAAGTAGTGCGTGAAAATTTAGCTTTGGCTTTACCACATTTATCAGATGCAGAGCGTTTGTCAATCGAACGAAAATCATATAAGTATTTGTGCGATATGTTTTTAGAAATGATCAAAACATTGACAATTTCGAAATCTGAAATGGCTAAACGATTTGTTTTTACTAATCTAGATGAATATCTAAAATTAGAAAAAGAAGGGAAAAGCATCGCCTTATTGTGCGCGCATTATGCAAGTTATGAATGGGCAGTTTCTATGAATAGTAAAATCACAGTAAAAGGATATGGTATCTATAAAAAGATCAATAACAAATATTTTGACAAGTTGGTTCGAAAAATTCGCTCAAAATTTGAAGCCGATTTAATTCCTATCAATAAAACTGCCGAAATTATCGCTCACAACCACGCCAATGGGATTCAGTCTTTATATGGTTTTGTTAGTGATCAATCACCTCAATTGCGCACTTTTAATTATTGGCATACTTTTATGGGAATTGAAGTTCCTGTATATGTAGGAGCAGAGATGCTTTCGAAAAAATACGATATGAATGTTATTTTTTTAAAAGTCAATAAAGTGAAAAGAGGTTTTTATAAAGCGGATCTAGAAGTGCTTTCGACTAATGTTAAGGATGTTCCAGATTTTCAAATTATGGACATTTTCTTGGATAAAGTAGAAGAACTTATTTTGCAGGCGCCAGAGTTTTATTTGTGGACTCACAAACGCTGGAAGCACAGAGGTAAAAAGCCTACTGCATAAAGCGTGTTGTTTAGATTTTGATCAAATGATTGAATTTTATTTTGTACCAAAATTTAAACATACCTTCTTCCCCTTTAATATCAATACGTTGTATTTCATATTTGTTTTTGAACGGGAATTTATTAGACCTGTTGCCTATTCGTAGTCCGAAGTGGATGTTGTTTTGGTTTAAAATCGCTTTAAAATTTTCTTTTTCAACTCCTTTTCTAGGTGAATTTCCATAAGGGTAAGCTAGTGCGGGATATACTTTTAAATTATTTTCAGCTATAGTTTGTGCACATGAATCAAAATCGTGCTGAATTTCATCATTTGATAGTTGTGTGTAATATTTGTGTTCATACGAATGAAAACCAAATTCTACGATTTTAGGATCTATATCTAGAAGTTGGGAGTAAGACATTATTTTTTCGGTACCGTAGTTCCATAAATCGCTTTTGTCAATATAAGCGAATGCAATAAAAAAGGTAGCTTTCAAATTGTATTTTTTCAAAAGTGGTAAAACATAAAGATATTGACTTTCGGTTACGTCGTCAAAAGTAATTATTATAGATTTATAGGGGATTGATTTTCTATTTTCTAATTCACAAAAATGAAAACACTTGTAATTATTTTGGTGTAAATATCTAAAATGTTTTTCTAATTTTTTGTCAGAAATAGTAAGTTTAAAACTTTTATTTTCGTCAGTAGTAACATTGTGATACATTAATATTGGAAGACGTGCCATGATGTTTTTTTTTAGTATACAGTAAAAGAATTGTGTTTTAAATCGAAAATACATGTAATTAATATCGATTTTAATTGTACAATTCTTTTAGATAATAATATTTTAATGCTGACCCTTGAGCGACTAATGACGACCATAAATAGCCTTGATAGCCATTCATAAAATTTCTATGTAAAATATATTCTCTAAAAAAAGTAAAGGGTAATGTAATATAAAGTTTTATCCAAGTGCATTTTTTATTGTTTTTGTAGTACTCTTCAGCTTTTAGTCGTGAATAAAAGTCCATTTTGTAAATTGCATCTTTTAGTTCACTAACTGTATAATGAAGTATAGCCCCTTTTACTTTACTTATGTTTCCTTGTACGGTAATACTTTCATGTACAATGTTTGAGTTAACATTTCCCTTTTTTTTATTAAAAAGGCGTAATGTCCATGATTTGCTTTCTTTACCTTTAAACTGTTTGTTTAGAAAAATGTGCTTGATATTGATTAAAAAACCGTCGTTGTTTTCAAAATCATCGTTAGTTAGTTTTAAAATATTTGAAATTAATTCATCATTTAGAACTTCATCAGAATCTACCGAAATAACCCAATTGTTTTTGCATTTTGAGATTAACAGTTTTTTTTGTGGACCGAAACCTTCGAACTTATTCTCAAAAATTAATGAAGTATATTTTTTGCATATAGTAATTGTTTCGTCAGTACTAAATGAATCTAAAATAATGATTTCATCACACCAATAAAGCTTTTTTAATACATTTTCTATATTTTTTTCACTATTAAAAGTTAGTATAGCAGCTGATATTTTAGTTGTTTTCATTTTATAAATTTGTTGTAATAAATTTTTTATGTCTAGAATACGATTATGTTTCGTTGGAATTAATGATTTTTTGTAAGCTGTCGAGATGCGATATTGGAACGCATATTGATTAGCTAACTTATCGTGTTCAGGATAGTTGTTATTCTACTCTTAAGACGATTAATATAGTTTTTTTTGAGTTATAAATTTAAAGTTTTTTCGCTTAAGTATTTTAGAGTTAAATGCCGTAGTTTACTTAAATTTTGCTTGATCCAACTTTAAAAGTAATTGAGTTGAATAGTTGGTGCTACGATTTTAATTTTATAAATATTTATCTAAACCATTTTGACAACTCGCTAATTTTTGACTAAGTGTCCTTTCTAAAATTAAATCATTGGTTGTGAGCATTTTTTTGTTATTCTCTTTATGATAAATATGTAGTGTGTTAGCGTTGAACTTTATGTTTTTTCGTTTTACGTTTGCATTTAAAAGTCTAACTACAAGTTCGGTGTCTTCTCGTCCCCAACCTATAAAATCTTCGTTAAAACCGTTTACTTTAATTAAATCTTTCTTAAAACAAGCCATATTACAAGATCGTACTTGTCGGTGGCTCTTAGTTAGGTGACTAAATATCTTGGATAAAACGTTGCTGTTTATTATGTTTTTTCTATTGGCTAATATGTGATTGGATTGTATTGAAAAATCAATACTTTTCTTTTCTAATAGTTTTTTAGAATAATCTTCTTTTATTAAAACTCTAGGACCTATGTTAAAATGATTTGATTTACAGTGTTTTATGTGGTTTTCTATAAATTCGGGATGAAGAATTAAATCTCCATCAATCATAATAATATAATCCCCGCTAGATTTTACAATTGCCTTGTTTCTTGAAGCAGCAGCTCTAAAGCCAATATCTTCTTGCCATGAGTGAATAATAGGTATTTTTAATTTCACTTTCCATTTCTCAATTAAATTTTTGGTTTCTTTTGTAGAGCCATCATCTGCAATAATTATTTCAGTGGGTTTTATGCTTTGATTTTCAATACTTCGTAAAGTAATATCCAATGCTTCTGGCCAGTTATAAGTTGTGATCAACAAAGTTGTTTTCATATTTATTTTTGTTTTGGATGTAAAAAGAGTATAATTCCTCTATCCAATATTTGTATATAATTTATTTACTGCTAAAGCAATATTTTTATCATTAAATTTTTGCACAAATTCATAACTTCTTGATGTAATTTCGTTTCGTAGATTTTGATCGTTCAGTAATCGTTCCATGGCCTCTTTCATTTGCTCCACGTTTGTAGGTGCTACATATAAAGTATGAGGACCTCCAGCTTCGGGGAAAACACCATTATTTGTAGTAATAACGGGCGTTTTGCAGTATAATGCTTCGATTATAGGAATGCCAAAACCTTCGTATAGGGATGGATAGACAAAAATAGTAGCAAGTTGATACAACATGGCAAGTTCATTTATATCTAGACCTTGCAAGAATTTGACTTTGTGTTGGATGTTATTTGCTCGAATATAGTTTTTTACTTCCGTGGTATAAGCTGTTTCTTTTCCCACAATTACGAGGCAGCTGTCAATGTCTTTTATTGCTTTGACTGCTAATAAAACATTTTTTCTGGTTTCAATGGTGCCTACATTTAAAATAAATTCTTCTGGCAGATCGTATTTTTTGATAACGTCTGCTTTTTTCTCTTTCGAAAAAGTAGTTTTAAAAGCCGCATGACAACCTTGATAAATCACTTTTATTTTTGAAGGATCTATTTTCAAAAACTCAACAATATCATTTTTGGTTTGCTCGCTTATAGCAATTACTAAATCCGCTTCTTGCGCCGCTTTTTTGAATTTATAAAAATGTATTTTTCGATCAAAAAAGGAATATAAATGCGGATATTTTACAAATATTAAATCATGAATAGTTACAATGCTTTTAATATTATGTGCTGCTAAACCACGAGGTATTTCTCCAGACAGTCCGTGGAAAATCGTGATTTGATCATTTACCAAGTCTTTTACAACTCCTTTTTGTCTCCATAAATTATAAAATTTAGTGTAAAACGGAGTAGTAGGTTTTTTTTCAAATACATTAGAATTGTTAGGTAAAAATAGATTTTGCTTCGCGGTTTTTGGATTATATAAGTAGTATTTGTTTTCTGGATAATATTGACTTAACAAGCGAACTAAGTCGCGACTATAATTACCAAGGCCAGTAGTGTTGTGAAAAACTCGTTTTGCTTCAAAGCCAATATTCATTTTTTTTTTTTGAACAAATATAAACTTTATTTCCTTAGAACTAAATTTTACTAACGAGCCGTTTTTTTATTATTTTATTTTACATTTGTTTAAAAAATATAAAATGTCAGTAAATAAAAAAGTTACTTTTATAATGACAAGTTGTAATAGATTCGACTTGTTGGAACAAACTCTTAATAGTTTTTTAAAATATAATACTAGTTTTATTGATAAATATATTTTTATAGAAGATACGGAAAAAATCGGAAAACTTGAAAAGATTATTAAAAATATACCAGAAGTATATGAAAAAGCAATTTTACTTAACAATGATCCAAAATTAGGACAAATAAAAAGTATTGATAAAGCATATAGTTTTGTAGAAACAGAATATATATTTCATTGTGAAGAAGATTGGGAGTTTTACAAAAAAGGATTTATTGAAGATTCTATTAAGTTACTAGAAGAAGATTCGATGATCATAAATGTTTGGTTAAGAGAATTAGACGATACCAATAAACATCCTGTATTGGATAAAGAATTTATTTCGTTAAGTGGTTTGAAATTTCGGGAGTTAAAGACACACCATTTAGGTATTTGGCATGGTTTTACTTTTAACCCTACTGTAAAAAGACTCTCTGATTATAAGAAAATAGGAATGTATCAAAATGTTGGACATGAACATGATATTGGACAGTTTTTTTTTGATTTAGGTCACAAAGCAGTTATTTTTTCTGAGGGTTATCTTAAGCATTCAGGATGGCATAGAGGAGTTTTTGATGTAGATAAAAAAAGATCAAAATTTCAAATGGAATTAGATACTTGGTTTAAAAAGAAAAAGGCAAGTCTTTATAAGGTACTTGGTATTTACGGTAAGAAATACAAATAAAAAAGGCAGTTTCACAATATGTGAAACTGCCTTTTTTTATTCAAAGTCCTCTTTATTCAAAGTTTTATATATTTTTTTAAAAAATTATTTACAACCTGATTTTATATTAAACCGCTACGTCATATTCACGTAGTGCATTATTTAAAGATGTTTTTAAATCAGTTGAAGGTTTACGCGTACCGATAATTAATGCACAAGGAACCTGAAATTCACCAGCAGCAAATTTCTTAGTATAACTTCCAGGAATCACTACTGAACGGGCAGGCACAAAACCTTTCATTTCAATAGGAGTGTCTCCAGTCACGTCAATGATTTTTGTAGAGGCAGTCAAGCATACATTAGCGCCAAGAACTGCTTCTTTTCCTACATGGACTCCTTCAACTACAATACAACGAGAACCTATAAAAGCACCGTCTTCAATAATTACAGGAGCAGCTTGCAAAGGCTCTAGAACTCCACCAATACCTACACCACCACTTAAATGCACATTTTTACCTATTTGAGCACAACTACCTACAGTAGCCCAAGTGTCAACCATTGTTCCTTCGTCTACATAAGCACCTATGTTTACATAACTTGGCATCATGATTACTCCGCTTGAGATAAATGAACCATATCGAGCCGATGCTCCTGGAACCACACGAACTCCTTTGGCAGCATAATCTCTTTTTAATAGCATTTTGTCATTGTATTCAAAAATACCTGCTTCCCAAGTTTCCATTTTTTGAATAGGGAAGTACATTACTACCGCTTTCTTTACCCATTCGTTTACTTGCCATCCGTCGCCTACTGGTTCAGCAACACGTAATTTTCCTGCGTCTAATAATTCGATAACTTCTCTGATAGCATCAGTTGTAGTTGCTTCTTGTAACAAAGCACGGTTTTCCCAAGCTTGCTCTATAATTGTCTGTAATGAATTCATTTTTTATAAAATTTTTGACAAAGATATGGTTTTTAAGCAAAAGCTAAAAGTGTAATTTTTTTCAAAATGTTAGTTTTTTGTTTGATTTCTTTGGGCGTGACCCTACTAAGCCCGATTGTGATCGGGCTTAGTAGGGCCAGGCTGTACGTTCCCGCTTTTTTCATCAATTGCCTCGGGCTAACACCCTTAGCAATTGATAAAAAAGAGCTCCACTGCCATCCTTCACGCGGTCTCGTGTACAAACGCAATCTAGATTTTAAATTCGTTTTAAAAATCATCTAGAAGCAGACAAGATCTTCGGTTTGATGGAGAAATGAATACAAAAAACAACTTATCTTGAAATGTTTTATCTTTGTGTTTTAAAATCAAGATTATGGAAACCATTAGATTAGAATTTCAGCCCAATATCAAAGCCAAAATTTTAGAATTATTGAGTTCATTCTCTTCGGATGAGTTGAAAATAGTTCAAGAAAATCCTGAATTCGAACAAACTAAGAATATGCTTCAATCCAGAATTGATAAAATTAATAATGGAACAGCTGTGTATTCAACTTTTGACGAATTGGATGTTTTACTAGAAGAAACAATTTCTAAGTATGAAGATTAAATTAACTATTGAATTTAATTATGATTTAGATGAAATAGTTCATTTTATTGCCAAAGACAAACCTCTTGCGGCCAGAAAGTTTAAAATTGAATTAGTAAAAAAACTTAAAAAAGATTTACAGAGCCCGTTTTTGTTTAAAAAATCAATCTATTTTGATGACAAGAATATTAGAGACTATACTTTTAAAGGGTATACTGTAGTCTGTAAAGTAGATGTAAAAAATGAAATTGTAACCACTGTTGCGGTTTTAAAATATAAAGACTCCTTATAAAATGCCAAGAATACTTTCCATAGATTACGGTCAAAAACGCACCGGTATTGCCGTTACAGACGAAATGCAAATCATTGCCTCGGGATTAACTACCATTCCTAGCGCTACTGCTATTGCATTCCTCAAAGATTATTTTGCCAAAGAAAAAGTAGAAGCGGTTTTAATAGGTGAACCCAAACAAATGAATGGACAACCATCCGAAAGTGCTTCGATTATCAAAGGTTTTGTAACTCACTTTAGCAATCATTTTCCAGATATGAAGGTGATTCGAATGGATGAACGTTTTACTTCTAAAATGGCTTTTCAAACCATGATTGATAGTGGATTGAGTAAAAAACAACGTCAAAATAAAGGGCTGATCGATGAGATTTCGGCAACTATAATGCTACAAGATTATTTGAGCCAAAAAAGATTTTAAATCTATAGTTTAACGCTATATTTGGGCTAAAACGTTTTCGTTTTTTCTAACTTTTCTATTGTTATTTATTATATTTTTTTTAATTATATAAAGTATCTTTGCATTTTAAAATTTTGATATGCTTGACACAAAAACCATTCGTTCAAATACCGAAGTAGTACTTATAGGAGCTGGAATAATGAGCGCCACGCTGGGCTTAATTCTAAAAGAACTACAACCTGATATAAAAATTCAAATTTTTGAGAGATTAGACATCGCTGCTGCCGAAAGTTCTGACGCATGGAATAATGCAGGAACTGGGCATTCTGCTTTTTGTGAGTTAAATTATACTCCAGAAGCTGAGGATGGTTCTATTGATCCCAAAAAAGCCATAAGTATAGCCGAATCATTCGAAGTTTCAAGACAGTTTTGGACGTACTTAGTAGAGCAAAATAAATTGCCTTCTCCTGAAAAGTTCATTAAAAGCATTCCGCACATGAGTTTTGTGTGGGGAGAGAAAAACGTAGAATACCTTAAAAAACGTTTTGAAACACTACAAGCCAATCAACTATTTAAAGACATGGTTTTTAGTACAGATTTTGCGCAATTGAAGGAATGGATGCCATTAGTAATGGATGGTAGAGATGCTTCTGAGAAAGTGGCAGCTACTGCAATGGCTATTGGAACCGATGTGAATTTTGGTGAGCTTACTAGAAATATTTTTACCTATTTATCAAAATTAGAGGGTGTTACTATTCACTACAATCATGAAGTTAGAAAAATTAAACGCCATGATGATGCGAAGTGGAGATTAAAAATTACCGACTTAGCCTCTGGTCAAAAAATGAAGGTGTATACTAAGTTTTTATTCATAGGTGCTGGTGGTGGTTCTTTACCATTATTAGAAAAAGCCGATGTTCCAGAAGGAGAAGGTTATGGTGGTTTTCCAGTAAGCGGACAATGGTTAAAATGTATTAATCCTGAGGTAATTGCTAAGCATAAAGTGAAAGTCTATGGTAAGGCTAGTGTAGGTACACCACCTATGTCAGTACCTCATATTGATTCTAGGATGATTAATGGTGAAAAGCAGTTGCTTTTTGGGCCATTTGCAGGATTCTCCACTCGTTTTTTGAAAAACGGTTCGTATTCTGATTTGCCTTTATCAATTACTACCGATAATATTTTTCCAATGATTTCGGCTGGATTAAAAAACATTCCTTTGACTAAATATTTAATTGAGCAAGTACGTCAATCTCCAGAAGATAGAATGAATGCTTTGCGCGAATATGTTCCGGGTGCCGAATCGAAAGACTGGGTTATTGAAAGAGCTGGGCAAAGAGTTCAAGTTATTAAAAGAGATAAAAAAGAAGGTGGAATTCTAGAGTTTGGTACCGAGGTGATTGCTACTGAGGATGGAAGTTTATCTGTTCTACTAGGTGCTTCTCCTGGTGCATCGACTGCAGTTTCTATCATGGTAGATCTTGTAGGTAGATGTTTTAAAGATCAATTTGCTAGCAAAGAATGGCAAGACAAACTGAAAGTGATGATTCCTTCACACGGACAAAAATTGAATGAAAACCCAGAACTTTCAGATCAAATAAGAAAACATACAGCCGAAGTTTTAAAATTAAATCAATAGTATTTAGTAAAACATTGCGTTCGACTTATATAAAAAAAAATGAATCCTTTATCGGGATTCATTTTTTGTTTGTATCAGTACCTTGGTGGTTTTTACAATGTTTTCAGATAGGTTGGTCAGCCATATTAATTGTTCAATAACGAGTTGAGCTTCTTGCATTTTCTGTTGAAAAGCTTCGTCGTTAATAGGCTTTCCTTGAATTAATTCTTTTTCTCTTATTTTTTTTAATTCGGTAAAGCGGGTATTGAACTCCTCGTTAATCAGTTCTTCATTGGGGTCTAATGGTTTGTCGCTGTGAAGTAGTAAGATCGAGAAATCTAAGTTTTTAATCACTTGGTTGACCACTACGTTAAATGCTTGGGATGCTTCGGTTGTTTTATGTGATTGGATGTAGGTTCCTAATGAAGCTTCTGACGAAAGTAGGGCATGATTCAAAACCGTGAGTTTGTACACTTGTGCTAATTTGTTTTGCTTTGATTTGGGTTCCTGCAACATCCTTTGAAAAGAAGCCATTAGATTTCCTATTTCGATAAAAGCTTGTTTTCTAGCCAGACGATAGGAGGTAGGGACTGTTCCTTTTTTATTGTAAAAATGAGATATTTCTTGGATGTAATTTCTGTTGGCTTGAATTGCTTTTTCTATTCGAGAAGGAACATTTAAAAATTCCCAAGAAGGCCATAAAAAATAATTGGCAAGGATTGATAGTGTAGCACCTACCAGTGTGTCTAATATTCGATACTGAATAACATCTTCAATATTAGGAGTTAAAATCCCATAAACAAATACAACGTAAACGGTCACAAATGTTGCTCCTATTTTGTAATTAGTGGGTGTGAATGAAAAACCAAAAAGCATGGCAATGATAGCTAAACCGCCTATGACGTTTTTATCATGCACCACAGACAGAATCCCAAAAGCAATCAATCCACCCAAAATGGTTCCAAAAATTCGTTGAAAGGTACGCTCTTTGGTCAAGCCGTATTCTTGACGCATAATCACAACGATGGTCAGTAAAATCCAATATACGTTCTGGAAAGGTAAAACTTGACCAATGATAAAACCGGCCACGATTGTAATGGTTAAACGAACGGCATGCCTGAAAACGGTTGATGAAAAACTTAGATTTTCTAGTAGCGTACGTATCGGGTAGTATAATGGTGTGATGAATTTTTCTAAATCTTTGTCTCTTTCTTTAAAATCATGTAGATCTACTGTAGAGGTATAAGCACGTTCTAGTGTTTTGATTTTTTCTACTTGTTTTTCGGCATAATGTAGCATGGTTGTGAGCATAAAAACGCCTTCGGTTGCAAGTGATTTTCCTGTTTTAATTTCGTACTCGGTTATGGCTAATTCAAAATCATGAAGATCGCTTAATAAGTTGTGGTTCGAATTGTATTTTGTTCGGCTTTGTATGCTTTTCGATAATTGCTTCAAACACTTGGCTAGATTATAGGCTAGGTTTTGATAGGTTTGCAAAACATTGGGATGATTGTCAAATTTTTGATGCAATTTATTATGATCAAAAGAGGTTGACATTGCCAATTCCATAATCTCTACTAGCGAAATAAATAAAATAAGCATTTTTCTATTTTGGTTCGAAGAACCTGAGTTGGTTCTATTGCGGATCAATATCTCCCTGATATTTTCATGAATAGTATTGAGTTGGACTTGTAGTAGTAATTGTTTTTTGGTAATTGCTTTTCGGTCTGATTTTAACTTCCATAAATCACCTCTTAGTTTTAGGTATTTTGCTGTAAGTTGGATACAATCGGCTATTTGTAATTCAACGTATCGATGTGGTCTTATATAGAAAAAAAGCAAAGAAACGACCAAGTAGAATAATCCACCGGCGAGTAATAAACCGGCATGAGTCAAGATATCCCAGCCTGTTTGGATGTGTGCAAATGTAAGTGATATGGAAAGCAATGCCGAAAAAGAAACCATGTTAGCGCGTTGTCCGTATACAGATAACATCGACAAGGTAAAAATTAATAATGCAAGGATGGGATAGAACAGCCAAGTAATGGGATGGACAATATTAATAATCAAGTTGACTCCGGAAACAATAAGTGCTGCAACTAGAATACCGTTTACTTTGTGTTTTAAATTGCTAGGAATATCACTGGGATAAGTAAAAAATGCGCCAAGTGCTATCGTAAACCCAACTGCATAATTGCCTAGATAGGTAAATAGTAATACGGGAAGTACTGCTGCAATGGTGATTTTTAGGGCATTGGCAAAATTAGTGCTGTCTGTAAAGTTTTTTATTGTGGAAATCATAAATGGTATTGCTTACTCACAAAGATAGGGATTGTATGATTTAAGAGACGTAGCTAAAAGGAGTATTTAACAGAATACTATAAAAAAACAGTATTTATCAAGTTGTAATTATTCATTGTCTAATTTTTTACTATTTTTGCAAACTGCATGGGAAGGATGAGATAGACGGAGATGCAGTTCATAATACTTAATAGAAAAAAGCAATGATTTTACCAATTGTAGGATATGGTCACCCAGTTTTGAGAAAGGTGGGGGAAAATATTACTGAAGAACACCCAGACTTGAAGCAAACTATTGCTGATATGTATGAAACGATGTATAACGCTTGCGGTGTAGGTCTTGCTGCTCCACAAATAGGAAAAGCAATTCGTTTGTTTTTAGTAGACACTACTCCTTTTAGCGATGACGAAGAATTAGAAGAATCAGCACAAAATGAATTAAAAGGTTTTAAAAGAACGTTTATTAATGCCAAAATTATCCTTGAAGAAGGAGAAATATGGTCCTTTAATGAAGGTTGTCTTAGTATACCAGATGTTCGTGAAGATGTTTACAGACATGAAAGAATTACGGTTGAATATTGTGAAGAGGATTTTGTAATGAAAACAGAAGTTTTTGAAGGTTTGATTGCTAGAGTTATTCAACACGAGTACGATCATATTGAAGGCGTTTTGTTTACAGATAAAATTTCGTCTCTAAAAAAGAGGTTGATTCAAAAGAAATTAAAAAATATTACGGAGGGGAAAACCTTCCAAGATTATAGAATGAGATTTGTTGCCAAAAAAGGAAGATAGTGCATTGCGACACTCTTATTTTGGTATGATCTTTGGTCTTAGATAAAAAAAAATAATACAAATTGAATTCTTAATACTAATTAAAAAAACATGAGTTTAGAAAAAATATTATCCATTTCAGGAAAACCGGGTTTATACGTTCTTAAAGTACAAACACGTACTGGTTTTGTAGCAGAATCATTAGCTGATGGAAAAAAAATCACTGTAAATTTAAAAAGTAATGTAAGCTTACTATCTGAAATTTCAGTTTACACTTATGAAGGCGAAAAACCTTTGGCAGAAATAATGAAAAGCATTGCTGCTAAAGGAAATAATGGTCCTGCCATCTCTCACAAAGAGGATAACGCAACATTAGCGGCTTATTTCAAAGAAGTTTTACCTGATTATGATGAAGAAAGAGTATATCCATCAGATATCAAGAAAATCTTGAATTGGTACAATACCATTCAAGCCAAAGGACTTATTGTTGATGAAGTTCCAGCAGAAGCAGTTGCTGCAGAAACAACAGAAGTTGAAAAATAAAAATAAGTGAAAGAGTACTAATTCTTAAACGATACAAAGAAATCCTGTAATCTACTTTTTTAGAATACAGGATTTCTTAATTTTACACAAAACCACTTGCAATGAATTCTAGACAAACACAACTTCAGGCTTTCGAGAGATTATTAGACATCATGGATGATTTGAGAGAAAAATGTCCATGGGATAAAAAACAAACCATGCAATCGTTACGCCATCTTACAATCGAAGAGACCTATGAATTAGGAGATGCGATTTTAGATAACGATCTCACCGAGATTAAAAAGGAGTTGGGTGATGTGTTGTTACACATTGTTTTTTATGCCAAAATAGGTAGCGAAACAAAAGATTTTGATATTGCGGATGTGTGTAACGAAATTTGTGATAAGTTAATTCACCGCCACCCTCATATTTATAGTGATACGGTGGTAAAAGATGAAGAAGAGGTAAAGCAAAACTGGGAAAAACTAAAGTTAAAAGAAGGAAGAAGTTCTGTTCTTGAAGGGGTTCCTAAAAGTTTACCCGCTTTAGTAAAAGCTAGCCGAATTCAAGATAAAGTAAAAGCAGTAGGATTTGATTGGGATGAGCCTCATCAAGTTTGGGAAAAAGTGCAAGAAGAATTGCAAGAACTCCAAGTTGAGGTTGCTGCTGCAGATCAAGATAAAATGGAAGCCGAGTTTGGAGATGTACTTTTCTCCATGATTAATTACGCCCGTTTCTTGAAAATTAATCCTGAGGATGCTTTAGAGCGCACCAATAAAAAATTCATTAAACGCTTTCAATATTTAGAAAGCAAAGCTGATGAACTTGGCAAACCCTTAATGGACATGACCCTTGCTGAAATGGATGTTTTTTGGGAAGAAGCGAAGCGGCTTCCTAAAAAATAGGAATTGGAAAATCGGTGATTTTCACATATTTCAAATTGGGAAGAAGCGAAGCGGCTTCCTAAAAAATAGGA
>NZ_JACRUK010000002.1:149014-211096 GCF_014305155.1 Flavobacterium muglaense
AAATAGGAATTGGAAAATCGGTGATTTTCACATATTTCAAATTGGGAAGAAGCGAAGCGGCTTCCTAAAAAATAGGAATTAGAAAATCGATGATTTTCAAATATTTCAAATTGGGAAGAAGCGAAGCGGCTTCCTAAAAAATAGGAATTAGAAAATCGGTGATTTTCAAATATTTCAAATTGGGAAGAAGCGAAGCGGCTTCCTAAAAAATAGGAATTGGAAAATCGGTGATTTTCAAATATTTCAAATTGAGAAGAAGCGAAAAAAATATACATCTATTTTTTGCGAAAGCATAAAAACAAAAATACAAGTCAATAGCACACAACTATGTCGGAAAATAAAACGGAGTTAAAACGCTCTTTAGGATTGATAGATGCTACTAGCTTAGTAGCGGGTTCTATGATAGGTTCGGGGATTTTTATTGTAACATCAGCAATGGCTCGTGATATAGGTTCGGCAGCTTGGTTGTTAGTAATCTGGTTGGTTACTGGTTTAATTACAGTTGCTGCGGCCTTAAGTTATGGCGAGCTTGCAGGAATGATGCCCAATGCCGGTGGACAATTTGTATACATTCAGCGTGCTTATGGTAGGTTGATTTCTTTTCTTTACGGATGGACGGTTTTTACAGTGATTCAAACGGGGGTAATTGCTGCAATTGCGGTAACATTTGCCAGTTATGCTGCAATTTTCTTTCCGGCCTTAGATGATACTCTTTTTCAAGTAGGTGATGGATTTGTTTTTACAAATAGCAAACTATTGGCTATTTTAAGTATTATTCTACTCACATATATCAATACGCAAGGGGTGAAAAGCGGTAAAATAGTACAGCTGATATTGACATCGGCTAAATTGATTGCTCTGTTTGCCTTAATTGTTTTAGGGATATATGTGGGATTGAAAACAGACGTTTTGGCTAATAACTTTACTAATATGTGGGACGCTAGTAAAACAGTTTTAAATCCTGATGGTACCGTTACAGTTACTAAGCTTGGCGGAATGGCATTATTAGGTGCTGCAGCTGCAACTATGATAAACTCTTTGTTTTCAAGTGATGCATGGAATAATGTTACTTTTATAGCAGGCGAAATTAAAGAACCCAAAAAAAATATCCCTAGGAGTTTGTTTTTAGGAACTTTGATTGTTACAATTATTTATGTCTTGGCTAATGTGGCTTATTTAGCGTTGTTGCCTATGCAGGGAACAGCAGGAGCTACAGCAGTTTTTGATAGCGGCATCATGTTTGCCAAGAATGATCGAGTAGGAGCAGCAGCTGCCGGAATGATTATGGGAAATGTTAGCATTTTTGTAATGGCGGCCTTAATTATGGTATCTACTTTTGGTGCTAATAGCGGACTGATTCTATCGGGTGGTAGGTTGTTTTATGCTATGGCAAAAGACAATTTGTTTTTTAAGCAAGCAACAGAGCTAAACAAAAATCAAGTTCCGGCCAAAGCTTTATGGGTACAATGCATTTGGGCTAGTGTGTTAGCAATTTCCGGAAAATTTGGGGATTTATTGACTTATGCCACTTTTGCCTCTTTGTTGTTTTATATCTTAACTATCATAGGTGTTTTTATCCTTCGAAAAAAAGAACCTACTACAGAGCGACCTTACAAAGCTTTTGGTTATCCATTTGTGCCAGCAATTTACGTTCTGGTTACTACTGGAATATGTTTGACGTTATTAGTGTATGATACTGTAAATACGGGTTTAGGTCTAGGAATTGTTTTGTTAGGGATTCCGGTATATTATTTTTTGATGAATAAAAAATAAGAATTTTATTCGGCTAGTTTTTTAAGTTTACTTAGGTTTAAAATGGTGATTTTCTTTCCAGATAAATCGATTAGTCCTAATTTCTTAAAGTCGGATAACAAACGGATACAGCTTTCTGTCGCAGTTCCTATCATTCCAGCCAGTTCTTCACGAGAAAGCTGAATGTGTAGTGAGCCGTCTTCGTTTTTCCCGAAAGAAGTTTCGAGATAAATTAATGTTTCGGCTAGTCTTTCTTTGACTGTTTTTTGCGCCATAGAAACAGTGTGTGTATCAGCATCTTTCAAATCACCACAAATGCTTTTCATAACATTCATAGAAAATTGATTGTTATTGTCAAAGAAACCCATGATTTCTGCTTTTGGGATAAAGCAAACTTCCATGTCTTCTAATGCTATTGCACTCAAGTTGGTGGGTTCATCGCTAATCATAGAGCGTTGTCCTAGTAACTCACCTTTACTTACTAATTTAATGATTTGATCTTTACCGTTTTGGCTTAATTTACTCATTTTACAAACGCCATCTTTGATACAAAAGATTCCGTTTACATTTTCACCTTCTACAAAAATGGTTTCTCCTTTTTTTATAGTGTAAGAAGTCTTACAGTCCGCAATTTTAAGTAATTCGTCTTTGTTTAGCGCCTTTAATGAACTAAATTCTCTAACAATACATTGCTCGCATTTACTCATTTAGAATTTTTTTTTGGTGGATTGCTACAAATTTAATCATTAAGTATGACATATATCATATTTTCATTAACATTCGTTTAAGAACTTTGCAACAGGTAAAATGAGCAAAATTATGGACACACAAAACTGTTTCCATTGTGGATTAGATATTATAAAAGAAGAAGAGATTATTTTTGACAATAAAAATTTCTGTTGCAACGGTTGCAAGACTGTGTATGAAATTTTTAGTGTGAATGATATGACGTGCTATTATGATTTTGAAAAATCCCCTGGAGCAACCCCATTAGATATTAAAGGTAAATATGAATTTTTAGACAATGAAAACATTATTGCAAAGTTGTTGGATTTTCAAGAAACTACAACCGCTATTGTTTCACTTAGCATTCCTCATATACATTGTAGCTCGTGTATTTGGATTCTGGAAAATTTACAACGTCTTCAACAAGGAATAAGTAGTTCTCAGGTTAATTTTCCAGAGAAGAAAGTCCGAATTACTTATAATCCCGAGCAAGTTTCCCTGAGCGAAATTGTCTATTTATTGAGCTCAATAGGGTATGAGCCGTATATAAGTCTAGAGAATTACGAGACAGGTAAGAAAAGCGTAGACCGCAGTTTGACTTATAAATTAGGGGTAGCTTTTTTCTGTTTTGGAAATATTATGTTATTATCATTTCCAGAATATTTTGAAGTAACCGAATATTGGCTCGATACCTACCGTCCTTTTTTTAGATGGTTGATTTTTGCACTTTCCTTGCCATCATTCTTTTATTCAGCAAGTAGTTACTATGTTTCAGCTTATAAAGGCATTCGATCAAAAATTTTAAATATCGATATTCCTATTGCATTGGGAATCGTCGTGATGTTTGTTCGTAGCACCGTTGATATCGTTTTTGACTATGGATCTGGATTTTTTGACAGCTTAACAGGTTTGATATTCTTCATGCTCTTAGGTAAAATGTTTCAAATCAAAACCTATAGTTTTTTGAGTTTTGAACGCGATTTTAAATCCTATTTCCCCATTGCTATCACACGCATCAATCCAGACAATTCTGAAGAAAGTGTTCCGGTTTATGACATTGTAAAAGGCAATCGATTATTGATTAGAAATCAAGAATTAATTCCCGTTGACGGTATTTTAATAAGTAACAGCGCTTCTGTTGATTATAGTTTTGTGACGGGAGAGGCTGTTCCCATTACTAAAAATTCAGGTGATAAGATATTTGCGGGAGGGAAACAAATAGGTAAAGTAATAGAGATGGAGGTGCTGCAATCTACTTCTCAAAGTTATTTAACGCAGTTGTGGAGTAATGATATTTTTCAAAAAAATGTCACCCAGCGCCATAAAAACATTACGGATACCATTAGTCATTATTTTACGCCTATTTTGTTGCTTATTGCGTTTTTATCCTTTGGATATTGGATTTTTATAGACACCATTACAGCTTTCAATGTGTTTACTTCTATTTTAATTGTGGCTTGTCCGTGCGCCTTGGCATTGACTGCGCCGTTTACTATGGGAAATATTTTACGCATTTTAGGTAAGAAAAAATTCTATCTTAAAAATGCCTTGGTGATCGAACAATTAGCCAAAGTAGATACCATTGTTTTTGATAAAACAGGAACGATTACTACCAATAAAAAATCGAGTATTTCTTATAAGGGCGCTCCGCTATGGGGTGATGAATTGGTTGCTATTAAGAACATTGTTCGCGCCTCAAACCATCCTTTGAGCCGCATGTTATATGACTTTTTGCCAGATATGAGTAAGGTTGTCATTGCAGATTTCGAGGAAATAAACGGCCAAGGAATTCAAGGAAGTTACAAGGATAGAAAGTTCCAAATTGGGTCTGCGGTATTTGTTGGTAAAAACGAAGAACAAGGTGTATTGCAAACTGCCGTTCATATTGCAATTGACGGCAAGTATTACGGAAAATATATTTTTAACAATCAATACCGTGATGGATTAGAGTCTCTTTTTAAAGGATTGAAACAATCGTATCAAATCAAAGTTTTATCGGGAGATAATGATGGTGAACGGAAAGCGCTGGAGACTTTTTTGCCGCAAGGAACCGAATTGATTTTTAACCAAAACCCAGAGCAAAAACTTGAATTTATTAAAAACCTACAAGATCAAGGTAAGAATGTCATGATGGTGGGTGATGGACTAAATGACGCTGGTGCATTGGCGCAAAGCAATATCGGAATCTCGATTTCAGAGAATGTTAACGTTTTTTCTCCCGCTTGTGATGCGATTCTAGAAGCCAACGAATTTGACCAATTGCACTATTTTCTGCGCCTTTCAAAAAAAGCCATGACCACCATAAAAATGAGTTTCGTTCTCTCCTTGCTCTACAACGTGGTTGGGCTTTCATTTGCTATCACCGGAAATTTAAAACCCTTGGTAGCGGCTATAATTATGCCTTTGAGCACCATCACCATCGTTAGTTTTGTGACTATAATGAGTAATTATTATTCAAGAAAGCTAAAAAAAGAGTAAAATAAGGAGCAGTAATAAAGTAGTTCAATTCAAGAGTTGTCCCGCTCTTCGCATTATCTTTTTAAAGGCTCCGTGCCTCCACCTTTAAAAAGGATAATTTGCTGCGATCGGGGCTATTTAAAACCTACTTTTTTCATAACAAAAAATCAAAGTATGATAAATATCATATTTATATAAGGAGTAGCGCAGTAATTTTGTTTAACACAAATTTAAGGTATGAGTGTCATCTATTTATTAATCACCATTAGCATATTCGTTGCAATTGGCTTTTTTGTTGCTTTTATAGTAGCAGTAAAAAGTGGCCAGTATGACGACGACTATACGCCCTCAGTCAGGATGCTTTTTGACGATGAGATCAAGAAAACACCCCAAAAACAAATACAAACAACAGAAAAAAAACAAATTTGATTATGGAAATGCAGCAGTTTTATTATGACAACAAAATTGTAAAGAAGTTCATTTACGCTACCATTCTTTTTGGTGTAGTGGGAATGCTTGTTGGGCTTACGTTAGCTACAATGTTTCTTTTTCCTAACTTAACTGACGGAATTCCGTGGTTAAGTTATGGTAGATTAAGACCTTTACACACTAATGCAGTAATTTTTGCTTTTGTAGGAAATGCTTTTTTTGCAGGAATGTATTATTCGATGCAACGATTGCTTAAAGCAAGGATGTACAGCGATTTTTTAAGTAATCTTCACTTTTGGGGATGGCAATTAATTATTGTTGCCGCAGCAATTACACTGCCTTTGGGTTACAGTACATCTAAAGAATATGCCGAACTAGAATGGCCTATAGATATTGCAATTACCTTAATTTGGGTAGTAATGGGTATCAACATGATAGGTACAATGATAAAAAGAAGAGAGCGTCATCTATATGTAGCAATCTGGTTTTATCTAGCCACTTTTGTAACAGTTGCGGTATTGCATATTTTCAATAGTTTAGAAATTCCTGTTTCGTTATTCTCAATGAAAAGTTACTCAGTATACGCAGGGGTACAAGATGCGTTAGTTCAATGGTGGTATGGTCATAATGCCGTTGCCTTTTTCTTAACGACACCTTTCTTAGGGTTGATGTATTACTTTGTGCCTAAAGCAGCAAATCGTCCAGTGTACTCTTATAGATTGTCTATTGTGCATTTTTGGTCTTTGATATTTATTTATATCTGGGCAGGACCACACCATTTATTATATTCGGCTTTACCTAACTGGGCTCAAAACTTAGGAGTTGTTTTCTCTATTATGTTAATTGCACCATCTTGGGGAGGTATGATCAACGGACTGTTGACCTTACGAGGCGCTTGGGATAAAGTAAGAGTTGATCCTGTATTGAAATTTTTCGTAGTTGCCATTACGGGTTATGGTATGGCTACTTTTGAAGGACCTATGTTGTCTCTTAAAAATGTAAATGCTATTGCGCATTTTACGGATTGGATTATTGCTCACGTTCACGTAGGTGCTTTGGCTTGGAATGGTTTTATGGCTTTTGGTATGATTTATTGGTTGGTTCCAAGAATGACAAAAGGGCCTTTGTTCTCAACTAAATTAGCTAATTTCCATTTCTGGATTGGAACACTTGGAATTATCTTATATACTTTACCAATGTATGTTGCTGGTTTTTTACAAGCCTCAATGTGGAAACAATTCAATCCTGATGGAACGTTAACTTATGGTAACTTTCTAGAAACAGTTACGCAAATCATGCCAATGTATTGGATGCGTGCAATTGGAGGTACTTTATACCTTACAGGAATGCTTGTTTTAGTTTATAATATCGCCAAAACATTAATGGCTAACGAAACTATTGAAGATGAATTAGCAGAAGCACCAGAATTACAAAAAATCAGTAGTAGTAGAATAAAAGGTGAAAAATTCCACCCTTGGTTGGAAAGAAAACCAATTCAATTAACAATTCTTGCTACAATAGCAATCTTGATCGGAGGAGTTATTCAAATTGTGCCTACTATCATGGTGAAATCTAATATACCTACGATAGCAAGTGTTAAGCCTTATACACCACTAGAATTAGAAGGACGTGATTTATACATACGTGAAGGTTGTGTAGGTTGTCACTCTCAAATGGTACGTCCTTTCCGTTCAGAAGTAGAGCGTTATGGACCACAATCTAAAGCGGGAGAGTTTGTTTACGATCATCCATTTTTATGGGGTTCTAAACGTACAGGTCCAGATTTATTAAGAGTAGGTGGTAAGTACAATGACAATTGGCATTTCAATCACATGTGGAGTCCTCAAAGTACATCGGCAGGTTCAATTATGCCAGGTTACAAATGGTTGTTTGACAATAAAGCGTTGGATATTTCAGATATCGAAGGAAAAATGAAAGTGATGCAAACACTTGGAGTTCCTTATACTGATGCCGAAGTAGCAAATGCTAAAAATGCAATCAAAGAACAATCACAAAAAATTGAAAATAACCTAAAAGCCGACCCTGACTTTGTGAAAAGTTATGAGGACAGTAAGAAGAAAGCTGCTGCTAAAGGAGAAGAATTTGTCCCTATGCATCAAAGAGAAATTGTAGCATTGATCTCGTACATTCAGCGATTAGGAACTGATATTAAAGTGAAAGATAAAAAGTAATTTACTAAGGGGCCTAAGATTCTAAGCTTGTGAGGAACGCTGTATCTACAAAAGCTTAGGAGCTTAGAGTCTAAGGACCTAAGTAATTTAAAACTAAAAAATATGTTCGAACAAATAAAACACAATATGGAGACCATCGCGGGAGTTGCGATCTATCCGATACTATCACTATTAATTTTCTTTATATTCTTTGTAGGACTTGGTATCTGGGTTCTATCTTATAAAAAAGAGAAACTAAATGAATTAAGCCAAATCCCTTTACAGGATAATTAAATATTCATAAAATAAAATTGGTCTGGATGCGCTTTTGTTTAATCAAAAGTAAAACCATAACCTAACCTAAATAATTAATCAATTCCAGCTGTACTATACATTTTTTGAGAACGTATAATAAAGCGGATATCAAAACTGATAAAATGAAAAAATTAATCCCAGCATACGTAAGAGTACCCGTAATTTTCTTTTTCGTGTTTGGCGCTATGGAATACTTTATAGATTCTGGCGATCGCGCGGCATTTATAAAATACCCAATGGTATCTTTATTTCTATTTGTTTTCTTATTTCTATTAATTGCTATAGAAATTACTGTTAAAGCTATTGATAACATTACGTATCAAATGCTAACGGAGGAGCAAAAAGAAAAATTAGCAGTTGCAAGCACTGTGAGCTATAAAGAAAGTGCATGGTTCAAGAACTTAATGCAAAAGTTGACAAAAACGGAGCCTATTGAAAATGAAGCAAATTTGTTATTAGATCATGATTATGACGGTATCAAGGAATTAGATAATAATTTACCGCCATGGTGGGTGTATTTGTTTTACGGTTGTATCGCGTTTGCACTAATCTATTTTGTTAGATTTGAAATGATGGGTGGTGACAACCAAGAAATGGAATTGAAAAAAGAATTGGCTCAAGCCAAAATTGATGTGGCCGAATATATGAAAACGGCACCCGATTTAATGGATGAGAAAACAGTAACCTTATTGACCGATCCTGCTGATTTAGCTATTGGAAAAACAATTTTCACAACAAATTGTGCTGCTTGTCATAGAGCAGATGCTGGTGGACAAATTGGACCAAACTTAACAGATGATCATTGGATTCTAGGTGGTGGTATAAAAAATATATTTCACACCCTTGTTAATGGTGGTCGTGATGGAAAAGGAATGATTTCTTGGAAAGGGACTTTAAAACCTAAAGAAATGCAAAAGGTAGCAAGTTATGTTATCTCTCTTAAGGGAAGCAACCCTGTTGATCCAAAAGCACCAGATGGTGAAATTTGGGTAGACGAGGCCGCAGCTCTGGAAGCAAAATAACAACACTGATTCACTACCTTTTGATGTTAAATAAATGGTGTCAAAAGGTAGAATTAAAATACCAATTAAAATGTCAAAATTACCAAACGAAGCTTTTAGAGATACCATTGGAACCATTGATGACCAAGGGAAAAGAAAATTTATTTTCCCCAAGAAGCCATCAGGGAAATTCTATGATTATCGCAAGTGGGTGAGTTATTTTTTATTGATCATTTTAGTAGCAAATCCGTTTATAAAGATAAATGGAAACCAGTTTATGATGTTCAACGTTTTAGAACGTCGCTTTAATATTTTTGGCTTTCCTTTTTGGCCACAAGATTTTTACATTTTCGTATTGTTTATGATTGTGGGAGTGGTCTTTGTAATTTTATTTACGGTCATTTTTGGTCGAATATTTTGTGGGTGGATTTGCCCGCAAACTATTTTCTTAGAAATGGTTTTTAGAAGAATTGAATACTGGATTGAAGGTGATCGTGGTGCTCAAATCAGACTGAATAAGCAAGAATGGAATGCTGAAAAAATTAAAAAGAAATCCATAAAATGGACACTTTTTTTAATCATTTCTTTCGCTATTGCAAATGTTTTTCTGGCATATATCATTGGTAGTGACGAACTAATTCAAATGATTGAAGACGGCCCCGCAACGCATCTAAGCACGCTGATTGCTTTGTCTATTTTTACGGCAGTGTTCTACTTTATTTTTGTTTGGTTTAGAGAGCAAGTATGTATTATAGCCTGTCCGTATGGTAGATTACAAGGTGTTTTATTGGATAACAAATCCATCAATGTTGCCTATGACTTTGTTCGAGGTGAGAAAGAAGTAGGAAGAGCCAAGTTCAATAAACAAGAGGATCGCGCAACAACTGGAAAAGGAGATTGTATAGACTGTAAGCAATGTGTTAATGTGTGCCCTACAGGAATTGATATCCGTAACGGAACGCAATTAGAATGTGTCAATTGTACTGCTTGTATTGATGAATGCGATGTTATAATGGAAAGTGTAGGCTTGCCCAAAGGATTGATTCGCTACGCCTCTGAAGATGAAATTGAGAAAAAAGAACCTTTCAAATTCACTGCAAGAATGAAAGGTTATACCGCTATCCTGGCCATATTAGTGGGGATTTTAACAGGATTGTTGTTTTTAAGAACCGAAGTTGAAACGGTTATTTTAAGATTACCTGGTCAGTTGTTTGAGCACAAAGGGGATAACATCAGTAATGTGTTTACGTATAAGATTATCAATAAAACCAACGACGACTTTAATGATATTCACTTTAAATTAGTGGGTATTAAGGGAACGTTGAAACTTGTGGGTAACCAACATTTAAAAGTTGGTAAGCAAGAAATGGTCGCAGGAACTATGTTTGTTGAGATCAATCAGTTTATATTAGAAAGTGATAAGACCAAATTAAAAATCGAAGTCTTTGACGGCGATAAAAAAATAGAAACGAGCACGACTAGTTTTTTAAGTCCGCGTAGTTTCGATTAAATACAAATCCCGAAAGAAATTTAAAGTAGGGAAATTATAAATAGATTACATACTATCGAAATTATGGAAAATACTAATCCAAAAGACCTGAATAATACTGCATCTATCACTCCCTCAAGTGGTACCGGTATTAGAATTAATTGGGGGACAGGAATCGTAATTGCAATTGCATTGTTTATGAGCTTCATTTTGTATTTTGTAATCAAAGTGCAATCGAATTCAAAGTACGATAATGAATTGGTCGTTGAGGAATATTACAAACACGATGCTCGCTTTAGCGAAGAAATGACCCGAATTCAAAACGCACATGATTTGGCTCAAAAGCCTGTTATTAGTAAAGCAGCTGAAGGGTTTACTGTTGTGTTTCCAGCCACTTTTACACCAGAAAAAATCAAAGGAAAAGTATCCCTATATAGACCGTCTATGAAAAACTTAGATTTTGAAATTCCTATTTCGCTATCTAATCCAACTTTGCTCATACCTAAATCAAGATTGGTAGGCGGTCGATGGGATATTAATATGGAATGGCAGTACGATGGAAAATCGTACCTTACCAAAGAAGTAATTTATGTAGATTAAGTTTTATTAGCTGCAAAAATTCAAAGTCTAAAAGATCTAAAGTTTCTCAGTTAAGTAGTTTACTTATCAAGCAATTCACCATTAATACAATGTTATATACTGCCTTCATATTTGGTTTAATTAGTAGTTTGCACTGTATTGGTATGTGTGGACCTATTGCTATGATGTTGCCGGTAGACAGAAACAATCCTGCTAAAAAAACAACGCAAATTTTAACCTATCACATAGGTAGATTAACAGCTTACGGAACAATTGGATTTGTTTTTGGATTGCTAGGTAAAGGATTTTTTATGGCAGGTCTACAACAAAACTTATCCATTATCATAGGGGTTGCTATGATCTTAATTGTTATTATACCGGAGAAAAAATTTGCTAAGTATAACTTCTCCAAGCCAGTTTTTAAAATAATTTCGAGAGTCAAACAACAATTAGGAAGTCAGTTTAAAAATAAAAGTTATAAATCATTGTTTACAATAGGTTTGTTAAATGGCTTTTTACCCTGCGGAATGGTCTACGTGGCTCTTTTTGGCGCAATAGCCATGCAATCGGCTAGTTTGGGAGTGTTGTATATGGTTTTGTTTGGTTTAGGAACAGTGCCTATGATGAGCGCAGTGGTTTATGTAAATTCATTTCTAACACTGCCTATTCGCAACAAGATTCAAAAAGCAATTCCCTATGTGGCTGTTTTGATAGGTGTACTTTTTATTCTTAGAGGATTAGGATTAGGGATTCCATACGTTTCGCCTTCTAATATGAGTTTATTTGTTCAAGCGAATCCCAACTGTCATTAAAAACTATTTTAATTTAATATAAAATTATTCAACATGGAAAGACACGATCTAGTACACGAATTCCCAGAATACGCAGAGAAAATTCACGAAATGAAACAAAGTGATGCTCATTTCAGAAAGTTATTTGATGAATATAATGAAATGGAACATGAAGTACACCGCGTAAATACAGATACAGAAGTGGTTACTGATGGGCATGCACATGAATTGAAAGCCAAATTATTGTTTCTGAAAGATGAGTTATACGCTATGTTAACTAAGGAATAGAACAGTAACTGACTATTTATTGAAAACTAAAATTCGCAAATTGAGATTGTATTAAAATCTTAATTTGCGAATTTTTATTTTGCTGGAAAAGGTTACTTTTTTACATTCGATTTTATAGAGGATCCCAATTGTCAGTTCGAGCGGATTCCAATGTTAGATCAAGTGGGTATGAATTTGACAGTTCGAGCTCACTCTAATTGTTAGATCAAGTGGGTAGGAATTGTTAGTTCGAGCGCACTCTAATTGTTAGTTCGAGTGGGGAGGAATTTGTCAGTTCGAGCGCACTCTAATTGTTAGATCGAGTGGGTAGGAATTTGTTAGTTCGAGCGCACTCTAATTGTTAGCTCGAGTGGGTAGGAATTGTTAGTTCGAGCGTACTCTAATTGTTAGTTCGAGTGGGGAGGAATTTGTCAGTTCGAGCGGACTGCAGTTGTCAGTTCGAGCGGAGTCGAGAACCATCATCATGTTTTTACTGCGTTCGAAACAATAAAAAAAAGTACTAATCAGTCATTATATCGTCATCGAAAACAATTTAGTGTCAGGAGCTTTTCGTTTTAATAATAAGTCAAACGCCATACAAATATTACGAACGTAGGGTTTTCCAGCCTCAGTGACTTGTATGCTGTTTTTATTAAGAATCACAAGCCCATCCGTTTCCATCTCTTTAAGTTGGATTAGTATTTCGGGAATTTCGTCAAAGTAATCGCTTTTGTTCTCCCATGAAGTTTCAAACTGACACATTAGATTTAGGATATGTTTGCGTATAATTAAGTCTTCTGCTGTAAGTAAATGGCCTCTGTAAATAGGAAGTTTGTCCCATTCTAGGATTTGATAATAGTCTTCTAGGTTTTTTTCGTTTTGAGCAAAGCTATACCAGCTATCACTGATAGACGAAACACCTAGCCCAATCATCAACTTTGTTTTTGATGAGCTGTAACCCATAAAATTTCGATGTAGTTTACCTGTTTCAAAAGCATCGTAAAGACTGTCTGTTTTTAAAGCAAAATGATCCATTCCTACTTCATGGTAGCCATTTTCAAGAAGTAATTCTTTACCCACTTGGTACAACATCCTTTTTTCTTGATCTTTTGGGATATCTTCATCTTTAAAGCCACGTTGACCATTTCCTTTTATCCATGGCACATGGGCGTAGCTGTAAAACGCCAAACGATCTGGTTGCAATGATTTGGTTTTTTCGATAGTATCAATTACATCGGCTATTTCTTGAAATGGTAAACCAAAAATAATATCGTGTCCTATAGAAGTGTATCCAATTTCTCTGGCCCAAAAGGTAACCTTGGCTACATTATGAAACGGTTGTTCTCTGTGAATGGCTTTTTGTACTTTTGGAGAATAATCTTGCACCCCAAAACTAACTCTTCTAAAACCTAAATCATACAGTTTTTGCAAATGGGCGTGTGTAGTGTTATTAGGATGACCTTCAAAACTAAACTCGTAATCAACCGCTTTTTTTGCATGACAAAAGATACCGTTGATTAAGTCTTCAAGATTTTTGGGCGAAAAAAAGGTAGGTGTTCCTCCACCTAAATGAATTTCCTTTACAATAGGTTGCTCGCCTAGTATACCGCAATATAATTTCCATTCTTTTAAAACAGCTTGTATATAGGGATTCTCAACCTCGTGATTTTTTGTAATGCGTTTGTTGCAACCACAAAAAGTACACATGCTTTCGCAAAAGGGTAGGTGTATGTATAAACTAATTCCTTCTCTGGTATTACTTTCTATAAATGATTGTTTTAAAGTAGCAATCCAGTTCTCGTACATAAAGTCAGTTTCATTCCAGTACGGAACAGTAGGATAACTGGTATATCTAGGTCCAGGAACATTGTATTTTTGAATCAGTGTATTTTTCATTGCTAGCATTTTTATCTTGTATTCAAAAGTACAAGGAAGCCTCAATATTTAAAATGATAAATGTCATGCTATAGTTTTAACCATAAAAAAAAACCTCAAACTGTTACTAGTTTGAGGCTTCTTATAGTGTTGTTGTACACTTTATTCTTGATTCAAATTTCTTAATTGTGCTAGCTTTTCTTTCCACACATCTAAGCTTTCTTTATGAATAGCAATATTTTTGCGGACTTCTAAAACAATTGAATTTTCTTTTTTAGCATTTTTGGTATTCGTAAAAAACTGGATGTTATTTTCAAGTTGAAAAATTTCGTTTTGTACTTCGTCAATTTTTCTAATCAAGAAAATCTTTTCGTTTTCCAGCTTGCGAGTGTCATTGTCTTCAGATAATTGATCAATACGATTAGCAAATCGCATCATATCGGTTTCTTTTTTACTCAAACTTAATTTGTCAAACAACGCATCAAGGATTTTATTGAATTTCCCTTCAATATGTCTTCTTGCGTGCGGTACTCTGCCTAGGCTTTTCCAAGCTTCAATATGTGCTTTGATCGCATCAAGATCAATTTTATGATCACCTGTTAATTGAAACTCTCTTAAAGTTTCTAGATATGTTTTTTTGTTTTCAAACGAAGTGATTTCTTCAGCGTTTTCTTCGTTTTTTTGCTCTTTCAACTTGTCAAAGTAGTGGTTACAAGCTTCTTTGAACTCTTTCCAAACCTTATCAGAATATTTGCGGGGTACATGTCCTATTTGTTTCCACTCATCTTGAATGCGTTTCATGATAGGAGTTGTCACGGCAAAGTCAGTACTGTCTTGCAGTTCTTTTGCTTTTGCAACAAGCGCATTCTTTTTATTTAAGTTTTCAGTTTGATCCCTTTTGATGTCTTTGTAAAAAGAATTTTTAAAAGAGTTGAAGTTTCGAACGGCTGTTTTAAAAGCCGACCAAGTTTCTTCATTCACATCAGAAGGTACTTTTCCAGCATTAAAGAACGCAGTTCTCAAAGCTTCTACTTTTTCAATTTGACCCAGCCATTGCGAGTGCGCATTTACTTTTACAGTTGCCAATTCTTCAATTGCGGCTATAATCTCTTTTTTCTTTTCTAAATTTTCAACTTCAGCTCCTCTTAGTTTTTCGAATAAAAGTTCGCGTTTGTCATGCATTTTTTTAGTCAAATCACTAAAAAGATTCCAAATCTCATCACGATTTTCTTTAGAAACAGGACCTATGTCTTCTTTCCACATTCTATGTAAATCCTGCAATTCTCGGAAGGCTTTATTAATGTCCTCTTCGTGCAATAATTCTTCAACGCGCAAAATAATTTTTTGTTTTTGCTCTAGATTATGCTTAAAGTCCAAGTCGCGGGCTTCTCTGTCAAGATGTAAATAATCATAAAAATTCTCCACATGAAAGTGGTAATTATTCCAAACGTGATTGTATTTATCCTTAGGTATTGATCCTGCATTTTTCCATCGGTCTCTTAATTCATTAAAATGTTTTAAGGTGTCTTTGATGTTTTCCTGCGGATTAATTAGCTCTTTTAATTCTTCAACAATGGCTAATCTATTTTCTAAATTCGTTTTCAAGTTGGTTTGTAAACTCTTGAAATGAACATTTTTATTGGTTTTATATTGGTTGTAAACTTGGTCAAATTTTATTTTCAAAGGAGAATGATAGTGAAAATCTTCGGTTGTATCTGGATTTTCAGCGTGGAATTCCTCTTTTTTTTCTTCGATAAAATGATTGAATTTAGCCAAGAAAGCTTTCTTGATTTCATCAACATGTTCTTTGATAGACATGACTTTATCAGTAGCTACAAGGCTTGAAAGTTCTTCAACAAGCGCTTCCATTGATAAGGTGTCGTAATCCTGCATCGGTATTTCGTGACGATCCTTCAAGGTTTCATCTTCACTTTCTTCTGCATTCGAGTCGTCAATTGAATTGAGTGCTTTTTGATTGGCATTTTCAGCAACGGCTTCGTTATCCAAAACAGGTTCAGTTACCGATTCCTTTTCTAGCGTTGCATTTTCTAGATTTGATTCATTCGAATCAGTGCTTAACTTTCCATCTGCATCTTGCAGGTTATCATTCTTTTCTTCTAACATTGGTTCAATGTGTAAGGTTCCTAATAAATTGAAGTCGAAAGATAGTGAAGCGGCACCGAATAACAAAGCAAATCCTTAATTTAGAGTCGTTTTATCCTCAATTCCTGTTTTATTTGAAGCACTTTCACGCTCTCGAAAGCTTATGGACACTATATTCCCGATAAACAAAACGGTGCTTAAAAAACCTTGTTTTGTATTTCTGGAGATACCGCTTTTGTTGGGGCTTTGCTTTTGTAATTGAATCAAGGCTCAATTATCATAAATTAAAAAGTCCCACCGAAGCAGGACTAAAGATTTTCATCTACGGCATATAGCCTTATTGTGATAAGATTAAAGATTAGAAATTTTAATCAGTTACAAATGTAAATAAAAAATAAGTAGGTTGCAATGTGGAAAAACGTAAAGCTGTTTATTATTTTTGATGTAGCTTTAAAAATTCTTACAAAACAAAGATTAGTATGGCAAAAATATTAGGTTTAGACTTAGGGACAAACTCGATTGGATGGGCGGTTGTAGACAAAGAGGGGAATGATTTTACTCTTGTAGATAAAGGAGTGCGGATATTTTCTGAGGGAGTGAAGTCTGAAAAAGGTATTGAAAGTTCACGTGCAGCAGAACGAACTGGTTACAGAAGTGCACGAAAAATTAAATATCGCAGAAAGTTAAGAAAATACGAAACTTTAAAAGTTCTATCTATAAATGGAATGTGTCCGTTGTCAATTGAGGAAGTTGAAGAGTGGAAAAAATCTGGATTTAAAGAATACCCACTTAATCCTGAATTTTTGAAATGGTTACGCACTGATGACAACGAAAATGTAAACCCTTACTCTTGTAGGGATAGAGCAAGTAAACAAAAAGTTACTTTGTTCGAATTAGGTCGTGCTCTTTATCATATTACGCAAAGAAGAGGTTTTTTGAGCAATCGTTTAGATCAATCAGCTGAAGGAGTTTTTGAAGAACATTGTCCACAAATTCAATCTGCCATTGAAGATGTAAATACTTCTGATGAAATATTAATTGAATTGAAAGACTATTTCCTTAATAGAGGAATACTTGATGAATCTATAACAGGAGGTTTTAAAAAAGATTTGGATGAAGGAGAGAAAAAGTTAAAGACACTTTATAACTCTTTGGTGGCTATAACTAAGAAAAATGAAAATGATATTGTAAAATGTAAAGACGAACTATTTACTCGATTAAATAAAAAAGAAGATTTAGGTAAAGTTAAAGGCAAAATCAGTGAGATTTCGCAAGCAATGAAAGACGGAGGTTTTGTAACCTTAGGACAATATTTCAATAGTTTGTATAATAAAGGAAAAATTAGAAACCAATATACAGCTAGAGAAGAACATTATTTAGCAGAATTTGAGATTATTTGCAAAACACAAGCTATTGAAGGTATTACTGATAGTGAGCAGTTACCAGAAAAAAGATATAGAGGTTTAACAAAGGAATTATATAGAGCGATCTTTTTTCAACGTCCGCTAAAATCTCAAAAAGGATTAATAGGTAAGTGTTCTTTCGAAAAAAGTAAATCGCGATCCGCTATTTCTCATCCTGATTTTGAAGAGTACAGAATGTGGACTTATTTGAATACTATAAAAATCGGAACACAATCTGAGAAAATATTACGTTTTTTATCACAAGAAGAAAAGCTTAGTTTAATTCCTAAGTTTTTAAGAAAAAAGGATAATTTTAATTTTGAAGATTTGGCCAAAGAATTAATTGAAAAAGGGGCAAGTTTTGGATTTTATAAATCTTCAAAAAGAGATAGTTTTCATTATTGGTTTAATTACAAACCTACAGATACTGTGGCAGGCTCTCCAGTTTGTGCTTCTTTGAAAAATGTAATTGGAGAAGATTGGAGAATAAAAACATTTACTTATCCAACTTTAAATTCAAAAGGTATTGAAGTTAATAGAACAGTAGATTATAAAGATTTGTGGCATTTACTATCCGTTTCTACTTCTGATATTTACTTATATGAATTTGCAAAAGATAAATTAAAATTAGAAGAAAAAAACGCTAAGACTTTTAGTAAGATTAGATTGAAAAAGGATTTTGCAAGTTTGAGTGTGAACGCAATCAACAAAATTTTACCGTACGTAAAGGAAGGATTACTGTATTCGCACGCCGTTTTTATGGCAAATATTGGAGGTATAGTTGATGAGGCTATTTGGAACGACTTGGCGCAAAGAAAATATATACAAGATAAGATTGCGGAAATAATAGCCAATAATACATTTGACAATGGACTTTTAGAAGTTGTAAACGGATTAATAAAGGAATGTAAGGTTGACGGTGCTTACTATTCTAAGGAAGCAGAAGCTACTTATAGAAATGATTTAAGTAAAAGACTAGTTTCGTTTTTTAAGTATCATAATATTACTGATGGCTTGAAGCAAGAAGTAATCTTAAAGGAATTGTTTCCTGTTTTTATAGAGCAATTAGAAGCTTATGAGTTCATAAAAGTAAAACGTTTGGACGAAAAAGTTTTAGAATTCCTAAAGGGAGAAAATGAAGATGGAGAAGTTTTTTGTAATAATCCGAAGCAGTTAAATAAATTGTACCATCCTTCAGATATTGATGTTTTCAAAAAGCAAAAAGCGAGAGATAAAGACGGAAAGGAAACTGGTCAGTTAATATTAGGAAGTCCATTAACTTCTTCGATTAAAAATCCAATGGCAATGCGCGCTTTACATCAACTCCGAAAAGTATTAAATGCCTTAATAGTAGAAGGACAAGTTGATGAACGAACAAGTGTTCATATCGAAATGGCTCGGGAATTAAATGATGCTAATAAACGAAAAGGAATTCAGGATTACCAAAATGAAAATAAAAAAGAACGTGAAAAATATAAAGAAGAAATTAAGAAGCTCTATTTAGCTGAATGTGGTAAAGAAATTGAGCCAACGGTTGATGATTTATTACGTTATCAATTGTGGATTGAGCAAGATAGAAAAGAGATTTATGAGAACGGTAATAGTATTAGTATTTGCGATATTATAGGAGAAAATCCAAAATATGATATAGAACATACTATTCCGAGAAGTATTTCGCAGGATAACTCTCAAATGAATAAAACGCTTTGTAGTCAAAAGTTTAATAGAGATATTAAAAAGCAAAAAATGCCTATTGAATTAGTTAATCATTTGGAAATTTTGCCAAGAATTGCGCATTGGAAAAAGGAAGCAGAAAATTATACGAGAGAAATTGAAATGATTATTCGTTCCACAAAAACAGCAGCAACCAAAGAAGCTAAAGACAAAAAAATTAGAAGAAGACATTATTTGACTTTAAAAAGAGATTATTTACAAGGTAAATATGACCGTTTTATTTGGACAGAGCCTAAAGTAGGATTTAAAAACAGCCAAATTCCAGATACAGGAATTATAACCAGATATGCGCAAGCCTATTTGAAGTCCTATTTCAAAAGGGTAGAAAGTGTAAAAGGAGGAATGGTTGCCGAGTTTAGAAAGATTTGGGGAATTCAAGAAAGTTATCAAAAAGATGGCAAAAAGTACTTTGTAGAAAAAGATAGAAGTAAACATACACATCATACCATTGACGCCATTACAATTGCTTGCATGACCAAAGATAAATATGATGTTTTGGCTCATGCCTGGACTTTGGAAGATAAAGAACAATTATCCGATGCTAGAAAATTATTAGCAGATTCAAAACCATGGAAAACATTCAAAGAGGATTTGATAAAGATTGAAGAAGAAATCTTGGTATCGCATTACACACCAGATAATCTAAAGAAACAATCCAAAAAGATAGTGAGAATTAGAGGTAAGAAGCAATACGTAGCAGAAATAGAAAGAGTTGCAAATGGCAAAGCTGTTCCTAAAATAGATTCAAGCCGTAAAATTATTTACAAATTTGGTAAAGACGGTAAAAAACTACCAAGGTTACAACAAGGTGATACTGTGAGAGGATCATTACATCAAGATAGTATTTATGGTGCAATTAAAAACCCATTAAATATAGAAGAAATTAAATATGTAATTCGTAAAGATTTAGAAAGTTTAAAAGCCTCAGATATTGAAAATATTGTTGATGAAATAGTAAAAGAGAAAGTTAAAGAAGCGGTAACTAATGGGATTTTAATACTATCTTCAAATGCACAACAAAAAAATAAAATTACTGAAGGTAAAAAAGTGTGGATGAATGAAGAAAAAGGAATTGCAATTAATAAAGTTCGATTGTATGCTAATTCAGTTAAAAATCCTTTAGAAATAAAAGAACATAGTTTATTGTCAAAATCTCGTCACGAACATAAGCAAAATGTATACGCACAGAATGATGAGAATTTTGCAATGGCTATTTATGAAGATTTTGATAAAAAAGGAAAAATAAAAAGGTCGTTCGAAATGATTAATAATATTGATGCAGGGTCATATTACAGATTAGGTAATGAAGAAAATAAACTGAAATATGATATAGTAACCAATCCTCACGATAAAACTGGATTACCATTGAAGTATATTTTAAAAAAAGGATTGATGGTTTTGTTTTTCAAAGAAAATTTTCAAGAAATATTAGAATTACCCACTAGTGATTTGCATAATAGATTATATAAATTAGCTAAGTTTGACGCCCAAGGAAGATTAACTTTTAGGACTCATTTTGAAGCCCGACAAGCTAGTGAATTGAAAGAAATTTATAATGTAGATTTTGAGTCCCCATTTGAACAAATTAGATTGCAAGTAAGTAAACTAAATATGTTAGTTGAAGGATATGAGTTTGTATTGACAGCTTCTGGCAAGATTACTTTCATTTAAACAAGCTAATAGTTCTTTGACATTTTGTTCAACATCTTAAACATCTCAAACCACAACTGAAAGGGATAGCATCCGCCCAGCAGGGATGCAGTCGCTTTCAGTTGTGGTTTGATTAAAGATTAGAAAACACGATATTTATATCGGCACCTGCAAGTGTTCAATCATTGTTGTGGTTTGATTAAAGATTAGAAAACACGATATTAACGTATGATAGCAAAGGACTTGTAACAGCGTTGTGGTTTGATTAAAGATTAGAAAACACGATATTAAAAGCCCGAGAAATATGCAAGGATAGAGGGTTGTGGTTTGATTAAAGATTAGAAAACACGATATTTAGGAGAATGGAGGACAGGAGCAATTCAAGTTGTGGTTTGATTAAAGATTAGAAAACACGATATTATACGCTTTAATAGGTTGCGTGTCTTGTTGGTTGTGGTTTGATTAAAGATTAGAAAACACGATATTAGGTACACGTTTTGAGAAATCAATGCAATCGTTGTGGTTTGATTAAAGATTAGAAAACACGATATTCACTTGCCACATTGCACGTAATGAATACCCGTTGTGGTTTGATTAAAGATTAGAAAACACGATATTTCACGCTCGAGCTAGTCGAAGCACATTACCGTTGTGGTTTGATTAAAGATTAGAAAACACGATATTCAAATCCATTAAGTAAAAAATAAGCTGTTAGTTGTGGTTTGATTAAAGATTAGAAAACACGATATTTTACTTTTATGTCATACAAACCAGCCAAACGTTGTGGTTTGATTAAAGATTAGAAAACACGATATTATATTTTATTATTTCAACCGGAATACAACCGTTGTGGTTTGATTAAAGATTAGAAAACACGATATTAGTTGGCTTGTTACCTTCTGATAATCATGGGATTAAAGTAGGTATCGTATAAAAAAAATGCCTCTTTATTGGTTTGATAACCCAATATTGAGGCATTTTTTTATTTGTAAAGTGTTGTCTTCTAAATTATTGGTACATTTGTATAAATATTTATTCTATGAGAGTTGTAATTGAAGCTAGCGAGCAATATAAATCCTTTTTAATAGAGGTGGCAGAGGCAATTAAAGCAAAAATTTCATTTGATGATAAAGATGCTTATGAGGATATTCCTGAACATGTTAAATTAGCCGTAGAAGAAAGTCAAGTACAATATGAAGACGGGAAGTACACTGATTTTTCAGTTGTAAAAGCTTCTCTTTTGAGTAGGCTACACAAAATGTAAGGATGCGAATTGTATTAACTGATAATGCAAAGTTTACTTTGCAAACTATTTTTGATAGTATCGAAAGTAGGTTTAGTCCCAAAAGAGCAGACACGTTTTTACTTGAAGTAGAAAAGACATTACTTAAGGTTTCTAAAAATCCTGAAATATTTAAAGCAACTCCATTGTCTAAAAATGTTAGAATTGGAAAAATAAGCAAACAAACTTCATTTTATTATCAGATAAATTATAATACTGTAGTAGTTTTATATTTTTGGGATAACAGGCAAGATCCTATTTCTTTCTAAAACAATTCTAACTGTGTGGGTTGTGGTGCTTTGGGGACTTCGGCTTTGCCCCAAAAATTAAGAATATTTCCAAATTGTTTATCGGTTATTCGTAGTACACTGACTTTGCCAAAAGGAGGCAATAAATTGTGTATTCGTTTTTCGTGTACATCGGCGCTTTCGCTACTGGCGCAATGGCGTACATATACAGAATATTGCATCATAGAAAACCCATCCTTCAAAAGATTGTTTCGAAATTGGGAGGCGTTTCGTCGATCTTTTTTAGTTTCTGTGGGCAAATCGAAAAATACAAACAACCACATTATTCGGTATCCATTGAGTTCCATAGCTTCGGATATTTAATTTTTTTCCTATTTCCTGTATAGCATTGTTGAAGCGAACTAGCTGTTTTTTGTAACGCGACCATCAATGGGCTTTTTTCATCTTTAAAAAATACAGTTTGAGTTAGTACTTGAAGTAGTTCTGCTTTAATATTAGTATTGAGTTCTTGTTCATTATGATTTTTCATAATAGTGTAAACTTTTTCATCTACGATGGGTCTAAACGGTTCCATTATGTCATCAGCTAATGCAAAAGCGTTGTACTTGTTTTTATGGTGTATACCAAGGGTGTTCAATAAACCGCTTCCTGATAATGCTCTCGCAGTTGCAGCTCTTAATATAGCATAACCATAGTTTAAAAAATTATTAGGGTAATCTCCATAACGTTCTCGTTTTAATCCATCGTATTGTAAATTTGGTTGAGGGAAATGTTTCCAATATTGCTGTGCAGCTACACCTTCCATGTTTGTTGAATCGCCGCTTAAAACTTTACTTGCAAGAAAATTAAATGTATTTTTTTCGCTCGTGATTTTTTCTAGTAATATTCCTTGATTTTGTATTTTTTCAACAATTGTTTGTTGCCACAGTTGTTTTTTTAATGGGACAGTTGCTTCTATTTGATTTCTAAATATTTCTTGTTGTATATGATGACTATTTAGATTGAGAAACATTCCATTTGGTAAGTGATTTTTGGAACAAATAATAATTGCCGTGTTATTTTCGATAAGAAAATTCATTGCAGGAAGACTCAAATATATTTCGGGATTGTCTAGTACTACAAAACCAATATCTTCAATAGGTATGCTACTTTCTCTTGTTTCAGTTTTAATAACCAGCTGCAAGTTTTTAATTGTAATTGATGATTTGTTTTCTAGTAAAAGTGTTTTTTTTATCATAATTAATCTTTTAACTTATTTACAGTATTAAGTTTTAAGTTAAATTAATTAATTGTTGCCTTTTATTTTTACGTAAAACCGTAATTGGTTGATTTGCAAATAAAAAAGCTTCCAATCCTGAGACTGAAAGCTTATTTTATAATTGGATTTTTTTTATCTATTCCAGATTTCCCAAGATTTTTCGGCTTGGTAGACTAGCATTTCTAGGCCATTTTTAATTTGGGCTCCTTGGTTTTTTGCTTTTCTAAGAAAAGTAGTTTCGTCAGGATTGTAAATTAAATCAAAGGCAATATGTTGTGGGCTAAAGTAGTTATAAGGCAATGGCGGTGAAGCCTCGATATCAGGACTTGTTCCTACAGGTGTGCAATTAATAAAAATTTGATACTCATTAAAGGTTTCAGCATTTATTTGATCATATCCTATAGCATGATCTGTAGTTGTTCTCGATACAAAACGATAGGTGATACCTAGCTCATCAAGTGCAAAAGCAACCCCTTTTGATGCCCCTCCAGTTCCTAGAATCATTGCTTTTTTATGGTGGGCTTGCAATAAAGGTTTTAAAGCCTTTTTAAACCCATAATAATCGGTGTTGTATCCTTTTAACTGTCCCTTTCTTGTGAATTTTATCGTGTTTACAGCTCCTATTAATGTTGCTTTTTTAGATAATTTATCTAAATATGGCATCACGGCTTCTTTGTACGGAATCGTAACATTGATCCCATTTAGCTCGTGATGGTTTTCCTTTATAATAGTAACAAACCCTTCAATTGCAGGGATGTCAAAGTTTTCATAAGTACATCCTTCAAACTCATCTGATTTGAATTTATCTGTAAAATAACCTTTCGAAAAAGAATAACTAATATTTTTACCTAGTAAGCCAAAACGTTTTTTAACGGAATTAGTCATTGTTGTTTTTATATTTGTCAATGTAATTACGAACTGTTTTTTTAGTCCAAACTACGGGGAATAAGTCTTCAATTATAGTGTAATTCTCAAATTTTAAGCGCAAGCCATTACTCAAATGGAATTTAGCTTTGGTAGTTTCTTGTGTCATATAATACAGTCCAGCTAATCGATATTCTACTTCGTTTTCTTCTGGATAATATTCTGTTGCTTGCAATAAGGTTTGAATAGCGCTATCAAATTCACCTAAAAATTGTAAAATGTCAACCCAAAACAACCAAGTATCTAGCTCAGTATCTCCAAATTCAACTGCTTTTCTAAAACCAAATTCGGCCTCTTCAAAGAAATTCATTTGTTTGTTGATGGTAGCGTATCGTTTCCAGTACAAGCGGTTGTGATTGTCAATGGCTAATGCTTTATTGACAAAAAACAGTGCTTTTTGAAAGTTTTTTTGACGCACATAGAAATCAGTTATGGCAATCCATCCTTTGTCCAAAAGTGGATCTTCATGTACGGTTTCATTGTAAAATTTTAAAGCTAGAACGGTGTTGCCTAGTTTTTCATGACATTTTCCGATGCGCAATAAAGCATACGAGGTCGCGTCATCGAGTTCTATAGTTCTACTATAACTTTCAATTGCTTCTTCGTACTTCTTCAATCGTTCAAAAGCTTTGGCTCTTTCCATAAAAGCGCCAAGAAATTCATCGTCGATCAGGGTCGCATAATCAAATGCGCGTATGGCATTTTCATAGTCTTTTACTCCATAGTACAAGCGGCCTACTTGATGCCAAGCAATTTCGCTGTACGGATTTTTGTCTATGTAATTGTTCAAATAAGTAATTGCTTCTAGATTTTGATCCAAAAACTCAAAGCAATAAACTACGTTGTACAAAGCTGATTGATCTTCAAGATCTTCCTCTAAGCATTTGATGAAACTTTGTTTTGCTTCTTCAAGTTTATCCATAAATAGGTATTCCATCCCTATTAAATTATGAACATCGGCATAATCATCAGTGAATTGTAACGCGATCTTTAGCAACTCAACTGCTTTTTCATGTTGATCTCTTTTCGAACAGATGTTAGCTTTTTGAATGTAAATTTCTTCGTTGTTTGGCTCAATAGCATAGAGCTCGTTGAGCAGTTTTTCGGCTATTTCTAGCTTGTCATCATAGACCAGCATCTCTACTTGAACCAACTTCAATCCTGTCGATCTAGGATGTTGATCCAATGCAAGTTTGAGCGCTTTTTTGGCCAAAGCTGTCTTACCCATATCCAAGTAATGAAGGATGATTTCTTCAAACTCTTCGGAGTCAAAAAAGAGCACTTTGTTGGTTTTCAACATCGACTCAAATTTGGATAATGATAAGTTATAGTCTTCTTCTTCGTTGCTTAATTGCATACTGTTTTTTTTGAATTTGCCCTAAATTAAAATTAGGCATCAATATTGTTATTATGAAGAAAAAATTGAATTGTTGTGAACAATTTAATTAACAATATGAAATTGTTAAGTTTAGGTAGTGTTTTTTATACTTGAACTTCGTTCAAAGCAGCTATTATCATCGCACAACCTTCGCGTATTTCTTCTTCAGAAATGGTTAATGGCGGTGTAATTCTGATAGCACATTCTTCGAATAATAACCAAAACAAGATGAGTCCTTTGTCTTGGCATTTTAAGATCACTTCATTCGTTATTGCTGCGCTGTTTGTCATTGCGGCTAGCATTAACCCTTTTCCTCGAATCTCTTGTATCAAAGGATGTACCAAAAGTGATCTGAATAATTTTTCTTTTTCTAATGTACTAGGCATTAGGTTTGTTTCGGTAATTTCTTTCAAAGTGGCCAAGCATGCTGCCGCTATGACAGGATGTCCGCCAAATGTTGTGATGTGTCCTAGTTTTGGATTTGTACTTAATAAATCCATGCGTTCTGCAGATGCCGTAAATGCACCCACGGGCATACCGCCGCCCATTCCTTTTCCCATAACCAGAATATCCGGCACCACATTGTAGTTTTGAAATCCAAATAAGGTTCCTGTTCTACCAAATCCGGGCTGTATTTCATCTAGAATTAGTAATGCGCCCACTTCTTCGCATCGTGTTTTTACCTTTTTTAAGAAATCATTTTCGGGCTGAATAAACCCAGCGCCTCCTTGTATGGTTTCTAATAAGATTCCAGCAGTTTTAGTAGTTATTTTTTGTAAATCGGCTTCGTTATTGAACGTGATGAAATCAACGTCCGGTATCAACGGACGAAAAACTTGTTTGCGTTCTTCAAATCCCATCACACTCATCGATCCCATTGTGTTTCCGTGATAAGCATTATGGCACGAGATCAATTGACTTCTTCCTGTTGTACGGCGCGCTAGTTTTAAAGCGCCTTCAATGGCTTCAGTACCTGAGTTAACTAGGTATGTTTTATTTAAAGTTTCGGGTAGGAGCGAGGCTAATAGTTTGCAATATTCCACTGCGGGACTTTGCGAGTATTCACCGTATACCATCACATGTGAATACTTGTCGAGTTGGTCTTTGATTGCTTGATTGACTCTAGGAGGTTGATGCCCCAAAGTGCAGGCAGATACCCCTGCTACAAAGTCTAAATATTTTTTATTGTTGGTGTCGTATATATAAGAACCTACTGCATGCGAAACTTCCATTCCTAGTGGATATGGTGATGTTTGTGCTTGGTATTTTATGAAATCGTTATTCACTTTTGGTTGTATTTAACTGCTAATTTTTTTGTTTTCGAAACTAATAGGAAATTTAGAATCACAAGCTCAAGAATTTAAATGGTCAGATTTGTATAATCTTTCACTACTTTTTCTTTGTTTTCTTTTTGTCGTAGTTCAATGTTTCTTTTCGAATTTTCATTGGTATGTTTTTCTTAGCTTCGTCTACTTTTGTTGCCTTCGCAATTTTTTCATTGTCTTCGTTCTCTTCTGGCGGAAAAATATCATCCTTAGACTTTATGCGCTCATCACCTCGCCAAACTAGGCCTCGCAACTTTCTGGCATTTTCGGGCAAGTCTTTGTCGGGATAGATATCACCGTCTACTTGTTGGAAAAATGTTATTGTTTCAATGTCGTTTTTATCAAAAATAATATTGATTTTACTACTTACATTTTTATTGATCCCGATAAGGTCTTTGTCATCATTACGCATGTAATAAACTACCTCTGTGTTTTTAATTACGTCTACATCATGCAATTTTCCTTCGATAAATTTTCCAAAAAGGTTTTGCCCTTTAACCTGATTAAAGCCGGTGCCTATGGTATCTTTTGAGACGAGAAAGGTATTGTTGAGTACCTTGAGGGAATCTAATTCTTTAGATTGGTTGTTGCCTATCAGGTGCATGAGATCTCCTGTGATTTGGTTTTCTCCATTCCATAAAATAGGGTTTCCTATTAGTTTAGTCAAGGCTTCTTTGGAACTAGAGTGAATAGAGTCGCATTTACCGCTCATGTCTGTTTTATAAAAACGAACATTGTTAAAAGCTCTTATGATGCGGTTTCCTTCTTTACCAGTGACCATTAATTTTTTTCCATGAATGTAAACCGAGTCATTTTCGACAAAATTCACTGCCAAGGCTCTTTTAGTAACAAACATCGAATCCTTTTTTTTGTAAATTTCGGCATAATGACCTTTTACAATTCCGCGATTTATAGAGTCTGTGATTTTAACATTGCGGGATGCTGATGCAAATTCTTTATTTCGATCATAGTACAAACTATCTCCTTTCATCACCCTATCATCGTACTTGATATAGGATTTATTGAGAAAATGTGCCAGATTCTTTTTCGTGTCATAGAAGCCTTTCTCGGTATAAATATAGTTGGCTTTACTTGTAATTGTTGAAGGACCTAATAAATAGGAATGACCCGAATTAGTGTAGTAATCCAAATGGTTTGTTTTAATCACATAAGTTGGATTAGTGATGGTTACTGCAGTTAAGAATTGAAACTTTTTTTCGGCTAGGTAATATTTACCGGATTTACTTTTTAGTGTATTGTCTCTATTTACAATTGTTCCCTGTGTGTTATAAAAAGCTTGCTGGGTATTGCGATCAAAATTAATAGTATCTGTTGCTAGTGTAGCATCTGGAGAACTCATTACGGCTTCGCCTGTAGCAAAAGCTTTTTTAAAATTTCCGTTATACTCGGCATATTTACTATTGAGAAATAAGGTGTCTCCTTGAATTAATTGTACGTTTCCAAAAGCTTTTAAATAGTTTTCCTTTTGAAAAAAATACGCTTTATTGCAAGTTAAAACGGCTCCGTCATGGTTTACTTTTACATTTCCGGTTAGTAAAACAGCATCGGGAATTTCAACTTGATTCACATCAAAATAATCAGAATGTTCTACGACAATTTTTTTTGGGGCTTGCGCCAAAAGGAAATTGCTACAAAGTAGAACGAATAGGTAACAAAGGAAAAATTTTGATTTCTTCAATGGATTTTAATTTTTGTCAAATTTATGAAAAACCAGACAATCCTAATCCATATTAGGATATATTTATAATACAACAAAAGGGTTTTTTGAATTTTGGGCAAAAGTTGTTAACGAACGGCTTGACTCTCTCGTTGTAGTGCCGTTTTCTTGCTCTTTTTTGTTTTAATTTTAGATTCTGACTGTTTCAGTAATAGAAAATAGTTTAAATTTATGAAATTGATAAAAATCGGGCAAATCAGCATAAATAATTTTGTATGATGAAAAAAATAACTATTGTTGCAAGCATGAGCATCGTTTTACTGACAACTGCTTGTAAAACAAAAGATTTAAAAATGAAAGAAGATAGAAAAGAATTTATTTCGAATAAAAAAGAAGTTGTTTATCAGGTTTTTACACGTTTGTTTGGGAATACCAATACTACTAATAAGCCTTGGGGAACCATTGAGGAGAACGGTGTAGGGAAGTTTAATGACTTTACAGATCTGGCTTTAAAAGAAATTAAGGACTTGGGGGTAACTTATATTTGGTACACTGGAGTACCGCACCACGCTTTAATTCGGGATTATTCGGCAATAGGAATTTCTAATGATGATCCAGAAGTGGTCAAGGGGAGAGCAGGTTCCCCTTATGCCGTAAAGGATTATTATAATGTTAATCCAGATTTGGCTGTTGACCCCGCTAATCGCTTGGCCGAATTTGAAGCTTTGATCGCAAGAACACACCAAGCAGGTTTAAAATTGATTATTGATATTGTTCCCAATCATATTGCACGCAAATACGAAGGGATGAATAATCCGAATGGTGTACGTGATTTTGGTGCTGATGATGATGTTACTGTCGAATCCAAAAGAGATAACAATTTCTACTATATCCCCAATACCCAATTTGAAATTCCTGATACAGATGCGCCGTTAAATGGAGAAAAGAATCCGTTGGTTGATGGTAGTTTCAAGGAGTTTCCAGCAAAGTGGACAGGTAATGGTTCTCGAAGAGCTAAACCAGATCGCAATGATTGGTACGAAACGGTTAAGGTTAATTATGGTATTCGTCCAGATGGTTCAAAGGATTTTCCTGAATTACCGGCTCATTTTGATAAAAAATCGGCTCAAGAACATTTTGATTTTTGGAAAGATAAAGACGTACCAGATTCTTGGAAAAAGTTCAGAGATATCGCTTTGTATTGGACAGATAAAGGTGTAGATGGTTTTCGATATGATATGGCCGAAATGGTGCCCTACGAGTTTTGGAGTTATATGAACGCTGCTATTAAAGTCAAAAATCCATCCGCTTTTTTGTTGGCCGAAGTTTATAATCCAGACGAGTATAGAAATTACATCCGTTTAGGGAAAATGGATTATTTGTATGACAAAGTAGAAACGTATGATAAGTTAAAGGACGTGATTCGCGGTCATTCCTTGCCGGATGGATTGTCAGATATTCAGCATCGAATGGTAGATATTGAGCATCATATGTTGCATTTTCTAGACAATCATGATGAGCAACGCTTAGCAAGTCCGGAGTTTGCAGGTACTCCTGAGAAAGGAAAACCATTGATGGTGGTCTCTACAACGATCAGTACTTCGCCGACTATGATTTATTTTGGTCAAGAAGTAGGAGAGTCCGCTGCTGAAAACGCGGGTTTTGGGACGCATTCTAGAACTTCAATTTTTGATTATGTAGGCGTTCCAGCACACCAACGATGGATGAACAACGGGAAATTTGACGGCGGTCAGCTGAGTGAAAGTGAAAAATCGCTTCGAGAATTTTACAAACGATTGCTTAATTTTTCTTTGAATAGTACTGCTCTAATGGGAGCATTTCAGGAATTGCAATCGGTTAATCGTGATTCTAGCTGGGGGTATGATCCGGGTATTTATGCTTTTTGTCGTTGGTCTACAACGGAGAAATTAATTGTTGTGACTAATTTTTCATGGTTGACAACAAGTACATTTGAACTTAAAATACCTTCGAGTATTATTCGAAAATGGAATTTGGTTGATGGAACTTATGAGCTAACGGATCAATTGTATCAGGAGAGTAAGCTGACGTTGAATGTAACACATGGAGAAGGGAGAATTCATGTCGTGATAGCACCTTCGGAATCTTTTATATATAAATTATAATTTTCGCTCAAGGCAAATAAAAAAGCTGATGTTACATTTTGTAAACATCAGCTTTTTTTATTTAATATCTTTTTCTCTGGGAGGCTTCGTAATTTTCATTGATTTTCTTCCAGTTGATTACATTAAAAAAAGAATCAATATAATTCCTTCTTCTGTATTGGTAGCCAAGGTAATAAGCGTGTTCCCATAAGTCTAATGCCAGTATAGGAGTTCCGGGAACAGCCGCATTTCTCATCAAGGGATTGTCTTGGTTTTGTGTACTGGTCACCTTTAATTTTCCGTACTTGTCGACAATTAAAAAAGTCCAAGCTGATCCAAATTGATTGGTCGCTTCGGCTTTAAACGCCACTACAAAATTATCATAAGACCCAAAATCTCTATTGATCAATGAGGCAATTGTGTCAGTGGGTTTTCCGCCTGTTTCTGGTGCCATGGACTTCCAGTATAAGCTGTGATTGTAGTAACCACCTGCATTGTTGCGTAAATCGGCATTGTTAACGTCTAACTTTGATAGAATATTTTCGATCGATTGATTTTGGTATTCAGTACCCGCAATCAATTTGTTCAAATTATTGGTGTATGTTAGGTAGTGTTTAGAATAATGTGTTTCTAAGGTTAATGGTGATACCGTAGGAGACAATGCATCATATTGATAGGGTAGTTTTTCTAGTTGAAAAGAGCCAGGTGCTGCTTTTGCATCCTCAGGAAAACCAATAGAAACCTTCTCTTGGGCAGTGGGTAAGGGTACTTCGACTACTTCTGTTAGCTTTTTATCTTTACATGAAAATAAAACAGTCGTTGCTAGTATAGCTGTAAGTAAATAGTAATATTTGTTCATTATTGTACTATTTTTTCAATAGTGAATTGATAATTTCTATATAATATTCTTTGGCTTCATCCGTAGAAAAATGACTTATTTGCATCCATGCATTTGTTTTAAATGCGTCTCTTAAATGATAAGTAGTGGTTTGTCTCGGTTCTACTGTACCCAAAGTTGCTTGTTTGTAAAAAGCATAAAGACGCAATTGCACATCTTGCGGAAGTGATGCTTGAGTCATTTCGGAAGCAGCTTGAACTGCTTCCTGAAATTGAGTGTCTAAATCTTTATCGATCATTATCCTTTTGTTGCAATAACTGTTTTACCACCAATAGCTTTTTGATCAAGAACTACATTGATTGGTGTACCCAATGGTAAGAAAATATCAACTCTTGAACCAAATTTGATGAATCCTGCATCAGTTCCTTGAACTACTTGCATTCCTTCTTCGGCATAGTTTACAATTCTTCGCGCTAGGGCTCCTGCGATTTGACGGTATAAGATAGCGCCAAATGTTTCGTTTTCTATAACAATTGTCGTTCTTTCGTTTTCTTCACTTGCTTTTGGATGCCAAGCCACTAAAAACTTACCGGGGTGGTATTTGCTAAATTTCACAAGACCACTCAATCCATAACGAGTAACGTGCACATTGATAGGTGACATGAAAATCGAAATTTGCAAACGTTTGTCTTTAAAATATTCTGCTTCAAATACTTCTTCAATTACAACTACTTTTCCATCTACCGGAGCTAGTATTTGATTTTCATTGATGATTACCGTTCTTTTAGGATTTCTAAAAAATTGTAAAATAATAATTAAAATTACAAAAGCACTTAGTTGTAGTAACATTTGTAACCAACCAGCGTCGATGAATCGATCCGTTAATAATAACACAGTAGCTGTGAATATAATTCCTAAGATAATTGTTTTGGTACCTTCTTTATGAAACATAATTTAAAATTTGATAAAATAAAAATATAATTGGTGCTACAAATATAACACTATCTAGACGATCTAGAACACCTCCGTGGCCAGGCATTATTTTTCCGCTGTCTTTTACTCCAGCGATACGTTTAAATTTTGATTCGATTAAATCACCAATTGTACCAAAAGTACCTACGATTACGGCAATAATTAACCAAATGTAAATCTTGTCTTCAACTATTTGAATATAGTATTTTGCAATTAAATAACTTGCTATTACTGCAAAAACAACACCTCCAAAAAATCCTTCGATGGTTTTTTTAGGGGAAATTCTTTCAAACAACTTTGTCCTACCAATTGATTTTCCTACGATGTAGGCAAAAGTATCATTGGTCCAGATTAATATAAAGATGCTAATTAGTATTTTGGGATTGTAACCGTCCTTTCCAAAAGGGATTTTTGTCATGATGACAAATGGCAATATGATATAACCAGTTAAATAGACATATTTAGAAAACGCATCGATTTTGAGTGTTTTATTGTCGAATAAGAAATGAATGCTTTTTAAAAAAACAAAAAGTGTTGCACCTAGAACAGCCCAGTCAAAAGGTTTACTAAACCGCAGTTCGTAGAATAATCCGCTTGTCGCAAATGTGATTTTGTAAAACAATAAATAAAATGCCGAAGCAAATAGGATAGGGATTACTTTGTGAATTTGTACTAGATTGCAAAATTCAAATGTCGCTATAAGCAGAAACGCACCAAATAGTATAAAAAAACTTTCGGTTGAATAGAGGATGCAAAATATTAATAATATAATATAAACAGCACCCGATATTGCTCTCTTTAAGGTTTCATTCATCTTAAAGGTTTTCTAAAAGCAACAAATAAAGGTTTTTTGGCGAACTGCCATATTGAGTAAAGTCTTCTTCTTGTACTTTCTCAAAATATTTGATTGCCGTGATATTTGTTGGATAATCTCTTTCGTATTTTTTCTTTATAGCGCTCAAACCATCGCTTTTTACTTCTAGTATTTGGCTTGTTGTTGCCAATACTATAATGTTTGCAGGAAGTTCGTTTGGTTTATGCTGCTTAATTTGTTTCGAAGAAAATAAAATTGAACCTTCTTCGGCTATTAGGTTTTCACAAGTGGAGAATAAAAATGTAGGTCGGGTTACTTGTTCGTATGGAAGTTTGTTTTCCTTTAATAGGCTAAAAAGACTTGGGTCAAAACACAGTACTTCTTTCTCATACCAATCGTTCTCTTCTAAAATGTTTTCTAGTTGCTCTTTTACTTCTTCAAAGTTTTCACAGTATAAAAACTTACCTCCGTTTTTTTTGAAATTAAAAATAAACTGTTCGTCAGTAGACAAATCAGCTTTTTCAAAAGAGCCATTATTTTCTTGCTCTTTCTCCTCGTCTGAAGATGAAATACTAGAACCAAAAATTTTTCTAAAAAGACTCATATTTTGTTAAGGTACTTTATGTGTTATGGGAAAACGTCCAAAGATAAAAAAATCTTAATTCAAAAGGGACTTTTGAATTAAGATTTTATAAATAATTAAATTTTCGGGTAAATATGTTACGATACTACTTCACCAAGATTTTTGTCAAAAGTTCGTTTCCCAAAGATTGCTTCTAAGTCATCTTTGAAGATTACTTCTTTTTCGATCAGTATATCTGCAAGTTGATTGAGCTTGTCTTTGTTCTCTTCTAAAATTTGTATTGCTCTTTGGTACTGGCTTTCAATTAGTAATGAAATTTCGGCATCAATGATTCTAGCAGTGTCTTCAGAGTACGGCTTAGAGAAGTTGTATTCACTTTGACCTGTTGAGTCATAATAAGTAACGTTTCCTATTTTATCATTCAGTCCGTAAACGGTTACCATAGCTCTCGCTTGTTTGGTCACTTTTTCTAAATCACTCAAAGCACCTGTCGAAATACGGTCAAAAGTTACCTTTTCGGCAGCTCTTCCTCCCATAGTAGCACACATTTCATCTAGCATTTGGTCTGGACGAACAATCTGACGCTCTTCTGGTAAGTACCAAGCAGCACCTAAGCTTTGTCCTCTAGGCACAATTGTTACCTTAATTAAGGGAGCAGCGTGCTCTAGCATCCAACTTACTGTTGCATGACCCGCTTCGTGAATAGCGATTGCTTTTTTCTCCTCGGGTGTGATTATTTTATTTTTCTTTTCTAGTCCACCTACAATTCTATCTACAGCGTCTAAGAAATCTTGTTTGTCTACAGCAGTCTTGTTGTAACGCGCTGCAATAAGTGCTGCTTCATTACATAGATTTGCAATATCAGCTCCAGAGAAACCAGGTGTTTGTTTGGCTAAAAATTCTAAATCTAATCCTTCAACTTTTTTCAAAGGAGCAAGGTGTACTTCAAAGATTTCAGCACGTTCGCGAATATCTGGTAAGTCAACAAAAATTTGTCTGTCAAAACGTCCGGCGCGCATTAAGGCTTTATCCAAAACATCTGCTCTGTTAGTTGCTGCTAAAACGATTACTTTTGAATTTGTTCCAAAACCATCCATTTCTGTTAGCAATTGGTTCAATGTGTTTTCTCTTTCATCATTTCCACCAGACATATTGCTTTTTCCTCTTGCTCTACCTACTGCATCAATTTCATCAATGAAAATAATGGCAGGCGATTTTTCTTTGGCTTGCTTAAATAAGTCACGTACTCTAGATGCACCAACTCCTACAAACATTTCAACAAAATCAGATCCTGATAAAGAGAAAAATGGAACTTGAGCTTCACCAGCTACGGCTTTCGCCAATAATGTTTTACCTGTACCAGGAGGTCCAACTAATAATGCACCTTTTGGTATTTTACCTCCTAGATTGGTGTATTTTTCAGGGTTTTTCAAGAATTCAACAATTTCTTGAATCTCTTCTTTTGCACCTTCTAGTCCGGCAACATCTTTAAATGTTGTTTTTACATCCGTTTTTTCGTCAAAAAGTTTTGCTTTTGATTTACCGATGTTGAAAATTTGACCGCCACCGCCGCCACCGCCGCCAGACATTTTACGCATGATGAAAATCCAAACTCCAATGATAATTATGATAGGCAGTAAACTGATTAGGATATCAGTCCAGTTGCTTCTTTGTGAAAATTTAAAATCTTTTAATTTCCCTTCGGCTACTGCTTTTTCTAATTTATTTTGAAATATTTGGTCATTACCAATCTCAAATGAATATTGCGGACCTTTACTAGGATTTCCTAGCATGTCTTTGGCTACTTTTACGTGTTCTTTTAATTTTAAAGCTTCGGGATTTAAATAAACTTCTGCTTCTGTTTTGTTAGATACAACTACTTTCTGAATTTGACCTTTTTCTAATAATATCTCAAAATTAGGTGGGGTCAAAGAAGCTGGTTCTTGAAAATTTGAACTACCAGTCATGAAACTGATAAATAAGAAAATAAGTAAGATGGCAGTATAAACTAACCATGGACTTACTTTAAATTTATTTGGGTTTGGATTATTGTCTTTTGCCATTTTTGCTCTTCTTTCTTTAGTATTTGTTAGCTATTGTAGTAATTTTTGCATCTCCCCACAAGCTTTCAATATTGTAATATTCTCTAATTTGTTTTTGAAAAACGTGTACTACAATGTTTACATAATCCATAAGAACCCATTCTGCATTATCTGATCCCTCAACATGCCAAGGCTTGTCTTTTAATTCCTTTGAAACTGTTTTTTGAATAGAGTTAACGATAGCATTTACTTGTGTATTTGAGTTACCATTACAAACAACAAAATAATCACAAACTGCGGTGTCAATTTCTCTTAGGTCGAGAATATCTATATCATTTCCTTTTACTTCTTCGATTCCTTTAATGATGTTTGCTAGTAAATCATCATTGTTTATTGTCTTTTTTGCCATGAAAAATTTTTATATAAGTTTGTAAAGTTACCATTTTTTGTGTTTATTTTTGAACCTTAACATAATATTAAATTTTCTTACACAAATAATAACTCATGAAGTTAATCAAACTCGATGCCATAGATTCTACTAATGAGTTTCTAAAGGGATTGTCCAGCAAGCAAGATCTCGAAAATTTTACTGTAGTTACAGCCGAAAATCAAACCAAAGGAAAGGGTCAAATGGGGTCAGTTTGGATCTCTGAAGCGGGTAAGAATCTAATAATGAGTGTTTTTGTAAAAGATTCATTGTCAGATGTGAGTCAGATATACAGTCTTAATATTGCAGTAGCTTTGGCAGTGATTGAAAGTTTAGAAAGCTATAATATTCCGGAATTGAGTATAAAATGGCCAAACGACATTATGTCATATAATTTTAAAATTGGCGGTCTTTTGTTAGAAAATAGTATCAAAAGTGACGGAACGCTAAGTTCAATCATCGGGTTGGGACTTAATATCAATCAAACTAATTTTGAAAACCTTCCCAAAGCGTCTTCGCTTGCGCAAATAAGTAAGACAACTTTCGATAAAGAAAAGATACTTTTGACCATCATGGAAAAGTTAGAAAGTACTATCAGGAATTTAGAGTATGATGTTCGTTCGTTATGGGAATCATATAATGGTTTGTTGTTTAAAAAAGGGGTTCCAATGCCTTTTAAAGATCAATCAGATAAAAATTTTATGGGAATCATTCAAGGTGTATCTACTGCTGGTCAATTGCAATTGTTGCTAGAAGATGACACAATTGCCGAATATAGCTTAAAGGAAATTCAGATGTTGTATTAGTAAAAAGTGTTTTTGTTGCAGAACGATTCATTTAGAATAAAAAAAAATACTCTTTTAGTTTGTACACCAAAAGAGTATTTTTAAATATATTAGATTATTCAAACTATAGTTTGCCCATATTGCTTGCTAGCGTTTCAATAAACTTACCTATAGGTCCTTTAATCATCATGGCCATCATGGGGTTGAAGTCTCCTTCAAAGTCCAATTTTACCGCACTTGAAACATCAGATACTGCATCGATGTTAGCAATTAAAGTAAACGGAAGTTTATCACTTGCAGCACCCAAAACTACTTTGCTTGGAGCTACTTTTTCTTTCATTTTAAGTTTGATTTCAGGCATGCCTTTCAATCCAAAGATAAAAGCATCCTCGCCTATAACCTCAAATTTAGCGATGTTATCCGGCATTAACTTCTCGAAATTCTTCACATCAGTCAATAAATCGAATAATTCTTGTGCTGATTTCTCAACGTTTACTTTCGGACTTTCTAAGTTCATCTTTCTTAATTTATTTAGTTTCTACATTCCAAGTCGATGGAGTAGCATTCCATTCTCTCAATGTAATTTCTTCTTTTTCTGTAATGTAGCTTTTTGCAACAGCTAGATTCAACAAGTTTTGATAGTTACTCAAAGTGTACAAATCAAGTTTAGCCTCTTTAAAGTTTTGTTCGGCCACGTCAAACCCGTAGGTAAAAATGGCTGCCATCCCTTTGATATTAGCTCCTGCAGCGCGCAAAGCCTCAACTGCATTCAAACTGCTGTTTCCGGTGCTAATCAAATCTTCGACTACAACAACGTTTTGTCCTTTTTGTAAAAAACCTTCCACTTGGTTTTGTCGACCATGTTTTTTGGCTTCTGGACGCACATAAACAAAGGGAAGCCCCATGCTCTCTGCAACCAGCATACCAATTCCTATTGCTCCGGTGGCTACACCTGCAATAACATCTGGCTTACCAAATTGTTTTTCAATGTTTTTAGAAAATTCATCACGAACATAATTTCTTATGCTTGGAAATGAGAGTATTAGCCTGTTATCACAATAAATAGGTGATTTCCATCCCGAAGCCCATGTAAAAGGATTTCCTGGATTCAATTTAATTGCATTTATTTGTAAAAGCAATTCGGCTGTTTTTTCGGCAGTATCTTTATTAAAAATCATACCACAAATGTATAAAGTTTTTGTTAACGACAAACCACTTTTTTTGACAAATAACATCTCAAAAGAGACAGATTTTCAATTATTTCTACTTGAAAGCATTGATATAAAGCAACTTATAGTCAAAATTTTTCAAAATAAAATTCAAAAAGCATATCTCTATCATCCTGATGAAAAGGAGATTATGAAGACTTTGAAAACAAAAATCCCCGTAAATAAAGCGGGCGGAGGATTAGTTTACAATAAAAAAGGGGAGGTGCTCTTCATTTTTAGGAACGGAAAATGGGATTTGCCCAAAGGCGGAACCGAAAAAGGGGAGGACATGGAGCAAACTGCCATGCGCGAAGTCGAGGAGGAGACTGGCGTCAACTTATTACGAGTGACGCACAAACTTCAAAAAACCTATCACGTCTTTAAGCGCAACGGGGTTTACAAGCTAAAAATCACTCATTGGTTCGAAATGCAAACTGATTTTGAAGGCACTCCTCAAGGACAACTAGACGAAGGAATCGAAAAAGTAGCTTGGTTTAGCCCTGAGGAAATTCCCGAGGCATTAAATAATTCTTATGAGAACATTAAATTATTGTTTGAGCAAGAAAAAAGCATTCATCCTACAAAAGTCTAATTAGGGCATGCCTCCATAAAATAAAATGGGCTACTCATCTATGTGGTGAGTGGCCCATTTTTTTTATGCTGTCAGGCTATATACGCACCGCGTTGGCGGTTTGCTGCTATCCTTCATGCGGTCCCGTTTCTAGAGACTACTATGGTGCTAGAACACGGTAAATCGGGTATTGCAAATGCGCTTTCTCATAGTAAACAGAGTTTTTATAAATCCAGTCTAGTTGTGCTTCTGGGTTTTTGGCAAATGTGGTATCCTGAATCATTTTTTGTCGCATTGCTTCGTTTAGTTTGGGGTTTTCCTTTAAAAGTAAGGCAGCAGTATCTTCAAATACGTAGTCCGAAAAACCTTCTTTTTGTTGTAACATGGTGTCAAAGAAATTCCAATTAAAAAAGGAATCAATTCCTTCTGGCTCTAGTGTTTCAATAATATATTTTACTCCTTCTTGTTGGGTAGGAACAACGTAGTCTCCTTTACTAAATTTTACCTCTCTTTTTTGTGTTGTTAATTGGGTGTCACGATGCAGGTAATGGCCTTCGTATGCTGAAGTAGCGGTTTTATAATCGGCTATGCGATAGCTTTCAACGGTTATTGTACTATCTTTTTTTAATTCTTGGTATTCGATGCCATTGTTTTTTAACAGAGCCGTGATGTTCCAGAACCCTTGCGGAATAATATAAGCTTTAGGGATCTTGATTTGTTTGGTAGGTTGGTACTCTTTTAAATAAGGTATTTCTTTTTTAAAAGGTTTTGTACGGTCATAATACAATCGATCTGCCGTTGTGGCTTCACTTTTTTTATGCCCTGCTTCAAAGCCTAAGAAGGTAAAAGGAGTAATTTTTGTAGTGTCTAGCGCCCATTTTATGGTGTAGTTTGCTCCTGGTAAGTACAACGACTGGTTTGCTACTCTTTTTTGTTTTATTTGTTTAAAGTTTGCATCTGTATAATCGATGGTGCTTCGCATAAATTCATAGGTCGCTTTTACGCGCTCGCTATATTTTTTAAGCATATGTGTTTCAACTACAAACCCAATGGTATTAAATAGTGATGTATAGCCGGTAGAATATCTTGGACTATCAAAGAATTGGGCAAAACCTTGGTCTGGTGTTTCGCTAAATGCATTGACATAAGGTGTAGTTTCTAGAGATTTCTTTTGTAAACTAGCAACTAAGGCAGGCATCATTTCTTGGTCTAAATAGTTTCCTATAATGGAACCTATTTTGTTTTGTTGCGTCATGATGTAGGTAAGTTTGTATTGATAATCCGCTCCATTGCTAACATGATTGTCTATAAAAACATCCGGATTCGTAAGCTGAAAAATGCCGGCAAAACTAGCAGTGTTTCTGGTGTCTGCTTTTATGAAATCTCTATTTAGATCGTAGTTTCTGGCATTTCCTCTAAAACCGTACAGTTCTGGGCCGTCTTGATTGGCTCTGGAGGTAGCATTGCGATTGAGTGCACCACCAATATTATAAACGGGAATGGTAACAACAACAGTGTTTTTCGGGCTGCTTATTTTTCCTAAAGCTAAATCTCGGTACAATTGTATGGTCGCGTCAATGCCGTCTGGTTCTCCAGCATGAATACCGTTGTTGATCAATAAAACCGCTTTGTTTTGTTGAATAGTCTCAAAGCTGAATTTCTTTTCAGCATTAAAAATTACAATGTGGAGTGGTTGTCCGCTATCTGTGAGTCCCATTTTTTTTATTTGAATTGTTGGAAAATTTTGTGCCAAGAGTTCATAATAAGCAATGGTTTCTTGATAAGTAGCAGATTGGTTGCCGTTTCCTTGTTCAAAAACTGTAGGGTAGCTAAGGTCTTTTTGTGCAAAAACCGTTGTGGTCAAGAGAAGTAAAAGTAGGTTTGAAAATCTCATGGTTGATCTATTTTATGGATATCAAATATAATTATTTTGTAATTGTTTTAGTTTTTGCATGGTGATAAATGCGAAGTTTGTGATAAAATTGCTATTTCGTCATTTTAAATGCAGAATTCATTTTACCTTTGCACAAATAAAAAAAAATGAATAAGAAGCACCATTCTAACAATATACTATTGAATTTAGGCATTGAAAGTCTAAACGAAATGCAAGAAGTTGCACAAGATGCGATATTAAATGACAATAATGTACTGTTGTTGTCACCTACAGGTTCTGGTAAAACATTAGCCTTTTTATTGCCTATTTTTGAAATGCTACAACCCGAAATTCTATCAGTTCAATGTTTAATTCTAGTTCCATCTCGTGAATTAGGATTGCAAATTGAACAAGTTTGGAAAAAAATGGGTACTGATTATAAAGTGAATGTATGTTACGGCGGTCACTCAATAGATACTGAAATCAAGAATTTAAGCAATCCACCGGCAGTTTTAATTGGAACTCCAGGACGTATTGCCGATCATATCGATAGAGGAACTTTTCGTGTAGATAAAATTCAAACATTGATTCTAGATGAATTTGATAAATCATTGCAACTGGGATTCCATGAGCAAATGTCATTTATCATTGGGAAATTAACAAAGTTGAACAAACGTGTACTAGTATCTGCAACTTCAGATATTGAGATTCCTAAATATACAAGAGTGGTTAACCCAACGATTCTTGACTTTATTCCGGAACACGAAGTAGAAACAAATCTTTCGATGAAATTAGTAGTTTCAAAAGAAAAAGACAAAATAGGTAGTTTATTCAGCTTGATTTGCTCTTTAAAGTCGGAATCGGCTATTGTTTTTTGTAACCACCGTGACGCCGCAGAGCGCATAAGTGACACTTTGAATGAAAAAGGAATTTACGCGACGTATTACCATGGAGGAATGGATCAAGATGAGCGTGAGCGCGCCTTAATCCAGTTTAGAAACGGAAGTGTGAGTTATTTAATTACTACTGATCTTGCTGCTCGTGGATTAGATATTCCTGAAATGAACCACGTGATTCACTATCATTTGCCTTCTAAGGAAGACGAATTTACGCATAGAAACGGTCGTACTGCTCGTATGACAGCTTCGGGAACTGCTTATGTAGTGGCACACGAAAGCGAGAAAAAAATGGATTATATCGATTATGGTATGAACGTTTTTTCGATCGAAAATGGCACAACTTTACCTAAACCGCCACAATTTCAAACTATTTACATCAGTGGTGGAAAGAAAAACAAATTGAACAAAATTGATATTGTAGGTTTCTTTTCTCAAAAAGGAAAATTAGAAAAAGGAGACTTGGGATTAATTGAAGTGAAAGATTTTATCTCTTTTGCGGCCGTAAAATTCAATAAAGTAAAAGATTTATTGCACAATATCAAGGATGAAAAGATGAAAGGCAAGAAATTCAAAATTGAAGTAGCTAGAAAAGTAATTAAGAAAGAGGAGGAGTAGTTTTTTTAGTAAAAAGTGAATCGTGAAAAGTAATCAGTTTTCAGTATTTAGTGTTCATTTAAAAAAAAGCAATTTTCGACTTGTCTATAAATATAAAAAAAAACGTTAGCAGTAAATTTACTGATAACGTTTTTTTTTATTTAAAGAGTTGTGTTTTTAGTGAAAGCGATAATCTTGATAATCGAATCCTAATCCGATTCACTTTTTACTTCTCACGATTCACTAAAAAAAAACTATAGTTTCTTCACGTATTGTGTAATGATCACAATGGTTTGTCCGTCTACTTTTCCTTCGATGTATTCGGCATTTTCATGATCTAAACGGATGTTACGAACTGATGTTCCTTGTTTTGCCACCATGCTTGAACCTTTTACTTTCAAGTCTTTTATTAGAACAACTGAGTCACCTACTTCTAGAATTACTCCGTTAACGTCTCTGTGGATTATTTTGTTTTCGTCATCTTCTCCTTCACCTGTAGCTTGCGCCCAGGCAAGAGTGTCTTCGTCAAAATACATTTGGTCAATTAATTCTTGTGGCCATCCTGCCGAACGCAAACGGCTTAACATTCTCCAAGAAACCACTTGTACTGCAGTATGCTCGCTCCACATGCTGTCATTTAAACATCTCCAATGGTTTAGATCTTCATGCCCTGGATTCTCAATTTGGTCAATACAAGTTGCACAAGCCATAATAGCCTCGTCAAGTCCTCCTTTTTTAGTTGGTAAAACTTCATATACTTTTAGGTTTTCTGTAGCTGTACATAATTCACATTGTGATCCACTGCGCTTGCTTAATTCTCTTTCTATACTCATTGTTGGTTTTTAATTTGATGCTGTAAAATTACAGTTATTCTGTAATTGTTGTAAGTTATGATTTTTTCTTACTTATGGGTAATGATTTTATTTTTTGACACGTACTGCTTTTGGAACTAATTTTTGATATTCTCCTCCGTTGCGAAGCACATCTCTCACGATACTGGAACTGATGTACGACGTTCGAGCAGCTGTTAATAGAAATACGGTTTCAATTTTGGACAAATGTCTGTTGGTGTGGGCGATGGCTTTTTCAAACTCAAAATCGGCTGGATTGCGCAAACCACGTAAAATGAAGTCGGCTTTTATACGGTGACACAAATCGATGGTCAAACCTTCATAGGTAATGACGGTAACCTTTGGTTCGTTTTTAAAAGTTTCCTCAATAAAACGTTGTCGTTCTTCTAGTGAAAACATGTATTTTTTTTCGGCATTAACACCTATAGCAATCACGATTTCATCAAATAGAGGAAGTGCTCTATTGATAATGTCTTCGTGTCCTAGCGTAATGGGGTCAAATGACCCAGGGAAGATGGCTTTTTTCATTTTTGAAAAGTTTCAAGTTTATAGGTTTCAAGTTTCAAGTTGAAACCAGCACCAGTTTTATAGAATAGTTATAAGGACAATTCAATTGCGTTTGTAAACAAGTCTGTTAATGAAATTCCGGCAGCTTCGGCCTGTTGTGGAATTAAACTTTCGGTGGTTAAACCTGGAATTGTATTCATTTCTAACATGAATGGCTCACCGTCTACGATTATGAACTCCGAACGAGAAAATCCTTTCATACGCAGAATTTCGTAAGCACGTTTAGCAATATCTCCTACTTTTTGAGTCATTTCGTCAGAGATTCTAGCAGGTGTGATTTCTTGTGATTGTCCTAGATATTTGGCTTCATAATCGAAGAAGTCATTTTCGGATACGATTTCAGTGATGGGTAAAACGGTTGTTTTTCCTTGGTAATTGATTACACCTACCGAAACTTCGGTACCGTCAAGGAAGCTCTCAATGATGATTTCGTTATCTTCTTTGTAAGCGATTTCGATGGCTATAGGTAATTCGGCTTCGGTTTTTACTTTTGAAATTCCGAAACTTGAACCTGCTTTATTGGGTTTTACAAAACAAGGCAAACCTAGTTTACTTACAATGGCTGCTGTGTCAATATGTTCTCCTTTGTTTAAATAATAAGAAGTTGCGCTTTTGATTCCGTATGGTTTTAAAACCGATAAAAGATCTCTTTTGTTGAAGGTTAAAGCGGCTTGATAATAATCACATGAAGTGTGTGGCAGGTCGATTAACTCGAAATAAGCTTGCATGAGTCCGTCTTCTCCTGGTGTTCCATGAATGGCGTTGAATACGCAGTCGAATTTTATTTTGGTTCCGTTTACCGTTACCGAGAAATCATTTTTATCGATAGGGAATTCGGTTTCATTATCATCTACATAGACCCATTTTTCTTTAAAAATGTGAATGCGATATCCGTTGTATTTTGTTTTGTCAAGAAATTGGTAGACTACGTTTCCACTGATTAATGAGATTTTGTATTCGCTGGAATAACCACCCATGATAATGGCAATATTTTTCATTTTATCTTGTTTAATGTTGAAACACTAATTGTGTTTTGTAGTTAGGATCGATTTTTTTTAGCCCCGATAGTAGCGGTATCCTTTTCTTTTTTTCTTTAAAAAAGAAAAGATACAAGCGAATAGCGGGAAATAGCTCCAAATATACGAGTGTATTTTTTGCTTAAACAAAATTATCATTTTTTTTGAAACGAAATAGCTATATCTTTGCCCATATAAAAAATAATTTATGAGTTTACGTAAATACCTTACTAGCCGTGTGTTTCTTTTGCAAGTATTCATCGCGGTTTCGATTATTGCCGTGTTGGGCTATCTGTTTATACACTGGTTGACTTTTACTACTAATCACGGAAATGAGATTTCGGTGCCTAATTTAAGCAAGCTTACAGAGGAACAAGTGGAAGAAAAACTGGATGATTTAGACTTGGATTATGTATTGCTTGATAGTGTAGATTACAGAAGTGATTATCCTAAATACAGTGTGGTTCAACAAGATCCATTGCCTGGAGCGAAAGTGAAAGAAGGTAGAAAAGTGTATATTAAAATTAATTCATCGGGATTTTCATCAGTGAAAGTGCCTGATTTAATTGAGAAAACATACCGTGAGGCAGTGCCTACATTGAAGGCTTTAGGTCTGGAAGAAGGTACGATTACTTATATCCCTAATTTAGGTAAAGATATGGTGCTGGAAATGCGTTACAAAGGAAGAAACATCAAGCCGGGTGATAAAGTCTTGAAATCGTCTAAAATTGATCTAGTTTTAGGAGACGGGAAAGCAAGTTATGAAGAAGATATAAGAACGGATAGTATTGCTACTCCAATAGAAGAAGAGTCTAATGAACAATAATGTAGAGTCGGTTGACTTAGAAGAAGAATTGTACGAACATTTTAAATTTGAAGTTCCTAAAGGGATAACTTCTGTGCGTATTGATAAATATTTAATGGGTTTGATTCAAAATTCGACCCGAAATAAAATACAAGTTGCTGCAACAGAGGGTAATATTTTTGTGAATGATGCGACTGTTAAGTCTAATTATAAAGTAAAACCACTGGATGTGGTGCGTGTGATGTTGACGCATCCACCGTATGAAAATCATATCATTGCGGAGAATATTCCGTTGGATATTGTTTATGAAGATGATGCTTTGTTGTTGATCAATAAAGAACCAGGAATGGTCGTGCATCCTGGACATGGTAATTATACTGGAACTTTAGTGCATGCATTGGCGTACCATTTTGATAATTTGCCAATGAATAGTAGTGAACGTCCTGGACTTGTTCACCGTATTGATAAAGATACATCTGGATTGTTGGTAATTGCCAAAACAGAAGCTGCAATGACTCATTTAGCCAAACAGTTTGAGGCTAAAACATCAGAGAGAGAATATATTGCCTTAGTTTGGGGTAATGTAGCGGAAGAAAGTGGTACGATCGAAGGAAACTTGGCTCGTCACTTGAAAGACCGCATGCAAATGGCCGTTTTTGCCGATCCAGAGATTGGAAAACCTGCAATTACGCATTACAAAGTATTGGAACGTTTTGGGTATGTGACTTTGATTTCATGCCAACTTGAAACGGGACGTACACACCAAATTCGTGCGCACTTGAAACATATTGGACATCCATTATTTAATGATGAGCGCTATGGCGGACATTTGATATTAAAAGGAACTACGTTTACTAAGTACAAGCAGTTTATTGATAATTGCTTTAAAGTACTTCCAAGACAAGCTTTACATGCTAAAACACTTGGTTTTGTGCATCCAGTAACTAAGGAACTAATGCGTTTTGATACAGAACTTCCACAAGATTTTCAAGATTGTGTTGAAAAATGGAGAGGCTATTCTAAATCTCATTTATCGGAGGAAGAATAAAAGAATTAGAATTTTTTAGAAATACTCGGCTCTTAGTTTAGTGTTCCTATAAATAGAAAATCCCTTTTGCGTGAGCAAAAGGGATTTTTCGGTTTAAGTAGAAGCAATAGTTTATTTTTTCTTGTTAGAATCACTGTCCATCATTTCCATCATTTTCATGCCTAACAGTCCGCTGATGCCACCATCAGAGCCATTACCACCTGTGATTAACACATCTGGAATAACCTTGATATTTCCTTTTCCTATTTCTTCAGTAATTTTGTACTTAGTAAAATTATCGCCGCCCATTGCTGAGACTTGAAGTTGGTAGGCTTCGGCAGTCGATTTACCGATAGCCATGATTTTTTCGGCTTCGGCTAATCCTGTTTTCGAAATCTTTTCGGCTTCGGCGCTCGCGTTCAATTTGGTAGCTTCGGCTTGTGCTCCCGCTCTGGCTTTCGTCGCTTCGGCTTCGGCATTGGCACGCATTTTTGTAGCTTCCGCTTCGGCATTTACGTTTAGTTTTAAACTCGTTGCGTCACCTTCGGCTTTCTTAACCGTTGCATCGGCAGTACGCTGTGCGATTTCGACACTTTGTGATGCTTTTACAATTTCTTTTTGCATATCTGCAATAGCGGTTTCTTTCTCGACACCTTGTCTTTGCTCTTGCGCCATACGCTGTGTTTGATAGGTTTTTTGCTCTTCTTCGGCAATTTTCCTGTCGGTTAAGGTTTTCATCAATGAATCAGGAGGTACAATATCACCAATCAACGTATCTACTGCATTTACATTGTATTCGTCAAGAACAGCTTTGATATGATTCTTAGCCGATTCCTGGCGCTCTTTACGTGTGCTTAAAAACGAAATTACATCACTATCTTGGGCCGAGTTTCTAAAATAGTTTCCAATTGTAGGTTCTAGTACTTGAGAAACAAGGTTTGTCATACTACCAAAACGCGCAATTACTTTTGGCGCTTCATTAGCGGGTACATGAATGATTTGTGACACATCCAGATTGAAAGGGAAACCATCTTTTGAACGTACCGTTATGGTAGATAGGTTTTTGTCTAAATCGTGTGATTCGCTTCTAGCATTGGCCCAGTTTAGTACAAGGTTTGTTGTAGGAACTGATTCTAATTTAGTGGTGTATTTGTTTAAAGCGTATTTACCTGGTCCAAAAGGTTCCATCCATACACCGCGTTGCCCTTTTGAAACTATGTTTCCGTGTTTAAAGGTGTCTCCGGTTACATCTTTTCCATCTTCACCAATATACGAGATCACGACACCTACATATCCGATAGGTACATCGGTCATTGGGTTTTGTTCGATTTGGATTCCCCAACTGTTAATGTAATAAGATCCAGCAAGCATCACTTGAGGTTGTAATCCACGATTTCCTCCTTTGTCTAGAAACGCATCCAGATCTTGGTAATTATTATGTCCGTCGATGTTCTTACCAGCGATTTGTCCTTGAGGGATCGGTTCACCATCTAAAGCAGTTACAATTCCAATCATGTTTTCAAAGATCTTGATTTGTTCTACAATAACAATTTCGAATAAAAAAGTATTGATACGGTATGAACCCGTAGTAATGAAGGCTGTTTGACGCCCTTTTTGACCGCCATTGTTTAAGAATGAGGTAGCGTCTTGAAAGTTGTCACTATCTACTCGACGAGCCAGAATACGACCTGTAGGGATTTCTTTTCCATCTCTACTGAGAACCAAACCAATTTGGCCTTCAGGGATAATAGTAAATGAAGTCATGTCAACAGAGTATTGCCAAATCCACATCATCCAGTATAGTCCTGGAGCAAGGGTGCGCGCTTGGTAACCAGCTTCTCCTTTGGTCGCAATAATTCTGCCATCTGGCAAAGATTTATCGGCACCGAAAAGCACGAATTTTTTGGTTACTAAACCAATTTTGTTTTCGGGTACAATAACCATCCCAAAGAAAACACGCAAAACGAATTTGTAAAAAATGATGGAAAAAACTACAGGTAGTATCCACCAAAGAGAGTCAATAATTGTTGTCATAATTTATAATTTAGACTACAAAATTACCGTTAATTTTTCCTGTTAAAATAAAAATCGTAAAATTTTAACATTTGGCTGTTTTGGCTTTTTTATTTTCGAAAATCATCATTTTTAACGATTGAAATTGTCATTCTGCGACACGATTTTTAGGTTTGTCAACTATGATTTCTTTTTTGGATTTTAACAATTTTAAAGTCAGTTTTTATAAATAGCCGTTTAGGAATGTTTATCACTGAAAAATCCGATTAGTAGGAATGGATTGGTATGTTGGAATTTTTATTCAAGATGGTGTCAGGAGCTATTTAAGATAACTTTTTTGATTATTAGTTTTTTACAGTTGAATTAGTTTAATCTGCTTCTTACCTTTGCTTGACAAGGATATTAAACTATAATAACGAAAATCATGATATTAAATAAAACATTTATACTCGAAGGCGCGTCAAAGCAAAAATTTGTTGCAGATTTAAGCTATTCTGAAACTCAGGAGCAAAAAGGGGTAATTGTTTTTTGTCACGGATTCAAGGGATTTAAAGATTGGGGATGTTGGCAGCTAGTGGCTGATTACTTTGTGGATAATGGTTTTGCTTTTTTAAAATTTAATTTTTCGCATAATGGAATGGGGCTTGAAGATTCGGTCGAATTTACCGCTCTTGATCAGTTTTCGATCAATACTTTGGGAAAAGAAATGCAAGATATTGAAAGTGTGGAGCAATTTATAGTTGGTGTATTACCAACAAAATTACCTGCAATACATACCGAGTCTATTTATATTATAGGTCATAGTAAGGGTGGGGTTTCGGCTTTACTGTATTGCACACAATACGATACTAAAATCAAGAAAGTTTGTACCTGGGCAAGTCCGTTTGATTTTCATCGTTCGTGGAATTCAAATTTCAAGAACAAGTGGATAGCTGAGAATGTTCAGTATATTAAAAATGCGAGAACCAACCAAATGATGCCTTTGGACATAGTCGTTTTGGATGATTTGGAAAATAATAAAGAAAAATACAGTTTGGTTAATGCGAGTCAAAAACTCCAAATCCCATATTTGATTGTTCAGGGAACGAATGATCAGGCTGTAAAAATGGACGAATTCAATTTGCTAAAGAAATATTTTTTTAAAGCAAAAAATCATGTTATAGTCGATGCCAATCATGTTTTTGGTGGTTCGCATCCTTATGCGGCAACAGAATTACCAGAGCACACTCAAGAATTGGTTCGTGTAACCAAGGATTTTTTGATCTAGTTGGAGGCTAGCTTACATATTATTATTTATAAATAGAACTTTTGGGTTGCTACGGCATAACAGTTTCTCAGGAATTTATCAAGTATAGTTACTATTTAAGTTTGCCTTCTGAAAAAAGTATTCGAATCTCTTTTTTGTCAAATTTACCCACACTTGTTTTTGGGATTTCATCGAGATAGACATAGTCTTTTGGGATTTGGTATTTTACAAACTCTCGGTCTAGAAATGCTATTAATTCGGCAGCTGTAGTATTTTTTTCTTTATTGACTAATACAATAGAAGCAAGTGGTTTTTCGACCCATTTTTGGTCTGGAACAGCGATTACAGCTGCTTCGCGGATGTTGGGGTGTGCCATTAATGCCGACTCCAATGCTACGCTAGAAATCCATTCACCGCCACTTTTTATGAGGTCTTTGGTGCGGTCTTTAATTTCCATGTAGCCATCAGGATCGATAGTGCTTACGTCACCGGTTTTAAACCAACCATCAGCAGTAAAACTGTCCAGATTATTAGTTTTAAAATACGAATTGATGACCCAAGCACCTTTAATTTGTAATTCTCCCATGGTGTTACCATCTGATGGAGCTAGAGTTCCTTCATCCGTCATGATTCTAATTTCCACTCCAGGAAAAGCAAATCCTTGCTTGGCGCGAATGTCTAGCTTTTCATTATTGGATAAGTGATTGTGTTGAAGCTGTAATCTAGAAACGGTGCCTAAAGGGGATGTTTCAGTCATGCCCCAAGCTTGTACCCCTTTTATTCCAAAGTCTTTTTCAAATCCTTCAATAAGGCTCTTGGGTAGGGCAGAACCGCCAACTAGATATTCTTTAAGTGCTAGTTTTTCTTTTGGTGGGTTTTCCTTCATGGTATGATAGATACCCAGCCATATTGTAGGTACTCCATTTGCTTTTGTAACTTTCTCTGCTTGTAGCATATTTATGAGCGCCTCAGGTTGTAAATTAGAGGAAGGTAGCACCATATTTGATCCAGACAACAAGCATAAGTAGGGAAATCCCCAAGCCATGACATGAAATTGTGGAACAATTAATAATAATGTATCCTCATTACTGAAATTACCGGCATTAGGCGTTATAATATTAGTAGCATGTAAATAAGTCGACCTGTGTGAGTATAAAACACCTTTTGGTAAACCCGTTGTTCCGCTTGTGTAACACATGCCACAGGCGTCATTTTCGTTTAGTATTGGCCATTGGTATTCTTCTGACTGCTCTGCCAGTAAATCTTCGTACTGTATTGTATTTTGTAAGGTTGTTTTAAAATCTTTGGGAGCATTTAATAGTACGTAGTACTCTACTGTTTCAAGTAAAGGTGCAATTTTTTCGAGTAATGGGACTAAGGTTGCATCCACAAAAATAACGCGGTCCTCAGAATTATTGACGATGTATTCTGTTTGACTACTTGAAAGCCTAATATTGATGGGGTGACAAACAGCTCCAATGCCGGAAATGCCATAATATAATTCGACATGGGCGTAATGATTCCAAGCAAATGTCCCAACAATATCTCCGCTTTTAATTCCCAGTTTTTGGGTCAAGGCATTAGCTAGTTTTTTACAGCGTTTGTACATATCGCTAAAAAAGTATTCGTGCCTTTCTCCATCTGGTAAATAAGTTATAATTTTTTTATAATGGTAAACGCTGTTGCCATATTCAAGAATAGTAGTTGTTGTAAGCGGATAATTCATCATTAAGCTTTCCATTCTAAAAAATTTTAATTTTTTTTAAGTCTAATTGTGGGAGGGCATATAATTGATTGTGTTGCTTGACTTACACTAGGGTAGCTTTGTACAGTTTGTGAATCAACTTGAGTATGCCTCTTGCTAATTTAGTCTTTTTTTACTCAGATTAGATTTTAAGAATCATAAAATGATATTATTTTTTTTTGCGATTAATGCCAAATGGAATTGAAGTTAATAAACAAAACTGTTTTTTTTCAAAAGAAGTATAAAAGTGCGGCGCAAAGGTACAACGCCAATAATAGCTATAAAAAAAATCCGATTCGCTTTCGCAAATCGGATTTTGATATTTAAATGGAATAAATTTATTGTTCCGCGATAGGACTCTTACAAGTGAATTACTTCACCATAAGCATCAGCAACAGCTTCCATTACCGCTTCACTCATTGTTGGGTGAGGGTGGATTGATTTTAAGATTTCGTGTCCTGTAGTTTCTAGTTTACGAGCAACAACTGCCTCAGCAATCATATCAGTAACACCAGCGCCAATCATGTGGCATCCTAACCATTCTCCGTATTTGGCATCGAAAATTACTTTTACAAAACCATCTGAATTTCCAGAAGCTTGCGCTTTTCCAGAAGCTGAGAACGGGAATTTACCAATTTTTAATTCGTATCCTTTTTCTTTAGCTTGTTTTTCAGTCAAACCTACAGATGCGATTTCTGGAGTTGCGTAAGTACAACCCGGTACGTTTCCGTAATCAATAGGATCTACGTGCATTCCTGCAATTTTTTCTACACAGTTAATTCCTTCTGCCGAAGCCACGTGAGCTAAAGCTTGTCCTGGAGTTACATCACCAATAGCGTAGTAACCTGGAATATTTGTTTGGTTGTAAGCATTTACTAAGATTTTATCTCTATCAACAGCAATACCCACCTCTTCTAGTCCTATGTTTTCAATGTTAGTTTTGATCCCAACAGCCGAAAGTAAAATATCAGCTTCAAGAACTACTTCACCTTTTGCTGTTTTTACAAATGCTTTTACTCCGTTTCCAGTTGTATCAATTGTTTCAACAGAGGCGTTAGTCATTACCGTAATCCCCGATTTTTTTAACGATTTTTCCATTTGTTTAGAAATGTCTTCGTCTTCAACAGGTACTACATTTGGCATAAATTCAACAATAGTAACCTCAGTTCCCATTGAGTTGTAAAAATGTGCAAATTCTACTCCAATTGCACCCGAACCTACGATGATCATTTTCTTAGGTTGAGTAGGTAACGACATTGCTTGACGGTAACCTATCACTTTTTCTCCATCTTGTGGCAAGTTTGGTAACTCGCGTGAACGCGCACCAGTAGCGATGATAATATGGTCAGCGCTATATTCGGTAACTTTATTGTCTTTGTCAGTAACGTCAATTTTTTTACCTGGTTTTACTTTTCCAAAACCATTAATCACGTCAATTTTATTTTTTTTCATCAAGAAAGTAACTCCTTTGCTCATTCCAGCGGCAACACCACGGCTGCGTTGAATTACAGCAGGGAAATCTTTGTCAAATGATGAAACAGTCAATCCGTAATCTGAAGCGTGTTTTAAATAATCAAAAACTTGCGCAGATTTAAGTAATGCTTTGGTAGGAATACATCCCCAGTTCAAACATACACCACCTAAGTTTTCTTTTTCAATTACGGCAACTTTAAACCCTAATTGTGATGCTCTAATGGCAGTAACATATCCACCTGGACCACTTCCTAAAACAATGATATCGTATTTCATTTTTATAAGTTTTCTAAATTAATTGATTTGGCGAATTTAAGGAATTATTCTGTTTTCTAAAACATAAATAAAGTTAATGCGAAAGTTTTTTGTTAAATCATTTCGTCGAATTTTAATCCAGTATAGTGTTGTAGGTATTTCAATTAACTTTCCTTTGAAACACTAAATTGAGAATCATATAAGTTTTTATAATACCCACTTTCTTGATTGACTAGTTCTTGATGTGTTCCTTGTTCTACAATTAAACCTTTGTCCATTACTACAATTTTATCGGCGTTTACAATTGTGGCAAGCCTGTGAGCAATTACAATTGACGTTCGGCCCTGCGTTATAGTTTCAGTAGCGCCTTGAATCAATTCTTCTGAATAGGTGTCGATCGATGATGTAGCTTCATCCAGAATCAAAATGCTTGGATTACTTACATAAGCTCTCAAAAACGCAATCAATTGACGCTGACCAGATGATAGCATTACACCACGCTCTTTTACGTCAAAATCATAATTATCAGGCAAACTCATAATAAAATCGTGAACACCTATTTCTTTGGCTGCAGCCAAAACATCTGCTCTAGTAATCGATGGATTATGCAAAGTGATGTTGTTGTAAATCGTATCAGCAAACAGAAAAACATCTTGTAAAACTACTGCAATTTGCTTGCGTAAAGAACCTAATGTATACTTTTCAATATTGGTATCATCAATAAAAATAGTACCGCTATTGATTTCGTAAAAACGGTTCAATAAATTAATAATAGTCGATTTACCAGCACCTGTCGAACCTACAATAGCTACAGTTTGTCCCGCTTTTACCTCTAGATTGATCCCTTTTATTACCTCCTCATCAGGAATATAACTAAAACGAACGTCTTTAAAAGTGATGTTTCCTTCAAAAACTGGAGCTTCAATAATTCCAGTATCTTGAATTTGATCTTGCGTATCTATAATCTCAAAAACACGATTGGCAGCAATCATTCCCAGCTGCATCTCGTTAAATTTATCGGCAATTTGGCGCAAAGGATTAAACAACATTCCAATAAACATGGTGTAGGAGAATAAATCTCCAAAAGTGGTAAAATTATCTCCATTCAAAATTTTAATTCCTCCGTAAAGCACTATAAAACCAAGTGTTAGTGACGAAATAATATCAGCAATGGGAAAGAAAATCGAGTTGTATAAAATGGTTTTGATCCATGCTTTTTTGTGTTTATCATTGATTTCTTTGAATTTTTCAGCCTCAATATCTTCGCGATTAAACAATTGCACAATCTTCATTCCCGTCACTCGCTCTTGAACAAAAGAGTTCATATTGGCAATTTGTGTACGTACTTCCTCAAAGGCAACTTGCATTTTGCGCTGAAAAATCCGAGTAATAAATACTAAAATCGGCATGGCCACAATAACAATCCATGTTAGTTTCCAGTTCATGTAAAACATAAATAGCAGTACCACAAACATCTTCATCAAGTCACTAATAATCATAAACAAACCTTGACTAAAAATACGAGCAATGGACTCAATGTCTGATACGGATCGCGTCACTAATTGTCCCACTGGAACCAAGTCAAAATACTTCATTCTAAAGCTTAAAATGTGCTTAAAAAGTTTGGTTCGAATGTCCTTTACAATATCTTGCCCCAGCCAGTTAGCCCAATATACAAAGTAAAACTGCGAAAAAACTTCGCATAATAATACAATACCCATCAAGGTAATGTAAAATAAAAGTCCCTTCGCATCTTCGGTCTGGATGTAGCCATCAACCGTTTGCTTCAACAAATACGGACGTAAAGCCGCAAAAATAGATAAGGAAACCGCAAATGCGATCACGCCATTAAAACGCCATTGATACGGTTTAGTATATTGTAATATTCTTTTGAATAATCGAGTGTCGAATGCTTTTGCTTTCATTTTTTTTACCTGAATTTAGTTCAGTTTTGGAGCTATTTCCTGCTTTCCGCTTCAATATTTTTATTTTTGTAAAGAAAAAAAATAAAAATGATTTCCACTTCAATCAGGGCTATTTAGTTATATAATCGTAATCAATTTCGGTTAAATACAAACCATGAGCCGGTACCGAAAACCCAGCTTTGTCTCTATTTTTATTTTCAATAATCGTATTAAAATCATCGAGACTTATTTTATGCAATCCTATATTTACAAGAGTTCCTACTATGGAACGCACCATATTTCGTAAAAACCGATTGGCTGATATCGTAAAAATAAGCTTGTTTTTTTCTTGCTTCCATGTCGCTTCATAAATGGTACAATCAAATGTGTTTACATCCGTATTTACTTTTGAAAAACATTGAAAATCAGTATGATTAAATAATAACTGTGCCGCTTTATTCATTAATTCTACATCTAGTTTCTGAAAAAAGTACCAACTCTGCTCTTGTAAAAAAGCATCCTTAAACGGGTTGATATGGTATTCGTATGTTCTTTTTGTGGCGTCAAATCTCGTATGCGCGTCATCATGAACAGGAATAATATCATAAACAACAATATCTTTGGGCAAGTAAGAGTTGAGTTTGTGCACTAACTTGGCGCTATCAAATGAGGTCTCAAAATCAAAATGAGCATACATCAACTTTGCATGTACACCCGTATCCGTACGTCCTGCCCCCATAATGTTTATAGGTGCATTCATCAGTACAGACAAGGCTTTGTTTAAAGTTTCTTGAACCGAAGCCGAGTTTGGCTGCATTTGCCAGCCATGGTATTGGGTTCCGTTGTATGCTAATTTTATAAAATATCTCAAGGTAATAAGTTGGCAAAGTTTTAAAGATGCAAAGGTACAAAGTTTTTATGTTGAGAAAAGGTTAAATGTGTAAGTTGTCTTGCTAAGTATTTATTTTTTTGCCGAAAGGGACTACCTTTGTTTCTTTTAATTTATTGAAACCATACTTTTCTGATGAAAAAAATCCTGCTACTTTCAGACACGCACAGCCACATTGATGATATTATTTTGAAATATGTTGCTCAGGCTGATGAAGTTTGGCATGCCGGAGATATTGGAGATTTAGTAGTGACTGACACTTTAAAAAAACTAAAGCCGTTACGCGCCGTTTATGGTAATATTGACGATGATAAGGCACGATTAGAGTTTCCGTTACACAATCGTTTTATGTGTGAAGGGGTTGATGTATGGATGACGCATATTGGCGGCTATCCTGGCAAATACAATCCAAGTTTAAAAGCTGAAATGGCTGCAAACCCGCCTAAACTATTTATTTGTGGACATTCTCATATCTTAAAAGTGATGTTTGACAAAAAAAATAATCTTTTACACATGAATCCAGGCGCATGCGGAAAAAGTGGTTTTCACCAAGTGCGTACTATGCTGCGTTTTGTGATCGAAGGCGATAAAATAAAAGATCTCGAAATTGTAGAAATAGAAAAACGAGTGTAATTAATCGATGTAAGTGATAGGGACATGGATTTGTATCGAAGTACCAAGTTTGATTTTAGACTTGATTATAATGTCTCCATTAATATTACGAACTCTTGCTTTGATTTGATTAAGACCAAATCCTTCGATAGATTTGTATTGTTCGATATTAAATCCTTTTCCGTTGTCTCGCACATGGATGTAGAGTGTTTTGTTTTTTTCTTCGATGTTAAGAGAAGCATTTTGTGCGTTACTGTGTTTGATGATGTTGTTCAAGAGTTCGGTTACAATAAAATACATTTTCATTTCAAAATCTTCGTTATAACGCGTACTACATTCTGTAGGACTAGAGTACTCAAAAGTTATACTAGAGTTCGAATTTTTTTCGCACAAATCATTTAACGCATAGTATAATCCAAAACGGGCTAGCAAAGAGGGAAGTAGTTCGTGAGAAAGATCTCTTACTTTGTCATGTGCCTCATTCAAAATTTGCTTCATCTTAGTGATTTCTTCTGAATCAATTTTATGTTTGGCGTTAAATACACTTAAATGTAAACCTGCCGATGATAATAAAGCACTAATATTGTCATGTAAAAAGGCGGCAATTTTTTTGCGCTCAATTTCTTGACCACTTACAGATGCGTTAATGATATTTTGTTGAATCTTGCTTTGTATGTTTTTGTATTTATTTTTTTCTTTAAGTTGGTTGTTTTGAAAGAAAAAGTAAAACAAAATTAGAATTAGTAGGAGTATCGAAATGATAATAATACTAATTTGTTTGTTTTTGTACTGCCTATCAAGTAAGAGTTGCTCTTTGGTTTCGTATTTGGTTTCAATATTGTCTATTTCTCTCTTGTATTCATCAATCTCAAGGTTGATTCCAGCAAGATTGGTTTTTTTTATTTTTTCTTCGTTATTGATTTCGGCTGTGAGTACATTGTATTGCGCTAGGTTTTCGTATGCTTTTTTATAATCTTTTTGTTTTAATAAAAACTTTGAATATTCTTGATGCGTAAAAGATAAATCCGATTTTTCATCATTTTTGATCCCCAGCTCGATTGCTTTTTCAAAAAATGAAGCTGCCTTTTCAGGTTCGTTTTGATGGCCGTGGTACATTCCGTTTAGCATGTTTACTGCTACGCAAATGCTTTCATCTCCAAATTTAGAGTTGTATTTGTTGGTAAATTGCAAATAAGGATAACCACTTTTAAAATCACCAATATCAAAGTAGGCCCAAGTAATATTCAAGTTGGTAAACACAATCTGACTCGAGTCGGCTATTTTTCGGCTGTATTGTAAAGACTTTTTGTAATAATAAATACCGGTTTTGTATTCTTTTTTGTCAAAACAATAAATGTTTCCTAAGTTGTTGTACAGCCAGTTCTTTAATTCGTTATTATCCGTTTTATTGGCGTATACCAAGCCTTTTTTATAATAAAAATATGCTTTTTCAAATTCAGATATACCATCAAAGTTGGCAGCAATGGTGTTGTAGCAGGTTGCTATAAGGTAATCATCATTAATTTCGATAGCTTTAGTTAAAGCAATGCGGGCTTTGATTAATGATTTTTCGTATTTCTCATTTTTCATTAGTCCCGTTGCTTCATTGATTAAAGCAAGTACTTTTTTTTGAGAGATCGGTTTTGTTTGTGCGTTAAAAGTTGTGCTCAAACAAAGTAGAAAAAAAAGTAAGAAAATATTTTTTTTTGTAAGCATATCCAATAACTATGATAGTTTAAATCAAAATGCGTTTAGGCTTTGATTAATTTATTTTTCAGTGCATATTTGACCAAGCTAATAGTGTTTTTGGCTTTTAGTTTTTTCATGATGTTTTTACGGTGTGTTTCTACCGTATTAGAACTAATAAATAAATATTCGCTAATTTCTTTACCACTATATTCTAGGGCGATTAAAGTAAGTACTTCGATTTCTCGACCCGTCAAGAGTAAATCAATTTTTGGCTTGTTTTTATTTAATTTGGTAACATTTTGCGTAGCCGAATTGAATATTTTTTCACGTACTGAGTTGCAAAAATAATCCTCTCCGTTTGTCACTGCATGAATCGCTTCTACAATATTTTCTCCCGCACATTGTTTTGTTAAATACCCGTTTACTCCTAGTTTCATCACTTCTTGAATGATTTTTAAGTCATCATAGCTAGAAAGAATAATTACTTTACAAGGAAATCCTTTGGCTATGAATTCTTTTACTACTTGTATACCATCTTTTTTAGGCATGCTAATGTCAAGTACTAGAATGCTTGCTTTGTTGTTTATAACGTCTTCGTAAATGGTGTTTCCATCTATTGAAAATCCAACTACATCAAAATCTGGTACTGTATTTAATAAAGTTTTCATTCCATCAAGTAGAACTTGGTGGTCATCTGCTAGGTGAATCCTAATTTTATTGCTCATGTTTGGTTTAAACTTGAGTCAAACTTACGAAAAAAATATGAACTGCAATAGTTATAGAAAATTATATATAATGCTTCATTTTGAAGCACAAAAAAACCCGAACAGTTATGTTCGGGTTTCCTTCGCACTAATAAACTAAGTTTATAGGTTTACCTCAATCTGTCCACAGATTTTACGAGATCTTCATCCTTTTTGATGGCCTTATTAGCTAACACTAATAACACGATAGCAACAATAGGTAGAAACATCCCAATACCTTTCTCAGAAACTTGAACAACTTCTCCAGATAAATTTAGTGAACGATATACAAACAATCCTAATAAAATTAAATTTAATATTATGTTCAATCTGTTGAGTACAAATTGATTTTGTCTTTTTTTGTAAGTCATGATACTAATCAATGTCATTGTAGTGCTAATTCCTAGTAAAACTACATAAACTTGATCCAACATAAAATAAAAATCCTTCCCTGTACTCAGTTTCCATAATGGAAAAACGAATGGTAAAGCTCCTGTTATTATTAGAGCTAGGATTAAATATATAGTCTGTATTCTTTGTATCATTGTTTCTGTTTGTTGTACAAAAATATATTTTCTTTTTTTAAAATACTATTGTATCATTAAATTTTATTCGTATTATTGCACAACAATACCGTAAGCACTTCATACTGCGGTCAATTCATAGCAAAATAATTACTACCAAGTCTTTTTATAGTATTTCCAAATTAATTAAATTCCAAGAACATTCATGTTTGATATTTCTGCATTAAAAGAAATGAAGCTTTCTGAGCTTCAACAAATAGCTAAAGCAGCTAAAACCATAAAGTTTAACGGTGTGAAAAAAGAAACCTTAATAGGGCAGATACTTGAACATCAAAAAACTAGTGTTGATTCAGTGTCAGAGAGTAAGTCTAATGATAAACCTTTGGATGAAAAACCTAAAAGGTCTAGAATTACTGCTGGTGATAAAGAAGAAAGTGCTGAAAAGGTTCCTGCAATAAAGCCTAAAGCTAAAATCGTTAAAACAAAAGATACTGCTGAAGAAGCTACAACTGTAGTTGTTGCTACAGATAGTGAAGATGTAGAAGCAGCGGCAACGGAACAAGCAAGTACAGGTAAAAAACCAGGTAAAATTGTAAAATTCAGCAAGTCCGCTTACGAAAAGAAAATTGCATTAAAAAAGAATAAAGAGGCTGGTGCAGAAGTAAAAACTAATGAAGCACAACCAGCAGCTGCAACTCAAGCAGAGACAACTTCTGAAGCATCAGCTGAGGCTAGCGAAGAAAATGTTGCGCCAACCAAAAAAATAAATCCAAATCAATTAAACAAGCAAAACCAAAATCAAAACCCTAATTTTAAAAATAAAAAGAACAATTTTAGAGATTCTGATTTCGAATTTGACGGTATAATTGAAAGCGAAGGAGTACTTGAGATGATGCCTGATGGGTATGGTTTCTTGCGTTCTTCAGATTATAATTACCTAGCTTCTCCGGATGATATTTATTTGTCTACATCTCAAATTCGTTTGTTTGGACTTAAAACAGGAGATACGGTTAAAGGTGTAGTACGTCCTCCTAAAGAAGGAGAGAAATTTTTCCCTTTAGTTAGAGTTTTAAAAATTAACGGACACGACCCGCAAGTGGTGCGCGACCGTGTTTCATTTGAACATTTAACGCCGGTTTTCCCTTCAGAAAAATTCAATTTGGCCGAAAGGCAAAGTACAATTTCAACACGTATCATTGATTTGTTTTCTCCAATAGGAAAAGGACAACGTGGTATGATTGTGGCGCAACCCAAAACAGGTAAAACCATGTTGTTGAAAGAAATTGCTAATGCAATTGCAGCAAATCATCCTGAAGTATATTTGATTGTTTTATTAATTGATGAACGTCCGGAAGAGGTTACAGATATGCAACGTAGTGTGCGTGGTGAGGTAATTGCTTCAACATTTGATAGAGAACCACAAGAACACGTTAAAATTGCAAATATTGTTCTTGAAAAAGCAAAACGCTTAGTAGAATGTGGGCACGATGTAGTGATTTTATTAGATTCGATTACACGTTTGGCTAGAGCTTATAATACTGTACAACCTGCATCAGGTAAAGTATTGAGCGGGGGAGTAGATGCTAATGCATTACAGAAACCAAAACGTTTCTTTGGAGCAGCTCGTAACGTGGAAAATGGGGGGTCATTGAGTATTATTGCAACAGCATTGACTGAAACGGGTTCTAAAATGGACGAAGTAATTTTCGAGGAATTTAAAGGAACAGGTAATATGGAATTGCAATTAGATAGAAAAATTGCTAACAAACGTATATTCCCAGCTATCGACTTGACTTCATCTAGTACAAGACGTGATGATATGTTGCTTGACGAAAAAACATTGCAAAGAATGTGGATCATGAGAAAATACCTTTCGGATATGAATCCTGTTGAAGCCATGAGTTTTATCAATGATAGATTCAGACAAACAAGAAATAATGAAGAGTTTTTAATCTCGATGAATGATTAATTCAGACTAAAGAGAATAGAATAAATTTGATATAAAAAAAATCCGCTCAAAATTGGAGGGCACTGAAAAAGTGTTTCTAATAAATTAAGACCTAAAAAGGAGTAGATATCTATGGATTTCTACTCCTTTTTTCTTATATTTAAGTCTAATTATAAGTGTTTTTTAGATGTTAATACAACAACAAACAATAC
>NZ_JACRUK010000020.1 GCF_014305155.1 Flavobacterium muglaense
GATTATGGCAAGATTGGCACAAACCAGCGAATCTTGGATAGGTGCCATATTCTTTGTGATGAATATTCTAAAGCTAAACAAGGAATATTTTTGGCTCTTTTTGAATGACCTGATTTCATCTCTTTTCTTAAGAAATCCCAATTATGAAAGTGATTATTTGGTAAAATTAAATCCAGTTATATGAAAATTGAGAATACTTTTTCAGCAAGCCCTAGTTAAAGCATTTGTCTTCAAATGGATTTCCATCTTCATCTAAGGCTACCAAAATGACTTTGTCTTTATTTGAAACGCAAGTCATATAAAACCAAGGCAAAGACCATAAACCGAAAGTAATACAAGAAATTAAAAAGTTAAAGTTATGATTTACTTTTTTATGCTTTTTAGTCAAAACAGCAAAGGGTAATTTATCATTTCGCTCCACTATAGTAAAACCATTATTTATCTTTTTTTTCAAAATTTTTGAAAATTTAGAGAAATTCTCCTCTGGCGTTAAAGTATTGATTTCCATTTTTGTAGCTTTTAAATTTTCGTAATAAATCCTTATTTGATCCTCTGTAAAGAGAGTATAAAATTAAGCAGTTAATTTAGTTATCACAATACCCACTTTTAGTGATTTTTCAAAAAAAATGCACTGCCAAAAAAAATCATAGAATAGAGTTACAAACCAAATTTAAAGCTGTAAAAATAACTTTCTCAATTGTAAATTACAATTGATTACCGTTTAAAGCCCCATCCTTTTTGGTCGCTACTACTATCTTAAAGTGCTGCTACGAAAGGCAAGACACTCCTTATTTGTTTTATTTGAAAACTCATCGGATAAAAATACTTTTTATAAATTATAAAATAGTATGCATTAAAAGGAAAACATTACAAGATTACCACATACTTAGATTATTAAAAATCAATACATTAAAAAACAAAATACTCGAAAAAACAACTTACTTAAAACCGCTACCTGCTTGTAACATCAATTAGTTCTTATTACTTTAGTTTTAGCTTTCCTAGAACCGTGTCAATTACTCCATTAATCTCTTTTGAAATTACAAACCTATAATTGAGATAAACGTATGCTATTGTTACCAATATTGATTTTAGTGCAATGGCTACTATTGGATAAAAAGGAAATTTCCAAAAGAAGAATAGTCCAAATAACAGCACTGTTAATACTAAAGAGTATACCGTTTGTAAAGTAAAAGGATATAAATGCAATCTCTTAACAACAAACATTAATTTAGCTAAACTATAAATGGTGATAGATAACAAACTAGCAAATGCAGCTCCCATGATACCATATATAGGAATAAAAATCATATTTAGACCTACTGTTAAAAAAACTAGTAAAACACCTAAAAACAAAACGGCTCTATAATACTTGGTATTAAAAATAATAGCATTGTTATTCCCTAAAATGAGGTCAAAATACTTAGATAGACCAATCATAAATACGACTAAAATTCCTCCACTATATTCTTTAGGAATCATCTCGTACAATTGTTCGATATTTACAAAAATACAAAGCATTACAAAACCACCTACTATTTGTAAATTAATAGAGGTTTTTTTGTACAATTCATTCAGTTCATCATGTTGGTCATTGTGCATCAATTTTGCTGTAATAGGATACACAATTTGATGCATCGCTCTACTTGGCACCGAAATAACTAAAGCAATATAAGTAGCAACCGAATAAAAAGCAATATTACCAATATCCATATACTGATTGAGCATGATCTTGTCACCATCCAACAGCAAATTAGCAACACTTCCTGACAAAATAATATAAAAAGTATATACTAAGATCTCTTTTACATTTGAAGGGATTACAAATTGAAAAACAGGCTTTTTAATTCGAAAAGCATACAACATGGTTACTAAAAAAGCCAAGAAATAAATGGCTGCTGTATAATAGATAAACTCAACTATAGTCATCCACTTGAAGTAAATAGCGAGCAGTCCTAACAAAGAAACGAACCGTAAACCAACTTCTTTTATAAAATTACCAAAAACAGAATGCATGTGTACTCTTGCCCACGCATAGAATATTTCAAAATAAGCCATACATAACCCTATGAATGGAATAAGCCAAATAAAATCTTTTACAATTGCATTTTTTTTGGTTAAGAAATACGAAATATCATCAAAGAAAAGCAAACCAATTAAAAGCAATGGAATACTCAAAAACAAAGGAAATAGCACCGTAAAGGACATAAAACGGCTTTCTTCTTCTTCTGTTTTACATTGTGAATAGAATTTTACCAAAGTATTTTGCATCCCAATGGCAAACAACGGCATAATCACATTGGCACACGAAAGAATATAATTAGATAGTCCGTAGAAGGTTTTACCTAAAATATGAGGGAATAAAAAAATAGTACTTACGCCTCCTATTCCAAAACCGATATAAGTTATTATTGTATTCTTTAAAGACTGATTTAATACTATTCCCATTTTAGGATTTTAATTTTAAGGTTCAAAAGTTCAAAGCATTGCGCTAATTCCTTTTATTGCAGCAATTTAGCCAATTCTTTAGTCAAATTTTTTCTGGAAAACTTTTGCAATCCTACTCCATTAGATTGTAATTTTCCTTCTAAAAACTGATTATAAAAATCCAAAATTACTCTTTTTAATTTCACTTTATCCGAATACTCAAAAAACACACCGGTATTCGTGCTTGTGATAATTTCGGCAAAATCAGAATCTCTCGGGCCTATTGCAACTATAGGGCGGTTTGAAACCATATATTCGAATAATTTACCTGGGATAATACTTTTGGTATCTTCAGAATCTATTTCGATCAATAATAAAACTTGGGACTTTTTTTGATGGGCTATTGCTTCAGCATGTGACACGTATCCTAAATTTTTTAAATACGGATTGAGCTCATAATGCGCTATGGCGTCTAATACTTCTTGACTGACTGCTCCTATTAATTTTAACTCTAAATGTGATTTAAAACCAGATACCTCAGCAATTAATTCTTGTAAACATTCCCATAAAATTTTCGGATTCCTTTCAGACAAGAAAGATCCTATATGTGCGAGTGAAAATAGTGTATCAAGCGGTTCATTTACCACCGGTTCTACGTCATATCCATTTGTTATTACTGCAATCGGCTTATTGGTTATGGCTTGAAATTCAGCTTTAGTAGTTTTACTCGTCACAATAATTGTATCGGCTGTATTCAAGACAACATGCTCAAGTTTCTTGTGCTTTTTGGCGGCATAATTAGACAATCGCAATGATTTATGGTACCCTATTGTAGTCCAAGGATCACGAAAATCAGCAAACCATTTAAGATTCAATTTTTGCTTCAACTGCAATCCTATCAAATGCAAACTATGTGGTGGCCCAGATGTGATAATGGTATCTATATTATGATCAGCGATGTACTTTTCTAAATAGGAAACGGATGGTTTGACCCAAAAAACACGCGCATCTGGGATAAACAAGTTTCCTCTCACCCAAAGAAAAACTTTATCTAATCCAGTTTGCTTTTTTTGATTTGGAATTATACCTGAACTGATTTTTTTTGTTTTGTTTTTCGACAAAAAAGAAGCCAATTGATAGGGCTCAAAAATTTTATGCTGTAGCACAACTGTTTCTCCAGAAACTTCATGAACTAAGTTTTGGTCGATAATAGGATAGGTGGGATTCTCTGGAATATAAACAATAGGTTGGATGTCAAAATCTGGTAAATATTTTACAAATTTCAACCAACGCTGCACTCCTGGTCCTCCCGCAGGTGGCCAATAATACGTTATGATAAGAACTTTTTTTGATTCAGGCTTCAATATTTCTATTTTATAAAAAGACGCACGGAAGCGCGTCTCTACATACGTATCTTTTATTTATTGATTTTTTTTCTTTCGAAATAAATCCCTCCTACTAACAACAGCAACATACCCGCAATACTTACTAAAGTGATTATACTTCCTGTTTTAATGACTTCTGGTTCAAACTTGAACTCTATCTTATGTGTTCCTCCTGGAATAATCATTGCCCTTAAAACATAATCAACAGGAAAATGTTCTGTTTTTACGCCGTCAATATAACCATTCCATCCATTTTCATAATAAATTTCAGAAAAAACAACTAAGCCTTCATTTTTACTAGTTGATGCATATTTTATGTAATTGGGTTTGTATACCTCTAGTTTTATAGTGCCGGTTGTATCTAAGTTTCGTTTCAATCGAGCATTCTTGAACTTATCACCATACAAGTGTAAATTAAACACAGCTGCTCTTTTGGTATCTAATTTATTCAAAGCTTGCATTTCGTCATTGGCTTTATTCACCAATTTCACATCGCTTACAAACCACGCATTCCCATTGGCATCTGGATTAATGATAGGAAATTCTTTTCCTTCTTTGTCCGTTTGAATCACATATTTAACATTTAACATGTTCAGTACGTCCAAGTTGTTTTTGGCTATTTGATAATCAAATAACTGTTGTACGCGTCTAGGTTTTGCTGCGTGATAGCCACCTATTGATTTATGGAAATAAGATGCTCTTGCGCTAGAAAAATTTCCGTTTACCTCAAAAACACGGTAATGTGAGGTGTCTTTTAAAATTTCAGCATCGGCAGCAGTTTCTTGAAACGGAACTTCAACTTCTCTACCACTCACAAAATCTTTGGATGAAACATAGTTTTTATCCACAAAAAACAAATCAGAAACCATGAACAATCCGATCAAAATAATAGCTGTATTTTGAGCGATCTTATTCTTAGTAAATAGCCATAAAATAGCGGAAATCAAAACAATAAAAAACCCAGAACGCAACAAATCCGCACTGTACAGGCTCATTCGATCTCCCTTTAAAGCTTCTACAAATTGAGGACCGTAACTTTCTATATAGTAACTATCATTGGCACCTGAAAAACTAAACATACTTTTGCTAAAAAACAAAAGAACAATAAGCCCTAAACCTACTGCAGTCGATTGCCAAACTGGTTTCCACTGTAGTTCTTTTTCGAGCTTAAAAAAGGATTGCAGTCCCATTATAGCGAGGACAGGGAAGCACAATTCTAGAATTACTTGTATGGATGAAACTGCTCTAAACTTATTGTACATGGGTACATAATCAATAAAAAAATCAGTTAAAACCGGGAAGTTTTTACCCCAAGAAAGCACTAATGCAACTACTGCACCCGACAGGAATACATATTTTATTTTACGATCATCAATGAACAAAGCTAGTATTCCTAAAAAGAAAACTACCACACCAATATAAGCCGGTGCAGCTACGATAGGTTGATCGCCCCAATAAGTAGGTAGTCCCGAAGCAAAGTCTGTCGCTTGCGCATCTGGAACACCTTGCCCGATCATGAATTCATACATTTTACTGTCTTTCCCAACAGCCTCATGATTTGAACCTCCAAAAAGTCTTGGAGCTATCAAATTGAAACTTTCGGCAACACCATAACTATATTCTGTAATATAATCACGAGTCATTGCGCTAGTATTGGTGTTTTTTGAGCCATCAGGATTATACGTTAGCTCGCTTTTTCCTCTGGTGCTAAAGCTCGCATATTCTGAAGTAGCTAATAAGTTAGTCGCATTGGCTCCAATAGCTAGAATTCCAGCAACAGCTAGGACTCCTATTGACTTCAAAAGACCGTTGTACTCCTTACTTTTAATATCTAAATAAATAAAATAACCAGACAGTATCAATAAGAAAATCAACAAATAATAAGTCATTTGAAAGTGATTCGTGTTTATTTCTAACGCTGTTGCAAACATGGTCAACAATCCACCAACAATATATTTTTTTCTATAGACTAAAATAAATCCCGCAATGACTAGCGGCATGTAACCGATAGCATGTGCCTTAGCATTATGACCAACTCCTAGAATTATAATTAAATAGGTCGAAAAACCAAAAGCAAGAGAGCCGAAAAATGCTTTCAAAGGATCCACTTTGAGTACAAGCAAAAGCCCGTAGAATCCTAGAAAATATAGAAATAAATAATCGGCTGGACGCGGTAAAAAACGCAAAGCATCATCAATCGCACCAATAAAATCATACGGATACTTAGCCCCTAATTGATAAGTAGGCATTCCACCAAAAGCCGAGTTTGTCCAATAAGGCTCTATATGCTCTGTTGCTCTAAAATCATTTTGCTCCTTTGCCATTCCTGTATATTGAGCAATATCCGATTGGAAGATTTGCTTTCCTTGCAATACAGGATAAAAATAAAGAACAGATACCATTAAAAAACCCATAATGGCAAGAGCGTGCGGATAGAACTTATTTAATATTTTCAATTTTTGAGTGTTTGTTTAAAAAAAGTGTGTTTGGTAAAAAGGCCAAATTTAATCTATTTCTTCGTAATCGACATATTCCCCTACTTTTTTAGTTTCTCTTGGGTTTTTATCATTCTTGGTTGTATAAATCACCTCATCTTTAGACTGAGTTTGATTCCACGCACCACCTTGAGCACGTTGTTGTTGTTCTTGAAAACTTTGCCCTGCTTTTTCTACTACTTTTTTCACCACTAAAGGCAAAAACAATTTTGCCAAAAATTTAAATATATAATAAGAAGCAAGTATATAAAACAGTATTCTTATAAATCCTGTAAAAGAGGCTGTTTGTATCATTTTTATATTTTTTTTTTACAAAATTAATAAATCCTAATCGAAACTTCGGGACAAAATTAAAATATCATTCTTAAATAAATGATAAAATATAGTACATTTGAAATGCGTTATTACTTTTAATCTCAAAAAAATAATATGTCCACACTTAAAAACAAGCTCCTTTATGCTTTAATATGTTTGCCCGCTCTTATCTACGGACAACACACTGATGAAATAAACTCTAACCGCCCAGGTGAAACCATGTCAGCCTTTGCAGTAGGGAAATCTGTAATTCAAGTCGAATCAGGAATATACGGAATCAAGGAACATCATGATTTACTAGCTTATGATGCAAATGGTTTTGGACTTGACCTAACCATTCGTTACGGTTTTTTCAAGGAGCAATTAGAATTAATTGCCGATTTGCAATATCAAAATCAGATAAAAACAAGTAATTTTCAAGAAAACAAATTAAGTGGTTTAAAGCAAACCATCCTTGGAGCGAAATATTTACTGTACGATCCGTTTAAAAACTACGAGAAAAAAGCAAATATTTACAGCTGGAAAGCCAATCAAAGATTCAATTGGCATCAATTAATTCCTGCTGTATCTGTCTTTGCAGGAGCCAATTTCAATGTAGGCAACAATCCGTATGCTTTTCCAAATCAACCAAAAGCATCTCCAAAAATAATGTTAATCACTCAAAATCACTTGGGAGATGGATCATGGGTTTTTGTAACAAATATTATAGGCGATTACATCGCTACAGACTACCCTAGCTACGGTTACGTACTTACTTTAACTAAGGGATTCAACAAGCATTGGTCTGGTTTTGTCGAAAACCAAGGTTATAAAAGTGATTTCTACAGCGATGCCATCGTACGTGGTGGAGCTGCCTACTTACTGCACAAAGACTTACAAATTGACGCTTCTATCAGTAGCAGTTTAAAAACAACGCCTTCTATCTTGTATGGTGGCATCGGTTTTTCATGGCGCTATGATGCTAATTACAAAGAAGTAAGAATGAGCTTAGACAAAGGCGGTAAAAAATCTAAAACCCAAAAGAAAGTAGAAAAAAAGAATCAAAAGCGAAAAGACGCAATAGACAATACTCCCTAATAAAATACCATGATTACAATAAAAGAAGCGATTACAAAAAAGGAACTAACAGATTATATCAAATTCCCTTTTTCTTTATATAAAGACAATGAATTCTGGGTTCCGCCTATTATTGCCGATGAGCTAGAAACATTTGACAAAACTAAAAATCCTGCCTTTGAAAATGCCGAAGCCTACTTTTATATTGCTTACAAAGGCAATGAAATCGTAGGTCGCGTGGCCGCAATCATCAATTGGAGTGAAGTCAACGACCAACAAAAAAAGAAAGTGCGTTTTGGCTGGTTTGATACCATTAATGATATTGAAGTTACAAAAGCTTTACTTGAAAAAGTATATGAATTAGGTCGAAAAAACAACCTTGAACATGTTGAAGGACCAATGGGCTTTTCTAATCTAGACAAAGTAGGGGTTCTTACCGAAGGATTTGACCAATTAGGAACCATGATTACTTGGTACAACCACCCTTACTATGCAACACATTTCGAACAATTAGGTTTTGTACCCGAAAAAGAATACCTAGAAAATAAATTCCCATTCAAGAATGTCAAACTAGAATATTTTGACAAAGCACAGGAATTAATCAAAAGGAGGTACCAACTGAAATCTTTGAACTTCAAGAAAACCAAAGACGTGATGCCGTATGTGGACAAGATGTTTGACTTATTCAATGCCTCTTACGCTAGCTTATCTTCTTTTGTTGCTATTTCAGACACACAAAAAGAGTATTTCAAGAAAAAATACATCAGCTTTATCAATCCAGAATACATCAAGTTTGTAGAAGACAAAGACGGTAGACTGGTTGCCTTTGCCATTGTTATGCCTAGCTTTTCCAAAGCCTTGCAAAAAGCCAATGGTAAACTATTCCCTTTTGGGTTCTACCATTTATTAAACGCCAGAAAAAACAGCAAAGAAGTTACTTTCTACTTGATTGGAGTGCATCCTGAATACCAAAACAAAGGAGTTCACGCCATTATTTTCAAGGAATACCACACTACTTTCACCGAGAAAGGAATAGAAACCTGCATTAGAACACCTGAATTAGCCGATAATCACGCCATTCATTTACTATGGAAAAATTTTGACCCAGTAATCTATTGCCGTAGAAAAACATTTAGAAAAGAACTGTAAAAACGAGTAGTCAGCAATCAAGTTTTGAGTGATCAGTTTCAAAATAAAAAAAATCCATTCGCCTCGACGAATGGATTTTTTTATTTTAGTGGATCACTTTTTAAAAACGGATCACTGAACATTAAATATTAAGCATCTAAATCTACTTTAGTTCTAGCTGCAATCTCTTTATATGTACCATTCACTAATTTCTCACGAATTGCTTCAAATGCAACAAGTGTTTCGTTAATATCATCAATTGAGTGAGAAGCAGTAGGAATCATTCTCAATAATATAATTCCTTTTGGAATTACTGGATACACAACAATAGATAAGAATATACCGTAATTTTCTCTCAAGTCATTCACCATAATCATCGCTTCAGGAATACTTCCTTCAAGATATACTGGTGTAATACAAGTATTTGTATCTCCTATGTTAAAACCTTTTTCCCTCAATCCGTTTTGTAACGCATTTACATTATCCCATAATTTATCTTTCAATTCTGGATGATTACGCAACAACTCTAATCGTTTTAACGAACCTATTGTTTGTATCATTGGCAACGCCTTAGCAAACATTTGAGAACGTAAATTGTATTTCAAATAATCAATAACATCTTTATCAGCTGCCACAAAAGCTCCAATGTTAGCCATTGATTTTGCAAAAGTCGAAAAGTAAACATCAATATCATCTTGAATACCTTGCTCCTCACCTGCTCCAGCTCCAGTTTTTCCTAGAGTACCAAAACCGTGTGCATCATCTACAAGTAAACGGAAGTTGTATTTTTGCTTCATAGCAACAATCTCTTTCAATTTTCCTTGTTGTCCACGCATTCCAAAAACTCCTTCGGTAATAAATAAAATACCACCACCAGTAGTTTCGGCCATTTTTGTAGCACGTTGCAGGTTTTTCTCCATACTTTCTAAGTCATTATGCTTATAAGTAAATCGTTTCCCCATGTGTAAACGTACCCCATCAATAATACAGGCGTGTGAATCTACATCATATACAATGATATCGTTTTTAGTAACCAATGCGTCAATAATTGACACCATCCCCTGGTAACCAAAATTCAATAAGTAAGCTGATTCTTTCATTACAAAAGCAGCTAATTCTTGTTCTAATTGTTCATGGTATTTAGTATGACCACTCATCATTCTCGCTCCCATAGGATAAGCTGCACCAAATTGAATTGCTGCATCAGTATCTGCTTGTCTCACCTCAGGATGATTTGCTAAACCTAAATAGTCATTCAAGCTCCAGTTCAAAATGTTTTCCCCACCAAACTGCATTCTAGGCCCTAATTCACCCTCTAATTTTGGAAAAACAAAATATCCTTCTGCTTGCGAAGCCCATCTCCCTAACGGGCCTTTATTGTTTTGAATTCTTTCGAATAAATCCTTTACCATAATATATTTAAGTAATAATTTTAATTTTAAGAAGTTGCAAAAATAATTATTTATATTTTATAAAAGTCTTGAAACCAAATTTATTTTTTGTAGCTAGTCCTGCTATTCACTATATCTTTTACTTTTTTAAAGAAAAAAAGTAAAAGGATGCCGTTTCTATCAGGGCTAAAAATCCAAAATCCAAAAATAAACTTTGTATATTTGACTAATATTTCAATACAACTATACATGTCAAATAATATCAAAGAATTAAAATTAGCCGTACTAATTGATGCCGACAACGTTCCTTATAGTAACGTAAAAGGAATGATGGAAGAAATAACCAAGTACGGAACACCAACCACTAAACGCATCTACGCCGACTGGACCAGACCAAATGCCGGCGGATGGAAAGGCGTTTTACTCGAACACGCAATTACCCCTATACAACAATACAGTTATACCTCTGGAAAAAACTCTTCCGACTCCGCTCTAATCATTGATGCAATGGATTTACTGTACTCTGGTAAACTAGACGGCTTCTGTATCGTTTCAAGCGACAGTGATTTCACTCGCTTAGCCATTAGATTACGTGAATCTGGCATGAAAGTAATTGGAATTGGCGAACAAAAAACGCCAAAACCTTTCATTAGCGCTTGTGATCGTTTTGTATTCATTGAGGTTTTAGACGGTGCAATCAAGAAAAACGCGCCTAAAAGAACAACAAACAACGAAAACAAAAAAGTAATCGGAAAAACTACCGAAAAAGTTATTGAGAAAAACACTCAAAAACCACTTAATAAAATAGACGAACCTACCATTGATCTTATCGAAGACTCTATTGACGATATTGCCGATGACAGCGGATGGGCATTCCTTGGCGATGTAGGAAACTTAATCGTGAAGAAAAAACCAGAATTTGACCCAAGAAACTATGGCTTCCCTAAACTGACGCCCATGTTAAAATCCCTAACTGACATTCTTGAAATTGACGAAAGAGACTCTGATAAAAAAGGAATCAAACACGTATATGTACGATTGCGTTTTAGCTAAAAAACAAATTACAGCAGCCTGTACCAATATTTAACACCATTTATTTGAGCTAATACAATCTACAATGAGAAAAAAGTTTTTTATTTTCGGGATAGCCATTTTAATACTATCCATCCTATCTTATTACAATCTCAAGACTAGTGTGCTATTTCCGATACTCTGCGTGTCCTTATTATTCATAGGCTTCTTAAACAGCATCCAGCACAAGCACGCTATTTTACGTAACTTTCCTGTTTTAGGGTATTTTAGATACTTCTTTGAAATGATTGCACCCGAAATTCAGCAATATTTTATTGAACGCACCACCGACGGAAAACCTTTTTCCAGAAACGAGCGTTCACTAGTCTATCAAAGGGCAAAAAACATCGATGCTACAACTCCTTTTGGAACACAATTAGACATTAATCAATCCAATTATGAAGGAATAAAACATTCCATATTCCCCGCCAAAGTAAATGACGATATGCCACGGGTTACAATAGGCGGCCCAGATTGCAAGCAACCATACTCGGCTTCTATTCTCAACATATCCGCTATGAGTTTTGGATCCTTGAGCGAAAATGCTATTGTAGCGTTAAACAAAGGTGCCAAAAAAGGTGAATTCTACCACAACACTGGTGAAGGCGGACTCACCGAATTTCATTTACAAGGTGGCGATATTACTTGGCAAATAGGAACTGGTTATTTTGGATGCCGTACCAAAGAAGGAAATTTTGACGCCGATAAATTTGTAGATAAATCCAACAAGCCCGAAGTTAAGATGATAGAAATAAAACTATCGCAAGGCGCTAAACCAGGACACGGAGGTGTATTACCTGCGAGTAAAAATACCGAGCAAATCGCAAAGATAAGAGGCGTTGAACCACACACTACCATTCTCTCCCCTCCCAGCCATACTGCTTTTAACAACCCCAGCGGACTCATTCAATTCGTTGCACAACTTAGAAGCTTATCCAATGGCAAACCTATTGGATTTAAATTATGCATCGGTCAATCGAGTGAGTTCGAAGCCATCTGCCACGAGATGATCGTTCAACATTGCTTTCCCGATTTCATTACCGTAGATGGTGCCGAAGGAGGAACAGGAGCAGCACCTTTAGAATTCTCGGACGGTGTAGGAATGCCATTTGAACCCGCTTTAATCTTTGTAAACAAAACCCTTATTAATCTGGGCATTCGAGACAAAATTAGAGTAATTGGTAGCGGCAAAATCATTTCGGGCTACTCTATACTTAGAGCCATCGCCATGGGAGCCGACTTATGCAATAGTGCTCGAGGTTTCATGTTTTCATTAGGATGCATTCAAGCGTTGCGATGCAACAACAATGCCTGCCCAACAGGTGTTGCAACCCAAGATAAAATGCTAATGAAGGGATTAGTAGTGACTGACAAAGCCGAAAGAGTGTATTATTTTCATAAAAACACTTTACATGCTGCCAACGAACTTTTGGCGGCAGCCGGAAAAACAGCTTATAGCGAGGTAGACAATTCGATCTTTATGCGTGGTGATGAATTCACAAAACTATCTGACCTCTATTTTCCTGACAATCTCACTAGTGTGTCACAGTTGTAAAAACAGAATGGCGATACCTCCTTTTTTTTTAGAAACACACCTTTACACCATTAAAATAAAACCTATGAAACTCGTATTCGCTTCGAATAATAAAAATAAAATTGCCGAAATACAGCAACTACTCCCCCCTAGCATTCAAATAGTAAGCCTTGAAGAAATAGGTTGCTTCGAAGAAATTCCAGAAACAGCTGATACCATAGAAGGCAATGCCATTTTAAAAGCCAACTATGTAACTCAAAAATACGGTTACGACTGTTTTGCAGACGATACAGGTCTTGAAGTCGAAACCTTAAACAACGAACCTGGAGTTTTCTCTGCTAGATATGCTGGAGAACAAAAAGATTCTAATGCCAACATGGACAAACTTTTAGAAAACTTAAAAGGAAAACCAAACCGACATGCCCAATTCAAAACCGTTATCACTTTGAATGCAAACGGCGCACAGCATTTATTTACCGGAATTGCCAAAGGGACAATTACCGAGGAAAAACGTGGAGAAAAAGGCTTTGGCTATGATCCTATTTTTCAACCACTTCAATATCAAGAAACATTTGCACAGTTATCTGCCGCAATCAAAAATGAAATCAGCCACCGAGGGAAAGCAACGCAAGAGTTAATTGCGTTTTTAAAAAAACAAAAATAATTGTTTTAAATACAACATTTTGAGATCAAATTTTTAAATTTAAAGCCCAAAAACTACACTCAAAATTCAATTTCAGAAGTTACAAACTCCAAAATAAAATATAACTTTCTGATAATCAAATAATAATAAATCAACAAAACTTAAAATTCCATTAGTTTATATGAATTATAAACAGTAATTTTGCACCCTATTTTAAAAATACATATGAATAAATTTGAACAATTAGGATTGAGTGAATCGTTACTGAAGGCGATTTTAGATCTAGGATTTGAAAATCCGACGGACGTACAGGAGAAAGCGATTCCCCTATTATTGGAAAAAGACACAGATATGGTTGCGTTGGCTCAGACAGGGACAGGGAAAACGGCAGCATTTGGTTTTCCAGTTATTCAGAAAATTGATGCCGACAACAGAAATACACAAGCATTAATTTTATCTCCAACACGCGAATTGTGTTTGCAGATTACCAACGAACTTAAAAACTACTCTAAATACGAAAAAGGTATTAATGTGGTAGCAGTTTACGGTGGAGCTAGCATTACAGAACAAGCGAGAGACATAAAAAGAGGAGCACAAATTATCGTTGCAACTCCAGGAAGAATGCAAGACATGATTAATAGAGGTTTAGTAAACATTTCTCAAATTAATTTTTGTATTCTAGATGAAGCGGATGAAATGTTGAACATGGGATTCTACGAAGACATCGTAAACATCCTATCAACAACTCCAGACGAAAAAAACACATGGTTGTTCTCTGCAACAATGCCTGCTGAAGTAGCACGTATTGGAAAACAATTTATGAAAGACCCTATTGAAATTACTGTAGGTGCTAAGAATTCAGGTTCTGCAACAGTTTCTCATGAGTTTTACCTAGTAAATGCTCGTGACCGTTACGAAGCTTTGAAGCGTTTAGCCGATGCTAATCCAGACATTTTCTCAGTAGTTTTTTGTAGAACGAAACGTGATACTCAAGCTGTAGCTGAAAAATTAGTTGAAGATGGATACAGTGCTGCTGCATTGCATGGAGATTTATCTCAAGCGCAACGTGATGGTGTTATGAAATCTTTTAGAGGTCGCCAAATCCAAATGCTTGTAGCTACTGACGTTGCTGCACGTGGAATTGACGTTGATAACATTACTCACGTAGTAAACTACCAATTACCGGACGAAATAGAAACTTACAATCACCGTTCAGGTCGTACTGGTCGTGCTGGTAAACTAGGTACTTCTATCGTTATTGTAACTAAAAGTGAATTGCGTAAGATTTCTTCTATCGAAAGAATCATCAAGCAAAAATTCGAAGAAAAAACAATTCCTTCTGGAATTGAAATCTGCGAAATCCAATTATTACACTTAGCTAATAAAATTAAAGATGTAGAAGTTGATCACGAAATTGACAACTATCTTCCTGCAATTAACAATGTTCTTGAAGACTTAACGAAAGAAGAGTTAATCAAGAAAATGGTTTCTGTAGAATTCAACCGTTTTATCAACTACTACAAGAAAACTAGAGATATCTCTAATCAATCGAACTCTGAAAGACGTGATCGTGACGATAGAGATGGTGCTCCAAGAGAAAACAATAATGGTGGTGCAACAAGATATTTCGTGAACATAGGTTCAAGAGATAACTTTGATTGGATGTCATTAAAAGATTACTTGAAAGAGACATTAGACCTAGGTCGTGATGATGTTTTCAAAGTAGACGTAAAAGAAGGTTTCTCTTTCTTTAACACTGATCCTGAGCACACTGATAAAGTAATGGAAGTATTGAACAACGTACAATTAGAAGGACGTCGTATCAATGTTGAAATTTCTAAAAATGACGGTGGCGGAAGACGTGATCACAACGGAAGAAGTTCTGGTGGTGGTTTCGGCGGAGGTAGATCTGGCGGCGGAAGAAGAGAAGGAAGCTTTGCACCAAGACGCGAAGGTTCATCTGGAGGCTTTAGAAGCGATAGAAATTCAGCTCCAAGAGAAGGTGGTTTCAGAAGCGAAAGAAGCTCTGCTCCAAGAGAAGGTGGTTTCGGAGGAAGAAGCTCTTCAAGAGGAGAAGGTTCTTCTGATAGAGCACCAAGACGCTCTGAAAGTTTTGGTGATGCACCAAGACCAAGAAGACCAAGAAGAGACTAACATCTACTGTTAATTTTCTGATAATTATATAAGGGAACTATAAAATATTTAATCCTGATTTACTACTTTTAAAGTCTTAAATCAGTTTATGAAATATTTTATAGTTCTCTTTTTTTTATTAGTTTCCGTTTCGAGCCATGCTCAAGATTTAACGCCGTCTCAAAAAGTATCTGGATATATCTATAATGACGATACAAAGTCACCGTTAATCAATGTTAACATTATCAACATCAACAAAGTACGAGGTGCTAGAACAGACTCTCAAGGGTATTTTGAAATTGATGTTCAACCCACTGACACCTTACATTTATCACTTTTGGGTTTTCAATCTTTAAGAGTAAAAGTGACCAATGACTGGATCAAAAACAAAGTAGCAAAAATTTATCTTACTGAAAAAGCCATCGCTTTAGAGGAAGTAGTCATCAGACCTTTTCACCTTACTGGCTACTTAGAAGTAGATTCTAAAACTATTCCTACGCAAGAAAATTTCCGTTATAGTATTTCGGGCTTGACCCACGGTTATGAAGCTGGTGAATATTCCCCAAATGCATTTGGAAAAGTACTAGGATCCATTTTCAACCCTGCGGATGTGCTTTATAATTTCTTTGGAAACAAACCCAATGAGTTAAAAAAACTAAAGGTGATGAAGAAAGACGACACTGTACGTAATCTTTTAGAATCTAAATTTGACAGAGAGACCATTGCCGTTTTATTAGGTGTTGACAAAAAAGAAATCGCAGAAATTTTACAACGTTGCAATTACTCCGAAGCCTTTATTCAAACTGCCAATGATTTACAAATCATGGACGCCATAAGTGGTTGTTATGAAGAATACAAGATTTTAAAGAAAAGATAAAACGTTATTTAAATATAGTAATCCCCAATTGCCACGCAGTTGGGGATTTTTTTAACCTTTATATTATCCAAAAAATGGCTAACATTCCTTTCCAATCCATCAATTGGCAAATCATAGAAAAAACAGAGCATCCAGGAACAACTGGAACTTCCTACTGGCAAACCTTGCATCTAGGCGGTTTACGCATTCGAAAAGTGAAATACTCAAAAGAGTACCTAGCAGATCATTGGTGTCAAAAAGGACATATTGTACATTGCTTGAAAGGCCGTTTTACAAGCGAGCTTGCCACTGGAGAACAAATTATATTGAGCGAAGGAGATACTATGTAGTAGCAGACGACAAGAGCTCTCATCGCTCCACAACTACCGAAGAAGTTGAATTACTAATCATTGATGGCGATTTTTTAAAATAAAATACCATAACAATCATTATTTACATACATTTACTTAAAACAACTGAATTAACAATTTAAAATATAAACAACTATCATGGCAAAAAGTCAAGACGCTAAAAAAACAGCAAAAAAAGAACCGTTAAAAACGGCTAAAGAGAAGAAAGAAGAAAAGAGAGACAAGAAAAATGCTCCTAAAAGAGACTAATAATTAGTAGTCAGTATTATAAATATAGTGTTCAGTTCCAATTGAAACTGAACTCTATATTTTTTATATACTGAACTCTAAATACTACTTCACTGGAATATTAGCTAAAATTTCAACTAAGAATTTCCAGAATTTTTGAGAGGATGAAATACTTGCTCTTTCATCAGGCGAATGCGCTCCATGAATTGTAGGCCCAAAAGAGATCATATCCATTCCTGGATAATTAGTTCCTAGAATCCCACATTCTAATCCTGCGTGACAAGCAACAACTCGTGGTTTTACACCATTTTGTTTTTCGTAAATTGGTACTAAAACGTCCATTATTTCTGACTCAGAGTTTGGTGTCCATCCCGGATAAGACCCAGAAAGCTCTACTTCGCAACCCATTAGCTCAAAAGCAGAACGCAAACTGTTAGCCAAATCAAATTTAGCCGTTTCTACAGACGAACGCGTTAAACATTGAACCGATAGGTTTCCATCACCTAAAACTACTTTTGCAATATTATTTGAAGTTTCTACTAGATTATCAAAATCAGCACTCATGCTGTACACACCATTATGAGCTGCATACATGGCTCTAACAAAATAGAATTGCGCAATTGAAGGCATTACTTTTACAGGAGCAGCATCTAATTTCTCAAAAACCACTTCTAAGTTAGGCTCCGTTGATTTTAATTCGGTTTTAATATCATTTACAACTTGTTGCATATCAAACACAAAAGCTTCATCATAAACCTCGGCAATAGCAACAGTTGCAACACTCTCTCTAGGAATTGCGTTACGCAAACTACCTCCTTGAATTTGAGAAATTTGTAAACCAAAATTATCAAAACCATCAAATAATAAACGGTTCATAATTTTATTAGCATTTCCCAATCCTTTATGAATATCCATTCCTGAATGGCCTCCTTTTAATCCTTTCACTGTAATTTTATATCCTACTGAAGCCTCTGGAGTTTCCTCTTCATCATATTCAGCTGAAGCGGTAACATCGATACCTCCTGCACAACCAATATCAATTTCATCGTCTTCTTCTGTATCTAAATTCAATAAAATCTGACCTTGAAGAATTCCGCCTTTTAAGTTCAAAGCTCCTGTCATTCCCGTCTCCTCATCGATTGTAAACAAAGCTTCAATTGCAGGATGTGCAATATCAGTACTTTCAAGAATAGCCATTATAGCCGCTACTCCTAAACCATTGTCAGCACCAAGAGTAGTTCCTCTAGCACGTACCCAATCTGCATCAACATACATATCGATTCCTTGTGTATCGAAGTCAAAAATGGTGTCCCCATTTTTTTGGTGTACCATATCTAAATGCCCTTGCATTACAATTGCTTTGCGATTTTCCATTCCTGGAGTCGCTGGCTTACGAATAATCACGTTACGGATGTCATCTTCAAAAGTTTCTAATCCTAAGTTATTCCCAAAGTCTTTCATAAATTCAATTACACGCTCTTCTTTTTTGGAAGGACGAGGAACTGCATTTAGATCGGCAAACTTATTCCAAAGTACTTTTGGTTCTAAATTTCTTATTTCTTGACTCATTTATTATTGTTTGAAGTTTAACATTTTTAAAGTCCAAAGTTACAAAGTTTAAATTCTTTTTCGGTACTAATTGATATTGTAATTATATTTACATTTTATAAACATCAGAAAATAATACTAATAAGAAAAACAGCCACAGATTCACAGATTTGAAATAAATTCCCTCTATTAAATCTGTGAATCTGCGACAAAAAATCATATAGTACATGTATATAACAATCTAATCACTTTTATAAATTCATCTTGTGAAAATTAAACATATTTTACCTTCTTTTTTAATTCTTCAAATATTTTTTTTGAAAGTCATTGCTTTTTATCCGCAATGGATAGAACAAAACTACAGCAACAAACTCTACCCTAGCATTTCGCGATTTTCAAGAACATTTTTTGGAATGATTCCTTTTTCTATTGGAGATTGTATTTATGTTGCGCTTATTTTATTTATTCTAAAATGGTTTTGGGATAAAAGAAAAACATGGAAGTTACAATGGAAGAATAATATTTTGACCGTTCTCAGTTTCTTTTCGGTTCTTTATTTTTTATTTCATACCCTGTGGGCGTTTAATTATTATCGCCAGCCTCTATTTGAAAAAATGCATATCCAAAAAGAATATTCAAAAGCCGACCTTATTGCCTTTACTCAAAAACTAATTACTAAAACCAATACTATTCACGGTCAATTGACACAAAATGATAGCCTAAAAGTTGTATTTCCGTACACCCAAGAAAAGGTTTTTAAAATGAATGTGAGTGGTTATAATAATCTAGCCAAAACACACCCCTATTTTACCTTTACTACCTTGAGCACCAAAAAATCATTAGTGAGCATACCATTGTCCTATATGGGGTTTGGCGGGTATTTGAATCCGTTTACAAATGAAGCTCAAGTAAATTATTTAATTCCAATGTACGGTTTCCCTGCTACAGTAAACCATGAAATGGCACATCAAATGGGTTATGCCAGCGAAAGTGAGTGTAACTTTATAGGTTTTTTGGCATCTGTAAAAAACGATGATTTGTATTTTCAATATTCGGGCTACAGTTTAGCGCTGAATTACTGTTTAGGAACTATTCGAGCAGAAGATGAAAAAACATTTAAGAATATTTTAAAAACCGTTCACCCAGGTATTTTAAAAAATTACCAAGAAAATACCGATTTCTGGAACAAATACCAATCGCCTTTAGAAACGGCTTTTCACCTTTTTTATGATAATTTCTTAAAAATGAATCAGCAAAAAGACGGGATTGACAGTTATAGTAAATTTGTAGATCTAATGATCAATTACTATCGTACCTCGGATAAATTATAATGCGATACTATTCAATAATAGCTCTAAATTAGTCCTGTTTTAAACTATTAATTAAAAAGATTAAACACTGTATAACCGCAACTTTAAAGCCTTAAAAAACTAAACTTCATCACTTGTAAAAGTGGTAAAACTTTTCTTTTTAAACGGTCGAATGATTAAACGCCCTTCGCGATCAAAACGAATGTAATTGTAGACCCAATTTAGGAATACAACCGCTTTGTTCTTGAATCCGATAAGGGAAAACAAATGTACAAACATCCATACAAACCAAGCAAAAACGCCATTGAAATGGTATTTAGGCAAGTCGACAACGGCCTTATTACGACCAATTGTTGCCATTGAACCTTTGTCATTGTACTCAAACGGAATCATTTTCTTTTTCTGGATAAGTTTGATAATATTCTGACCTAGTAGCTCGCCTTGTTGCAGTGCGGGTTGTGCCATCATAGGATGTCCTTGCGGATATGCAGTAGATTCCATTGATGCAATATCTCCTACGGCAAAAATATCGTCATATCCTTTTACTTGACTGAATTCATTTACTCGAATTCGCTCCACACGCTCTACTAATGAGTTGGCATCCAATCCTGCAACAAGAGCACCTTGAACACCTGCGGTCCAGATTACAGTAGCAGTTTCAAAAATCAAATCGGAATTTGTGGTGATGGTGCGCCCGTCATAATTAGTCACACGTACGTTTTTCCAGATTTTCACCCCTAAGCTTTCTAGAAACTTTTCGGCAGCCGCAGATGATTTCTCGCTCATCGTATTTAGGATTCGGTCCCCGCTTTGAATCAGGTTGATCTCCATTTTGGCAATATCAAGATCAGGGTAATCTTTTTGTAGGATTGCTTTTTTCATTTCGGCTAGAGCGCCTGCAAGCTCCACTCCTGTAGGTCCGCCACCAACAAGAACAAAATTGATTAAACTATTTTGCTCTGCTGTATCTGTAGTTAAAACAGCTTGCTCAAAATTCTCCAGAATTAGACTACGGATATTTAAGGATTGTGGTATGGTTTTCATAGCCATACTGTATCGCTTGATGTCTTTATTACCAAAATAATTTGTTTTTGACCCCGTTGCCATCACCAAATAATCATAGCTAAGCTCCCCTATTTCAGTAATTATTTTTTTGTTTTTAGTATCTATCTCTTGAACATTGGTTAATCTAAAATAAAAATTATCATATTCTTGAATTACCTTACGTATCGGATAAGCAATAGACCCCGCTTCTAGACCTCCAGTGGCTACTTGATACAATAAAGGTTGAAAGGTATGATAGTTGTGTTTGTCTAGTAAAACAACTTGAACCTGTTTGTTTTTTAATTCTTTGGCCAAAGCAATTCCTGCAAATCCGCCGCCGATGATTACAATTCTAGGTAAAGTTGAGTTAGGGATATTCATGATACTGTTTTGTTTCGATTGATTTAAAAATCAAATATACAAAGTTTAGTTATTGTTGCTCCTATTTCGCCGGTTAGAAAATGTTGTTTTGAAAAAAAGTATGAATTACCAGCCCTGATTGCAGTGAAAATCCTTGTGGGGCAAGTGTTTTGCCCCACAAGATTGTAACGAAAAGCAGGACAAGACGCAATTGTATTTTAATATATTGTGCTTCAAAATAAAAAAGCTGTAATTTGTAACAAAATCAAGGAGAAGGGTACTAATCAATCATGAGCGAAAATCTAGAACATTCTTTTGTCAAGCAATTGCAAGAAAATCAGAATATAATCCACAAGATTTGTAGGTTGTATACTAATTGCGAGGATTCACATAAGGATTTATTTCAAGAGGTTACCATACAGCTCTGGAAGGCTTTTCCAAAATTTAGAGGCGATAGCAAATTTTCTACTTGGGCTTATCGTGTTGCTCTAAATACTGCTATTACTTTATATAGAAAAAACAAGCGATCCGTGCCTACAGTGGAGTTTGAAGGCAGGCAACATTTTATCAAAGAGATTGATTATAACTACGAGGAAGAGGAGCAAATTAAATTGATGTACAAAGCCGTTTTTCAATTGAATGATATTGAAAAAGCATTGGTTTATATGTATCTAGAAGATAAAGATTACCATGAAATTGCAGAAACCCTGGGGATTAGTGAAGTGAATGCGAGAGTGAAAATGAATAGAATAAAAGGGAAATTAAAAAAAATATTAAATCCTTAACGATTATGAAAGAGCTGGATTTATTAAAAAAAGACTGGAAAAAGAATGAAAATTCTTTTGAACAGATAAGCGAACAAGACATTTATAAAATGATTCATAAAAAATCATCTTCGATTGTGAAGTGGATTTTTATTATAAGTATCATTGAATTTAGTTTGGGGATTGTTTTAAGCGTAGGCCTATCATTTACTAAAATTGAAGAGAATAATACTCGATTTTTTAAGAGTTTAGGAATATACGACTATGTACAAATATTTACCGCCATTATTTATGTAGTGATTGTTTACTTTATAATAAAGTTTTACACGATGTACCGAAAGGTATCTACTACTGATAGCACGAAGTTATTGATGCAAAACATCTTGAAAACTAGAAAAACAGTACACAACTACATCCTCTTTAATTTAGTAACTGTTGCTGTTTTCTTTATTGCGATCCTTAGTTTTGGTATGAAAAGCGCCTTGAGTCATAAAATGCTTGAAGACGGCAAGCATCTGGCTGAAATTTCGAATAGTGTTTATATCGTTTCGTTCTTGGTTATCCTACTAGTAACAGCAGCTGTAATAGGATTGATATGGTTGTTTTACCGCTTAATTTATGGTGTTTTACTCCGACGATTACTGGCTAACTATAAAGAATTAAAGAAAATAGACTTATAAATATCAAAAAAAAAACAGTTCAATTCGAACTATTTTTTTTTATTTAGTACTCCCACTTGCGGAGTTTATTTAATTTTTCTTGTTCTTCAATTTCTTCACAAGGAATTACTTTTAAGAATGAAGAGTGTTGTTCTATGGCATATTCTACTTTTTCGACTATCTCATCAATGCTGTCATTATCATAGTCGATATCTAAAGGTTCTTTAATGATAAAGGATTGTAAAATTCCTTTCTTTTTCATGCGTAGCCCTTTTTTATCGAATGAACGGCGGAATCCATCAATTACAATAGGTACAACAATAGGACGATAGTCCTTAATAATATGCGCCGTTCCTTTACGAACCGGCTTAAAGGACTTAGTAGTTCCTTGCGGAAAAGTGATGACCCAGCCATCCTTTAATGCCATTTTTATATTTTCGGTATCATTAGGATTAACATCTTTTTTCTCCGTAACATCGACTCCTTTTGCACGCCAAGTACGCTCTACCGAGATGGCCCCTGCATACGCCATAATACGTGGCAACAAGCCCGCTGTCATAGTTTCTTTGGCCGCTACATAATAGATATTCATCTTGGGATTCCACAGGTATAAAACATTTTTTATATTGTTTTCACGTCCCTTTAAACTAGCATTAAAGACATGAAACATAGCCACAACATCGGCAAAATAAGTTTGATGATTGGATATAAAAAGCACGTTCGTGTTTGGTAAATTCCTGATAATCTCTGAACCTTCAATCTGTAATTCGTTGAACCCTCTATACCTTCTATGAGTAGCAGCTCCAAAAAAACGAATTAACCATTTTTTTAAGAAAAGGATATGACCAAAAGGATTTCTCTTAAATAATCCCATAAAATTGTACGTTTATTATTTGTTTTGGGTTGCAAACTTACGAAAATTATTTTTGTCTATTTTCAAACTATGCAGTCCATTGTTTCGTTTTTGAATGCTCTTTATTCCTGTATTATCTTAGCACATATCACTGCATTGAGCACATCTTTTAACTCACTCAACATCATTGCTGTAGCGCCCCAGACCACCTTTCCTTCGATATCAAAAGCAGGAACATTGATATTGGTTGCGTAGGATGTAGAAAGCTGAGCGTCAATAATTATTTCGTCATCTAGAAAAACAGATAAGGGCAATTCAATGATTTTAGCCACCTCTGTAGGATCAGGAACAAAACAAAGTTCATTATGACAAATCCCTAAAAAAGGATGGACTATAAAGTTGCTTGGCGGGATATAAATAGGTGTAAATGCCTTTACAATTTGCATCATAGCGGGATCAATACCTACTTCTTCTTGTGTTTCGCGCAAAGCTGTTGTTTCAAAATCCAGATCTTCCTCTTCATATTTTCCACCAGGAAAAGCAATTTGACCTGAATGCACCCCTTCATACGAATTACGGACTATGAGTACCAGATGTGTTTTATTATTTTTAGGATAAAACAACATCATTACCGCCGCTTTTCTAGGGTTTTTATTTTCACCTTTAGTATCTAAACCTTCAATACGTTCCTTGGGCGCCATTTTTAAATGAGCAGCCATAGCAGGAAGTTGTGCATGGGTTAAATAAGGAACATATTCTAAAAATGATTGAAAATCCATTATCAAAGTCTATTTTTGCATTGAAATTATTATATAAATATACTCTAGAAAATACGATTGTACAAGTTTTCTAAAATCAAATTCAGATAAATAAAATGTATAGCAAAGAAGAAACTCAAAAACTAAAAAGAGAATTCTGGGTCACATTCGCAGAGAAATATCCCCGCAAATGGGTTTTATACGACACAAAAATAAAAGACTTTTCGTTTAAGTTCTATGTTGATAATAAAAAGGCACAAGTGCTAATTGATATTGAACACCGCAATGACGAGAAAAGAATTGCTTATTTTGAAAAATTAGAAGCGTTAAAAAACATTCTCGAAGAGGAATTCATTAAAGACCTAGTTTTTGAAAAAGAATACGTCTTAGAAAACGGAAAAACCATTAGCCGGATCTGGGTAGAAAAACTAGGTGTTGGCGTAAGCAACAGAAACAATTGGGACGCTATTTTTGATTTTTATAATGATAAAATGCACGCTCTAGAGCTTTTTTACCTAGAATATGACGAATTCATCAAGGACGTAGAATAATTTACAAAGCATAAAAAAAGTCGCAAATTGCGACTTTTTTTATACCTTATTAAATGTTAAAAATATTATAGACAATAATCCTATTGTCATAATTAATATACAACTGCTTTCTATTGTCTTGCTTTTTTCTAGTAATGATAGACAATGTACAATCTTCTCCATTATTGTCCTTACAGGTGAATGAATAGACTAGATCTGTTTCATTTTCAGAAACAGGCTGATACTCCACTATTTCAAACAATTGAATCACTTCTGAATAAATTACAAATCGGCTTTTGTTAGTATCTAATGAAACTAATATGTTCACCAAATTCAAATCAGACCAATTTCCCCATTTTCCTCTTTCGTTTTTTTGCAAAACACTAAAACCAGATGTTTTAAACTTATACGTCTGACCGTACGATTGCTGTATCCCAAAACCGATAAAAAGCAATATTATGTAAAATTTTATTTTATTCATTTTCTACAATTAAAAGTCAAAATGCTGTACCTCTTTTTGGGCAGTTGCTAAGTCGTTCATCATTTCGACAATAATCGCTTCTGCTGGTATAATTTCGTTTATCAGTCCGGCTATTTGTCCAATCTCTAGTTCTCCTTCGACTAAATCTCCTTCAAACATACCACGCTTTGCACGCGCTCTACCAAGTAAATCAATTAATTCCTCTTTAGTTGGACATTTTTCATATAGGCTTTGTACGTCATTGTAAAATTTATTTTTTATCAATCGCACAGGTGCTAGCTCTTTCAAAGTCAACTGCGTTCCACCTTCCTTAACTTCTATAATTGTTTGCTTAAAATTATCATGAGCCGATGATTCTGTCGAAGCAGCAAACCTGCTTCCTACTTGCACTCCATCCGCACCAAGAACCATAACTGCTAGCATTCCACGACCAGTCCCAATTCCTCCAGCTGCTATCACAGGTATTGTAACTTTCTCTTTTACAATTGGAATCAAGGTCAAAGTAGTTGTTTCATCTCTACCGTTATGTCCTCCAGCTTCAAAGCCTTCGACAACAACAGCATCAACTCCAGCCTCTTGCGCTTTTAAAGCAAATGCCAAACTACTCACAACATGTACAACTGTTATTCCTTTTTCTTTTAAAAACGAAGTCCAAGTTTTAGGATTTCCTGCCGATGTAAAGACGATTTTTACGTCTTCTTCGACAATTATTTTCATTATTTCTTCAATATTAGGATACAGCATCGGAACATTCACGCCAAAAGGCTTTGCTGTTTCTTGCTTGCATTTCTGGATGTGCTCACGCAAAACCTCTGGATACATTGAGCCTGCTCCTATTAATCCTAACCCGCCTGCATTGCTTACTGCACTGGCTAATTTGTGACCACTCACCCATATCATTCCTCCTTGAATTATGGGATATTTAATCTTAAAAAGCTGTGTTATCTTATTCATTGATTCAAGTGAGTTTTACTGTTTAATGACTTTTCCGCTTTTTGAAAAAGTATCCGATTCAATTTTATAAATATAAGTTCCATTAGTCAAACCTAATAAAGATACAGAATCTGTTTGACCTGAAATTTCTTGTTCTAATACTTTTTGACCTAAGAAAGAATAGATAATAACCTTTCCATTAGAAATACTTTCGGGAAAAGTAAACGAAACGTAATCAAATGTAGGGTTAGGATATGTTATCAATTTCGAAAAATTAAAATCATCTACGCCTAATGAACCAGCATTTAATGCCGTACTAAAATTTGGAATTCCATATCCATATTGAGCCGAAGGTGACGTATATCTATCTGCCGATTTAACGACTAAATCTCTAATTTGTTTGTTTGTTTTTTGAGGAAACGCTTGCCAAAAACTAGCAATCATCCCGGCCATTATAGGGCCAGAAAAAGACGTTCCATCAGCTGTTGAGATATTTCCTGAGGGATCAGACACCACTGCCGAAACTCCTTGAGCCATGAGATCTGGTTTGATTCTTCCATCATAAGAAGGTCCAATGGAGCTAAATGACGCTTTGATTTTGGTTGCAGAGACTGCTCCTATTGCCAATACAGATACGGCATCGGCAGGCACTGCAACATGCGGATTTGATGTCGTTCCCTCATTCCCTGCCGAAGCTACCACAATCATTCCTCGACTAAAGGCAATTTCGGCTCCTCTTGACATAAACGCAGTAACGCCATTTAATTCACTATAAGTATGATTATAATTAGTATTATCATATTCAAAGTACCCTAATGAGGTATTGATCACATCCACTCCAAGACTATCGGCCTTTTCTGCCGCCTCTACCCATAATGATTCTTCGATAGGGTTTTCAGAATTTGCGTCTTCTGTAATAAACAAATAATAAGAAGCATCTGGCGCTGTACCTACCAAGGCGTTTTCCTGATATCCTCCCATAGTCGATAAAACTAATGTTCCATGAGAATCCCCTGTATAGAAGTTATCATTACGACTAACATAATCGTAACCGCCTAAAATCTGGTTATTATCTCTCAATCTTTTGAATGGCAAAGCTGTATTTACCCCGGGAAAACCGGCATCCATTACTGCTATTATTTTACCTGTTCCTGTATAATTTTGTTCATGCAAAACATGGCCGTTCAGCATCTTAATTTGATTTTCTGATGTACCGTAAGCGTATGCAACCTTCGTCTCACTGATTGTGTTCTGACTCGTGTTTTTAGCACCAACAGCCACCTTACCCGTTTGATTCAGGGCTTTGTTAGCAAAATCAACTTTATTTACAAAACTGAAATTTTTCAATGAATTAATTACCGCTTGAGTACCGCGAACATGGATTGCGTTAAGCCATTTCGATTTGGCTTTAACCGTTAATCCTGCCACTAATTTAATTTGATTGATATAAGCTACATCAATAGGAACGTCTTTTAAATCTAAAGCAATACTTTGTCGCACTCTTCTATCAATTGACCTTTGTGACAACATCAATAGTGGCGTATCATAATAAGGCTGCGCGTTTGTTTTGGTATTAAAATACACCCAAGCATCTTCTTGCGCAAATCCTATGGTGCTTAGAAACATAAAGAAGAATAAAAAGCCCTTTTTCATAGTTTACTTTTAGATTAAAAGAATAATTACAGTAGCAAGTTAGGAAATAACTCCCGAACCTACTAATTCATCCCCAATATACCAAGCTGCAAATTGACCTTCAGTAATTGCAGATTGTAGCTCATCAAATACAATATACATACCGCTTTCTGATTGATGCAAGATTGCTTTTTGCAACGGTTGTCTATAGCGAATTCTTGCCATTACTTCCATTGTTTCCCCATTGGCCAAAGCCATATCGGTACGAATCCAATGCACTTCAGACTTGTCAATAAACAATCCTTTTCTAAATAATCCTGGGTGTTGGCTACTTAAACCTGTGTATATAGTGTTTGTTTCCACATTTGTTGCAATAATAAACAAAGGATCGGTAGTTCCACCTACATTTAAGCCTTTACGCTGCCCAATTGTAAAATAGTGTGCTCCTTGATGTTTACCCACCACTTTTCCCATTGCCGGCGTATACTCGATTTTGCGGGCTACTGCTGCTAACTGTTCTTCTGCCGTTGACTCCTCCTGTGTCACTGAGGTATAAACAGGATCATTTTTATCTATTTGAATAATTACACCTTCTTTTGGTTGTAATTTTTGTTGCAAAAATTCTGGCAAACGCACTTTACCAATAAAACACAAACCTTGTGAATCTTTCTTCTCTGCAGTTACTAATTCCATTTCAGCCGCTATTGCACGAACTTCTGGCTTATTTAATTCTCCTATTGGAAACAAAGACTTCGCTAGTTGTTCTTGAGACAACTGGCAAAGAAAATAAGACTGATCCTTATTATTATCAGCTCCTGCAAGCAATTGATATACGGGTTGACCAGCTACTTCTATTTCGCTTTTTTTACAATAATGTCCTGTAGCCACATAATCGGCACCAAGGCTTAATGCAATTTTCATAAAGACATCAAATTTAATCTCACGATTGCATAAAACATCTGGATTAGGTGTACGGCCTTTTTCATATTCACGGAACATATAATCAACGATTTTCTCTTGATATTGTTCACTTAAATCTACTGTTTGAAAAGGGATTCCTAATTTTTCGGCTACTAATAAGGCATCATTACTATCTTCTAGCCATGGGCATTCATTTGAAATAGTAACCGAGTCATCGTGCCAATTTTTCATAAAAAGACCAATCACTTCAAATCCTTGTTTTTGCAATAAATAAGCTGCAACGCTTGAATCTACACCACCTGAAAGTCCTACTACAACACGTTTCATTTCGAAAATCTTTATTAATTTTATAAGTCTGCAAAGTTACAAAGTTTTATTGCAGTATGAGTTCTAACAGCCGTTTAATTACCTCTTCGCTTTAATAACGCCTTGCTGCAAACTCATATTTATCTCTTTGGAAAGCTTCCCTTTTTCGAAAAATTGCCACATTCCAGCTTTTTTACCGTTTACAAACTGTCCTTTTGAAACAATGCTTCCGTCGGGATCTCTAAAAATTGCTAAACCATTGTACTCATTATTTTTATACATGGATTCTTCGAGCACAATTCCGTTTTCTGAGTATTTTTTATAAATCCCCTCTTTTAAATTCTTAACATAAGTTGCTTCTTCTGCCAATTTTCCACTTAAATAAAAAACAGTACGAACTCCTTCTAGCTTTCCGTTTTTATAATTTTCGGTAGTCATCACTTTATCCGATTCTTGATGATAATATTTCCAAGGACCTTCATTTAATTTATTTACCGACTTCCCTTCACTGACTTTATTATTTTTTTGATCATAAAAAATAGTGTATGCTCCTGAATCAACAGCATTGAACTCACGGGTTGCAATAACAGAACCAGCCTTAGTATCATCAAAATATTTAAAAACACCTATCTCTTTTCCATGAACAAAACTACCTTCATATCGAGCTCTTTTTGACTCAGGATAAATGCCCTTCCAAATTCCATGCTTCTTACCATTCGAATCTAAAGCATTTGTAAAAGACTGCGCCGATACTGCCTGCATAAACAAAATGAAGAAAAATACTTTACAAAAACAAAACTTATGATTTGCCATTAGTGATAAAAATTATAATTAAAATACAAACTGCGTTAAAGAAACAAATTTACATTTAAATCCATAAAAAAGGATTCAAATACTAAAACTCTTTTTAATTCACAAAAACACGGCCAACATAAATTAAAACACTGTTGTGCTCAAAAAAAAACACAAAATACGTAATATTGTTTAACTTTTTTAAAAAAAATAATCAACAACAATAATGGCTTAAAGCACCATAAAACACACTAATAACCGCATTATCAATAATATAAAAAAGAATCAAAAACAATTAAACAATTTACAATAAAATACTAAAGTTTTAATTTTGTTTATTATTAATCATAAAAAGATAAACAAAATAAAATTTTCTAAGTTTGTTTCAACATTAAACTTAACAATTATGAAAAATCTATTTAAATTACAAAATTTAACTATCGTTTTTACGCTTTTAGTTTTTTTAACCTCATGCAACAGCGATGACAACTCTATGACTGATAACACGATTACAGGACTTGCATCTAAAACCGACAATCTAAGCATTTTGGTACAAGCGTTACAAAAAGCTGAACTTACAACTACTCTACAAGCCAGTGGATCTTACACCGTTTTTGCCCCAACAAATGACGCCTTTACCGCTTTCCTAGCTACAACACCTTACAAAACTGTAAATGAAGTACCAAAAGAAGCATTAAAAGAAATACTATTAAACCACGTAATTGCAACAAAATTAGTAGCCACGGACTTAAAAGAAGGTTACATTAAAACACTAGCCAAGGGAACAGCTTCAACAACTAATACATTGAGCATGTATGTCAACATAAGTAATGGCGTTAAACTAAACGGCGTTGCAACTGTAACCACACCAAACATTATGGCTTCTAACGGCGTCATTCATCTAGTTGATAAAGTTATTGGACTCCCTACTGTAGTGACTCATGCAACCGCAAATCCTAATTTCACTTCACTCGTGGGAGCACTTACCAAAGCGAACCAACCTGATTTTGTATCTATTTTATCTGGAACAGGACCATTTACAGTCTTTGCTCCTACTAACGCCGCTTTTACAGCTTTGAACATTGAACTAGCTCCGGGCGGAATTGCAAGTGTCTCTGATGCTAATTTAACTAAAGTACTACAATACCATGTTATAAGTCCTGCTAATGTGCTGGCTGCAAGCTTAACCGAAGGGCAAAGCGTTACTCCAATCCTTACTCCAGCACAAAAATTTACCATAAATTTGACTGGCGGAGCAAAGATCAAAGATGCGAACAATAGAATATCTAGTATCATTATAACTGATGTACAATGTTCAAACGGAGTAATCCACGCTATTGACAAAGTACTTCTTCCTGTTTTCTAATAAACATAAAAATTAAAAAGGCTCCTTATTTGACAATAAGGAGCCTTTTTTACACTACTGCACTAATAGCGTTGACTCATTAAAAGCAGAGATTTAAATATCAAAACAACTTAATAAACAGCAACTTACATTACCAAAAATACCACACTTGAGATAAATAAAATGCCCCAAAAAAGTGGTTTACTCTTCTGGGGCATTATTTTATTAAACAAGCTTTATTAAAAAACTATTTCTTTTTCTGTTCTGCTTTTAGAGCTTCTTGTTGCTCCATTACCTCTTGCAGTTTTCTTTGAAACTTACCTTGCTTTTTCGGCTCTTTCAATTTATTTTCTTGAATTTGAGCATGAATTTTATCGCTATCAATAATGTAATTCTTAATCACAAGCATGATTCCTATTGTAATCGAGTTAGAGATAAAGTAATACAAACTTAAACCAGCAGCATAATTATTAAAGAAAAGCAACATCATCAATGGAGATACATAAATCATGATTTTCATCATTTTTGCCATATCCGGCATACCTTCTTGCTGTGGAGCTGCCATTTGTTGATCTCCAGTTGTCATTTTCATATAAAAGAAAATGGCTATCGATGCTAAGATTGGAAACAAACTGATATGATTACCGTATGCTGGAATACTAAAAGGCAATTGATAAACTGAATCATAAGATGATAAATCATCTGCCCATAAAAATCCTTTTTGTCGTAAACTTATCGCCGAAGGGAAAAATTGAAACAAGGCATAGAATACTGGCATTTGCAATAAACCCGGAACACAACCCGCCATTGGGTTTACTCCTGCTTTATTGTATAATTTCATTGTTTCTTGCTGTTTTTTCATCGGGTCTTTTTTGAATTTTTCACCCAACTCAGCAATCTCAGGCCTCAAAACTTTCATTTTTGCTTGTGACAAAAATGACTTATAAGTAATAGGAGACATTACTAATTTAATTAAGATTGTAAACAATACAATTGCCCAACCTTGAGAAATAAACATGGACAAAAATCCGAACATTGGAATAAAAGCATGACGGTTGATCCAACCGAAAATCCCCCAACCTAAGGCTACAATATCCTCTAAGTTTCTGTCGTATGATTTCAATAACTTATAATCCGTAGGACCATAATACCAGTTCATTTTTTGATCAATCTCCCCATTTTTAAATGCCAATGGAACAATTGCTTTAAATTGTTTTGTATACGTTGTGTCTTTATTATCGCCTCCAACTAAATTATTCGAATACAATTCTGCTTTCGCAAAAGGAGTACTTGTCAATAAAATAGATGAAAAGAAATGTTGTTTGTATGCGATATAAGAAACACCTTCAACATTTTCTGTTTTATCTTTCCCAGAACCCATATAATCACTCTTCCCATCTTCATGCTCATAGTACATTTCAGAATAACGGTTTTCAGTAGTGATACTTTTTTCATTAGTATAGCCTTTTAAAGCCCATTCTAAATTCAAAGGTTTTGACGTATTCAATACCGTACTCAATCCTTGCGATTTAATATCAAAGTCAAGCATATAATCATCTGCTTTCAACACATATTTATATTCTAAATATTGATTATCAGCCGATTTTAAACGCATACTTAAAACTTGATCTGCACCATTTTTTGTTAAAGTAGGCTCAAAATATAAATCTTTAGTATTTAAAGTATGATTATCACTTGTAAACAACTGAATATTTAAATTGGCATTGTTGTCTTTGATCAATTTAACCAATTCTCCAGAACCTTTATTAAACTTATCGTAGTTTTTTAAAGTTGCTTCGACAATATAACCTCCTTTATTAGCAATTTTTAAAACTACTAATTTATTTTCAATAGTAGTAAAAGCCTCTTTCGCTGATGGTAATGCGGCAGAATAAGCAAAACTCCCTAAAGACTTTTGCAAATTTGCCATTTGCAATGTATCACTAACCGCTACAGGAGCTGTAACTGCATTCGCAGCAACAGCCTTAGCTTCTGCTGTTTCTTTTACAACTAATTCTTTTTTGGCTTTCTCGGCAGCAATCTCTTTCTCAGACGGCTTATTGTTATACATGATCCAAATTAATAGCCCAAATATCAAAATAAAACCAATTATCGAATTGGGGTCAAATTTTTTTTCTTCCATTATGTTTTTTTGTTCAAAGTTTAATGTTTTGAGTAATAAAACTCGCTACGATTAGAATTAGCATTCATATATCTTGTTATAATTACTATAACAAAATGGGTATTACTATTATTTTTTACTCGCTTTTACAGCAGCAGCAACAAAATTCACAAAAAGTGGGTGTGGATTCGCAACTGTACTTTTATATTCTGGATGGTACTGAACTCCAATAAAAAAAGGATGATCTTCTATTTCTACAATTTCTACCAAACCAGTATCTGGATTCACACCTGATGCTTTCAAACCAGCGTTTTGCAACTCCACGGCATACGCACTATTAAATTCATAACGGTGACGGTGACGCTCTGTTATCGCAGTTTGACCATATATCTTATATGCTAAAGTATCCGGCTTGATATCACATTTCCAAGCTCCAAGACGCATTGTCCCTCCTTTGTCTGTGACATTTTTTTGTTCTTCCATCAAGTTTACAACAGGATGCTTCGTTGTTTCGTTCATCTCTGTAGAATTTGCGTCAGCATAACCAAGAATATTACGAGAATATTCGATTACTGCCATTTGCATTCCAAGACAAATCCCAAAGAAAGGCATTTTGTTTTCACGTGCATATTGCACCGCAGCTATTTTACCTTCAATACCTCTTTCTCCAAAACCTGGAGCAACAAGAATAGCGTCAAGATCTTTAAATTTCTCCCCTACATTATCCGCATCTATATATTCTGAATGGATCGAAACTACATTTACTTTGGTTTCATTACTAGCACCTGCATGAATAAAAGCCTCCAAAATTGATTTGTAACAATCCTGCATTTCTACATATTTCCCAATCAAACCAATATTCACGGTTTGTTTTGGGTTTTTAATTCTACGTAAAAAAGTATTCCATGTTTTTAAGTCTGGCGCTGCTTTTTTAGGCAAATCTAATTTTTTTAGAGCTACAACATCAAGTCCTTCTTCTAGCATTAAGTTAGGAACTTCATAAATTGTAGAAGCATCAATAGATTGAATTACTGCTTCTCTTTTTACATTGCAAAACAATGCCAATTTATTTCTAATTTCATCCGAAATCTCATGCTCAGTTCTACATACTAAGATGTCAGCTTTGATGCCGCTTTCCATTAATGTTTTAACAGAGTGTTGAGTAGGTTTTGTTTTTAATTCCCCTGCAGCAGCTAGATAAGGAACTAGGGTTAAGTGAATAACGATAGCATTATTCTCACCCATATCCCAAACTAATTGACGTACAGATTCGATGTAAGGCAACGACTCAATATCTCCTACCGTACCACCAATCTCAGTAATAACAATGTCATAATCACCTGATTTACCAAGTAATTGCATTCTATCCTTAATTTCGTTAGTGATATGAGGTACAACTTGTACTGTTTTACCTAAAAACTCTCCTCTACGCTCTTTTTCAATAACCGAAAGATAAATCCTTCCTGTAGTAACATTGTTCGCTTGAGAAGTTGGAACATTTAAAAAACGCTCATAATGACCTAAATCTAAATCTGTTTCAGCCCCATCATCAGTCACATAACATTCTCCATGTTCATACGGATTCAATGTTCCTGGGTCAACGTTTAAGTACGGATCAAACTTTTGAATAGTTGTCCTATATCCTCTTGCTTGTAACAGTTTTGCTAAAGATGCTGCTATAATTCCTTTCCCTAAGGAAGAAGTTACACCTCCAGTAACAAAAATATATTTTGTTTGATTCATTATGATGTTGTTTGTATTGTAGTTGTGTAAAAAACTTGGCAAAAATACGATTATAAATCGAGAAAATACTAATTTAGAATTGAGATAATTTGGAAAATTGAGAATTCAACAACTGTTATATTTCAAAACAAAAACAGCATTAATTTAAGAAATTAACGCTGTTTTGGATATCTTTTTTTAATATTTAATATCAATTCTTCTAAGCCATTGAGTTTTATCTCATAAATCAATTTTAATTGTTCACCCAATTCCCCTTTTGGAAATCCTTTATTATGATACCAAACCACATAATACTCGGGTAAACTTATTAAATACCAACCTTCATATTTACCAAAAGGCATTTTGGTATGTGCCAATTTAATTAGCTGTTCTTGATTTTTATCCATTTGTACACTACTAAAAAAGCAACAGCCAAGAAACAACACGACTTAACATATTACTTCTTGGCTTTCACTCTATTTATATTTTTATTACTTCCAATTAAAAGTAATTCGTTTCTCGATTTCAGGATGTAAACTTAATGAAACAGGACAAGTCATTGCCGTACGTTCTAAAATAGTTCTACTTTTTTGATCCGGATTTCCATGCATATCAAAATGAACTTCGACAACACCAATTCTTCTCGGTTCAGCATTCATGATCTTTGTCACCTCCGCAACCGAAGCTGTTAAATCGATATTTAAATCTCTTGCTTTTATTCCCATAACAGTCATCATACAACTTGCCAAAGCATTTGCCACTGTATCTGTTGGAGAAAAAGCTTCGCCTTTGCCATTATTATCTAATGGTGCGTCTGAAATTATTTCACTCCCTGATTGTACGTGGATTGATGAAGTTCTTAAATCTCCTAAATAGGTTACTTTTGAAGTCATTATTTCGCTTCTTTAATTGTTAAGTCGGTATCATAATACATCAAGAAAACGCCCTTATTCGTATATCCTCCATCTTCTTTTTTATAATACGCAAATTTATTCTCAACATGTTCCGTTGCTGATTCATTAACCGTCACTTCAAACTTTACGTTTTGCACGAGACGCAGCATCGTGTCAAAGGTCACGTCAAAACCACGAGTCGCATAATCACTTGGAAACACATTGTTTATTTTTTTATACTTTTTATCAAAAATAGCAGTTGCCTCAGTCACATTATCTCTAATTACAGAAGGGTACATCAACTTCAATTTAGTCAAGTTCAAAAACTTAATCTCATCGGTATCCAACGTTTCATTAGGCTCTAATATCACCAATTGCATATCATAAGTAGGCATTGCACTGACCATCGTTGCTATTATCGTTTTAATCATCCAAGTATTAGCCGTTTCCATTACCACGTAATTAGTCTTTCCTTTTACTAACATGCTTTTTAAACTTTCGGCCGAAACACTTCCATTATCTCTAAAATCAACCAACGGAACAGTACTTTGATAGTCTTTTAAATACTGTAAAATAGATTGCTTTTTCTTATCAACTACTGCTACTATATTCCCATTATGAGCACGCATATAATCAAAAACGGTGTTTTTAACAACTTCATTTGTTGGAATCGTTTGGTATAAATTTGGATACGGATTTCCTAAATCTTTAGAAAGAGGTGAAACAACTGGTACATTATTCAATGCTACCAGCTGGGCAGCTACCTCTGCATTACTTTGATAAAATGGCCCTACGATAGCATTGACCGAATCTAATCTGTTAGCCTTAATAAGGGCAGCTACTTTAGACCCATTCTTTGTTTCTTCTGAATCGTATATTTCAACATCAATTGGGAAACCTAATGTTTTAGCAGAGTCAATTGCTATTAATGCTCCAGCATAAAAATCAAGCGTCATGTTTAAAAACCGATCTTTTTTCAAACGATTATAAGTAGAACTCACCGTATCGTTTTGAATAGCAGCCACATTAAAAGGCAATAGCATTGCCATTCTTTTACGTTTTCCGTCTTCTATGATTTTAACTAATGATGTATATTCTTTTTTTACTGGTGCAACAAGCGCTTCTTTGGCTGGTACTTTTAATAACATACCTATCTCAACACTATTTGCAAGTTCTGGATTTAATTCGATTAACTTATCCTGACTAATATCAAACATTTTAGACAAGCTATAAAGTGTCTCTTTTGGCTGTACTTCATAAGTTGCATAGTTGTTTTTCAAAGTCGTCAATACTGGATTTTGAGCCGTTGTTTCTACTTTAGCTGCGGCAACCTTTGCCTCAACAACGTCCGCTTTAACCATTACTTCTTCCACAACTTTTGGCGCAGTGCCTTTTATCGTCAAGCGATATCCAATTGGTAAATTAGTCACAACTTCTGGATTGCGTTTTTCTAATTCTTCGATTGTTAATCCATATTTTCTTGAAATTGAATATTTAGTCTCCTTTGCAAGCACATCATGAAACACATACTGCTCTTTTGAAGCCCCAACAACTTTAGAAGTTACAGCAGACTTACCATTTGATTTCACTCCTGTTGTTACTGCATTTTTTGAAGGAATAGTCAATACCTGACCTATTTGCAAACCATCATTTTCAAGAAAAGGATTGGCTTTTTTTAAATTCTCATCAGAGATGCCGTATTTTTTTTCAATTCCGTACAAAGTCTCTTTTGGAAGCACTTCGTGTGTTGTTGCATTTGCAACTTCAGCTGGTTTTGTTTCAGCTATTTTAACCCCCGATTTATTTGGAATTATCAAAACCATATTAGACTTTAATCCGCTTTGTGCATCTGGATTGAGTTGATAAATATCATAAGGTGTTACATGATACTTTTGCGCTATTTGAGTTATCGTTTCTCCTTTTTCTACTTTGTGGCCAATTGCTTTTCCCTGAGAAAAAACAGTATTTACACCTAATAGAACAGTAATACAGATCGCAAAAAAATATTTCATTATTTTTATTTATAAAATTAATAGGTCAAAGATAAGAAAACGGTATCAAATTTTGTTCCAAAATCTGATACCGTCTTTATAAAAAACGAGAGTTTATGTTTTTTAAACTATAAAAAGCTTACTCGTTATTCCCATTCTATAGTTGCTGGTGGCTTAGAGCTTATATCATAAACAACTCTATTTACTCCTTTTACTTTATTGATAATATCATTAGACACTTTCATCAAGAAATCATAAGGCAAGTGTACCCAATCTGCAGTCATACCGTCCGTAGATTCTACTGCACGCAACGCTACCACTTTCTCGTATGTACGCTCATCACCCATAACCCCTACACTGTTCACCGGAAGCAAAATAGCTCCTGCTTGCCAAACTTTATCATACAATCCCCAAGATTTCAAACCGTCGATAAAAACTTTATCTACATCTTGTAAAATTTGCACTTTTTCTAAAGTAATATCTCCTAAAATACGAATTGACAATCCTGGTCCAGGAAAAGGATGTCTTCCTAATAATTCTGGATCAATTCCTAAACTCGCCCCAACTCTACGTACTTCATCTTTGAAAAGCATACGTAAAGGCTCCACGATTTTTAATTTCATATAATCCGGCAAACCTCCCACATTGTGGTGTGATTTAATTGTTGCAGATGGTCCTTTTACAGAAACTGATTCAATTACATCTGGATAAATCGTTCCCTGAGCCAACCAAGTAACATCTTCGATAAGATGCGATTCAGCATCAAAAACTTCGATAAATGCATTACCAATAGCTTTTCTTTTTAATTCAGGATCAGTAACTCCAGCTAAGGCATCATAAAAACGTTGAGAAGCATCTACTCCTTTTACATTTAATCCCATTCCTTCGTATTGATCTAAAACGCTCTGAAATTCATCTTTTCTAAGCAAACCGTTATTTACAAAAATACAATATAGGTTTTTACCAATTGCTTGATGTAATAAAACAGCAGCTACAGTTGAGTCTACTCCTCCTGAAAGTCCCAGAACTACTTTGTCATCTTGTAATTTCTCTTTTAACTCTGACACCATTTCTTCAACAAATGCATTTGGTGTAAATGTTTGCGGAACATCGGCAATTTTTACCAAGAAATTCTCTAACATTTTTGAACCATCTGTTGAGTGAAAAACTTCTGGATGGTATTGAATGGCATAAGTTGTTTCGCCTTCAATTTTGTAAGCCGCAAATTCCACATCGTGTGTACTAGCCAGTTTTACACCATTAGTAGGCAAGGCTTTAATACTATCACTATGACTCATCCAAACTTGACTATTAAGATCAACTCCTTCGAAGAAAATTTCATCTTCTTTTATATAAGATAAGTTTGCTCTACCATATTCTCTCGTATTTGATGCTGCAACCTCTCCACCACTAAAGTGAGCTAAGTATTGCGCACCGTAACATACGGCTAACATAGGTAATTTTCCTCTGATTTGTGACAAATCAGGATGCGGAGCGTCATCTGCTCTCACAGAAAATGGGCTTCCACCTAAAATTACGGCTTTATAACTTGATAAATCACTCGGAAAATGATTGTAAGGAAAAATTTCGCAGAATATATTTAATTCGCGAACTCTACGCGCAATAAGCTGAGTATATTGCGATCCGAAATCTAAAATAAGTACGTTGTGTTGCATGCGCAAAAATACTTTTTATATTCGGAATTGAAAAATCGAAATTTGAAAAATATTTATTTTTTTTTCAAAGATTCCTTAATAGGCTTATTTTCTTATAAAAATGACCTGTCAACCCTTTTAATTTCTACTTATTAGATCAAAAATACCGCAAAACCATATCTAGTTTAATATCGTATATTTGCTCAAAAGCATGCAACAATCAAGCTTTTAAAACCCAATTATTTCTAAATTAAATACCTAATGAAAATTAAAACTCATACACTGATCGGTCTTTTATCCTTATTTATTGTTTCTTGTAGCGTGATTGACAAGTTGCTCACTTTTACTGTTTCTAATCAAACCGAGTTTAAAATAGGCGTTGGTTTTCCACTTAATATTGCAAATGGAATCCCCACTCCTGACGTGACTACAAATTCTAGCGCTGATTTTGAGAACAACAATACGAAAGCCAGCTTAGTAAAAGATGTCAAGTTGAAAGAATTGAAACTAAGCATTACAGACCCAACTGACAAAACGTTTAGCTTTTTAAAATCCATTCACATCTACATTTCGACAGATGCTAATGACGAAATTGAACTTGCCTACCTAGACAATATTAGTGTTACTACTAATACACTAACACTTACACCTACCACCGAAAAACTAGACAAATACATTAAAGCGTCTAGTTACAAACTACGAACAGTTGCAGTCACTAAAGAAACAATAACTTCGGATGTAACCATAAAAGCTGATATGAAGTTTACGGTTACAGCTGATCCGTTTTAATTATTAAAAATTATAGAATCCTTATTCTTTGATAAAGGTGAATTTAGATTTTACACCTTTATCAAAGTTATTCCATAAATCCGATAAAAGTAAGGTGCCGGCGCTATCATAAATATAGAAAGCTCCTGTGTTTCCACCTAATGAACCACGGTTTAACGCTTCTAACTCTAAGTAATTCAAGCCTTCTTTTAAATCCATGTGAATATCTCTAAAGCCACTATCTAAATACAAATTATTTACTAAAACAATTGATTTATAATCATGAATACTCGTTGCTTTTATCAAATCACCATCAATTGCACCGTAATCACGTACTCTAATTAGCAAGGTTTTTGATTTGGTTCTAATCGTACCAAAATCCAAATCTTTTTGATTTAAATACGAAGTATCCTCTTTTAAGCCGCTATTAACTAAGCTTTTATTGATACTTTTATTCATTTTATCACGTACTTCATCACCTGGATTAATAAAATCATTCGTTTGAATCATCGAAATAGGATCTGGATCTCCAATCTTGAATGTGGTACTCTGAAATTTAGTTTCTGGCTTTTTAAGAATATTAGGCGCTACAATATCCGGTGGTGCAACTGTTGGCGGAGGCGTTTTTTTGATTTTTACGCTTGTATCCACAGGAGGAATCGCTTTAAACTTTGAACTAAACTCTGATTGAGAGTAGCCGTTTATAGCAAAACACATCATAACAATCCAAACTACCTGCTTCATATTTTATCGCTTTGTTTTTTTATACAAATATTCTAATTATCAAGTTGCAACAAATATACCAAGCTTTATTTTTAGAAAACAAAAGCGAAGCGCAACATTAAAAAAACTTTAACCTTATCCCTTAAATTTTAGCCAAAACGAGCTTTTATTGCCTATCTACTATTATAGTTGCCATAAAACCTTGCCCAATATTCCATTGACTTGCCGAAATCACAACTCCTTTATCGTCAAACACTTTAAACTCGGCTGTGTTTGGAGCTGCAAAACCTTCGTTTAATGCCTCAAAATCAATTCTATTTACACCTTTTTCGAGCTGTATTTCAAATCCTTTAAAATCTTCTTCCAATAGCACATCATGATCTACGATCTTATAATTGACATATATTCTTATGCGATCACCATCCACATAAGCACCATCTCTATACTGCACCCTTGCTGTTTTTGAACTGGTTTTGTACACCCCTAAATCTTGATTGCGCTGATACAGCACCGCTGCCACAACTTTATCATTTTTAGGCACCTTGAACTTGTTTTCTGGTAGAACTGCTGCAATATAAGGAATCACTTTTGGCGGTGGCGCTATTGAAGGACCCGCTTTTTTTACTTTAATTTCTTTCTCTTTTGGCGGAATGGCCTTAAAATTTGCACCAAACTCCTCTTGGGAATAACCTTCACTCATTGCTCCAAAGAGCAAAATAAAGACAAAAACGCCACTAAAAAACCTCCTACATCTATCCATCACCTATTTTATTTAAATTAAAAAACCAGCAAAACCATTTCACTTTACTCATATTGATAACTTTAAACTTTACAAAATATTTCGTTTTAATCGATAAAGATTCTATTAAAAACGAACATTTTTAAACAAAAAAGGTGTTTTTTACTTTCTCGTAATTCTTTAAATTGCAAAAAATATACCAAGATTTACGTTTTGGTCTAAACCCAACAATCAAACACAATTACAATGAAAAGAGAAAACATTTTGACCGGTTCTCCATGGGAAGACAAAATGGGCTATTGTCGTGCCGTGCGCATTGGTAATATTATTGAAGTTTCTGGGACAGTGGCTATAGTCGATGGCGAAAAAGTTACAGCAACTGATGCCTATGCCCAAACTTTTAATATTCTAGAACGGGTAGCAAAAGTACTCGAAGATCTAGACGCTAGCATGAAAGACGTGATCCGAACGCGTATCTTTACCACGGACATTAACACCTTTGAAACTGTCGCAAATGCTCATGCTGCGTTTTTTAAAGAAGTAAAACCAACTACAGGCTTTTATGAAATCAGTAAATTAGTTGCTCCTGAATATCTAGTTGAGATAGAATTCACAGCGGTTGTTTCTTAAAAAAAGAAGATAATTTAAAAGGATTGTAATACTTTAGCAAAATAAAGAATTACAATCTTTTTTATTAGCATAATGAATTTAGAAAAAATAAAAAATACTAGCGTTCTTATATTTCAATGGGTGTTCATTTGCACCATAATTGGTTCCTTATCGGGATCAGCGTCTGCACTGTTACTTGTTGCTTTAGAATGGGCTGCTCAATATAGAGCGCACCACAATTGGATTATTTGGCTATTGCCAATTGGTGGTTTAGGCATTGGTCTTTTGTACCATTATTACGGCAGCTCTGTAGTGCGAGGAAATAACTTATTACTAGAAGAATACGAAGCGCCGAAAAAGCAAATCTCAATAAAGATGGCTCCATTAGTCCTTATTGGTACAATTGTAACACATCTTTTTGGAGGATCAGCTGGACGAGAAGGAACGGCAGTGCAAATGGGTGGCGCAATAGCCGATCAATTTACTAGCTTGTTTAAACTTGACGCTTCTGATAGAAAAACATTAATTATACTAGGAATAAGTGCTGGTTTTGCATCCGTTTTTGGCACTCCACTAGCAGGCGCTATATTTGCTCTTGAAGTCGTGTATTTTAGTAAAATAAGCTTAAAAAGCCTCGTGCTTTCTTTCTTAGTCGCTTTCATTGCCTACTTTACAGTTGAGTTTTGGGCTGTTAAACACACGCATTATTCTATCCCTACCACTCCCGAAATTACAATCGAAAACCTAGCATGGATCCTTCCTATTAGCATCTTGTTTGGTCTTGCTGCTATGCTCTTTTCTAGAAGCACTCATTTCTGGGGGCATTTATTTTCAAAAACGATCTCTTACCCGCCTTTGCGTCCTTTTGTAGGCGGATTACTTTTTGCCATAGCGATGTACTTTATAAACACTCCAAAATATATGGGACTAGGCGTACCTACTATTGTAGAGTCGTTTTCAACCCCTAGTGCTTATTATGACTTTTTGCTCAAAATATTGTTTACTGGATTCACCCTAGGAGCAGGTTTTAAAGGCGGAGAAGTTACTCCACTCTTTTTTATTGGTGCCACGCTTGGAAGTTGCTTGTCTGGTTTTATACCATTACCCATCGCATTTTTAGCCGGATTGGGATTTGTAGCGGTTTTTTCGGGTGCCACTCATACTCCTATCGCCTGCACCGTTATGGGCTTAGAACTTTTCGGACTTCAAAACGGTATCTATATAGGTACAGCCTGTTTTATTGCTTATTTAGCATCTGGACCGGTAGGAATTTACCATTCTCAAATAGTAAAAGGACCTAAATATCATTTATATAAAAAACTAAAAAGACAAAAATTAGATAATTTCTAATATCTAAAAGCATGTTAAATTAAAAATGAGCTAAAACTTTACATTAAAAAAATGTAATTTCGCAAACTATGAAAACACAAGACATTCACGCAATACAGTTATTATTAGCAACACCCAAAAAAATTGCAATCATCCCACACAGAGGTCCTGACGGAGATGCAATGGGTTCAACTTTAGGTTTATATCATTTTTTATTAAAAAACAACCACCATCCAACAGTTATTGCTCCTAATGAATTCCCTGATTTCTTAGCATGGCTTCCAGGCTCAGAAACCGTTAAAATATTCGAAAAAGACAAAGAAAACTGTACAAAAATCCTTGAAGAAGCAGAGTTAATCTTCACATTAGATTTCAATGCTTTTCATCGTGTAGGCTCGGATATGGAACAGGTTCTTGCCCAAATGAAGGCCCCTTATATCATGATTGACCACCATCAAAAACCGGATGACTACGCTACTGTTACTTATTCGGATACGTCGATGGGATCTACTTGCGAGATGCTATATAATTTTATTTCGTTTTTGGACAAAAAAGCCGATATTAATCAAACCATCGGAACTTGTATTTACACTGGTATTTTGACTGATTCTGGTTCGTTTAGATTTCCAGGAACAACAGGTAATACACACCGCATTGTAGCTGAATTGATTGACTTGGGAGTCGAAAATACAAAAATACCCAACTTGCTTTTTGAAAACAGCTCTTACAGTCGTTTGCAATTATTAGGTAGAGCACTTCAAAACATGAAGGTTTTAACAGACTATCAAACTACTTATACAACACTTACTCAGGAGGAGTTAACTACTTTTGATTACGTAAAAGGCGATACCGAAGGAATTGTAAATTACGGTTTAAGCATAAAAGGAGTTGTTTTTACCGCTATTTTTATCGAAAATAAAGACGAAAAAATAATCAAAATATCATTCCGATCGCAAGGTGACTTTGATGTAAATGAATTTGCTAGAGCTCATTTTAACGGTGGAGGACACCGCAATGCCGCTGGAGGAAAATCAGAGGTTTCAATGGAAGAAACAATAAACAAATTTGAAAGTTTAGTAACCCAATTAACGATATAACGTAGTATGAAATACACTCATTTAATTGTAATGCTATTATTTGTAACCGGACTTGTCTCTAGTTGTAAGCAGCATCAAGAAGCGCGAAGACCAATCTCACAAGCATCTGGGTCGTTCATGAAAAAATCTGTGGCTAGAAATAAAAAACTCGTAGCAACCGAAGAAGACCAAATACAAGCAGTTATAAAAAGTACCCCTACAATGGAGTATATAGCATCGTCAAAAGGCTATTGGTACGCTTATGAAACTAAGAATCTAACTGATACTTTGACTCCAAAAAAAGGAGACATCGCCTACTTTGACTATGAAATAAAAGACCTCAATGGAGCTGTGATTTATACCCAAGAGGAATTAAAACCACAAGCGTATCGTGTAGACAAAGAAGACATCATGATGGGTTTAAGAAACGGAATAAAACTATTGCATAAAACCGAAAAAGCAATCTTTCTTTTTCCTTCGCACATGGGATTTGGGTATCATGGAGACAATAAAAAAATAGGTGTTAATCAGCCGTTAATGTGTACCGTGACCTTACGAGATTTTAAACCGGAACCTAGCTACAAAAAAACAGCACCAACCTCATCTACAGAGGCAATAGCACCAGAAACTACTGAAACCATAGTAAAAAAAGTTAAAAAAGAAACAGCTCCCAAACCGCAACTTCCTGCTAAAAAGACTGTCACTACCGCAAAAGACACTCTAAAATAATACGTTAACTACTATCAATATGAAAAAAAGCATCTTATTTCTATTACTCGTAATTACTACTTTAACGTCTTGCAAAGAAGACAACAGTAATCTTCCTGATGGTTTATATGCCAAAATAGAAACGAATAAAGGAACCATTATTTTAGCTTTAGAGTATAAAAAAGCGCCAATTACCGTTGCTAACTTCGTGACTTTGGCCGAAGGAAAAAATGATTTTGTAACCAATGAACATTTAAAAGGGAGACCCTTTTTTGACGGTTTACGATTTCACCGCGTTATAAAAGACTTTATGATTCAAACTGGAGACCCATTAGGAACGGGCTCAGGAGATGGAGGATATAAATTTAAAGATGAATTTAGTGATCTTCGATTTGAGAATGGTGGTGTTTTGGCTATGGCTAATAACGGACCAGGAACCAACAGCAGTCAGTTTTTTATCACTCATGTCCCTACACCATGGCTGGACGGGAAGCACACCATTTTTGGCCATGTAATTGAAAACGGCATGGAAGTAGTCAATAGAGTGGAACAAAGCGATTTTATAAAAAGCGTTACTATTATTAGAAATGGTGAAGCCGCTAAAAAGTTTAATGCCATAAAAGTATTTTACGATTATTTCTCGATTGAAGCCGAAAATCAAAGAAAGAAAAAGGAGATTGATGCTCAAGCTAAAAAAGAATATGACGAAAAATACAAAGATGTTCGCGAAGACAAAGTAAAATACTTTAACGCTTTAAAAAGCAAAGCAACTAAAACGTCAAGCGGTCTTAAATACGTTATTACCAAAAAATCAACTGGAAAAAAACCAGCAAAAGGAGCCGATATCTACATCCATTATGCAGGATTTCTGGAAGATGGCCAACTTTTTGATAGTAGTATTGAAAATGTCGCTGAAACTTTTGGAAAATTCGATCAAAATAGAGCTGACCAAGGTGGATACCAACCAATTCCTTTTCAAGCAGGAAAAAAAGACGGTATGATTCCCGGATTTATCGAAGGCTTAAGTAAGTTATCATTGGGGGACAAAGCAATACTATTCATTCCTTCACATTTAGCATACGGTGCTGGCGGTGCTGGAGATGTAATTCCGCCTAATGTCAACATCATTTTTGAAATCGAGTTAATAGATCCAACTGTAAAGTAAAACATAATTAAAAAAAGTCAGACCTTAATTTAATGAAAATGAAATTTAAATTTTTAATTTTAGCATTCTTCGGAATCATTTCTACCCAAGCGCAAACCTCTAAAAAAGCGGTACCTGCTCAAAAACCAGTTGTTCAAGAAGGCATTTATGCCACCATTGCAACAAATAAAGGAGACATAACAGTTCAACTTAATTATCTTAAAGCTCCTGTAACAGTAGCTAATTTCATCACACTTGCCGAAGGTAAAAACACCTTTGTAACAGATGCCAAACTAAAAGGAAAACCCTTTTTTGATGGTTTAAAATTTCACCGAGTTATTGATAATTTCATGATTCAAACTGGAGACCCAACAGGAACAGGTGCTGGCGGAACAGGATATTCATTCAAGGACGAATTTACTGATTTGAAGTTTGAAAAAGCAGGTGTGCTAGCTATGGCTAACTCTGGGCCAGCTACGAATTCAAGTCAATTTTTCATTACGCACAAAGACACACCTTGGTTGAACGGGAAGCATACCATTTTTGGTCATCTGACTCAAGGAATGGAAATTGTAAATAGCATTGCTCAAAATGATGTCATAACTAAAGTAACCATTGTAAGAAAAGGAACTGAGGCTAAAAAGTTTGATGCTGTAAAAATCTTTTCAGACTATTTTAACAATAAAGCAGAAGATGCCAAAAAGCAAGCTTTGCTAGAAGCGGAAAAAGTAAAAGCAAACAACGCAAAATATGCTGGAGTCATTGCCAATAAACTGGCTTACTTTGCCAAAGTAAAAGCAACAGCAACCACAACTGCTTCAGGACTTACTTACGCGATTGTCAAACCGGGAACTGGTGTAAAACCGGTTGATGGTTCTACTTTCTATTTTCACTATGCTGGCTATTTTGAAGACGGAACTTTATTTGACAGTAGCTTTGAAGATGTTGCACAAGCATATGGGAAATACGATCCAAATAGAGCGGCACAAAATGGATACCAAGCATTTCCTTTTCAATGTGGAAGAAAAGATGGTATGATTCCTGGATTTATCGAAGGATTAAGTGCTATGGGCTATGGAGACAAAGCAGTGCTTTTTATCCCATCCAATCTTGCTTATGGAGAAAGAGGAGCTGGAGGAGTAATTCCGCCAAATGCTGCGCTTATATTTGAATTAGAAATGTTTGACAAGCAACCTGCAAAATAGACCCTGTACATACAAAATAAGAAACCCGATACAATTCTAGATTGTATCGGGTTTTATTTTTGTTCTTGGTTGTCTATTTTTTACCAAACTTCCAGTCAAATTCATCTTTTTCATTGATGATAGCTCCTATTTCAAACTTAACAACCTCATCAAATTCCGTTTGCAAGATGATCCAGTTGTCTTCATTAAAGTAATTCTCGAAAGTATCAAATTCTTCTTGAGTGAATTTTGCAATTCCTTTACGAGATAAATCTTTTTTTACTTCTTTGATTTTTCTTCCAATAATTTTATTTTCGAATAACTCTAAATCAGCACTTGAAGCAACTAGATACCCTAACTTAAGATCTTCTTCTTGGTAAAATGTCAAACGGATTTTAAGCGCGTTATAAGAGAAAATAACATTATCATCTTCGTCTTTGTAATTCCTATCTGGCTTACCATAAATAGCAATTACATCATTTTGTTTCATTCCGAAAATGAGTTTATCAATTCCGCTTTTTAAATTTATTTTCATATCAAATATTTGACTGCAAAGTTCGCAAAGTTTTTGTCAAAACATACTACAAATTGATGTAAAAATTACAAGCTGAAACTGCCTTTAAAACATCATATATTTGCCTATTTTATAATTACAAAATTAAGTTAAATTCCAATCCAAATTCTAAAAACCGAACATATTGTAATTATCTTTAATAAAAATTTCATTCATTACACACAAATTATTCCTATTTCGCCACTAAATACAGCTTTATACTTATGCTATGATTGTACGAAATACGATGACAAAGTCATTCAATAAAAAATTTATGAAGCTCCCTATTAAAGACAAAAAATTTATATTTCTTTTTTTTGCAGTCACCTTTGTTATTGTTTTAGAAATTTTATCCTTGCTAGGCATAGACATACCTATGCCCTACTCACCCATCGTTTTTACTTTTTTTATTTTTGGTATAGGCCACGAAGTACTACTAAATGGTGTTAAAGCCATTTTTAAACTTAAATTTAGTAGCATTAATTTACTGATGACTATTGCAGTAGTTGCTGCGTTTTACCTTGGTGAATATCCCGAAGCTGCAGTTGTAATCGTACTTTATGTTTTGGGTGAGAGATTGGAGGATATTGGTTTAGATAATTCAAAATCGGCTCTTGATGAACTCATTCATAAAGTTCCCAAATCGGCTTTTGTAAAATTAGAGCAGCTAAATATACCGATTGATAAAATTACAATAGGAACCACTATTCAAGTAAAACCTGGTGAGATGATTCCGCTTGATGGAAAAATAATAACTGGTGATACCTTGATTGATGAGGCATCGATCACAGGCGAACCATTAGCAAAAGATAAGCATCCTGGTGATATTGTTTTTGCAGGAACATTAAACCAACACGGTTTTATCGAAATTCGAACTACTAAATTATCAACAGACACTACTTTTTCAAAAATTATCCAACTCACCTTTGAAGCATCCGCATCCAAAAGTGAAACTCAGAAATTCATTCAAACATTCTCGCAATATTATACGCCTACTGTTATTGGCTTGGCTTTTTTTGTTTTGATTGTTCCCGTTTTTATATTGCACTTGGATTTTGATCATTGGCTCAAACAAGCCATTACTTTACTAGTTATTGCTTGTCCATGTGCCCTGGTAATTTCAACACCAGTTGCTATTTATGCTGCGATTGGTAACGCTTCCGCAAAAGGTATTTTGGTAAAAGGAGGGAAATATATTGAAGCAATGGCCAATTTAAAAGCTATTGCATTAGATAAAACTCGAACAATTACTTACGGAAATCCAATAGTTACTGATGTCTTCCCGCTAAATGGAACGAGTCGGGAGGAATTATTGGCATGTACAGCTGGAACGGAACTATTGTCCGAACATCCATTGGCTCAAGCCATTGTTACAGCAAGTATTAAGGAAGGATTTGAACCACATCAAGCCGAAGGATTAATTAGTCACTTGGGTAAAGGAGCGATTGCAACATGTCTTGTGTGCAAAAAAGAAAGCGTGTTTGTTGGCAAACTTGATTTTATTAAGAAATATCATGAAGTCCCTGAGGAAGCTGAAAAAATAGTTCAACAACTAGCTACAGAAGGAAAAACAAGCGTAGTGATTAGTTTTGGTGATGGAGTCGCAGGAATTATCGGTTTAACAGACGAAATAAAACCCGATAGCATTAAAGCTATAAAACAATTACAAGCCATGAATTTGGAGCTTATCATACTTAGTGGTGACAATAAAAAAGCGGCCTATAATGTTGCAAAACAAGTTGGAATTGAAAAAATATATGGAGACTTACTGCCAGAAGATAAGTCCAATAATATAAAAGAACTTATTCATCAATTTGGCGACGTAGCTATGGTGGGAGATGGTATTAATGACGCTCCTGCACTTGCTCAAAGTACAGTAGGAATTGCTATGGGAGCAGCAGGAAGTGATACAGCCATAGAAACCGCAAACATAGCTTTATTGAACGACAACCTATCTTTAATACCTTTTTTAATACGTCTAAGTAAAAGAACATTAAATAGAATCAAAATCAATACGATTGGTGCCATCTCGGTTAAAATATTTTTTATCACATTGGCCTTTTTGGGTTATAGCAATTTGGTTTTTGCTATTGCTGCAGATGTTGGCGTTACTCTAATTGTTATTTTATCTAGTTTGAGTTTAATGAATTTTGAAAACGTAGATCAATAATAAAACTAGATGAATTGTATTTTACGATTACATAAAAACAAATTACAATAGAATCTCATTAGCCAAAAACAATTATTAATATACTCTTTTTTTTAACAAATTATATTTTACTTCATCAAACCACTCTTTTTTAAGAATACTTAAAATAATAGCATCACGACGTACTTCACTTTCCAAAGTTGGCATATGACTTCTCAATATTCCTTCTTCTTTACAGCCAATACTTTTCATTGCTGCGATACTACGTTTATTGTTATTATCCGCGCGAAATTCTACACGCTCCATTCCAAGGGTTTCAAAAGCAAATTGCAACAGTAAGTATTTACATTGTTTATTAATTCCAGTACCCCGAAATTGCTCTCCGTACCACGTATACCCTAATTGTAGGGTTTTGAACTCTAATTTGATATCATAGAAACGAGTGCAGCCTGCATATTTACCAGATTTTTTATCAAAAACGATAAAGGGAAATTGATTTTGATTTTCTCTTCCATCTATCGCAGTTTGAATGTACTTGATCATATTGTCTTTACCATCCACGCGAACCATAGAATACTCCCAAGTGTTGGGCTCATTGATAGCAAAAGGAACTAAATATTCTAAATCACTTTCTTGAAGAGAACGAAGTAAAACATGATTATTTTCAAGAACTAGACCCTGAGAAAAGTTTAAACTCATACATCAACTATTTAGAAACACAATATACTATTCACTCATTTCATCGTAACGCTCCGGCACTTGAGGATCATACAACGGACATTTGAATTCCTCCATTATATTCACCAACTTATCCATCGTTGTACCTTGTGTACCATAGCAATCAATTTTTATACTTTGTGCAGTAGTACGCACTTGAAAAGCACCTACTCCAACATTGTTTTTCCAGCTTTTATCATCTACTTTTTCCCATTTTGAGAATACTGATGCTATTCTATTCAAAATTACTTGAACAGGAAGTTCTTCTAGTCCGTCAATTATTGCTTGCTCTTCAGAAATGGATTCATAAACCAAGTGATGGTTTAAATATACTTCTTCTAGATATTTCCAAAATACTAATTCGTACATTTTATTAAATTGAAAGATTAAAAAATTGAAAGATTAAAAATCTATCAGTCACTACATGCATAACGCTTGCTAATATTCAAAAGTTCCGTATTCACTATTGATTGTTAACTTTTTATCATCGCCAGCTTCGACTCTACCTACAATTTGAGCATCTACATTGAATGATTTAGAAATTGCAATAATATCCTGCGCTATAGCCTCAGGAACATACACCTCCATACGGTGTCCACAATTGAATACTTGGTACATTTCTTTCCAATCTGTTTTTGATTGTTCTTGTATCAATTTAAAAAGTGGTGGTACCGGAAATAAATTATCCTTTATAATGTGTAAGTTTTGTACAAAATGTAAAATCTTAGTTTGCGCTCCTCCACTACAATGCACCATTCCGTGAATATCATCAGATGAGTATTTATCTAAAATTTTCTTGATAATAGGTGCATAAGTTCTCGTTGGAGAAAGCACTAACTGCCCTGCATCAATAGGCGAATTTTCGACAGCATCCGTCAGTTTTACTTGACCTGAATAAATCAAATCCTCAGGAACTGCAGCATCAAAACTTTCAGGATATTTGGTAGCTAAATATTTTTCGAAAACATCATGACGTGCCGATGTTAAACCGTTACTTCCCATTCCGCCATTGTAACTTTTTTCATAAGTTGCCTGACCAAAAGAAGCCATTCCTACAATTACATCACCTGCTTTAATATTAGCATTATCGATTACTTTTGAACGTTTCATGCGAGCCGTCACCGTAGAATCTACAATAATGGTACGTACCACATCTCCTACATCGGCAGTTTCTCCACCTGTAGAATGAATGGTTACACCAAAAGTTTTTAACTCCTTGATTAACTCTTCGGTTCCATTAATAATCGCTGATAAAACTTCACCAGGAATCAAATTTTTATTTCTTCCAATTGTGGATGAAAGCAAAATATTATCTGTTGCTCCTACACATAATAAATCGTCGATATTCATTATCAATGCATCTTGAGCAATCCCTTTCCAAACTGAAATATCTCCTGTTTCTTTCCAATACATATAAGCAAGAGATGATTTTGTTCCCGCGCCATCAGCATGCATGATCAAGCAATAGTCTTCGTCCTGAGTTAAATAATCTGGAACAATTTTACAAAATGCTTGTGGGAATAAACCTTTATCAATGTTTTTAATGGCGTTATGTACATCTTCTTTGGATGCCGAAACACCACGTTGTGCATATCTTTTTGAAGTATCTGAACTCATTTAGTGTAGTTGTGTAAATTGCTAATCAGCAACTGGGTTGTTTTGGCAAAGATAAATATTTTTTTTGGGTTTTGCCTATTGGGATTCAGGAAGTCTTGCAGGAAAAATAGCGGCTAGATTAAAAGATAATGCGCGTAAAAATGCCTATCTAAAACTGATAGGCATTTTCAAAATGAAATATACTGGTTATTATTCCCAATCTGGCATGTAAGCATTACTAAAAAGTACCGCTCGTGATGCTCCCAAGTTATTTATGTTAGGCGTGAACCGCACTATGTTTTTTACTGACAATCCATCATTTGAAGTATTCACAATAATGAGTTCCGACTCGTTAGGAGAATATCTAGCGTCTAGATCTAGTGTACCAAGCGGTTTATCGATACCAATTTGAGTAATTAAGCTGGTGCTAAAATCATATTGAAAAACCTGAGTGTCCAGTTGTCTGTAATTTTCGTTTTCAAAACCAGAAACATCCCTTGTAAAGAGTAGCTTTTGTCCTGTAATTGCAAAATTAAGTCCACCAATTGCACCTGTTGTTCCCGAAATAATTTGATTCACAACTACGCCGGCAGTGTTTATGACGTAGATCTCGGTCTTATATCCGCTAGCATCGTTTACTTTTAATGCTATTTTACTACCATCGTTACTCCAGTCACACTCAGATATAAACTTGCCATTGGGCGTTTGATACAATTGTGTCAATCCGCTACCATCTTTATTTATGCGATATAATTTATCGAAATAAGGATAAATGATTTGACTGCCGGAGCTATCCCAAGAAAAATTGAGATAATCAGGATTGAAACCTGCAATAGGAACCGAATTTGTGACTTTTGTAACAGCAGTCCCATCAGGATTCATTGTGTAAATATGATTTTGAGCTCCGCTAGCTCTAATGAATGCTATTTTATTAGATTGATTGTTTTTTCTGGGTCTCCAGCTGTTGACATTTGAGCTAGTTATTTGCAATTGATTTCCGTTTTCGTCACCCGAATAGATAACATTATTATCGGATATTTTTTTTACAAATAAAAATCTACCATTAGGAAAAGGCAAGGTTGTAAACGATCGAACAGTACTAAGTACAGGCGGATTTATTCCATCAGATGCCGAAACTTGAAAATAATACTTCGTACTATAAGTTAATCCTGTTATTGTAAAATTAGTAACCGCTATATCTTGATAGACGATGACATCACTATTGTTATCGTTTCTTAGAGTGACTTCATACTTCAACGCATCATCATCTGGATCTGTAGCCGTCCAGCTAAGATTTACTGAAAGTGGTTGATCAATAGCATTCTCGAGTGGACTTACCAAGGTAGGCGCTACCGGCGGTTTATTGTTAGTTGTTGATAGCTTAAGTTCAAATACTAAACTGGTGGTTTGTCCCACGTTTACAGTCGCGGCTTCAAACTTAGAAACATAAGCGTCTTTTTGAGCTTCAAAGGAATAGTCACCCACTTTTACATTTGGCACTGTAAACTTTCCATCGGCATCCGTAAAAACTATACTCGTATTGGGGCTTGAAAAAACTTTAACATTAGCCAAAGGAGTAAAATCGACGGCGCTAACTACCTTACCTTCTACCGTTCCATACTCCTCACCAGGGGCTTTTTCCTCACTACAAGATGCCATTACAAAAACAATAAGAAAACTAATTATAAGATAAATATTTTTCATCCGTATCGAATTAAGATTTATAGACACCACTATTTCTAGGGAGGACTTTTACTTTTTTTTGTATTTCTCAAACACATTACTTTTTTTACTTGAAAAATAATAGGTTAATCCAAAGCCAAATCGGTAATAGAAATCATCTCGAACTCCTCTTTTGAGATAATCAACATTATCACTAAAGGTCAAGTTATGTTCCCCATAGAGCTTAATCCCAAGATGATCTGACGCCATATATTCTAGCCCTGCGCCATACTGTACTTTGGTATGTATGTTTTCGAATTTTTTATTTACACCATAACCACCACCGGCAAAAATATAAGGCGACAATTTGTCTTTGGGTAGCAAAATATACTCGGCATTTAGATCAAATGTAGCATAACCCGCGTCTAGCAAATTTTTATTAGCTAGTTTCATCACATTAGTAGAAGCACTCAAATTAAAAGAAGGAGAGAAAAAATATTTCAACGCTCCACGTCCCATCGGACGCATGATCGAACTTGGATAATCACCATCCATCAAAGCAGTCCCTCCTGCTAATTCAATAGCAAATCTAGAACGCCTCCCTATTAAATTTCGACCATAAATAGTTTTAAAATCGGCCTCTAAACTCTCCTGTTTGTACTCGTTTAATGCAGCATCAACTACTTCTTTTGACGCATCTGATTGCCAAATACCATCTTTTATCCCTTCTAGTACTAGCGTTGAAACTGCTTTTTCAATCGCTTCGGTAACCGCCATTTGCACGGGTTCATTGGTAGTATAGCCTGTTTCTACTTCTAACAACCGTTTGTAACTAACATACTTAAACAAGCTTTGATCTATGGCTTGGGATAAGATTGTTTTTGAAATATAAACCGACTTTAAAATTTTTCCATTGGCCGTAGAAACCATACGTAAATAGATGGTTACTCGATCTTGCCTGTATTTCAATGATCCACCTGTACCAAAATACCGAGCACCAAAACCGCCCGTAATGATATTAGAATCATAGGAAACAATCCCTCCTTCTAGCAACACACCAGCATAAAGCAATGGTGTAATTTGAGGTACATTAGGATCTACATCTTTAGTATATTCTTGTCGAGTAGAGCGAATTAAATTTCGCTCTTGCAGCAAATTGCCTATATTTTCTCTTTCTATAGGAATAAACCATTTTGAATCCTCCAATGCTTTGATCAATATCGAAGTAGCTCCTTGTGTGACTGCGGTACTAAAATTACTTCCGTTTTCTGAAGCTTTGTACTGCCCTGTTTGATCTCTAAACTTATAAAGACCCACTACAATTTGCTCCTTTGGTTTTGGTAAATCTTTTAAAAGTGTAGTTGCTGGCGTACTCTCGCCAATAATCGCTCTTTCTATGCCGGTGGGTTGATTGTAATAAGCACCACAGCCAGCAACCATAAAAAAAACAAGTATAATTAAGTAATTATATAGTCTCATATTATTTGTTTGGAATGATTACTTGCGTTTTTTCGCCCGTTTTAGTATCTAATATATCAACTGTTAAACCTCCAGAAGAGGGATATATCTCTACTGCCAAACTACCAAAAGTATAACTACCTGCACTAATTCCTTCGGCACCAAATTGCTGTGTAAATAAGGTTCGTGATACAGCGCTTAACAGCTGTGAATTAAGATCTTGTGTAAATTGTTGCAGCTCTGTAAGTTCTGGAGTTTGAACGGTTTTATCTTTAAATTTATTTTGAGCCTCAGCCGCACTCATCATCCATTGATAATTAAACGTATCGCCGCCAAAAGCGGGATTTTTGGGCTTATAAACCAAATCTTGCGCGAAAACTGACATTGAAAAAAAGAATAGAGCGAGCGAGAATAAGAGTTTCATATAATCTATATTAAAATTAATACTGAGTAAAATATTTGCTTTCTTTTTCTAGGTTTTTCAAATACAAATAAGATTCATAAATAGCCTGCTTTGCCATAGTGTCAATGTATTCTTCGTCTGGACGTGCTAAGAATTCATAAACAACCTCATTTTTAATCTTGATACTAATTTTTGTATTTCTTGAAAAACTAAATTCTTCTTCAACCACAACGATTTCTTTTGAATTAACTCTGTATTCATTATACAAATAATAAAAACGATCATAGAAATCCTTCCCTACTCTGGTCTTTGTTTCATCTGATACGATACCCGTTAATTCAAATCCGTCTGTAGGTATTTGTGCTGCTTTTTTTTTTCATCTCCAAAAACGACTCTGTCCTTCCCTATTAATTTTTTATTTTCATCATAAAAAAGCAATAAAACAATCACTTGATCCTCTTTACTTAAATTAATCTGAGTAGTTGATAGGTTTTTATTTTCATTGGGATTCAGACTAAAAAAGCCTTCTTGCGCATTTGTTGAACTGTTATTTGTAGTCGTGTTTTTTTTTATAACTGATAAAGTATAGGACATACTTTGAACCATTGCTGTTAGATTTTCGGCAGTACCCGTTAACTTAATATTACCCTCTATTTGTTCAAATTCTATTTTAGCCTTCACTTTGGTATTTGAAATCTGAGCACAACAAACCACTGAAAATAGCGAAAATAAAATACCGGCAAATAGATTGTAACGATTCATAACTTGATTATTTATGATTGATAATTAAAACTGATGCTCCATTTCCTTTTTGTATTACGGTCATGTCTTTTGAAATAGAATTGACACCATAATTTTGAATACTTTGATTGTTCCCTTTTTGAATAAACTCCATATTTATATCGTAACCAGCAGGATTGTAAGTTGATAAATCTCGAATGCGGTTATTGTGACCCTCTTGAACCACTCTTTGCATTAAGGTATTGGTGTTTTTATTGAGTTCAAATTCGTTTCTAGATCCGTTTTGAAGGATATCAATAGCTACTGATGATGCCGCTATTTTTAAAATACTTTTATTGTAGTCACCTATTTGATTGACGCTTATATCACCATTACGATAAAAATCCTCGGTCGAGGAACTTTTTAGATTTTTATAATCCATTTGAGAAACTAAATGATATTGTAAGTCCTTAGAATACTCATTTAATGAATTATCATTTTTGATTTTATTTTCTTCAGTTGATTTTTGACAAAAAGAAATTTGAGAAAAAATCAGAATGAAAAATAATGCAACTATTTTAGTTCTCATGATATTCGGTTTTAGATAAAAAAAAGAGGTAGCCTAATTCAACTACCTCTTCAATTCTACAAGTTAATCTTGACGAACAGTTACATTGTTATTGTTACCTGTTTGCGAAACCATACTCATTTGTAATCCATTTTCTTGAATAACTCTACTGTAGTTATTATCTCCAAGTTGCATTATTTTAGACCAGTTTTCATCACCAGATTGTCTAGTTATTGCAGTGTTTTTGTCGCCTGTTTGTGTTGCCCATGCTTTGTTTTTATTTCCATCTTGAAAAGTCATAGCATCATTTTTATCACCCGTTTGCGTAGTCCAAGCTTTGTTTCTATTTCCGTCTTGAATAGTTTTGGCAAAATTATCTTCCCCTCTTTGAGTTTGATAAGCGTCATTTCTATTTCCGTCTTGACGAATAATAGCTTCACTACCTTTGGCTAAGTTTGTTAAAGTGCTTTGATCTTGGAACGCTTCATTTAAGTTTCCATCTTGCACTACTAATCCAGTGTTTCTGTCAAAACGTTGTTTTTGACTAGATTCATTTTTTTCACCATCTTGTCTAGCTGTAGCTGAATTTTTTTCAGCATAACCTACTCCTTGGTCAATAGTAGCAAGGTTAAACTGATCTTTTTGCACTACTCTTGCCGTGTTTTTGTCACCATGTGAGCCTATTATTGCTTGTTGATTCTCACCTGATTGGTTTACAAAAGCTTGATTTTGAGATCCTCCAAAGGCAAAATTCATTCCATCTTGATTGACTGAAGACAAATGATGATCACCTGTTTGCACAATAGCTGCTGAATTTCCGTTACCTACTTCTGTAACAATACTGTAATTGGCAGCATAAGTTGATACTGCTGCTCCTTGAGCCAAAACCATCGCTGTTCCGAATAGCATCGCGGAGATGCTTAAAATTACTTTTTTCATAATAAATATATTTAATTGGTTATTAATACAAGTTATTATGTAGGTTACAATAAAAACTAAGGGGTTAGTTTTTTATCATTGTAGGTTGTAAAAGAGATAGTGGGCACTATCTAAATAATCTAAACAACACTATTTTGTTTAACACTAAAACAGTTGTTGTTGTTGGATGATTACATTTCAAATATAGAAAACATTTTTAAAAACCACCTCATCACAAGTGGTTGTTTTCCAATAAATTACAAATTTTTCGATAAAATGCGTTTCTAATCCGATGAACTGCATTTTTAAAAAAAATGGATATAAGAAAAAAATTACGAAGAAAATTAAAATGCTAAAAACAGAGAAAACGATAATTTCAATAGTTGTTTTTGAAATTTTTCTATAAAATAACTATAATTTTTTACATATAATGCAATTCTCTAAAAACTTTACCTTTAAAAACAAAATGCTTTTTTAGCCCGCTAACTCCTCCTGTAGCGCTCCTTTTAAATCCCAACATTTTAATTGCATCTACTTTACCATCCCTAACAATTAATCGGCAATAAGCACTGCCAACTTTTTCAATAAAAAAAACAATCGTTAAACAAAATATAATACAATCATTCAATTAATTTGAAAATCGCCCATAAAAAAACCGCCTCAATTGAGGCGGTCCTATATAACAATATGTTATTACAATTTATTTTGTAAACAACAATTCTCTATATTTAGTTAATGTCCATAATTCATTATCAACTAGAAGCTCTAATTTATCACAGTGCTCACGAATGATTTCAAAATATGGTTTTACATTATCACAGTAAGCTTCAGCCATTAATTGCGCATCAGTCATTACATTGGCTTTCTTTCTTTCATTAGTCATTGCTAATACTTTAGAATTGATACCTTCGATATGTTTCGAAATGTCTTTGATAATTATAATTTGCTCTTTTGCAATTGTTTCAAAGTCTGAACCAAAGATATCTTTCAGCCCTTTTACGTTTTCAATTAACGTATTTTGGTAACGAATTGCTGTTGGAATTACGTGATTTGTCGAAATATCACCTAAAACTCTTCCTTCAATTTGTATTTTCTTAGTGTATTCTTCTAATTCAATTTCGTAACGTGCTTCAACTTCAATGTGGTTCATAATCCCCATTTCCGAGAATAAATCCAAAGCTTGTTTAGACGCTCTTGCTTTCAAAGCTTGAGGAGTCGTTTTAAAGTTACTCAATCCTCTTTTTTCTGCTTCAATTTCCCAAGCTTGACTGTACCCATCTCCTTCAAAAAGGATTTTCTTAGAATGTTTGATGTACTCTCTCAAAACATTGAAGATCGCATCATCTTTCTTCATGTCTTTTGTTTCGATCAAAGTATCAACTTCTTTCTTAAAGTCTTTCAATTGTTTAGCAACAATCGTATTCAAGGTAGTCATTGCGTTAGAACAGTTTGCGGTAGAACCTACAGCTCTAAATTCAAATTTATTTCCTGTAAAGGCAAATGGTGATGTTCTATTTCTATCTGTATTATCAAGAATTACTTCTGGAATCTTACCTACAACGTTTAATTTTAAGTCGGTTTTTTCTTCTGGAGATAATTTACCAGTAGTTACACCTTCTAATTCTTCTAACACTTTAGTTAATTGTGCTCCAATAAAAACAGAAATAATTGCTGGTGGCGCTTCATTAGCTCCTAATCTGTGATCATTACTTGCTGTAGCAATTGCTGCTCTTAACAAAACTTCGTGATCATTAACTGCTTTAATAGTATTAATAAAGAAAGTTAAAAACTGTAAGTTAGTCATTGGCGTCTTACTTGGACTCAATAAATTCACTCCAGTATCTGTCGCTAACGACCAGTTGTTGTGCTTACCTGAACCATTTACACCTTTGAATGGTTTTTCATGTAATAATACTTTTAAATCATGACGTTCAGCCACTTTTTGCATTACATCCATTAAAAGACAGTTATGGTCAACCGCTAAATTCGTTTCTTCAAAAATTGGTGCAAACTCAAATTGATTTGGCGCAACTTCATTATGACGAGTTTTAACTGGTATTCCTAACAACATACATTCTTGCTCTAAATCTCTCATGTACGTTAATGCACGTGTAGGAATTGAACCGAAGTAGTGATCATCTAATTGCTGTCCTTTGGCAGAGGTGTGACCTAGTAAAGTTCTTCCTGTCATCATTAAGTCAGGACGAGACTCTGCTAAAGATCTATCTATTAAGAAATATTCTTGTTCCCATCCTAGGGTAGCAGTAACTTTCTTTACATTTTTATCAAAATATTTACATACATCAGTAGCCGCTTCATCCATTGCAGATAATGCTCTTAATAAGGGGATTTTATTATCTAATGCTTCTCCAGTGTATGAAATGAATACTGTAGGGATGCATAAAGTTGTACCGTATATAAATGCTGGAGATGTAGGATCCCATGCAGTATATCCTCTAGCCTCAAATGTATTTCTAATTCCTCCGTTAGGAAAACTAGATGCATCTGGCTCTTGTTGCACTAATTGCGCACCACCAAATTTTTCAACTGGATCACTCCCGTCATAAGATGTTTCAAAAAAGGCATCATGCTTTTCAGCTGTTGCACCTGTAAGTGGTTGAAACCAGTGTGTATAATGAGTTACTCCTTTGGCAAGAGCCCACTCCTTCATACCCATTGCGATATAGTCTGCTAATTTTCTGTCTATTTTAGCACCATGTTGTACAGCGCTTTGAACCCCTTTTAAGGCATCCGAAGTCAAATACTGCTTCATTGCCTTTTCATTGAACACATTTGAACCGAAAATAGCAGATTTTCTTCCTGATTCTTCAAATTGAACTGGTTTTCTTGTAGAAGCTTCTCTTAAAGCTTGGAAACGAATTGTTGACATAATTTTTTTTTTACAAAGATAACAAATTCTAAACAAACCAGTCCAATCTCCAGATGAATATCCCCTAAAAATACCCCCTTAAAATAACAATTTAAAAATTCAACCCTATCAAAAATGGGGTTTTCGTAAAAACAATACGAATCACAACAAAAGTACCCCCGTATTTATCATCAAATAAAAAATATGTCTACATTTGCGTGAAATTTGTAAAAGCAACCAAAAAACTATATTATTATGACTAAAATAAAATTAGAATACATCTGGTTAGACGGATATGAGCCTACTCAAAACCTTAGAAGTAAAACTAAAGTTGAAGAACATGAAAACTTCCAAGGAACATTAGAAGAGCTAGGAAACTGGTCTTTTGATGGATCTTCTACTAGACAAGCTGAAGGTGGATCATCGGACTGTTTACTTGTACCGGTTGCTATTTATCCAGACCCTACTCGTTTAAACGGGTACTTAGTAATGACTGAAGTTATGAATCCTGACGGAACTCCACACGTATCTAATGGTAGAGCTACTATTGATGATGATGGTGATTTCTGGTTCGGATTTGAACAAGAGTACTTTATTATGGATACTAAAACATTATTACCACTTGGCTTCCCAATTGGTGGATATCCAGCACCTCAAGGAATGTACTACTGTTCTGTAGGTGGAAAAAACACTCACGGTAGAGATTTAGTAGAAGAGCATGCTGATCTTTGTATCGCTGCTGGACTAAACTTTGAAGGAATCAATCAAGAAGTTGCTTGTGGACAATGGGAATTTCAATTGTTTGCTAAAGGTGCAAAAATTGCAGGTGATGAGATCTGGATTGCTAGATACTTACTTGACCGTTTGACTGAAAAATATGGTTACTATATCGAATACCATCCAAAACCACTTGGAGACACAGACTGGAATGGTTCTGGAATGCACGCTAACTTCTCTAATGAAGTATTAAGAACTTGTGGTTCTCGTGAAACTTACGAAAAAATATGTGAAGCATTTAGACCTGTTACTGCTGAGCACATCGCGGTTTACGGCGCTTACAATGATTTACGTTTAACAGGTAAGCATGAAACTGCTTCTATTCATGACTTCTCTTTCGGAATTTCAGATAGAGGAGCTTCAATCAGAATTCCTTTGATTACGGTTCAAAAAGGTTGGAAAGGTTGGTTAGAAGACAGAAGACCTGCTTCAAACGGAGATCCATACAAAATTGCTGCTCGAATTATTACAACTGTAAAATCAGCTTTGTAGTTAAACCTCATTTTATACTAAGGTGTCATTATTTACAATGACACCTTTTTTTATACCTTATTATAATGAATCGGTTATTCTAAAATTAATATTGTAGTTAAAAATCAAAAAGTATCTTTGTACTTATAAAAAACTAGCTGTATGATTATCTGGATATCCTTTTTTGTAATAGTCCTATTTATTCTTATTTTAGACCTAGGGGTTTTTAACAAAACACCTCACATCATCAGTACCAAAGAAGCAACAAAGTGGACCGCCATTTGGGTTAGCATCTCTTTTTTATTCTCAGGAGTCATCTACTGGATATACAACAATAACTATATTGACAATCCTGATCAATTAAAACCTATTAATGCTTCTGTAAAATTCATTACCGGTTATTTAATCGAATTATCCCTAAGCGTCGATAATATTTTTGTTATTGCCATCATATTTGCCGCTTTTAAAATCCCTCAAAAATACCAACACCGCGTTCTCTTTTGGGGAATTCTTGGCGCCATTTTCTTTAGAGGTCTTATGATCTTTTTTGGAGTCATGCTTGTTAACAAATTCAAATGGACTACTTACATTTTTGGTGCTTTTTTACTTTACACGGCCTTAAAAATGCTGTTTACTGGAGAAGACGACAAATTTGAACCCAAAAAATCTATTGTCTACAAAAGCCTCAAAAAAATCATGCCAATTTCAAATCATATAGATCAGGAACATTTTTTTGTAAAACGCCGCCATATAACTGCCGCTACTCCTTTATTTGTAGCCCTAGTCGTTATTGAAGTTATGGATGTAGTGTTTGCAATTGACAGCGTACCTGCAATACTTGCAATTACAAATGATCCTTTTTTAGTGTTTAGTTCTAATATTTTTGCCATTCTTGGCCTTCGCTCCATGTATTTCTTTTTGGCTAATATGCTAGAAAAATTCAGCTACCTAGAGTACAGCCTTATTGCCATACTGAGTTTTGTAGGACTAAAAATGTTATTGCATGATTTCATCAAACTACCCGAATGGGTTTCACTGGCTTTTATAGCAGTCGCATTAATTACCGGAATCGTCGTTTCTTTGCGCATAAACAAAACCAATACTTCTAAATAAATGAAGCTCATTCATTATAAAGCATAAAAAAAGGGAGACTTCACAGGAGGGCACTGAAAAACTACGCATATTTTGATTAACGTCGTTTTCTAGAGATTAAAAAAGCGCTTATAATAGGAT
>NZ_JACRUK010000021.1 GCF_014305155.1 Flavobacterium muglaense
AATTATTAAGATGATGAAGCATAAACACATTGGATTACAAATAATTAAAATAAGTACATAACTTTACACCTCTAAAGATCTTTTACTAATAAAGGATCTCATGACAGTAATCATCAAAACTTAAAACCAAATGAGAGTGATATACAGTATTGTATAGTGATTTTTAAAAACATCATTAAATGGTTTTGGAAAGAAAAAATGCGTTTCGATTTACCTCAGTCTGTAATTGATGCTATTGCTAATTTAGAGATAAATGATGAAATGTTAATTGAAAATGATGAGTGGGATTATCTTTCAAATATATGTGATAACTTTAGTTCTACTACACAGAATTTTTTAATATCTCCCCCTAAATTTAAAGATTTGTCTACTGATCAATTAATGATTCTATCAAAAATTAATTGGAATATTATTTTTGATTTTGATGTTAATTCTAAGAAAGATGGTCTTTTTTCTGCATTTGATGGCAATTTAGCAAGGAGTATTAGACCTATTACGATAGAACAAATCAATCAAAAAAATATAATAAGTTCGTCAAAACATAGTACAAACTGGTTTTTTGCCAATGGTATTTCTGATATTTCAAATACTGTTGTAAACAATTATAAGGAATGGAGAACTAAAAAATACATTTCATTATTAGAACAAATTATTGAAGATTATATTAACCAATCAAGCCAATCTCAGTTAAATGTAATTATTCTATATGATGAAATAAATTATATTGAAAAAATTGTAGAAGTAATTTCAGATAAATATCCTGAAAATTTACTAAATATTATTTTTTTATCGGACAATGAGGATAAATTTTATTCAATAACAGAGAAATACGATAATATACATATTATAAATATTTCTATTACTGAATTTGTACAATCAATAAATTCCTCAATTCAATCAAAAAATTTAGATATAAAATCTATACAGATACCTGCTAAAAAAGAAGATAATGACATCTTTATTGATATTAAAGAAAATTACTTATCCCTTTTGGATAAGGATATTGAAATTTTACATAAGTCAATTCATAATTTAATTCCACCGGAAGGAGATTTATTATCATTTTATAAGGGTGGTATAATACAATGGAATGAGCTAGCAAATGAAATTGAAGTTCGAAGAGATATAGAAAAAGAGGTTTTTGAAAAGGTAGAAACCTATCTCAGCAAACAAAGTAGTAAAGGGCCAATTATTGAGTTGTATCACAATCCAGGAAGTGGAGGTACAACTCTTTCTAGGAAGATTGCATTTAATTTAAAAGACAAATATCCAGTTGTAATAATAAATAGCTACAAGAGAAGTGTTACAAGCCAAGGATTATTTGATCTATCCGAATTAACTAAAAAACCAATTCTAGCGATAGTTGAATCGCATAATGTAAATGTAAATGATTTGAATTCTTTGATAAGGGAAAATAATGCTGCTAAAAAGCATATTGTATATTTATACCTGCAAAGATTTTACAAGAAAACTTCGGGATCAAAAAGTAAATCGTCCGAAGTTTATCTTAGAGATTTTATGATAACAATTGATGAAAGAGATCGTTTTGTGAATAAGTTTTCATTAAATATTCCGAGTCGAGAAAAAGATGTAGCGATGTTAAAATATTATCAGCCTTCTGAATGCGATGTTATTGATTTTTCTTTAACTGCGTTTGCAGATAATTTTTCAAAAGATAAAATTACAGATTATGTAAAAACATATCTTCAAGAAATACCACAAAACCAAAAAGAGTTCATAGTTTATACCTGTTTATATTATTATTACACACAAAGTTCAATATCTGAGTTTTGGTTTTACAAAAAATTTATTAATAATTCATTGTCTAAAGAAGTTACTTCAAACCAGATAATAAGTAAGCTGTTAATTAGAGAAAAAGATGATAGTGGAGACTATAACGGCTTTTGGCGTCCAAGATTTAATCAGTTTGCTAAAATAATTATTTCAGTGTCTCTTGAGACTTCTGAAAATGGTAATTGGAAAGATTTTTTATCTGAGTGGAGCAATAAATTTATTAATGATTGTAGAGAGAGTAATGAATTTTTAATTGATGAAGTTCGTGTAGCTTTCAAAAAAATGTTTTTGCTAAGGAATAATGAAGATGTTATTGGTTTAGATAATATTGATGATATTAATAATAATAATAAATTTTCACAACTTATTAATGATGTGAAGGACTCAATTCAGCAGAAGCGTATATTTAAAAACTTAACAATAAGTTATCCAAATGAAGCTCACTATAGAGCTCACTTTGGAAGATTTTTATTTGAAAAACAGGAAAGTGAAGAGGATTTAGATTTAGCAAAAATTGAAATCTCAGAAGCGATATATTTAGGGCAAAATGACTACAATCTTTGGCATTTGAAAGGAATGTGTAATAGAAAGACAATTGAGTTTAAACTTAACAAAAGTTATAATTTGGATGTTAACGATTTTGAAGAATTCTTTAATTGGTTGAAAACAGAAACAGAAGAAGCGCAAGATTATTTTTCTAATAGTAAGGAAATTAGGTCTGATAATTTACATTGTCACACTGCAGAAATTCAAATGTTAATTAGAGTAATAAATTTTGCAAAAGAAACATTATATCTAGATATTTCTATAAACTCATTTTTAATTTTACCCGAAAATATTTGGTATGAAAATCAATTAAATAAAATTTTAGAGTTAATTGAGGAAGCAAATTATATTATTGAATTGTCGACAGATATGGACAATGCAAAGCATATGAATAAGGCCAGAAATATGATTGAAGATGGAGAGGCAAAGACTTTTAGGCTATTAGGGGATATCACTAAAGCTATTGACAAATACAAAAAGATGTCTGAAACAAGTCATAACAGTAGTAGACCTTATTTTAGAAAAATGTTTGTTTTTTCAACTTTAGCGAGTAAAGTTCAAGGAGATATGAAAAAGATGAAATTTGCATGGAGTTTAATAAGCGACTATGAACGTAAGGAAATTTTAAGGTTAATTGAAAGTAATATACATGACCAGCCAGATATTTCAAGTAATTATCGAATATGGTTACAATGTGTTAGGTATAATTCTAATTATGTTAGTTTGGAGGATGTAATTAGCAAGATAAAAATATGGTACGATAATAGTGGGCAAAATAGAATTTCTAGATTAGAAGCAACTTATTATAATTATGTTTTTAACGCTATTACATTGATAGAAAAAGGTGAAGCTTTAAATGAAATTCAATTGAATAAAACGATAAATTATATACAAGAATGTAAAGAAATAACAACAAATGATAAATTTAATTTTGAATGGTATGGGGTAGGAAAAGGCTCTAAGAAAATATTAAATTATGTTGAATTAGGTTCAATGAAAAATGAAGGTGCAAAGCTATTTGAAGATGACTCTAAATTGCAAGAAGTTGAAGGGACAATTATCACAATTGATGATAGACAAAAAGGTAAGATTAAGCTTAAATCTGGATTAGAAGCTTTCTTTGTTCCCGCTGTAGGTAAGTTTGAAAAAGGAAAAGATGAAACTACAAATGTTAAATTTTATGTTAGTTTTAGATATGACGGATTGCAGGCTTGGCAAGTAAAGAGAATAGGCAAAGACAAAGATAAAATTGAATTTGTAGAAGAAAGCAAGAGTGAGAATACAAATAAAAATAATAACAATGTAAAAGAAATAAAAAATATAGAAATTATTCCTTTAAAAGAAATTGTGAAAAGCGATTTTCCTCAGTTACCAAAGCCTAAAATAGTTGGATCTGTTGATTTAAGTAAATTTAAGAAATAACTATTCAAGCACTATAACCCGCTCGCTCAGATATACAGTAAATATCTCGTAAAAGGATAGCGCGGATTTGGAATCCGTGCCCACAAAGTAGAGCAAGTAAAGCGATTACAGTTTGATTATTTTAAAATTTAAACTATCAATCTAAGCCACAAGCGCCCTAATTCAGGGCGCTTTTTTCGTTTGTACAAAAAATATTTTTCACTACGCAAAATAACTGCGCACATCCTTTTGAATATTTGTTCAAGAAATAAAACAAGTTCTTTGAATAGTATAAAATGTAGTAAGATACGGATGTCACATCGAGCGGAGTCGAGATGCGCTCGATGTGACGGTACAGTTTGAAAAAGCGATCGCTAATGGGATTTAAATTAAGTAGTTGCGTATGTCAGTTCGGGTGTTTCGACTTTGCTCTAGACAGGCTTAATTCGAGAACCATTATGAGCAAAACACGAGCATCTCGACTGCGCTCGATCTGATAAAACCATTGGGGTCTTGATTATAAATCAATTTAGTTGATACAGATGTAAGTTTGCGTCTTTCAACTTCGCTCTAGACAGGCTTAAGTCGTTAGCAATTATAAAAGCCAGATGAGCATCTCGACTCCGCTCGATCTGACAAAAGCATTGGGGTCTTGATTATAAATCAATTTAATTGATACAGATGTAAGTTTGCGTCTTTCAACTTCGCTCTAGACAGGCTTAAGTCGTTAGCAATTATAAAAGCCAGATGAGCATCTCGACTCCGCTCGATGTGACAAAAGCATTGGGGTCTTGATTATAAATCAAATTAGTTGATACAGATGTCAGTTCGAGTGTTTCGACTTCGCTTTAGTCAGGCTTAAGTCGAAAACAATTATGAGCACAACACGAGCATCTCGACTCCGCTCGATGTGACAGCACAGTTTGATAAAGCGATCGTATTAATGATTTAAATTAAGTAGTTGCGTATGTAAGTTCGAGTGTTTCGACTTTGCTCTAGACAGGCTTAATTCGAGAGCAATTATGAAAGCCAGATGAGCATCTCGACTCCGCTCGATGTAACAAAAGCATTGGGGTCTTGATTGTAAATCAATTTAGTTGATAAAGATGTAAGTTCGAGGCTTTCGAATTCGCTTTAGTCAGGCTTAAGTCAAGAACAATTATGAGCACAACACGAGCATCTCGACTCCGCTCGATGTGACGGTACAGTTTGAAAAAGCGATCGCTAATAGAATTTAAATTAAGCAGTCGTGTATGTCAGTTCGCGTCTTTCAACTTCGCTCTAGACAGGCTTAAGTCAAGAGCAATTATGAAAGCCAGACGAGCATCTCGACTCCGCTCGATGTGACAGCGCAGTTTGAGAAAGCGATCGCTAATAGGAGTTAAATTAAGTAGTTACGTATGTCAGTTCGGGCCTTTCGACTTCGCTCTAGACAGGCTTAAGTCGAGAACAGTTATGAGTACAACACGAGCATCTCGACTCCGCTCGATCTGATAAGAATTACGTTATAACACAATATCAAACAAGTCCTGTTGCGTGTTTCTGAATAGCACCATTGTAGAGAACTTTTCGCGAAAGCGTATGATGTTTCTCTATGCAACTTGATTTGGAGGTTTTAGGCTGTTTTCCAAAAAACGGTCTCACTCTATAGATGTGGGTTCGAATCCCACTCCGCCTCGGCGGATAGTTCAGTATGGATAGAACAATAGAAAATTCGCAGGTTCGAATCCTGCAGTCGATTTTGGTTCGATTTGACGTCTGGTTGTCGCCAGAGCGCATCACTCTTTAAAAGATGCATCCTAAAAAAACTGATTTGTCTTTGTCAGTGAAAGTTGGATTGTAAAAATCCAATAGTTTACACTCTTGATAAAGCCAGTGCAAGCAAGAACGGAAGTAGTAATAGGCTTTTTCTTTTCGGTTGGATTGATGAAGTGCATAAAAGCACTTTATTGAATAAGACCGCAAAACAATTAGCATTGTCGGCTACCTAAATGTTTGTCCGTTTTCTCGGAGGAGAAAGACAAAAAGGTTTTTTATTTAAAAAAAAATAGAAGAGAATAGAAAAAACAAATACTAAGAAAGTTGGGGAACTTGAACCCTTAAACTTGAAACAAAAAAACAATTTAAAACAAAAAGAAATCATGATAAAAAGAATTACAGTCGATACGTACCAAGTAGGTTTGGTATTCGAAAATAGAAAATTAATGAATGTGATCACTGAAGGTTCACACTGGATATTGGGGAATAAACAAGTAACGGTTTACGAGAAAACAGTGGCGTTTCAAACTCCTTATGAGTTTGATGTATTGATGCAAAATGAAGTTTTGGCTTCGTTGTTAGAAGTCATAACCGTTGCTGATAATGAGATTTCCTTGAAGTTTGTCAACGGAAATTTCAAGGAAGTTTTGACAGCTGGAACTTATGCTTTTTGGAAAGGAGTAAGCAATACTTTTTTCTCTAAAATTGATTTGGCACAAACAGAAGTTACGGCTGATATTCCAAAGTTTTTGTTTGAAACAGTATTGTTAAAACCTTACTTAAGAAAGTTTGTTGTATCAAGTAACGACAAGGCTTTGTTGTTTGTTAATGGGGCTTTTGTTAGGGAATTGGCTGCGGGAACGCATTACTTTTGGAACAATAGCACTACTATCGAAGTGAAAACGGCTGATATGAGGCAACAACAATTGGAAATTGCGGGTCAAGAGTTGTTAACTAAAGACAAGGCAGGATTGAGAATCAATTTTTTTGTGAGGTATCAAGTAATCGTAATCAAGAAAGCCTTGGTGGACAATAAAGATTTCGAAAAGCAGTTGTATGTGTTGATGCAATTGGCTTTGAGGGCTTTTGTGAGTAGCATGACGTTAGACGAATTGTTGAGTAAGAAAGACAGTATTGCTTCGGCTATTTTGGAGGAGGTGACGACTAAAATTAGTGCTTTAGGTTTGGAAGTTTCAGATGCTGGAATTAGAGATGTGATTTTACCAGGAGATATGAAAGAGATTATGAATCAGGTTTTGGTGGCTGAGAAAAAAGCACAAGCCAACAGCATCATGAGACGAGAAGAAACCGCATCGACTAGAAGCTTATTGAATACCGCTAAATTAATGGAGGAAAACGAAATGTTATGGAAATTGAAAGAGATGGAATACGTGGAGAAAATCGCCGATAAAATTGGTGAAATTACGATCTCTGGTGGTGGAAACGTGATCACACAATTGAAAGAGATTTTTGTGAAGTAGAAATTTTAGCCACAGATTAGCACATGTTTAGAGGATTAGCAAGAACTAATCCTTTAAACATGTGCTAATCTTTTGTGTAAAAAAACTGCTTAAATCTGCGTGCAAAAAATCAGCACGCGGATTCGGCAGATTTTCGCAGATAAAAATTTAGAAATTTATGTGATTTAATGCATTTTTGAATTTGTGTTAATTTGTGACCCGAGCGACAGTGAACAGACGAAGCAAATTTATATCTTTTCTAAGTTTGCAACTCTTTGTCAAAGTCCGACCACTTTCTTTAAATCTGTGGTAAAAAAATATTTTTTTACTAATTAGAAAACCCGTTTTTAATCCGCGTTTTGCTTTAGCAATCCGTTTCATCCGCGTTCCATTTCTTTATTGGTCTGATGATTTAATCCTTTTTTACTATTTTTATAAAAAAAAGATGAAAATAATAGCTTTTGGAGGTAGTTCCAGTAAAAACTCGATCAATAAAAAATTAGCTACTTATGCCGCTTCACTTTTTGAAAATGGGGAGGTAGAAGTTTTGGATTTAAACGACTTTGAGATGCCTGTTTTTAGTGTGGATGTAGAGGAGGGAATTGGTCAACATGTATTGGCGCAGTCTTTTTTGGATAAAATAGCATCAGCAGATGTTTTGGTGGTTTCGCTTGCGGAGAATAATGGAAATTACTCAGCTGCATTTAAGAATATTTTTGACTGGTGTACCCGAATCAATGGTAAAGTGTTTCAACAAAAACCCATGTTACTGATGGCAACATCACCAGGAGGTAGAGGAGGAGCAACGGTTCTCGAAATTGCTAAAAATGCTTTCCCACGCTTTGGTACAGAAATAAAAGGAACGTTTTCATTACCTAATTTCAATGATAATTTTGATGTAGAGAAAGGACAAATTTCGAACTCCGAATTTGATAATCAGTTAAAAGGAATTATTGCTGGTTTTTAAATTTTGAATGTTGTAATTAAACATTTAAATGCATTTTTTATACTTTGTGTGATTACTTTTCTTTTTTATATAATACCTATTCTCAGGATTTATCAACGGTTGATTTGAAAGTAAAAAGTTACCCGCAAAACAGTGCCAATCCAGATGTTTTAGTGAAATGATTAAAGCTGATTTTCTACACCAACTGAGAGGGCAAGGGTGGTATATAGCTGGCTTACAATCAATATACGATACGATGTGGATTTTGCTGAAAAAATGAAAAGCAAACCTATTATAGCATTCTATTATAAAACAGAAAAAGAGAAGCAATTAAAGTAGGGAAAATTCAAAATTAGATGTCTTTTTTTATTTTATCAGGATTTTGTCTTGTGTCGAAAAGAGTGATGATTTCAATCTCATTTTCAATGCTATTTATTCTGTAATAGAAAGTGGTTTGTTTCGTTACAACGCATTTGTATAACCCTTTAAAATCAGAGGATTTAAGACAGCTTTCTGGATGTTTTGATATTTGTTCAATTTTAGAAGTTAAGAGACTAATAAAATCGTTTCTGACTTTTAAATTCCAATTTTCTAGTAGATAATCGTTGAGTTTTAAAAGTTTGTTTTCTGCGAGTTCGGATAGAAAAACATTCATTAAGAGATTTTTTTCAAAAAATCGCTGTAAGCTATTTTTTTTCCTTTGTCTAAGTCCTCGATTCCTTGAAGGATTTCCTTTTGTTCAGAAGCGTTCAATTCATTCCAAAAATCATCTTTTTCAGTTTTAATAAAATCGGTTATTTTTTGAATAAATTTGTCATTCTCAATATTGAGAATCATTTTAACAAGCTGTATTTTAGAATTTTGAATGTCCATTTGTGTTGTGTTTACAGATTCAAAGGTACAAAAAAAGGAAATTGTATTAGGTAAATAATTTATTGTAGTTCTAGGATTAGATTGTTTTTTTTTTTAAATCCTTCTCCGTCAACTTGAATGATTCCTGAAAAATCACATTCAATGTGTTTCATTAAAAGTGCATTTACATCATAACCTTTATTTTTTATATCGCTTGTGGGTAACTGGATGCAAATTATATATTCCGTTGATTTTAAGTGATTAATTACTCTTTTCTTTTTTAGTTCATAAAATTTGGGTGGTCCTATGGAGTTTAAAAATTCTTTAATTTCTTCTTCGACTAATTCATTTGATTTTCCTTTTTTATTTATTTCGATTAATAAAGGTAATCGGTCAACGTCATAAGTAAGTTCGAAATTTGTCCAATTTAAATTATTTAGTTCGGATTCTTGTAAATTTGTCGTTGTATGAAATCCGTCTAATTTTAATTTTTGTAAAATATCACTTATTTTTGGATAACTTGTGTTTGAGCGAAATACTCTTGTGAAATACCCCATTAGTTTTAATTATTATAGCAGATTTTATAATTGTTCAAATCTATGTTTTTTTTTACATGATACAAAAATCATCCTAAAAACAAATATCGTTCTAAATACCCCCGACAGCAGCGGCATCCTTGTGGCGGTGGGCATTTATGCCGCCACAAGATATAGCGAATGGCGGGAGCGGTGTTTCTTGAAAATGCTTAATGTTATGGTACAAATAAAAAATAGACGCTATGATTGTAAAGCTAGGGAGCGTATTTTCAATAACTCACAATTTTGTCAATATCATTCTTAATAACTTTGATTCTTGGTACTTTTAAATTAGTTTGAGATAGCCTATATTAGCACAAAATCGTTAAACCCCCACAATGTCTGATCAAAATCAATATACCGAAGATAATATTCGGTCACTCGACTGGAAAGAACACATCCGTATGCGTCCTGGTATGTATATTGGGAAACTGGGTGATGGTTCTTCTGCTGATGATGGTATTTATATTTTATTAAAAGAGGTACTCGACAACTGTATCGATGAATTCGTTATGGGTGCGGGTAAGACTATTGAAGTTTCTATAAAGGATAAAACGGTTGCTGTACGTGATTACGGCCGTGGTATTCCGTTAGGGAAGGTGATTGACGTAGTTTCTAAAATGAATACTGGGGGTAAATATGACTCGCTGGCATTTAAGAAATCGGTGGGTTTGAATGGAGTAGGTACCAAGGCCGTTAATGCTTTGTCGAACTATTTTAGAGTAGAATCAGTTAGGGATGAGAAGCAAAAAGCGGCAGAATTTTCGGCTGGAAATCTTGTTCTTGAAGAGGAAATCATTGATACTACAAAGCGAAAAGGGACGAAGGTTACTTTTATTCCAGACGAAACTATTTTTAAGAACTACAAATTCAGAAATGAGTATGTGGTTAAAATGCTTAAAAATTATTGTTACCTAAATGCAGGATTAACGATTATTTACAACGGTGAGAAATACTTTTCGGACAATGGATTGAAAGATTTATTAGATGAAAATATTGCCGAAGAGGATATGGTGTACCCAATTATTCACTTAAAAGGGGATGATATCGAGGTAGCGATCACGCACAGTAAATCACAATATAGTGAAGAATACCACTCGTTTGTAAACGGACAGAATACTACGCAAGGAGGAACGCATTTAGTAGCGTTTAGAGAGGCAGTTGTAAAGACGATTAGAGAGTTTTATAATAAGAATTTTGATCCATCTGACATTAGAAAATCTATTGTGAGTGCGGTGAGTGTAAAGGTGATGGAACCGGTATTTGAGTCTCAAACTAAAACAAAATTAGGTTCTACTGATATGGGTTCTGATCCTGGAATGCCCTCTGTACGAACGTTTGTAAATGATTTTGTTAAAAATAAATTAGACAATTACTTACATAAAAACCCTGAAACAGCCGATTTGCTTTTGCGAAAGATTTTGCAGGCAGAGAGAGAACGTAAAGAGCTTTCAGGTATTAGAAAACTAGCCAAAGACAGAGCTAAGAAATCGAACTTACATAATAAAAAACTACGTGACTGCCGTGTGCATTTGCCTGATATTAAAAATGCACGCTATCTAGAGAGCACGTTGTTTATAACAGAGGGGGATTCGGCTTCGGGATCGATAACTAAATCGCGTGATGTGAATACACAAGCCGTTTTTAGTTTACGTGGTAAGCCTTTGAACTCGTACGGAATGAGCAAGAAAATTGTGTATGAAAACGAAGAATTTAATTTACTTCAAGCAGCGCTAGATATTGAGGACGATATGGAGAACTTGCGTTACAACAATATTGTAATTGCAACAGATGCCGATGTCGATGGAATGCACATTAGACTATTGTTGATTACGTTCTTCTTGCAGTTTTTTCCAGAGTTGATCAAGGAGGGACATTTGTATATTTTGCAAACACCATTGTTTAGGGTTCGAAATAAAAAAGAAACCATTTACTGCTACTCAGAGGAGGAGCGTAGAGAAGCGATAGAGAAATTAAAACCAAAACCAGAGATCACTCGATTTAAGGGATTAGGGGAGATTTCGCCAGATGAGTTTCAGTTTTTTATTGGGGAAGACATTCGATTGGATCCTGTCATGATGGATAAAAATACCTCAGTAGAGCAATTGCTTTCTTTTTATATGGGGAAAAACACACCAGACCGTCAAGAGTTTATTATTAAAAACTTGAAGGTAGAATTGGATGTGGTAGAGAAGGAGTAGCGTGATAATTTTGGAAATAAATACGGGTGTCAGAAAGTCTTCAAAATAAAATTTTATTTACTCAGGTAGTTGCGCTGTTGCAAAATGCACGCCAGCAGGTTTTACGTACTGTAAATTCAACGATGGTGTATACTTATTTTGAAATAGGTAGAATGATTGTTGAAGAAGAACAAAACGGAAAAGAAAGAGCGGAGTACGGCAAGCAGATTTTAAAAGGATTATCTACATATCTAACTAAAGAGTTTGGGAAGGGGTTTTCAATGAGGAATTTAGAACAAATAAGAAAGTTCTATAAAACATATTCAAATTCGTCATCACTGTCGACGATTTTACAAAATCAAATTCCGCAGACAGTGTCTGCGGAATTGAAAAATCAGATTCCGCAGTCAGTGACTGCGGAATTCAATAACGCATATTTTGAATTGTTTCGGTCTTATTTCAAATTAACTTGGTCTCATTATACTTTCTTGATGCGCATCGACAATGAACAAGAAAGATGTTTTTACGAAATAGAATCAGAGAAGTACAATTGGAGTGTGCGAGAATTGAAACGTCAATACGACTCAGCGCTATATACCAGATTACCTTTAAGTCGTGATAAGGAAGGAATTTTGAAACTTTCTACTGCAGGACAAATAATCGAGAAGCCAAAAGATCTGATTAAAGATCCTTATATATTGGAGTTTTTAGGTTTGCCCGAATTGCATCACTATTCAGAATCAGATCTGGAGGAAGAAATCATTAATAAGTTAGAAAGCTTTCTTCTGGAATTGGGACACGGCTTTACTTTTGTAGCGCGTCAAGACCGAATTACATTTGACGATAAACATTTTAGAATTGACCTGGTTTTCTATAATCGCGTATTGCGATGTTTTGTACTGATCGATTTAAAAATAGGAGAGTTAAAGCACCAAGATTTAGGACAAATGCAAATGTATGTCAACTATTATGATAGAGAGAAACGCTTAGAAGGTGAAAATAAAACCATTGGAATTGTGCTCTGTCAAAACAAAAGCGATTTAGTGGTTGAATACACATTGCCTGAGAATAACGAACAAATCTTTGCTAGTAAATACAAAACGATATTGCCTAGTAAAGAAGATTTAATAAAATTAATTTCGTAATCACTATATGAAAGACGAGGAAGAAGAAAATATAAATCCAGAGAATGACGATGTAAATTCAGATGATCATGCTGTTGATGAAAATCAAGAAACAGAATCAGATGAAGTAAGCGAAAAATCGACAGGCGGAGGACATTTTTACGATAATAATGAAGACGGTGCAGAGACGATTACTAAGGTAACCGGAATGTATAAGGACTGGTTTTTGGACTATGCATCTTATGTAATCTTGGAACGTGCTGTACCTGCAATCGAAGACGGTTTTAAACCCGTGCAACGTCGTATTATGCACTCGTTGAAGGAGCTGGATGACGGTCGTTATAATAAAGTGGCCAATGTTGTAGGGCACACCATGCAGTATCACCCACACGGGGATGCGAGTATTGGTGATGCTATGGTGCAAATAGGGCAAAAAGAATTATTAATTGACTGCCAGGGAAACTGGGGGAATATTTTAACTGGAGATAGCGCTGCCGCTTCCCGTTATATTGAAGCCCGATTGTCTAAGTTTGCTTTGGAGGTTTTATACAGCCCGAAAATTACAGATTGGGGAATGTCCTATGATGGTCGTAGAGCGGAACCAAATAACTTACCGGTAAAATTCCCATTACTTTTAGCACAAGGAGCCGAAGGAATTGCCGTAGGTCTTTCGACCAAAGTATTGCCACACAATTTTAACGAATTGATAGATGCTTCGGTTAAAGTTTTGAAAGGGAAACCTTTTACGATTTATCCTGATTTTATGACACAAGGTATTGCCGATGTGTCTAATTATAATGATGGAATGCGTGGTGGTCGTGTACGTGTGCGTGCCAAAATTGCGCAGCTAGATAAAAATACTTTGGTGATTACCCAGATTCCGTTTTCGACAAATACAACGACATTGATCGATAGTATTTTGAAAGCAAATGACAAAGGGAAAATCAAAATCAAAAAAATTGAAGACAATACAGCTGCCGATGTTGAGATTTTAATTCACTTGTATCCAGGAGTTTCACCTGATAAAACCATTGATGCCTTGTTTGCTTTTACAGCTTGTGAAACCTCAGTAGCACCATTAGGTTGTGTGATTGAGGATAACAAACCGTTGTTTATTGGAGTGTCTGATATGTTGAAAATATCGACAAACAGAACGGTGCAGCTGTTAAAGAGTGAACTCGAAATCCAATTGAGCGAACTCGAAGAGCAATGGCATTTCTTGTCTTTAGAACGTATTTTTATCGAGAACAAAATCTATCGTGATATTGAGGATAAAACCACAAGGGAAAATGTTATTAAAGCTGTTGATGACGGGTTAAAACCACATATCAAGCATTTAAAGCGTGCGGTGAATGAAGAAGATATTCTGCGATTGCTGGATATTCGAATCATGCGTATCTCTAAATTTGATAGTAACAAAGCACAAGACAAAATTGAAGCGCTAGAGGGTAGTATCGAGCAAGTAAAGCATGATTTAGAACACTTGATTGATTTTGCTATTGCTTATTTCGTTAAGCTAAAAGAAAAATACGGTAAAGGACGTGAACGTCAAACAGAACTTCGCGTTTTTGATGATATTGAAGCAACTAAGGTAGTTTTAAGAAATACTAAGTTATACGTCAATAAAGAAGAAGGATTTGTAGGTACGAGTTTGAAAAAAGACGAGTATGTAACGGATTGTTCCGATATTGATGATGTAATTGTGTTCCTGCGTGATGGAAATATGATGGTAACTAAGGTAGATGCTAAAACCTTTGTGGGGAAAGATATTATTCACATAGCTATTTTTGACAAAAGCGACAAGCGCACCATTTACAACTTGATTTACAGGGATGGAAAGTCAGGCCCTTCGTATATCAAGCGTTTCAATGTTTCTGGGGTAACCAGAGATAAATTGTATGATTTGACAAATGGTACCAAAGGTTCACAGATTCTCTATTTTACTTGTAATAAAAATGGAGAAGCCGAAGTGGTAACGATCCTTTTACGCCAAATAGGAAGTATTAAAAAGCTTAAATTTGACATTGATTTTGCTAACTTGAGTATTAAAGGGCGTGCTTCAAAAGGAAATTTAGTTTCGAAATATCCGATCAAGAAAATCGAAATAAAAGAGAAAGGGATTTCGACATTATTACCAAGAAAAATTTGGTTTGATGATACGGTACGTCGCTTAAATGTGGATGGTAGAGGGGAGTTATTGGGCGAGTTTAGACCTAGTGATAAGATCTTGATCGTTCAGCAATCAGGGAAGTTAAAAGTAGTCATTCCGGAGTTAACCACTCATTTTGATACGGATATGATTGTCTTGGAAAAATGGATTCCTAAAAAACCTATTTCGGCTATTTATTATGATGGGGAGAAAGAACGTTATTATTTAAAGCGTTTCTTGGTGGAGACCGAAAACAAAGAAGAGATCTTTATTACAGAGCATGCTAATTCGCAATTAGAAATTGTTTCTACAGATTATAGACCAGTAGCCGAGCTTGTTTTTCCAAAAATAAAAGGCGTTCAAAAGGAAAGTGTAACCATTGATGTCGAGGATTTTATAGCAGTAAAGGGCTTTAAAGCATTAGGAAATCAATTAACGACCGATAAGTTAAAGCAAGTCAACTTGTTAGAATCATTGCTTTATGAACCACCAGTTGAGGTTAAAGAGACCACAAAAGGAGAGGACGATGATGATACTGATGTGCAACTTGACGATGATGGTCAAGTAATATTATTCTAAAAAAAAAGCTTCCGCGATCACGGAAGCTTTTTTTTTTGCTTTATTTTTTTATTTCTTTTTGGTCATTTTCATATTCAACACTTCAACAAAAAGGGAGAATGAAATAGCAAAATACAGGTATCCTTTCGGTACCGGTGTCACATGACTGCCAAAGATGAGTGCATTCGATAAATGAGCACTTTCAGTCAATAGCATCATTCCAATTAAAATTAAGAACGAAAGTCCCAAAATTTGAATAGAAGGATGATTGTTGACAAAAGTTCCTACTGGAACAGCAAATTGCATCATAATTAAAACCGAAATCACAACTGCAGCAATCATAATGTACAAAGCACCATGAACGCCGTTAGTCATCCCTACAGCCGTTAAAATACTATCAAAAGAGAAAACCAAGTCAATCATAATAATTTGCAACAATACACTCTGAAATGATTTTGTAGCGGCTTTACCTAATTCTCTTTCTTCCTCGCCTCTTTCTTCTACTTTTTCCCTAATTTCATTGGTGCTTTTGTAAATTAAAAACAAACCACCTCCTAGTAAAATCAAGCTTTGCCCCGTAATCCCAGCCGAGAACCAACTAAGGTCAATGGTAAACCATGCCTCCTTCATTTGAATTAAATAATTAATTCCCATCAACAGCCCAATACGCATAAACATAGCTAGAAACATTCCTACTTTTGTTGCTTTTTTACGGCTTTCAGGGGGTAGTTTTCCGGTAGCAATCGAGATGAATATGATGTTGTCAATTCCTAATACAATTTCTAGAAAAGTTAGTGTTAATAGGGCAATCCAAGTGTCAAATTGTAAAAATACTTCCATTGTATAAAGTGATAAGTGTGTTTAATCTTCTAGTTTTGTAACCGTTCCTTTTTGTTTTTGAGCAGTCCCTACAATACCAAATTCAAAGGTATAAGTATTTCCTGATGTGGACAAGATTTTCATGTCAATTGCTTTCTCTTCCGCCATATTTTTTGGATTTAATTTGCGCAAAATATATTCGCAATCGCTTATCCATCGTATCGAGGCGGTATCAATTTTACCTTCAAAATTTTCGATTTCAATGCTGTCATTGCGCTCAAAAAGAGTGGTTTTTTTGACACCATCCACTTCGTATTCAAATTTAAATTTGCCCGTTTTAAAGTCTTTGCAGTTGTGCTCTACATTGTAGCAAGAAACAATTGATAAGAGCAATGGGAGTAAAAGTATTTTTTTCATGTTGTTTATTTGAAGCTTAATCCTGCTATTCGTTTCAATCTTTTTATCCTGAAAAAAATCAGGATAAAAAGGATTTCCACTGCTATCAGGGCTAGGAGACTCGCGTTTCCTTATTCGTTTCGTTTTTTTAATTCGGCATCAGTAAAATTCTCAACGCTTTTCTCTTCAGCAAATTTAGAAGCATTATAACTATTTGATTTATTTCTAGGGATCGATAAACTATCCCAATGACTATTCTTTAATTGTTTCGCATAAAACACCATTTGTCCCACGTGATACGGATAATGTGCCAGTTGTCTATTAATGGCTTCAACAACGCTGTGTCCTTCGTTTCTTATATAAATAACGTCCGAAAGTTGTTCGACCTGTAATTCATTCAAACTAGTAAACAAACAATCCCAACCTTTATTCCAAGCAGCTAACACAGCTTCTTTAGTTTGTAAATCATTCTGAAATTCTTGATCGCGATTTCTCCATTCTTTTTCACCATCGGTAGTTAAGAAATCCGTCCAGCGAGAAAGCATATTTCCTGAGAGGTGTTTTACAATTGTAGCAATGCTATTTGTCTCTTCATTTAGCGTGGCAAAAAGGTGCTCTGGTTCGAGTTGCTCCATTGCTCTTTCGCCTAAAGTTTTATAATACAAAAATTGTTTTTTTGCACTATCAAGAAACAGTTGGTTGGTTTCCATATTACTGAATTTTAATATCGTATTTATCCAAAAGTCCAACAATTCCTTGTGTAGAAAACTTCGCTTTTTTCATGGGATTAAATTCGGGATCAATTTTATAATTCGATGCTGTCGAAAAATCAACTCCAGCTAGCTGTGTATCATTAAAAATCGCACCCTCTAAATTGCAATTATCAAAAACCGAATTCGACAAATGGGTTCCTGTAAAAGCGACCTCTTTCATAGAGCAATTGCTAAATTTTGTTTTTGGCATTTTCTTATTGGCAAACGAAGAATAATCCAAAACGCAATCTTGAAAATTCACTTGAAATAGAAAGTCTTCGCATTCTTCAAATTGAATGCCAAGCAGTTTACAGTTTTTAAATTGAATAGATTTCATACTCGTTCCTGATAGTTTTATCATTGATAAATTGCAATCAATGAATTCACAATCCAGAAACGTATTATAAGAGAAATTGCTGTTAGAGAAATCACAGTTTTTAAAAGTACAATCCTCAAATTCTCGATTACTTACTTTTTTGTCTATAAAAACTACTTTTTCAAAAGTTTTTTGAATGTGTATTAACTCTTCCATTAGTCGTTGAATATGCCTTTCATAATTGTTTTTAATCCTTTATACATCAAAAACATCGCTCCTAAACAGGCTAAGATACCGATGGCCAAAACCAAATAATGCCAAACATTTTGCTGATTCATAAAGGCGTTGTAAATCACTGAGGGGCCAATAAAAAGTAGGGGCAATGCACCCGATAAGTATTTTATCCCTTTGGATAACAGTTGTTTATTTGTTGCCATTGATTTTTTGGTTTAAAGTTTAAAGTCTCAAGTTGTTTTGTGACCTGAACACTGAATACTGTTTACTGCTTACTATTAAAAGAGTCAACTGCTTTACGAACGCTGCCATTTTGTTCTAATAGTACAGCTGCTGCTTCATAACTGACCGGAATTTCTCCCATGATCATTTTTACGCCACGATCTACCAGTTTACTATTGCTCAATTGCATATCGACCATTTTGTTGCCTTTTACTTTTCCAAGTTGGATCATCGTAGCGGTCGAAATCATGTTGAGTACCAGTTTTTGTGCCGTTCCTGCTTTCATTCGGGAGCTTCCTGTAACAAATTCAGGACCTACAACTACATCAATAGGAAATTGGGCTGTTTGCGAAAGCGGACTTCCAGCATTGCAAGAAATGCTTCCTGTAATGATATTGTTTTCGTTACAGGTTTGTAAACCACCAATAACGTAGGGAGTGGTTCCTGATGCGGCAATTCCTATTACAACATCGTTCTCATTTATATTGTGCTCTTGTAAGTCAATCCAAGCTTGGGTAGCATTGTCTTCGGCGTTTTCTACTGCTTTACGAATGGCCAAGTCGCCACCAGCAATGATTCCTATAACGGTATCAAATGAAACACCAAATGTTGGCGGACATTCTGATGCATCCACAACACCCAATCGCCCAGAAGTTCCTGCGCCTATATAAAAAAGTCTACCGCCCAGCTTCATGTTAGTCACAATTTGAGTGACTAAAGTTTCGATTTGAGGCAATGCTTTTTCAACAGCATGAGGAACAGTTTTATCTTCTTGGTTGATATTACTTAGTAATTCGTGAACGGACATTTTTTCAAGATGTTCGTATTTTGAGGATTGCTCAGTGGTTTTAGTAAAAGTCATTTGTTTTTGAAGTTCAAAGTTGCAAAGTATCAAAGGTACTACCTTTTTGAAAAGTATAATAAATTTTGCTCTTTTGATTTGTATAAGTTTATTGGAACGCGGATCAAACGGATTGCTATCGCAAAACGCGGATGAACGCGGATTTTATGCTGATGTTTTTCTGTTAGTAGCTAATCCATTGTTTGTATTGAGCTCTTAACTAAGTCTTTGCTGTTGCCATTGACCAATGGTTTTTCTTTTCGTTACTACTTTACGGGAGGAATTTTAGTACTTGTTTGTTGTTAAAGCTGAACTCGTAAAGGGATAAATAGAATTCTTATCATCTTCATTGTATTCTTTCTTAATATTGTTGACGTTTTGTCCAGTGATTCTATTTTTTTCTAGTCCAGTAAAGTAAAAAGCGGATGTTCCATTTCTTTTATCAGTGCTAAATAACACCAATGTTCTTTTGTATTTGGTCGAATAGTATATTACATGATTTGAATTTTCTTCGACTAATTGAAAACTTCCTAATAATTTTTGTTCTTTTTCTACACAGCCATTTTCGTGCTCTGTAAATCGAATGTTCATTGGAAATAGTAACTTATCTTTAAGTTTAAAGCTAAATCTAATGTCGTTAGAATAACAGTCGGGTGCTCCGCAATCAGGTCCATGTAAATTAAAAGGGATATTCACGACTATACTGTCATTACTAATTGTTACTACCTTCTTTGCATACATTTCTTGAAGAAAACTTTCTTTTAAAATTTTATTTTCCTTTGCCTTCTGCATTTCATTTGTAAGCAAGTCTTGGTTTTTATTCCTATCGATAATTTCTTTCTCAATTGTTTGGTGATTTATCTTGCCGTTTGTTGCTGAGCTGGGCGAAACAACAGTGCTGTCACGAGTAATAGTATTCAGCGCTGTTTTAGTTTGTTTGGTCTCCTGTCCACAAGAACATAAAACTAATAGTGTTGAAATTATAAGTGTTTTTTTCATTCTCAAAATGCTGCTAAAGGTTTAAGAAAGTCATTCGAGTAGTGCTACTGCTTTTACTGTAGCAAGCTGCTAGAAATAATTTTCTCATACTAATTATTGTTTGGCGTAGTTAAATGGTTCGGTTAAAAAGCGATTTACTATTGCATTAAAAAGGACTGGGTTATTTTGAGGAACTCCATGATCAGTGCCTGGCATAATGCATAATTGTCCTTTGGGAAGGTTATTGAAGATCTCTACTGCATGTTCGTTTTTTATAATGTCTCTGTCGCCAACCATAATTAAAACGGAAGCTGTTATTTTTTTTAAATCAAGTGAATTGATATTGGGTTGGTCTAGTAATAGTCCAAATAGTTGGAGGTCTAGGCTCCAATTGCGACTGTTATCTCCTTTGGCTTTCATTTCTTTTGCAATGGCTCGTTCTTGTTTTACTTGGTCTGGAGCCCAACTATTAACGGCAGTTGCATCGGGACGTAAATTGGCACCCATTGCTACAATCTTTTTGATTTTAGTTTTGTTGTTTATACCCATTTCTAGACCTACGATACCGCCATCGCTCCATCCTAAGATACTAATAGAATCTAATTTAAGATGATTGACTAGCGCTTCCCAATCTTTGGTGATTTGAGGGTACGTTAATGAGTCGGTTTTTAGTTCTGATTTTCCTTGCCCTCTATTGTCAGCAATAATGACCCTATACTTTTTTTTAAAGAAATCGATTTGGTTTTCCATTGTTTTAATATTGCCACCGCAGCCATGAATTAATAGGAGTGGTTCTCCTTTGCCATATTCCTCATAATATATTTTTGCGCCATTTAAAAGGACGTATTTTCCAACTGCATTATTGTTTCCGTAATCGGTGTCAAACTTGGTTTGAGCATTTGTAATACATAATGAGGTTGTAAAAAAAAGAACTAAAATTTGAATGTGCTTTTTCATATTTTTTTTTTGGTTTTAGGTGGTTGCTGGATAGTGGGTAAGTATTTGTCAGTCAGAAAATTATTTTTTTTTATTTACTAGTATTAGGTCTGCTTTATTATCAAATATAGGTATTTTTTCTTTCCTTTTTTTAAAATTGTAGGTTTTTGAAAGAGTGGTACATTAGGGTTGATTTTAGCACCGGAATTGGTAGGGGATTGCAGCTGTTGCGTGAGGGATAGCAACGGAAATCCTTTTATTTTTTTTCTTTAAAAAAATAAAAGATTGCAGTGCATAGCCCGCCCTTTTATGAGCCGATCGCGATCGAGCTTATAAAAGGACACGCCCAATACTAAATAGTTGAATTATAAAAAATAAGCCAGTAGGATTCCTAGAATAATCATGGATACTTTGGCAATGTTGAATTTGTGACCTTCGCTACTCTCAAAGATGATGGTAGACGAGATGTGGAATAAAATTCCGATTACAACTGCGGTGATTTGGGTGGTGTATTGCTGGAGTACAGGAAAATATCCTGAGGCAAAAGTACCTAGTGGCGTCATGATAGCAAAGGTGATCATGAAGGCAAATATGGCTTTGTTGTTGAGATGCGAGTTGATGAAAAAAGTAGTCAGAATGATGGCTATGGGCAAATGGTGTATGGCAATACCAATGGCGAGATTGTCATCATGATGCCCTACAGGGAAGCCTTCTAGAAAGGCGTGTATGCATAAACTGATAAATAATAACCATGGAATATGGCTCATATTAGCGTGTCCGTGTACGTGTCCATGTTCGGCCCCTTTGGAGAAGAATTCCAGAATGATTTGGAATAAAATTCCCAGCATAATAAATATTCCGATGTTGCTGTTTTTACTTTCGTACACATCAGGAAGCAAGTGCATCACGGTTAAAGACAAAAGAAACGAGCCACTAAAAGCAAGTAATAGCTTGAGGTTGGTTTTGTTTTTTGGCTTTATGATTGATGCAATGATATAACCTAGCAATACAGAAAGTAGGGGTAAGAGGTAATTCATGTTTTTTATTGAATCTTTTATTTTTTTGACCGATTAATCAAATCGGTTAATGGCTAACTACTTGAATATCATAATTAAGCGTTCGCTGTCATTTTTATAGAATTTCTTGAGCTTGTAGTCACCAAAGATATCCAATAGATAAATGCCTGCTTCTTCCATCATGGTTTCAAAATCTTGAAGGGTAAGCGCTTTTACTTTTTCGGTATAATGAAATTTTTGACCCTTGTCTTCAAAATCAATTTCTTTGTAGATGTGTCCGTCTTTTAAATAACGTTTGAGGTGAAAATCGATTCCTTCCACGGTTTTTGTTTCTTCGGGTACTAGTGTGCTAAGTACCTGAGTGACATTCATAAAATCGATCACGGCAAAACCATATTCAGATAAGCTTTCTTTGATGGCTTTTAGGGTGGTTAGGTTGTCTTCATCATTTTCGAAATAGCCAAAACTGGTAAATAAATTAAAAATAGCATCGTATTTTTCTTCGAAAGGTTCACGCATGTCGTGTACTTTGAAGTGCAAGTTTGTATTTGCATTTTTATTTGCTTCAGCAATACTATTTTCAGATAGATCCGCCCCTAGGACATCAAAACCTAACTGACTTAGATAAATAGAGTGACGGCCTTTACCGCAAGCGAGGTCCAGCACTTTGGCTTTTTCGGGCAGGTTGAGGTAGTGTGTGATGTTGTCCATGAAAAGCTGGGCTTCTCTATAGTTTCGTTCCTTGTATAGGATGTGATAGTAAGGCGTATCGAACCAAGAGCTGAACCATGTAGGTGCCGGTTCGCCTTGATTTATAGTGGTTGATTTTTGTTCTTCAGACATTTATTCTTTTTCAATTTATTCTATCCGGCAAATTTAGTGTATTTTTGCTGAAAAATAACGAATCTAATGATATAGACCGTCTTTCTCGTTGAGAATGGGCAAATTTTCATTGGAGGTTAAAATACAAAACAGAAACAGGTCTGTTTTAATTACACAAAAAAAATGGAAGATAATTTTAAGATGGTTGCCAAAACCTTTTTTGGTTTTGAAGAAATATTAGCAAAGGAATTACAAATGCTGGGTGCGCAAGACGTAGAGCAGGGAGTAAGAATGGTGAGTTTTAAAGGGGATAAAGGATTTATGTATAAAGCAAATTTGTCGCTACGTACTGCATTGAAAATCTTAAAACCCATCTATTTTTTTAAGGCAAACAACGAACAAGCATTATACAAAGGAGTATCGGGCGTGAACTGGTCAAGATATATCAATGCCAATCAAACTTTTGTGATTGATGCAACGGTACACTCGGATAATTTTAACCATTCGGAATTTGTTTCTCAAAAATGTAAGGATGCTATTGTAGATCAATTTAGAGAACGTACAGGACAACGTCCTAGTGTAGATAAAGCACATCCCGATTTAAGAATCAACATTCATATTGACAGAGATCAAGTTTCGGTTGCACTAGATACTTCAGGGAACTCATTGCACCAACGTGGGTATAGAACGGCTACTAATATTGCGCCTATTAACGAAGTGCTTGCAGCGGGAGTTTTATTGCTTTCGGGTTGGGATGGACAAACGGATTTTCTAGATCCTATGTGCGGATCAGGAACTTTCCTTGCAGAGGCGGCTATGATTGCTTGTAATATTCCGGCAAACATTAACCGTAAAGAATTTGCATTCGAGAAATGGAAAGATTGGGACAATGATTTGTTTGATAATATTGTTGATAGTTTATTGAAAAGAGTGCGTGAATTTCATCATACGATTAAAGGGTATGATAAAGCGCCATCTGCGGTTCAAAAAGCCAAAGACAATATCAAGAATGCTAATCTAGAAGAATACATCACTATCGAGGAGAAAAACTTCTTTGATACTGAAAAAACAACCGAAGGAAAATTACACATGGTATTCAACCCGCCTTATGATGAGCGTTTGGATATTCATATGGAAGAGTTTTATAAAAACATTGGAGATACATTAAAGAAAAATTATCCAGGTACCAACTCATGGTTTATTACAGGAAATCTTGATGCCCTGAAATTTGTAGGTTTACGTCCTTCGAGAAAAATTAAACTTTTTAATGCAAGTATTGAAGCACGTTTAGTGAAATATGAAATGTACGAAGGAAGCAAGAGAACAAAATTTCAAGTTACCGAAGGGGAATAATAAGAAAGAAGAAAGAAAATAGAAGGATGCAAATTTATCATTGATAAATAGTATCCAACTTTAAACTTTAAACAAAGCAGCATGACAAAATTACAAGTACGAGCGTTTTTATATCAATTGGGTGGTTTTGCGATATTATTCATATCGGCACGCTATTTAGCCGAACGTTATACAGGTTTAACCGGAATGTGGGTTCCTTTTACTGCATTTGTGGTAGGAACTATCGTAGCACCAAAATTTCAAGCCATTAAGACCAAAGACGGTGAAAAGTTGTTTATGAAATGGGTTTTTATGAAAAACGTGAAAGAAATAGGATAATCATTTATTTGAACAAAAAAAAAGGAGCTAATTATGAGTATAATTAGCTCCTTTTTTATTTAGGAAACGTTTGAATAATGAGATGAAATAGCCGTTCAATTGAGGGGTATCTTGATGCTGTTAAGCATTATAGTTGTGTGAATCCAAGGTTTCTGCTTTATTAATTTCGATTCTGCTATGAACTTGTTTTAGTTGTCAAGTTATTCTAATAATTTTGGTAGCGTACTTATTTTTTTGGACCCGGTTTTTTAGCAGGCGTAACCGGAATCACTTTCTTTTTGTAAATAGGAATGAAATAAGATACCGAATAATTAAATCCTACACCAAAATCGCCATTGTACGTCCTGTTGAATCCTGGAATGTAAAGATTGTCAAAATTATCAGGTTTCTTATTCGATACTAATTTTTTGAACTGGAAACTAAAGCCTACAAACACATTATTGAATACTTTGGCTTTTAGTCCCGCTACCACTTCAATCCAGCTAGCCGAAAGGCCGCTGTATTTTTCACCTGATGTAATAGGAGCAACTTCACCAAAATAAGGATTAGCATTATAGATTTTATAGGTATTCAATTGTTGACTAAAACTGCTAAAACCGTAGCGCATTCCAATAGAAAGAATGTTTTCCATATCAAGCCAGTTTTCATAGGCATTGTAATCAAAACCTGCTTTTAAGTAGGAACCCTTGGCAGTAGAGTTTAGTCTAGTGTCATCTGTTGTTTTGTTTTCACTTCCTAGTTCGGCAGCGAGATAGTATTTTTTTGACAATCTATAATCAGCTACTAGTTCAATTCCTTTATAGTCTTTGTCATAAAGTCCACGGGTAAGCTTGTATAAATCAGCTCCTACGCGCAGGCCGTATCTATTAGTCTTTGGTGGACTAATCGTGTCTTTGGCAATTGGTTTAGGCACAGCTTTGGCCTCTTTAAAAGAGTTTGCAGGAAGAACACCTTCCTCAGTTTTATTGTTTTTTGGCGCAGGCTTTACAGGAGTTGTCTCTTGAGCAGTTGCAATCAACAAAGAAAAAAGGAGACTTATACTAAAAATATATTTCAAGGTGTGTTTCATTTTCGTTAGTAATACTACTCTCTTTTACTGCAATGTACTCAATCCATTTGGCATCAGCTACAGCTGCATCTGTGTGCACAAAGGCAGTTGTTGGGTCTAGAGTGAATTCGGTTTTAAAACCGCAGGCTCTGGATACAAAAATATTTTGTCTCGAATAATTAAATTTCAGTTCGTCTTGATTGACCACTGTAGCGTCCGAGTTGCCGTAATTTAATATAAAACTATAACTCGTTGCATCAGCATCCGTTTTTAGGGGAATGGAAACCGTACTGCCGTTAACCAGTGTACTGCTGCTATAAGTCACTCCCTCTGTCATGCCTTCGCCAATGATCGTTAAATCAGTCACACTTTTCAATTCAGATGGATTGTTGAAGTCGTAAAACGAAATCACCAATCGCGGAGTTGTAATGGTACTAGCGTCACAAATATCGTCTTTCTCACAGCTAGAGAACGAGCATGCCAGAACCAATAAAAACAAAAATGTCTTTTTCATATAATAATGTTCAGTGTTCAGTATTCTGTTTTTAGTATTCAGTAGTTTATGGTCTACCTACTAAAAACCGCAAACTGACCACTATTTATCTTCTTTCCAGAAGGACTACGTTTTCAACATGATGTGTCTGCGGAAACATATCTACAGGACGCACACGCGTTACTTTGTATTTCTCATCCATTAATGCTAAATCACGCGCTTGTGTAGCCGAGTTACAACTTACATACACCACTTTCGCAGGAGCAATTTTCATGATTTGTTCAATCACATCTTTGTGCATTCCGTCACGAGGTGGATCTGTAATAATTACATCAGGTTGTCCGTGTTGCGCAATGAAACTGTCATTGAACACCACTTTCATATCTCCTACAAAGAACTCACAATTGGTGATTTCATTGCGTACCGCATTTGCTTTTGCATCTTTTATAGCATCAGGAACACTTTCGACACCTATTACTTTCTTTGCTTTTTTAGAAACAAACTGAGCAATAGTACCGGTTCCAGTATATAAATCGTACACAATTTCATTACCTGTCAATCCAGCAAAATCACGTGTTATTTTGTATAATTCGTACGCTTGGTCCGAGTTGGTTTGGTAAAATGATTTCGCATTAATGCTAAATTTCAATCCTTCCATTTCCTCTAGGATGTAGTCACGCCCTTTGTACAATTTAATATCGGTGTCATACAAGGTATCATTCGCCTTACTGTTTACTACATATTGCAATGAAGTAATTTGAGGGAATTTCTCGTATAAATGGTCTAAAATTAATTCTCTATTCGCTTTGTCATTTTCAAAGAACTGAATCAATACCATGATTTCACCAGTCGATGCCGTACGCAACATCAAGGTTCTCAATAAACCAGAATGTTCTCTTGGGTTAAAGAAAGTTAGTCCATTTGCATTAGCAAAATCTCTAACCTCGTTTCTAATCGCGTTTGATGGATCTTCTTGCAAATGACATTTATTAATGTCTAGGATTTTATCCCACATTTTCGGAATATGGAAACCCAAAGCGTTTCTATTTCCTAAATCTTCTGTGCTCGCAATTTCAGCTTCGGTTAACCAACGGCTGTTCGAAAACGAAAACTCCATTTTGTTTCTGTAAAAAAACTTTTTCTCTGATCCTAAGATAGGTTCAAAGTCAGGAAGCTCGATTTTTCCAATGCGTTGCAAGTGGTTCAAAACCTCATTTTGCTTGTAATACAATTGTTGGGTATAGTTCATATTCTGCCATTTGCACCCCCCACAAACACCAAAGTGTTCGCAAACGGGCTCCACACGATGCTCAGAGAACTCATGAAAATGCACTGCTTTCCCTTCATAAAACGACTTGCGCTTTTTAAAAGTTTGTACATCAACCACATCACCCGGAACCACATTCGGTATGAATACTACTTTACCATCCGGCGCTTTAGCAACCGATACGCCTTTTGCACCTGCATCAAGGACTTTTATTTGATGAAAGACAACCTTGTCTGTATTTTTCTTAGCCATGGCACAAAAATAAGCGTTTGTAAACTTTTATAAATTCAATTTAAGAAATATTTTTAAAAAAGAACGTTTTTTATTTGAGCCTAATCCTGCTTTCCGCTACAAATCCTCATTACAGCAGCCCAAATCCGGCTATAAAAGGAGCTTCCTGCGGTCGCTCTTTTCTCGCACGGCTTTGTAGGCTGCTGTAATTCCGGGTTTTTCGCTGCAATCAGGGGCAGGGGAGTTGGGATTAAATGGCTTTTTTTAGTCAGTAAGAAATTTTTGTTAAATGCAGCGATCAAAACAATGTAATGATACGATCCATTACAGTTGTGCCTTCGGGCAGCAACTCATAGAAATAAGCAGCCTGCCAGTTTTGAGTAACAAGAGCTTGTTTGCTGGTAACGGTGTTCCAAGGAGGATAAACACGCATCCCTCGTTTACCACCTTTGTTATTGTGGGTGATAATCCCTTTGGCGCTTAGCACCTTCCTCGGGAATATAAACTGTCCTAGCAATTCGTTGTCCTGTACTGTAATAATAAAAAAGTCAATTGCGTCTTCACTGTCAAAGGGTGCGGTAATTCCAGCAGCATTCCGTTTCCATATCGTAACAAATTGACCTGTTTTAGTAGGTGTTATTTTCGCTTGACGGTAAATCACTTTTTTATTGTTCAGTAAAAACGAACAAGCTTCGTATTCCTTGCTTTCTGGATTAGCTTCAAATTGACTAATAACAGCACCACTTGGATCGTAATATAATTGTTTGATTTTGTGCAGTTGATGCGGATACATGGTGTTTTTTTCTACAGTCATTAGGTATAGTTCTTATTAGATTTCGCGTTAAAAATGATTTTTGCTCTTCATCCATTCGTAATTCACAATGGTGAGAAAGTAAAAAACAACATCAGCACAAATTTTCCCAGCGATAACGCCAGTTATGGCATTTCCAGTTAAGATAGGCAACCAAAACATACAAAACGGACGCACAAATAAAAGGTCTAAAATCGCAGGATAACCAAATTCCAGCAACAGGTTTTTAACAATTTGTAGTATATCATTCTTTGAAGTTGCTTTTCCCGCTGCTTTATTTCTCTTAGAAAGCTGTAAATATGCCGTGACTATTATTACACCATAAAAGGCAATATACTCTGTAAAAGTAATTAAATAAGCAGTGGTCAAACTACTGAAAACGCGACTGAATTGCGAACTCAATATAGCGGCTGTTGTAGCTGCTAATTCGGCGTATTTATAACGGTCAAACCATTCTTTAAATCGTGTTTTTGAAAGCATAGAAGTGTTTGACTTATTGGTAAAGAAAAGTAAAAGTAAAAAAAAACAATCTGTGTTGCTCTTTTTAATCTGTGGCAAAAAAAACTTTTTAATTCCCCGCCTTAAACTGCTTCATTTCCTGCAAAGGCTCAATGGCGTTATAATCCTTCCATATTTTTGGGTCGTACGCTTTAATGGTTAAGTATTTAAAATCTTCTTCCTTGATTTTATCAATCGCAGCAACTGTAGTAGCAGCGCGGGACATATTTAGGAATTCGGTTTTATTGCGAGTATTGGCTTCTATTTTAAAATCAAGTGCCAATACATCTTTTTCGCCGCTGGTTAACTCTATAAGCTTCAATGGGCGATTGAGGTAAAAGTAATTTCCAGTTTCGGTAGCGGCATACTGCATATAGTAGTTGTCGTCTTCGGCTCTTTTTTTGTAAATAATAGTTCCTTTACTAACATTCTCAGATACTTTAATTCCCAAAAGAAACTTCATATTAAAATTATGAACCTTTTCTCCTTCGTCTAGGACATAATCGGTTCGTAGTACCGCATAATCAGTTTCAGAAATGTAGAGTTTACCCACATACATGGCTTTGCTTCTTCGAGGTTTAAAAGTAAGGACATAAGCAAATTCATTTTCATTAGTGTAAGTCGTGCCTTCAAAAGTATAGTCATATAACTCTGGTTTTTGTATAAAATCAAACCTCTTGTTGTTTAACAAATTGTTTTGGTACATAAAGCTGTTCAGGTTACTTTTGGCAGCCGTTAACTGGCTGTTTACTTCTATGTTAACACCTGTTTTTTTCTTTCTATTGAAGTCTTTACGTAGCGAAATAGTATCTTTTGATCCTATAAGTCCGCTTTTTATGCGGTAAAATTTAGTAGTATCGAGGTGTTGTAGCATCAGGTCTCTTCCTTTTTTTTCTAAATCATCTAACGATGTAGACTCTCCTTCATTTTTTAAAACAGTGGCTTTTAAAACATCTAGTTTTGAGGTAAACACAAACTTCTCTGCTTTTTTTGTTTTAACCGAATAGTAATTACAAAGGATATCAGTAAATGACACTGGTGGATGCTTAATTAATTTAGTAGAAAAAGACTGCAGGTCATTGTTGATTTTTGATAATGCTTGCTTGTTAAAACCAGTTGATTTGTCAATTTCGACATCAATGATAGAAGGATTAAAATAACTAGAGGTCCTATAAAAGAACATTTCTTTAGATGCTTTCTCCCCCGTAGTATAGTTCTGTTTTAAATTGGCCTTTACATTGGCCATAATTTCATACGGATTGGGCTTTACATTAGAAACCGCTACATCCTGAAGTTCGTAAACCGCAGGAAGTAGTTTAATAATGAGATCCTGACTTTTTAATTGCGACACCACCAGTTGCTGACTTACAAACCCTAAGTACGAAACCACGATTACCGTTTCATCTTGACTGTTATTCTCCGAAAGCGAAAAATAGCCTTCACCGTTAGAAACCAAGTTGTCCGATTCATTGATTCTTATATTCGCATACGGAATTGCATCGCCTGTGGCGGCATCAACAATTTTGGCACGAATGTTTTGAGCAATCCCAAATTGAACCATCAAAAGAGTAAAAAGTGTAGTGAATACCGTTGTTTTCATTGCTAGGTAGCGTGTTTTGTTTTAACTAATAGACGGCAATATAGGAAAATTGTTACAGCATTGATTTTGAACTTAGGATATTTTTAACATCTAACTCTCTTATGATTATTAGGTTAACGATACTGTAACGTAATTAAAATACTTACTAGTGCAATTTTGAAATATATTGTTTTCTGTTTCCGGGAAACTTGCGATATATCAAAGGCTTAACGACTTAAATACAAAATCTTTATCATCATTGTGTTTTTGGTTTCATTCTTTTACAGAAATAATTATAACCCTCTGTTTTATCAAGTTATTGATCACTTAAAGGTATTGTGTTTTCTATAGTAGATAATCTCATTAAGATGCCAATTGTACCCTTTTTATAGGTGATTGATATAAAGTAAATTTTTACCAGCAAGTACGGTTTTATTCGGGCTGAACGACATGTAGTTTACCTTTGAATCGACTGGAAGTTCCATTTCTAAATTCCAGCTACATCAAAGCAGTTGTAGAAAACCTTTTTTTCATAATTTCCTATTTTAAGGTCTTCTAAACTTTGACTCTGAAAGCGTTCTATCATCAAAACGATCTTGAATCCAACTGTATCCATCTTCAATAAAGTAATAAGTACTGTTGTGATTTGTAGATGGTAACTCAAATGAACCATAAATATCTACTGCTTCTTTCAAAATTTGTTTCCCTAAACCTTGTCCTTTTAAATAATCAACAGTATGCATATGTGCTAATTGAACATAATCCTCATATTCTACAAATTCGAAACAACTGCATATTAAATTATTACTATCTATTGCAAAAAGATATTGCACATCTTCGGCTGCTTGGTAAATTTCATAAACTCCAAAAGTTGAAATATGACAACATAGTTCTAGTTCAGAGGAAGACAAATTTTGATTGATTTCCATTTTTAATATTAGTTTAAAAGTAAATTTTCTATTTCTTGGTTCGCAAGTTGTAACGCCTTTTTTGTTTTGTCTTTTAATTCTTGTGCTTGTTGACGAATTTGAGTAATGTGATTAGCAATTTCTATTTGTTTTTTGAGTGGTGGAACAGGAATTGGTAATAATTTTAAATTATCATTATTTAAGTAATAAATCGTTGCAATAGAACAAGACCTTTTTGTTAATTCTAAAAAAATATCTGAATTAAACCAATATGTTGCAAAATCTGGATTTACTAAATCTTCAAAGAATTTTAGTGCTGAAACATTTTGATTTATAGATATTGGATTTTCTACATCATTTTTAGCAGACAAACCAACTGTACCAGCAATACACATAATAACTTCATTTTTTTCAGAAAAAGTTAATAAGTTTTCATATTGCTCTTGAACATATTTAGTGTTGCTCAAATCTATCTGATATTTTTTAAGATTAGTATTTCTTAAAAAGACAAAACCATCATTTTCAGAATATGGATTTAGTTTTTGATGTGGAGTAGTACCCGTTTTTATATTTTCTAATACTTCTTTTATTTTTTTAATTGGATATTTTGCTTCTGAAAATGATTTAAAAACTTCGTTGAAATACACTTTATTAAAATAAGGGTCAAAACGACTACTTGAAATTTCTTTCACAGACGTTGTAAACATTCTACTTTTTAAAGTGTTTTCTTTTTGAATTGGTAATGTAATACCTAACTCTTTTAATAAATAAGTATCTATACTATTTAAAAGTTTTTCGGCTGCGGCTTCGTTTTGTTGTTTTTGATTTACAGAAAAATTATATAATGAAATTATTTCTTTCTGTCTTATTAAAGATGGTATTGAAGGTAATTGTATTTCTGAAATCTTATCAAAACCTAGTTTAGGAATAGTTGTTTGTATATAACCCAATTCAATTTGTCTTTTTGAAGTTGAGAGTTCTAAAAGAATATGAAGATATTTTGGCAACAATTTATCTTTATCTTTTATTAAAAGTTTAGCACAATTTTCAGTTAGAATAGTATTTAATATATCATTTTCGACATAACAAATTTTACCTACAGTTCCAGCAATGGAAATTATGACATCATCCTTTTCAATTTTATACCTTTCTAAAAATTCGTAAATATCTTTTGAAATATAATTTAAATTACCCCATTCAATAAAGCCATAATCTTTCATATTACTAACTCTTAAATATCGGTATACCGTTGGTTCTGTTGAGTAATTAAGCCCTTTTGGTATTCTTTTTCCTCCTTTAATTTCAACTAACGTAGAGAGTTTTACAGGTTTTTTAATTTTTACAGGATTAATGTAAAATTGTGGGTCAAAACGTTTTTCAATTTCACTTTTTTGTAAAATAAAAACTTTGTTTTTGTCTAAAGATGTATTGTTTAGTGAATAACTGCTCATTATTTTTCGGTTTTATTAATGTGAGTTATAAACTTTTGTAATTCAGTACCAATTTCCACTAATTCGTTTGTTTTTGTTTCTCTACCTGTAGCATCATAACCGATGTCTTCGGCTATTGCCATAAAAATAGGGTAGTCGTCTAAAAGGTTTTGTTTGGCTTCAAAATACTTTTCGGTCATTTCTTCTTTAAGCAGATTTACTTTTTCGGTAAATTGTTGTTGTAAAGTTGTCTTGTCGTCTTTTATTAGTGCCGTTATATCTTTTTTAGGTGCGTTTGGGTTGTTTAGTTTTGCCAAACGTTCCAATTCTTTTATGGCAACTGTTTTTTCTTTATCCCAAGCGTCAATAGTTTTTATGTATTTGTTTTCGATTTTTAAATCGATTTTTAGTTTGTTTTTTTGGTTGTTTATTTTTTCGGTTTGTTTTGCTTTGTGTTTGCGTAAAAACATAACCGAACTTTTAACACCAGCACCTGTGGCACTAAAGGCAGTTTGTGGCATTGAAACCACTGCAACAATACGATACATTTCTTCGATATTATCTCGCACATATTGCATACTGCTATTGGTTAATATACCATCAGGAATAACAACAGCCAAATAACCACCTTCTACCAAGAACTTATAACATTGTTCTATAAACAACACTTCGGTACTTTGACTATCGCGGATTGTTTCTTTTGTGTCTTTAGGATTTAACCAATCGATTTCTTTTTTAGAAAGCGAGTAGTTGTGCATATATGCTTTTTCGGTTTGTTTTATGCTACTGCCGAAAGGTGGATTTGTAATAATATAATCGAAAGAATTGTATTTGAATTCTTTGTTTTTAGAATTGGCTTGCATTTCTTCATCGGTTACTAAACCATCAGAAGCAATAACGTTTGTATGTCCGTCATCGTGAATAATCATATTCATTTTTGCAGTACGTGCAATTTGGTCGTTAATTTCTATTCCAAAAAGGTTTTTTTCTGCGAAATCGTGCCAATGCTTGTAATGGTCTTTTTCATCTTTGATAACATCATAATATTCAGATGCTTGTTCACGAACCTTGTCGAGAGCATAAAGAAGAAAACCACCACTACCACAAGAAGTGTCTAATACTCTTGCTTTGTGTGTGATTGGTAAACTATCTACAATAAATTTTACAATTGGTCTTGGTGTAAAGTATTGCCCAAAGTCGCCACGGAAATAACTGCCCATAAAGGTTTCAAATGCTTTTCCTTTACTGTCTAAATCGGTTTTGTTTAAATTGATACGTTGAAAATACTTAACGATTGTAAGTGTTTCTTGTGCCGTTAAAGTAATACCATCTTTGAAAACTTCGGGAGCTTCTTTTTCTCCAATTGCATAAATAGCTTTTACACGTTTTAATAAATCTTCTGGGTCTTCGTCTCTGAAAATTTGAAAATCATAAGGTTCTCCTGTTTTTCTTGGGTGTTTTTCGTCCCAAATTTTACAGAAAATAAGTTTGTCTAATTCGTCAAAAGCAACACTTGGGTTTCTTTGACCACCTCCCCACAGCGCTTGATGTGATTGAATGAATATTTTTGTTAGTTCGCTTTCTGAAACGACTTGTAACTCGAAAAACTTTTGCGTATTTTTTTCGTTTGGTTCAGAAACTATATTTGTTTGATTATCTAATTGCGAAAAACCACCTTTTACATATTTATAAGGTGCTAATTTATCGATACCATATTGCGGAATATCTGGGATTTCAATTCTGCTTTTTGGCTTTTCTGTTGGTACTTCGTAATATTGATTTTTTATTCGAGAAGTTGTCCATACATATTTTGCACCTTCTGCAACTGCATAACTGTAAGCTTGGTCAACGGCAATATTAAATTGTTGGTCTGTTAAGTCTTCTTTTTTACATTCTACTAGAATATGCGTACTATGGCAATCATCATCGTTGTAAACAATTAGATCTGCTTCTTTGGTTTCTGAACCCATTTGAACAGAAACAAATTGTTTTATTCTTTTTTCGGGATAACCATATATCAATACAAGTGTAAGAAATGTTTCGGCTTGAACTTTTTCTTCGGGATTGTTGTAGTTTCTTTTTTTGTTTTGTTGAATGTAAGTTATGAAGTTTTGTTCTTCGTCAAACTTTATAATTCCTTTTTCAATTCCAAGTTCTATTAAATTCATTGTTCTTTGTGAAATATGTTTAGTTTGTAAAGATAGTATTTAAAGTAAAAAAATATTCTATCAGACTTACAATTTGGATAGTTTTGCTTTGCAATGTATTTTCAACGTTTCGTGTAACTCTAGGGTTTCCTACAACCCGCAAACAACAACAAAAACAGACGTATTTTTAGTACATTATTTACTTGTTGTAAATAAACACTTTATAAATCAAGACCGCAATACCCACTTTTAGTGATATTTTAAAAAACGCCTATAAGTTGTTTCATTATAGTATTATTCTAAATATCTTTACGTTTCTATAATCAGCTATTATTTACATGAAAAAACTATTATTTATTGCGTTTTTCGCAATTACAGTCAGCGCTTTTGCTCAAGATAATGCGCCAAATCCGGTTGGGGAGCAGTACACTAAAAAAGAGGTGAGTATTAAAATGCGCGATGGTGCTACTTTGTTTACGGCCATTTACAGCCCAAAAGACACTTCAAAGAAATACCCTATTATCATGCAGCGTACGCCTTACAGCTGTGCGCCTTATGGAGAAACGCAATTCAAGAAAAGCGTAGGCCCTAGCGAAACCATGATGAAAGAAGGCTATATTGTAGTCTATCAAGACGTACGCGGACGCTGGATGAGCGACGGTTTGTATGACAATATGCGCGCTTTTATTCCTAATAAAAAAGTAAATACACAGGTTGATGAAGCCTCAGATACCTATGACACGATTGACTGGTTAGTAAAAAATGTGGCAAACAACAATGGGAATGTTGGAGTTTGGGGAATTTCATATCCCGGGTTTTATGCTACGTACTCGCTGTTGAGCAACCATCCTGCTTTAAAAGCGGTTTCGCCTCAGGCTTGTATTAGTGATTTCTTTTTTGATGATTTTCATCACAATGGGGCTTATTTATTGAGCTATTGGAAAGCAACTCCTTTATTTGGGATTCAAAAAACCGATAAAACTACCAAGTCTTGGTACACACTTCCTGATGTAGGCACAAAGGACGATTACCAGTTTTTTCTTGATGCTGGGCCGTTGACTAATTTGGATACATTTTATGGCAAAGACAATGAATTTTGGCAACAGCTAAAAGACCATTCGAGCTATGATGATTTTTGGCAAAAACGCGGAATTCTACAACATTTAAAAAATATTAAACCTGCGGTAATGATTGTAGGTGGCTGGTTTGATGCTGAGGATTTATACGGTCCTTTGAATACGTACCAAGCCATTGAAAAAAGCAGCAAAAACTACAATACAATTGTTATGGGGCCATGGAGTCACGGCGATTGGGCTAGAAATAGTGCTACTGCTACCATAGGAAATATAAAGTTTGGTGATAGTATTTCGAGTTTCTACCAAAAAAATATTGAAGCCCACTTTTTTCGTCATTTCTTAAAAGAAAATGGTAAAAGCGAAAATAAATTACCCGAAGCCTATGTTTTTGACACGGGAGTGAAAGACTGGAAAACCTATGACGCTTGGCCACCAAAAAATGCGGTGAAAGAAACGATGTTTTTAAACGAGAACAAATTAACAACGCAAAGCGGTAAAAGTGGTGATTTTATCGAATTTATTAGTGATCCTAAAAAACCAGTGCCGTTTACTGAGGATATCAATCAAAAAGGGATTACACCCCGAAAATACATGACCGACGACCAGCGTTTTGCAGCAAGACGACCTGATGTTGTCATTTATGAAACCGAAGCTTTAACGACTGAGACTACGCTAGCAGGAGATATTTTGGCACAATTGCAAGTTTCTACATCTGGAACCGACTCAGACTGGATTGTGAAAGTAATCGATGTTTTCCCAGCGGATGAACCAGAAACGGCAGATGTGGCGCCGTATTTAAAAATGAGCAATTACCACATGATGGTGCGTAGTGAAGTGATGCGAGGTCGTTTTAGAAATAGTTTTATCAATCCAGAACCTTTTGTAGCCAATCAAAAAACAGCGGTGAATGTGAAGTTGCAAGATGTGATGCACACCTTCAAGAAAGGGCATAAAATTCAAATCCAAATTCAAAGTACGTGGTTTCCGTTGATTGACTTGAATCCGCAAACGTATGTAGATAATATCTTTTATGCCAAGGCTGAGGATTTTAAAAAACAAACACAACGAGTGTACGATGATTCTAAAATCATTTTTACAGTTGTCAAGTAAGCAGCTTGTTGAAGCATAAAAAATAGCCCAATCATTTCGGTATGATTGGGCTTTTTTTTGTTTTAAAACCGTACTTGAGTAGAAAGGAATAAGCTAGACGCAATTACAAAGTAATAGAGAATTAGATTTGCAATTAGGAATAAAACTTCATTTGTATTTATCTTGTCTTTGTTTATAATTTTAAGACTTTGAACGGTTAAAACGATTAAAGATCCTAAAACGGTTTTAACAGATAGAAAAAATACAATAAGAGCTATATTTTCATAAAAACTCCAATTAAAAACATATTTGTTAAAATAGTGATTTTGGAGTGCAAAACAGATAATAAATACATAAAGGAACAATTGCGACTTATAAAATCTTACTGTATTCATTGCATCTTTGTTTTGTATATTATGGAATCATAAGGCATCGTGATCGTAATCGAATCGAAATATTTTTGATGCATAAAATTGATTTTAAATTCATCAACATAATTTTTGACTTGCTCTAAATCTACCTTTTGCGATTCGTTACTAATAAAGTTCAGTTCAAAATTTTGAAGTGTATCTAGTTTTTTATTTTCGAAATCTCTAAAATACCATAAAGTATCTATTACTTCTCCTACTCGCATTTCTAGCTGATGTTTTCGATTTAGTTCAGAGATTAATTTGACTGTTTTCTGATTTGGTTGATAATATGGCAATCTTCTCATTCCCCATACAAAAGGATTTAGATAAAGCAACATGGGAAAAAAAATCAGGATTAATAGCACTACACTTATTAGTTTTTTCATTGGATGATTTTTATTAAACAAACATAATAAATTGGGAGTACTAAATTAGTTATTTTTTGTAGGAAGTTTTTTAAAATCTTATTACCAAAGAAACTTTTGGTTTTAAGTTGTAAATTGGGCGTAATAGCTGTTTTAAAATAGGCTAAAATATTTTTTTGAAGATTCTAATATCTTTTATGCCAAGGCTGAGGATTTTAAAAAACAAACACAACGGGTGTACGATGATTCTAAAATCATTTTTACAGTTGTCAAGTAAGCAGCTTGTTGAAGCATAAAAAATAGCCCAGTCATTTCGGTATGATTGGGCTATTTTTTTTGTTATCTGTTCGAAAGTGTTTCTTGTATGACTTGTTCAACCAGTGGTTCCATAACGAGGTAGCCTGTTTTGTTAGGATGTACTCCATCGTTTGCCAAGGCTAGCGGGAGTCCGTTGCACTCGTCAACCATCTTTGAAAAATAATCGATAAATGGCACCGCATTCGCTTTTGCGTAAGCGAACAATAAATCATTAAGCATCATCACTTTTAAGGCAGGACTCATACTCGGATTCCAGTTGAAAGTGTTGGCGGGCAAAACAGAGCAAAGGATGACTTTAATGTTGTGGGCTTTCGCCAAATCGATCATCGAGAAAATATTATTGCTAATCATTTCTAGGGTTGCAGGTCCTGTGTTTTCGGCAATGTCGTTGATTCCAGCCAGAATCACTACTATCTTAGGTTGTAAAGCAATCACATCGGCACGAAAACGAACGAGCATTTGCGGTGTGGTTTGACCGCTAATTCCTCGGTTGATGTAAGAATGCGTTTTAAAATAATCAGGCGCTACAGCAGTCCAAAACTCTGTTATGGAATCCCCCATAAAAACAACTTTTTTGGGTAGATCAGGATTGGCTTGCAGTCGTTGGTTGTCTTGCTGGTATTTGTTTAGGTTAGGCCAGTCTTGTGGCTGTCGTTTTTGTGCCATAATTGGTATAATTTTTTTTAACCACATAGCGTCATAGATTTTAAAAGTTTAAAAAGGTGTTTTACTTTGCTGGAGGAAATCATAGTAATGCGAACCTAAGATCGGAGTTATCCTTCTCTCTTTTTGCTATGTTTTTGTGTGGTTCAATCTTAATCTAAGCAGTTAAAACAGCTTACAATATCTTTTGAAAACAAATGCTATCTGCTGCGTCTTTGTACTGACCGTAATTTTGAATAACGGCATAACCATTTTTTTTATAGAGCCCAATGGCTGCTGTAAATTTGTAGCCCGTTTCTAGAATACAACTGTTGTAGTGTTCTTCCTGAGCCCAGATTTCTAGTTCTTTCAGCACTTTGGTAGCAATCCCTTTGCCTCTTGTTTCGGGATTGACGTACATGCGTTTGATTTCGGCAATATCGCTTTCATATTTTTTAAAAGCGCCACAACCCACAGCAATTTGGTCATCATAAATAACAATAGCATTTTTAATACTATCGCTTTTATTGAATTGGGCATAAAAAGCATGCTCATCACCATCTTTGATTTTGATGTCTTGGTCTAATAACGCGATCAGCGCTATAAAATCAGGATTATCGGGTGTGGTGCGTACAATTTGAATCATCATATTTTATATTAATCAAATAAATCCGAAGACAAATAACGGTCTCCACGATCACAAATAATAGCAACAATCACACCTGATTCCATTTCTTCGGCCAGTTTTACGGCAGTAGCCACGGATCCTCCGCTACTCATTCCTGCAAAAACGCCTTCTTCTAGAGCAAGTCTTTTAGTCATGGCGCGGGCATCGTCTTCGCTTACTTCAATAATGCGATCTACTTTCGAAGCATCAAAAATCTTAGGTAAATATTCTTGTGGCCATTTTCTAATTCCAGGAATTTGCGAACCGTCACTTGGTTGCGCACCTACAATTTGGATATTGGTATTTTTTTCTTTCAAGTAAGTGGAGGTTCCCATAATGGTTCCCGTTGTTCCCATCGCTGATACGAAATGGGTTACCGTTCCTTCGGTGTCATTCCATATTTCTGGACCAGTAGTTTTGTAATGCGCTTTCCAGTTGTCGTCGTTGGCAAACTGGTTGAGCATGATATAACCGCCTTCGGCCACTTTTTTATCGGCATAATCTCTAGAACCTAGAATTCCTTCTTTGGCAGGAGTCAAGATCACCGTTGCGCCATAGGCTCTCATGGTTTGTGTGCGTTCCTTGGTAGAATCTTCGGGTAGGACGAGTTCAATTTCGATTTTCATTAATTGCGCAATCATCGCCAGTGCTATTCCGGTGTTTCCGCTGGTAGCTTCAATAAGTTTGTCGCCAGGTTTAATATCACCTCTTTCCAGTGCCGATGCAATCATGTTGTATGCTGCTCTGTCTTTTACGCTTCCTCCCGGATTGTTTCCTTCCAGTTTTAATAAAAGCTTCACGTTTTTGTTGGCAACCAGATTCACTGTTTCTACTAAGGGCGTATTCCCTATTAGTTCTACTAATTTTTTAGGTTTCATATTATCTTAATTCTTTGACTTTAACTTCGGTTGTTGTGGTGTTGGTAACAATGGATTTGGCAGGAATAGATTTGGTCACCCAAGCATTTCCCCCTACAATACTACCTTTTCCTATAGTGGTTGCGCCGCCTAGAATGGTTGCATTGGCATAAATGCATACATTTTCTTCCACGGTGGGATGTCTTTTGGCATTTTTCATGTCTTTGCTTACGCTTAATGCTCCTAGAGTCACCCCTTGGTAGATTTTTACATTTTTCTCAATGACGGCCGTTTCACCAATAACAATTCCTGTGGCATGGTCAATAAAAAATGGAGAAGCGATCGTAGCCCCTGCATGTATGTCTGTTCCTGTAATACGGTGCGCGTATTCGCTCATAAGTCGAGAGAAGAGTAATAAGTCCAATGCATATAATTCGTGGCTTAAACGATAGATTGCAATGGCATAAAAGCCGGGGTAGGCTAGAAAGACTTCTTCAATGCTATTCGAAGCTGGGTCATTTTCTAAAATATAGGCTGCATCTTGATTCAGTTTTTCCAGTACCGATGGCAATTGGGCTAAATATTTGTCCCACATAGAATCACACAACGCATGCGGTTTTTTGCAAGCAATGGCCGATATGTCTTTGAAAAGTCTTTCAAGTTGGTCGATGCTTTCGCTCAAGGGAGCGTTTTTGTCAAACAAGGTATAAAACAGTTGCTCTGTAAAAGTTTCTGTTTTTGTTTTAATACTGTAATTGATCGAGAAATGACTTTTTAAAGAGTCAATATTTTGAATAATCAGATCTTTTGTCATGATTACGGGGAATGAAGAGTTAATAGAATGGGCTTAAAAATAATTCTTAGAAGCAACAACAACAATACCATTTGGTGTAAATGATAGCGCTTGTATAAAAAAGGATTTGTAGCTGTTTCATAAAGTAAGGGTTTCCTGAAATAAAAACAAAACAAAGATATTGAACTATTTTGGATTTTGACTTACAATTGGGAGTACTCTAACAAATGGATGCGGTTACTTTAAATAAAAATAAATCGTGCGCTATGTTGTTTTCACAAAAGTAAAAATGTAGAGTGCAAGAGGTCTTTTTTCACCCGAACGAAAATACAGTTTTTAGCATTTGTTTTCATCGAATGAAAAAATGCGCAAAGACAGAAATTTTAATTTTCAGAAAATAACTTTTAAAAAAAAACAAAACTGGAAAATCAAAAATAGGAGCAAGGTCATTTTCGAATAAAAAAATAGAACTGTTTGTGACTACTTAAAAAATAATAAAATTGTTCAAAGAGAAAAAACAGTTTGCAAGAATGGCTTTTGCCTGGATTTTAAAATCAGTAAAATGGATGCGATCTGTGGCGAAAAAAAAGATCTGATTTTTGGCTTGTAGTAATTAAAAAATCTGTTGATGAAAATTTGATTTTGCTTCGAATGAAAAAATGCGCAAAGATGGAAATTTTGATTTTCAGAAAATCACTTTTTCAAAAAACCAAAACTGGGAAATCAAAAATAGGAGCAAGGTCATTTTCGAATAAAAAAATAGAACTGTTTGGGACTATTTAAAAAATGATAAAATTGTTCAAAGAGAAAAAATAGTTTGCAGAATCTTTTTCGTCTAGATTTTTAAATCAGTAAAAATGGATGTGATCTGTGACGAAAAAAAAGATGTGATTTTTGGCTTGTAGTAATTAAAAAATCTGTTGATGAAAATTTGATTTTGCTTCGAATGAAAAAATGCGCAAAGATGGAAATTCTGATTTTCAGAAAATCACTTTTTCAAAAAATTAAAACTGGAAAATCAAAAATAGGAGCAAGGTCATTTTCGAATAAAAAAATAGAACTGTTTGGGACTATTTAAAAAATGATAAAATTGTTCAAAGAGAAAAAACAGTTTGCAAGAATGGCTTTCATCTAGATTTTAAAATCAGTAAAAAGGGATGCGATCTATGGCGAAAAAAAAGAGGCTGTTTTCGGCTCGTACTAAAAAAAAGCTGCAGCTGAAAATTTGATTTTGCTTCGAATGACAAAATGCGCAACGACAGAAATTCTAATTTTGAGAGAATCACTTTTTCAAAAAACCAAAACTGAAAAATCAAAAACAGGATCAAGGTCATTTTCGAAAATTAAGAAAAAAACAACAGTCAGGAAAAAGGTGAATTTAAGACTGAATTAAAAATAGAAAACAGGTCATTTTTGATTTTTAAAAACACTGTTTTTTAGTTCGAAAAAAGGGCGTAAAAAACAGCCGATTTTTAGCGTCTAAAAACAGTTGTTTTGAGATTGGATTTATGGAGGTTCCCAAAGAAACTTTTTGATTAAAACGACTGCTCTTTTTTAATTCCTTACTTTTGTAATCTGAAAATTAAAAAATGAAAAAAATAATAATTCCAATAATGATCTTGGCCATACTCGTTGCTTTTTTTGAGCAGGTGAGTGCCGATAAAAATGTATATATCACAGTAGGGGCAATAGTTGTTTTTATGTTTGGGATGATGCAGCTAAGTGCGAAAACGCCAAGTAAAAATCAAGAAAAAGAAGATAAAGATGTTTAGTAAAGGAGATAATGTTTCGGTGCTTGATGAAGCTATAAACGGGGTCGTACTGTCGACCAAAAATAATGAGGTAACGATAGAAACGGAGGAAGGATTCGTGATGACATTTTTTGTCAACGAGTTAATTAAAGTAAACGTTACCAGTAACTTAATGGATTCTATTAAAAGAATTAATGTAGATGAAATTAAAAAGGAAAAAACCATTCCAAAACCGCGTAGTTTTGTCAAAGAACGCAAGGATAAGAACGAAAGATCGGCTCCAGAATTTGATTTGCATATCGAAAAACTGGTGCTTAATAAACGCGGAATGTCAAACTATGATATTCTAACCTTACAGTCGGAAACGGCTAAAAGACATATTGAATTTGCGATCAAGAATCGCATTCCTAAGATCGTTTTTATTCATGGTGTTGGCGAAGGTGTTTTGAAAGCAGAGCTTGATTTTTTGTTGGGTCGTTATGATAATATCGACTTTCAAGAAGGCAATTATCAAAAATATGGACAAGGTGCAACCGAGGTTTATATTAAGCAAAACAGCAAGTAAAACAGCCGTTTTCAGGTCAAAAAAAGGGTCCCGTTTGCTGTGCAAACGGGACCCTTTTTTTTGATGTTTTTTTAGATAAAAAAGCTGCTTTAATTTGAAGTTAAAAGTACGCCGTAAGTGAATGAATCACCTAGTGAAAAACTATTGTTTCCTTTCTTTAAGCTGGCCTTTTTAAGTACAATTGTATGCTTGAAACTATTAGGTCCGTTAGTGGTGGTTGTTACTTCGATGATCCCGCTTGTGCTACTTACGCCCGCTACTCCAGTCCATTCTTGACTTAAAGTAGGTGTTGTAGGAGTGGTCGTATTACAGAAATATGCCGATGTTACTAAGCCTGAAAACAGTCTGTAAGTTAAGGCGTTTGTAGTAGTAGTAATCAGTCCTGTGCGAGGTGTGTTTAGCGGTGTAACTTCATTAACAATTAGACTTGGATCGATGTTTAGCATCAAGGCTTCGCTACTCGTGTAGTTGTAAATTTGGTTTGAACTACTGCATTTTTCTACCGTTTCATCAAACAAAAAAGGCAAGCTAGTAGCTGTTGTAGTGTAATCGCCAAAGGCAAATGTTTCGTAAACTTGCGTCCCAGAACTCTTCGCAAAGGTGATGTTTTTGAATGTAATATTGTGATTGTAGCCGGTAATTCGGGTGCTATTTGTTGTTGTATTTGTTGTTTTTATAGCAGTTGTAAAGATCTGAATTGTCCCATCGGTAGCACTCCATTGATCCGTAACATAAGGTGTTGCAGGAGCAATTGTTTCGCAAATATTGTCTGTTGCAACGGTCCCATTGTATAGTCTGTAGACTACTCTGTTGGTAGAACCAATACTTAACTCAGTAGGAGATCCTGTAGTAGATGGCTCTGTAGTAAAGGACGTTGAGGGGATTTCAAGTAGCAATGCTTCTTTGCTGTTTAGCTTGTAAATGATGCTGTTGGTGCTGCAACTTTGTACGGTTGCGCTATCAAAATCTATGTTTTCTTGCGTTAAATCACCATCATCACAGCCATTTAAAGTCATTGCAAGGACCAATATACCTAGAACTTTTTTCATTGTAAATTTTTATTTGCACAAAAATAGCGAAAAAAATGATAATTGATATTGGATAATAGACAATTGATATTTCATAACTTTGCAGCAATGAAAAAAGTATACCTCGATAACGCATCAACGACAGCTATTAGAACAGAAGTCATTCAGGAAATGGCTCATGTAATGGCACAAGACTACGGAAATCCATCATCAACTCACAGTTTTGGGCGCAATGCCAAGAGTGTATTAGAGTTGTCTAGGAAGTCTATAGCAAAGCATATAAAAGCTAGTGCACAAGAAATTATTTTTACTTCTTCTGGAACAGAGGCTAATAATTGGATCCTACGTTCAGCCGTAAAAGACTTAAAGGTACAACGTATTATTACGAGTAAAATAGAGCACCATGCGGTTTTGCATACGGTGTTGGTCCTGCAGCAAGAATATGGTATTCAGGTGGATTATGTACGTATTAAACCAGATGGCACTATAGATTTGACTGATTTAACGGTCTTGTTAGGCCAAGACGGTAAAACTTTAGTGAGTTTAATGCATGTCAATAATGAAGTAGGTACTGTTTTAGATCTTAAGCGCGTGGCTGTGATTTGTAAGGAACACAATGTGTTGTTGCACACAGATACCGTGCAGTCAATAGGTAAGACTGTTATTGATGTGGCAGAATTATCGATTGATTTTTTGGTGGCAAGTGCACATAAATTCCACGGTCCTAAAGGGGTTGGCTTTGCTTTTATTCGAAAAAATTCAGGCTTACAACCTTTGTTTTTTGGAGGTGAACAAGAAAAAGGTTTGCGACCGGGTACTGAAGCAGTGCATCAAATTGCAGGAATGGCGAAGGCTTTAGAGTTGGCTTACGCTAATTTAGACAACGAAAAAGCACATATTTCAGGACTTAAAACACATCTTATTCAACAGCTAGAATTGGAGTTTCCTGGTCATGCAATCAATGGTGATGCGGCTACTTTTTACAATATAGTTAATGTTTTATTGCCTTTTAGTGCAGATAAAACAGCTATGATTTTGTTTCATTTGGATATGAAAGGGATTGCAGTTTCGAGAGGAAGTGCCTGCCAAAGTGGTAGTATTAGACCTTCACATGTATTAGCCGAAATGCTCTCTGTTGATGATTTGAAGAAGCCTAGTTTGCGTATTTCCTTTAGTCATTATAATAGTTTAGAGGATGTCGATTTATTGATTGAGGCTTTGAAAAGCATAAAGTAAAAAAAAAAAATCTGCTACTAGCAGATTTTTTTTGGTCTTATTATTAAATTTTTTCGGTCTCGCTGATTGCTTTTTCTTTGGCTTTTCGGCGTTCTTCTAAGATCGTTTCTCGTTGTTTTGCAGTAACCATTAGCCCTATCATCATGATGATAGCAGTCAGCAAAATTACTTGAATAATCAATGATTTATTGACTAATTCAATCATATTTTCAGGCTTTATGGATAGAAATAGCAGGATGGTAATCAATCCTCTTGGCGCTACAAAAAGCAATGGAAACAGCGGCATATTTGATATTTTTAACTGGATAAAGCGCAGGATAAAAAGAATGATAACAATCCCAACGGCCCAAACGAAAGTATCGGCATTTAAGATTTCAGATGTTTGAATTAGGTATCCAAACAGTAAGAAAAACAAAGCACGAACTAGAAAAGTAGCCTCGATTATGAGTTCTTTGAACTTGGCAACCTCTTTGTTTAGTAAGTCTAATCTAAACTGGCGGGTCCATTTATAGTGTCTTAATTCGTCTAAATTCCCAATTGAAAGTCCAAATACTAAGATAAAGATCAGGGCTGGTAAGTGGAATATTTTTGATATTTCATAGATTAAGATGATCAGTAGAACGATTGGGACAAACTTAATATGGTGGTCAATTTTGTTTAATAAAAAGGATAGTAGAATTGTTGCTACAAATGAAATAGCTATGATTATTAAGATTTCGAGGCAGAAATAACCAAAGGTTTCTACGCCAAAACTCGTGTTAAAAGCAATGAAATTGAAAAATACAACACCAAATATGTCTGAGAGACTGCTTTCGTAAATGATGAATTCTTTTTGGCTGCTAGACAAATTACGAACGCTAGGAATGGCAATGGCGCTACTTATAACACAAAACGGAATCGCATTAATAAGGCTGTCTTTGAACGAATAACCTCCGTAATAATGCAGTAGGTAAGCCAGTGAAAAGGCAAGTACGATCAAAGGTAAAAACGCTCCTATGGATGATTTCTTGATCAGTCCTAGCTTTGATTTGTTTAATTCAAGCTCTAATGATCCTTCGAGAACAATTAAAATAAGTCCGATTGTTCCTAAAATAGGTAGGGTTGAACTTAGATCTGGGATGTCGATACTAAATAAAAGGGTAACTTCTCTTACGATCCAGCCTAAAAGTAACAATAAAATCACCGAAGGAATTTTAGTCCTAGATGCCGTAAGGTCAAATAAATAGGCTACTAACAATAGTAGGCAAAGTGAAATAATTATGGTCATAAAAATAAATTGTGTTTTGATATCTACTAGCTAAACTAGATTTGTACAAGGTGTAATATAGTACATTAGATTGTCAAAACATACCATTTTATGATTTCTGATTAAAAAATCATAATTTATTATTGTAAGGATACCTTAACTTACTGTGATTAAAGGCGCTAATTAAATATGCTGTGAACCGGGTTTTTTGTAAGTAATAGCCTCTTTTTTAAGGTTTTTCGCTATTTTTTCCGTTTTTATTTTTGAAATAAACGCAAGTCATCGCATTAGTGGGAAATGAAAGTAAAAAGCAAGCTGTTATTCTGCTAACATGTTTTTTAATCCTTCCATCGTAATAGGTTTAACGATATAATTACTTACTAAGTCGTATGATTTTGCTTTTTCCACATCGGCAGGGTCAACAGAACTTGTGATAATGTAAATGGTAATGGGGTTTTTATTAGGTATTTTAATAAATTCATCTAGAAATTGCCATCCGTCCCAGATGGGCATATTGAGGTCTAATAGTATGATATCGGGCAGTTTCTCTTTGTTGATAATGATGGCTTTCAGTTTGTCATACGCCTCTTTTCCGTTATGGAATACTAAAAAACTTTCGCAAAAATTGGCTAATTGCATGATTCTTTTTGTTCCAAAAACAAAAATTGGGTCGTCATCAATAATGCAGGCTATGTCAATTTTTTTCATTTTTTCAGGTATATTTTAAAGGTTGTCCCTTTGTTTAATTCACTTTCTACTTTTATCTTTCCACCCAAGGCTTCAACTTGATTTTTTGTAATAAAAAGCCCTATTCCACGTGCTTCGGGGTTATTTGTAAAGGTTTTGTACATGCCAAATAGCTTGGTTCGGTTTTTTTGCATGTCAATGCCTATTCCGTTGTCTTCAATATGTAGGACGACATATCTGTCTTCTATACTGCAAGATGCCTTTATATAGCTTTGTCTTTCTTCTGATCGGTATTTGATACCGTTAGTTATAAAATTCAGGAGTATGCTTTCTAGATAGGCAGGGATTCCTTTTATTGTGATGTAGGGATCGATCTCGCAGCTAATAGCAACATTGGATTGAGCGGTAACGACTGTAAGGTTTTTCAATGCTTTTTTCCAATAATCATACAAGTTTAAATCTTGTAAATTTTCATTTATGGAGTTGTTCATCAATACCACCTGATTTAAATGCTCAATTGTTTCTTTTAAATTTGCCGATGCTTGGTCTAAGTATTTTATAAATTCGTTTTCTTTTAAATCAGGATTTTCATATTCTAATAAGTCAAGCATCATGGCAATATTGCCCGAATGTGATCTTAAATTATGGGAGACTATGTGTGCAAAGTTTTTTAGACGGCTATTTTGATCTTTAGTGACGTCTAATAGGGATTTGATTTCTTTTTCGGCATTTTTTAAATTACTAATATCGACTGCTATTCCAAGGTAGCCAGTAGTAATTTTATTTGTTTTTACAGGGGTTATTGTTAATTGAACAGGAAATTGAAGTCCGTTTTTTTTAACGTAAGTCCATTCCCGTGTATCATAATTCCCTCTGTTTGATTCGTATGTCAAAATCTTAAAAGTATCAACGTTTTCTCCAAATTCATCAAAGATAGCTTGTCTTCTGGCTAATAATTCGTCTTTTTGATGAAAAAGGAAGGGAGTTTGTTTGTTTAAAACTTCCTTTTTGCTGTAGCCCAATAAATTTTGTGCTCCTTTATTAAAAGTAGTAATCGTACCATTAAGATCCGTTTCTATGATGGAAACTTTTGTGCTGGCATCCAGTATTCCTTGTATTTTGTTTAAGGTTTCGGTTAGTTGAAGTGCCGCTTTTTTATTGTCTGAAATATCTACGTGCGTTCCAAACATCATCAAGGGTTCGTCATCATCGGTCCAACTGATTATTTTTCCTTTGTCTAAAACCCAAATCCAACTACCGTCTTTATGTTTGATGCGGTACTCTGATCTGTAGAATTCTGTTTGTTTTTCAAAACAAGCCTTCATGTTTTTATTAGACCTTTCAATATCGTCTGGATGAATTAAACTGATCCATTTTTCAGTGTCTATTGGTGCAATTTCATCTAAAGTGTAACCAATTATGTTGGCCCACAATTCGCTATGCTGTGTTTCTCCTGTTTGTATATTCCATTCCCAAGTCCCTGCATTTGTGGCTTGTATGATGCTTTGTAGTTTTTCTTTTTCTTGTATCAAAGCCAATCTAGATTCTTTTTTGGCAGTAATGTCCTGAAATGTACCATAGATTCGTACGCAAGCTCCATCTTTAAATTCGGCTTGACCTATAGATTGTACCCATCTGTCATTCCCTTGAAGGGTGGTGATTTGTAATTCGTGATCAAAAGGGGTTCCTTTTGTAGTGATTGAATGAAACGATAGAGTTATTAAATCTCTACTTTCGCCTTCTTTGTATAAATTAAGCGCTGCTGCAATCTTAGGTTCGTAATCTATGGCGGCCTCATGAATAACCTTAGTCATGTCGCTCCAATACAAGCTTTGAGAAGCTAAATCGACTTCCCAATATCCTATTTTAGCCGCTAGATTGCATTTTTCTAGAAAAAGCTTCTGTTTCTTGAGTTGTAGTTGTTGTTCTTTTATGAGCGCTTCACTACTATAGGATTGAATGTTGTTTTCCTGATTCAGTCCAATAAAAAAAGCTACTAGGTCACCCGTTTCGTTTGTAACGGTTTTTATTTTAGTAAACAAAGTAATGGTGTTCCCATTTTTATGTTTGAAGCTGTAGTTGCAATCGGCAATGTTTTGATTTTTTAAATCAGTAAAATCGAATGATAGCTGATTGTCTTTTATGATCAGTAAATCAGCTGGTTTTAGGCAGGTATCATTGTTTTTATAGCCTAAAGTTTGATACAGTTTAGGATTGATCCAAAACGAATTTTTATTTACTACTATGAGTCCGTCTAGTGCATGCTCTTGTATGAAATCAATAAAACGAATATCTTTCTTAATTATTTCATAGAACTGTTCTTGAGCATGCATCATTTACGTACGTATTTAAAGCAGCATCGTTTCAGGTTAGTATAAAAGACAGATGCACTAACTCAAAGTTAGTTAAAAATCAAAAAAAAGTAGGCTAAACAACTGTTAAAATCAAGTTTTTTTCACCGCCTAACTTCATGAAACTAGATTTTTTTTAGTTTTCATATAATAGAAGTCTGTTTTTCAATCTGTTTACCTCCGTTTGTAAAGACTCTATTTTTTTTAATAAATTTAAGGCAATCGCTACACCTTCAATATTAACATCTAGCTCTTGGTGGATGCGAATTATTTTTTCGATTTCATAAATAGATTCTTTGTCAATGTATGTTTCTTTCTCAAAGACATGTAGTTCAACACTACCAATATCGCATAAATCGACAAAGAAATGATGTTCTATTTTATAATGAATGCAGAGTGATGTTATAGGTATAAAATTTTCTTGGATCATAATTTCTCTAACTTAGCAAGTTCTGTAAATAATTCTTTTTCTTTTTCAGTTAAATCTGTTGGAACCTGAATTTGATAGCTAATGTACAGGTCTCCAAATTGATTGTCTTTTTTATAAACGGGGAAACCTTTGCCTTTTAGTTTTACTTTGGTACCGTTTTGTGTTCCAGGATTTACATTTAATTTTACTTTTCCGTCAAATGTGTCTACCGTGATTTCGCCGCCTAGAATAGCCGTGTATAAATTAAGGTTCACTGTGCTGTAGAGGTTTTCTTTGTCTCTTTTAAAGTTGGAGTCATTATCAATCGAAAAAGTAATGTATAAATCTCCTTTTGGTCCTCCAGAAACGCCTTCGGCTCCATGTCCTGAAATTTTTATGATTTGGCCGTTTTCTACACCCGCAGCTATGGTTAACCTAATGTTTTTACCGTTTACCGTTAATGTGCGTTTGTGAGTAGTGTACACATCCTTGAGGCTAAGGTGCAGTTCGGCATTAAAGTCTTGTCCTTTATAGGATCTGCTTTGACGCTGACCACCGTTACCAGCCGATTGATTAAACATGGATTCAAAAAAATCCGAATAATCACCTCCTTCAAAGCCATTAAAGCCTGATTGTTGACCATTTCCTTGATGCGATCGTTGTTGCTGTTGTCTTGCTTTCTCAAATTCTGCACCATTTTGCCAGTTTTCACCGTATTGATCGTATTTTTTCCTGTTTTCAGGATTGCTCAATACTTCATTGGCTTCATTGAGTTCTTTAAACTTTAATTCAGCTTGTTTGTCATTAGGATTTAAGTCGGGATGGTATTTTCGGGCCATTTTTCGGTAGGCTTTCTTGATTTCCTGTTCCGTAGCTTTTTTATCAATTTCTAATACTTTGTAATAATCTATAAATGCCATAGTCAGCTTTTTTTAATATTTTTTACCAGTACAATTGTCAAATTAGGACTAGTATAAGGTCCTATCAAATTTAACGATTTATAATCAGATAGCGTTTGTTAATGGTACTTTATTTCGAGAATAAATTGGTGTTTTTGTATTTTTTATAAATAAAGAAAAAACCTATAAAATAAATATAAAAATCATATTTTTGTGTCGTTCAAGGGGTAAAAAGTGTCATTCGTCTATATATAAGTTGAAATTAAGCTAATAAAAAGAGCTATAATTGGAAAATAATTTTATTTTTGTAGAGAGCAATGTTTTTAATAACAATTAGTATACAAGATTCGTTCTCTAATTGTGCTACCACTAAATCATTTTACATGAAAAACCCTACTGTTGCAAATGAGAAAGATCGATTGAAAGCCTTAGAAAGCTATGCAATCATGGATACCTTGTCTGAAAATGAATATGATTCAATTACTAAACTAGCGGCTTATATCTGTAATACCCCCATTTCATTAGTTAGTTTATTAGATGATGACAGACAATGGTTCAAGTCCAGTGTTGGTATAGACGCGACCGAAACTCCTAAAGAAATCTCTTTTTGTCAGTATGCCATTCAAGGAGAGGAAGTTTATGAAGTGCAAAACGCCCAATTAGACAAGATTTTTGTAGATAATCCACTTGTTACTGGAAGTCCAGATATTCGTTTTTATGCAGGAGCTCCCCTTACGAATAAAGAAGGCTATAATTTGGGGACACTTTGTGTAATTGATACAATCCCTAGAATGCTGACTGATTTGCAAAAAAACGCACTTAAATTATTAGCCAATCAGGTGATCAATTTGATGGAATTGCGTCGCAAAAATATAGAGCTCAAAAACACACAAAAAGAATTTCAAAATTTTATTGAACTATCCAAAGATTTAGTGTGCATTGCTAATGTTGATGGTTGTTTTCATAAAGTTAATCCTGCTTTCACCACTGTTTTGGGGTATCCTAAAGAGGAGTTAGAGGGCGTTCCTTTTATAAACTTTGTACATCCAGAGGATTTAGATAAAACATATGTAGAAGTAGAAAAACTGAGCCAAGGTGAAAAAACCATCAGTTTTGAAAATCGTTACCGTTGTAAAAACGGGGATTATGTATCGCTAAGTTGGAATTCATCTCCAGATCCAGAAACAGGTAATTTGTATTGCATTGCAAGAGATATTACTTTAGAGAAAGAAAAACAAGCGCAACTAATAGCCACTACTGCTAATTTGTCGGCTCTTCTTGATGCAGCGCAGTTTTCTATTATAGCTACAGGTGTAGATGGTATCGTAACCAATTTTAATAAAGGGGCCGAAAAATTATTAGGATATACCGCAACCGAAATCATAGGGAATAAATCACCTGCTTCGTTCCATGTTGAAGCTGAAGTTATAAAATACACTAAAGAATTGAGTCTTGAATTAGGGGTAGTAGTTGCTCCTACATTTGCAGATTATGTTGTTAAGTCCTGCGCTGCAGGTTTAAGTACCGCCAAAGAATGGACCTACAATAGAAAGGATGGAAGCTCATTCCCGATGTTGCTATCAATCACAGCTGTAAAAAATAATGCTGGTGAGAACATAGGGTTCTTAGGTATTGGAAAAGATATTACTAAAGAAAAAGAAGCCGAATTAAAGCTTTTGAACAGTTATGAATTATTAGATGAAGCACAAGTTATCAATAAAAGAGGTAGCTGGAAATTCAATTCGATTACAAAGCAGTTATTATTATCCAAAGGGCATTATGCTATTTTTGAGTTAGATGGAGTGCCAGATGATCAATTGTACACTGCTTACCGAGCAAGAATTCATCCAGATGATTTAGATATTTTAGATAAATTAGATATAAACACTTTAAAATCGGGTGAAGATTATGTTGTAAAATACCGTATTGTATTTCCCGATAATCGATTGAAATACATCTCTGAAAAAGGAAGACCTTTTAAAGATGAAAATGGAGAAAGAGTAGGCGTACAAGGCTCTATTCAAGATATTACAGAGAAAAGAGAAGCCGAGTTAAGTTTGAAAGTGAGTAACGAATTATTAGATAATTCACAGCGCATTGCCAAAATAGGAAGTTGGAAATTTGATTTAGTTTCGAATGATTTAATTTGGTCCAAAGAGCATTATGCCATTTTTGAAATCGAAGAAACGGTTGTTGAAGGTTTAAATGAAGCTTTTAGAAGTCGCATTCATCCGGATGATATAGAAAGACTCGATGAGCAAGGAGAACTGACCATTAAAACCGGTGCTGACTTCAATATTAGTTATCGAATTGTTTTTCCTGATGGCAGATTGAAACACATTAGTGAAATAGGACATCCTTTTAAAAACAGTAATGATGAAGTTGTGAGCCTTCAAGGGACGATTCAAGATGTTACAGAGCGCACAATTGTGGAGCAAAAAGTACTAGAAAAATCCAAAGAAGTCAACGATATTAGAGCCGCTTTAGATGAAGCTGCTATTGTGTCTGTAACCGATTTGAATGGTGTTTTTAGTTATGTTAATGATAATTTTTGTAGTGCTTCTAAGTATACCAAAGAAGAGCTACTAGGGGTTAGTCAACGAATTCTATCAGATCATCTTGATCCTGAATTTGCCAAAAACATTTTGAGAACCATTATAAAAGGGGATATTTGGAAAGGGGAAATCGAGAATAGAGCCAAAGACGGATCAGTATATTGGGAAAAAACGACAATTGTACCTTTTAAGGATCTAAAAGGAAAAATTTATCAATATATTGCCATTAGTGCTGATATCTCAGAGCAAAAATTAGCCCAAGAAAACTTGAATTTTGCTTTAATTGATTTAGAGAAAAATATTAAGGAACTCGATCAATTTGCTTATGTAGTTTCACATGATTTAAAAGCGCCATTGCGAGCCATCAATAATTTAGCCGAATGGATTATTGAAGATATGCCAGAAATGCCAGATGATGTAAAAGCAAATTTAGAACTGTTAAAAGGACGTATTTTACGTATGGAAAATCTAATTAACGGAATTTTAGATTATTCTCGAATAGGCAGAACACATATTGAAAAAGAGAAATTTGATAGTAAGTTAATGATGGACCAAGTAGTTGAAACCATCGTGCCTACAGCAAATTTTGAAGTTATAGTAGACAAACATTTCCCGGAAGTTTATAATGCTAAAATCCTGTTGTATCAAATTTTTAGTAATATTATAAGTAATGCTGTAAAATACAACGACAAGGATCATGGTAAAATTGAATGTTATTACGAAGATTTACAAGATTTTCATCAATTTACAATCAAGGATAATGGACCAGGAATTCCATTAGAGTACCAAGAAAGAGTTTTTGGAGTTTTTCAAACCATTGAAGCTCGAGATAAAAAAGAGAGTACTGGTATCGGATTGTCAATTGTTAAAAAAATCATTGACGAGCAGGAAGGAATAATCTACATTGATTCAAAAGACGAACAAGGAACAAGCTTTATTTTTACATTACCTAAATAAAATAGAATGGAGGACTTAGAAAGTAAACATTACCAAGAGTTAATGGCTCTGAAAAAAGAATATGAAGAGTTTGTTTATATAGTTTCACATGATTTAAAAAGTCCGTTGCGCGCCATTGCTAATATTAGTAGTTGGATCGAAGATGATTTAGAAGGAAATGACAATGCCGAAATAATAGCGAATTTCAGCTTGATGAAAGGTAGGGTAGCACGTCTAGAAAGCATGATGAATGCTTTGATAGAATTGTCAAGAGTCAATAGATTAGAACTGGATCAATATGAAGTTAGTATTCCAGAACTGGTAAAAGAATGTGCTGCAATGGCTACAACAACGCCCAATGTGAGTTTTCATTATCGGATTGAAATAGAACATGAAAAGGTAACGACTTTAGCAAAAAAACTAGAAAAAGTACTTTTTAATCTCATTGAAAATGCAATTCAATTTCATGATAAAGATAAAATCAATATCTTTATTGAAATAATCGAGACCAATCTTGCCTATGAATTTGCTATTAGAGATGATGGACCAGGGATTCCAGAAGCCGTAAGAGAGAAGATTTTTAATATTTTTTATACGGTAAGTGCTAAGGATCTCGTTGAAACCACAGGTGCTGGTTTGACTATTTGCAAGAAGATAGTGAAATTAGTAGGTGGTACAATAGAATTGGTGTCCGGTGAAGGATCAGGGACTACTTTTAAATTCAGTTGGCCCAAAGAAATAGTTTTATAAACAACTCAAAAAAAACAAACATGATGATCAGCAAATTAGTAAATATTCTATTAGTCGAAGACGACGAGGTAGATGTAATGAATGTAAAAAGAGCTTTTTCGAAAAACAAAATTGAAAACCCATTGTACGTTGCTGGAAATGGTGTTGAAGCTTTGGCATTGTTAAACGACCCCGATGTTCCTATGCCTAAGATTATTATTTTGGACATTAATATGCCTAAAATGAATGGTATTGAGTTTCTAAGATTGGTAAGGCAAAATGATAAATTTAAAAACATATCTGTTTTTGTGATGACCACATCAAATGAGGACAGTGACAAAATAAACGCATACGATCTCAATGTGGCCGGTTATATTTTAAAGCCCTTATCATTTGAGAAATTTTTATCGTCGGTTTCTACTTTAAAAGATTACTGGAAGCTATGTGAGATGTAATATGTAAAAAAAACGTTTATGAAAGATTTAAATATCATTATTATAGATCACAAAACCGATGGGCAAAAAGCGAAAGATGTTTTTTTAGAAATAAATAGTCATTCTACTGTTTATCTGGCGGATAATGATGTTGAGGCGTGGTCATTATTAGATGGCGATACCAAGTTAAATCCATTACCTAAAATTATTATTGTTGATGTTAATAAGAAAGAGGTGAATGGAATGGTGTTATTAGATAAAATAAGAAATCATCCCCTACTAAAATCATTATTGGTTTTTGTATTATCTGATTCAGACACCAATAAAGAGGAAGCCTTAAAATTCAATATTGCAGGTTATATTAATAAACCCCTTGATACCGAAAGTAGTGTAGAGGTTTATTCGAAATTAAATGAATACCTATCGATTATAGAGTTTCCAAGAGACAATCAAATATGACAAAAGCCTTAAAAATACTGACAATTGATGATGATAAGATAGACGCTTTGTCTATTGTACGATCGATTTCAAAATCAGATATAAATGCCGAAATTGATAGCGCTTACTCTGCAAAAGAAGGTTTTGAAAAACTAGAAAAAGAGCAGTACGACTTGATTTTTCTGGATTATATGTTACCCGATTCAGATGGAATCAGTATTCTCCAAAAAATTAGATGTTTAGGCATCGAGGTTCCCGTTATTTTTATCACATCCCAAGGTGATGCGCAAATTGCTAGTCAAGCTATTTTGGCTGGAGCATCGGATTATATGCCCAAATCGTTATTAACGGCTGATGGTATTTCGCATAGCGTTAGAAAAGCAATCAAATTGTATGAAAGTCAGAATCTTCGAAAAAAAACCGAATTAGCCTTAAAGATTAACGCCAAAAGGCTTTCGAAGGCACAAAAATTAGCCAAAATAGGAAGTTGGGAGATCAACTTGAATGATGACGATGTATACTTTTCTGAAGGAATGTTTAGCATATTAGAATTAGATTCAAAACAAAAACCATCATTAAGCCTTATAAAATCGTGCATCACTTCTCTAACCGATTTACAACTGTTTGAAAATAACTTGAAGGAAATTGTGGGTCGTGAAGACGAAATACATTTCAGTCATCGCATTATGGCTAAAAACGGAGCTGTAAAACACATCAATCAGTACATTACTTGTATCAATGACGATACTAATATTCCTATTACCATTTTAGGAACCATTCAAGATATTAGCGAACAGAAACAAACAGAGAAAGAGCTAATACAAGCCAAGAACATAGCCGAAAATTCGGTAAAAGTGAAAGAACGTTTCTTGACTAATATGAGTCATGAGATTCGTACGCCTATGAATGGTGTAATGGGATTTGCAAGAATTCTAGAGGACACCAATTTAGATGAAAATCAAATGCAAAGTATCGAAGCCATCAAAACGGCTGGGGATAATTTAATGGTTATTATCAACGATATTTTGGATTTTTCTAAAATTGAGGCTGATATGATGACATTTGAATCCATTCAATTTTCATTGTCCAAAACTGTAAAATCAGTCGTAGAGCTTTTATTGCCTAGTGCTCTTAAGAAGAATATTGTTTTAAAAGAGACCATAGACCCACAAGTCAATGACGCTATAATAGGTGATCCTACGCGTTTGTCTCAAATTTTAATTAATTTGATTGGGAACGCCGTGAAATTTACGGAGGAAGGACAGGTAGAACTTGTGGTGACTAAAGTAAGCGGATCTGACCTGGTTTCATTGATCAATTTTAATGTTATCGATAGCGGAATTGGTATTCCTGCAGATAAAGTAGATTCGATATTCGAAAGTTTTACACAAGCCTCTGATGAAACTACAAGAAAATTTGGCGGTACCGGTTTAGGTCTTACCATTACCCGTAAACTGGTCGAGTTGCAAGGCGGGAGCATTGTGGTAAGAAGCGAAATAGGTACAGGAAGTGAATTCTCTTTTGACATTCAATATAAGAATGCTGCAGTAGATAATGTGAATTCGAGCAAAGAGGCAAAGAAAAATCGTGATTTTAGCTTCTTGAAAGACAAAAAAATATTACTTGCCGAGGACAATAAAATCAACCAACTGTTAACGCGCAAAGTCTTTGAAAGATGGGACAAGCAAATTGAAATTGCCGAAAATGGTTTGATTGCTTTCGAAAAAATCAAGGAGAATGACTATGACATTATTTTAATGGACATTCAAATGCCCGAAATGGATGGGAATGAAGTAACAGAACAGGTAAGAAAATTGTCTGGTCATAAATCCAAAGTACCTATCATTGCCCTGACAGCTCATGCTACCACTGATGAAGAACGCCGATGCATTACTTCAGGAATGGATGATTATTTGTCAAAACCGTATGATTTTAATGTATTACTAGAGAAATTATACACCAATCTTAACTTAAATAATTAGGGAGATCCACGCAGTATTCTCCCTTTTTCGCAGGAATGAAGTTGCATCCTTTTTTATTTTCTATTTGACCATCTGTTAAAAAGATTTACATTTGCAGTTCTCACGAGCAAAGTAATTGATTTTTTAAAATTACTTCTGTATTGAAAACAGTAGCAGTACGCTACTTAGGGCTTGCTGAAAAATTGCAAATCCAATAAAACAGAGGTATTTAGAGCTACTTTTTCTTGTTTAAATGCAAAGA
>NZ_JACRUK010000022.1 GCF_014305155.1 Flavobacterium muglaense
GAAATCCTATTATAAGCGCTTTTTTAATCTCTAGAAAACGACGTTAATCAAAATATGCGTAGTTTTTCAGTGCCCTCTCTTTTAGAGGTGCTTTTTTTTGTTTATAATTCTAGTAATCAAGCTTGCTATTAAACCGTTTTTCATAAAATAGTACATTGACAAGTTGGTACTCCAACCTTATTTGCTTTTAGGATCATTTTTACCATCAATTGATTCATTTCTACCTTTTACAAAATCTACAACTGTCGCACATTTGCATTGTTAAATAACATTTCAAAAATCTAAAAAAAATTAAAATGAAAAACACAAGCAAATTACTTTTAGCAACAATTACTTTTGGTCTATTATCACTTACTTCATGCAGTAGTGACGACAATACCACGACGCCAATTACTTTAGGTACCAATGTAAAAGTAGCCAATACCTTTCAAGGTACAATGACAAATAATGTAGAAACGGCTATCGAAACGGTTTTTAATGCGCCAAAAGGTTCACTGGAAGCAACGGCAAAATTGTCAGAATCTGTAGAATTCCCTGCTTACTTATTAGGATTGTATGATATTGACATCAATCAAAGTACAATTAACTTTAAACTTGTAGCAAAAGCTGGTGATGCAACTTATGGTAACTTTTTCAGAGTATTAGAAGCTGGATCAACAGATCGTTATTACTTTACTTTTGATAGCGCTCAAAATGTAAAAAGCTTTACTTCATCTGATCCTGCGGCTAAATTAAGAATGGATTCAAGTACGGTTTTAGTTGTTGAAATTGGTGAAGGATTTAATTTCAACCCAGATGCTAATTTTACTATTACCTTGAAATAAAACCCTAATTACGCACTTAAAAATATTCCTTGAATTCAAATAATTAGCAAATGAAAAAAATAATTGCAATTTTTGCAGTACTCGCATTGATGAGTTTTCATCACAAGATTCAGCACAAAAAACAGCTGTGTCATCAAGTAAAGAGTTCGTATATTACAGAAATAACTACTTTCAAATACAAACCAGAGGTCAATGCAGTCGATTTTTGGAAAGAAGACGCTAAAATTCAAGCGAACTACACCAGTGTTCAAGCTGGTTTTATAAGCCGTGAAAGTGGGGATTCTGAAGAAAAAAATGAAGTTTTAGTAATTGTAAAATGGAAAACTAAAGCAGATGCTGATGCATCGATGAATAAGTTCATGACAGACAAATCAGTACAAACCTATATGCAAATGATTGATCCATCAACGATGAAGATGGAACGTTATGAAAATAAATAATTAGCACGCAACTATTGTCATAACAGCAATAACTTCTTTAGTAGTCCTAAAGTCGTTGTTGCTGTTTTTTTGATCTTACACAAACTCACATAGCCTATTATTACCATCAAAAATTAGTACACAAAAAACATTCATAGTAACCTATCTTAGGGATTAGAACTTCAGTCGACAAACAAAATCGCAAAGCCAAAAAAGATTTAAAATTAGCAAGCATATTTTTAAAACAATTCTATTTGCTGTACCTTGGTCGCTTAATTAAAAGTACCGCCATGAACAACAATAAAATGCTTAATTATATAAAAGAAGTTGTAGCTAATATGCCTGCTGGTTGGCTTAATATCACCACTCACCGACTTGATATTTACGATGAGTCACAAGCCAAAACGCAATTTTTAAAGGAGTTAGAAACTTTATATTCAAACTCAAACGCACAACTTTCTGCATTAAAAGATTTACCTACCGCTTATGATTATATTCGTCTAGGACACCCATTATCATGTGTTTTAGAATGGGGAGTTGCTCAATTAAATGACTTAAAATGGGAAAATGCCATTAGTTTTTCATCTAATACTGTTCCTGTTTTATCCATACTTCGTAAAAATTTATTAGAACATAAAAATACCCAAATTCTATATTCGGGTTCTTTGCCAGCTTGCTTTGATGGCAAAGTACTAAAAGATATTTATGGCTATCAATTTGAATTGAAGCAAATTGACAATCAGGAACAAGTAACAGCCTTTGATGGTACTACAATTTACTTGACCAAAAATGAAATTGTAAGTGCAACGCATCGCACTGCCAATATCGATTTTTATATTACCCTTTATGATGATTTAGGAAGTATTCTACTCGTAAATGGCCTATCAAACGAAACTTACATCTCAGACATTCAGCATGTGCGCCGTCGTGAGACTATTGCTATGACGCCTGCCAATTGTTTAACAGCTTTGCATTCATTAGTAGATCAATCCAAAATTGTTAGATCGAATACCAATTTTCAACAAAATAAAACTGCGGTTCTAGAAGCAATTACTAAAATTACAGGAAGCGCAACAAAACCATTAGTCGCCTCTAGCGGACTTTCTATTCAATATGCCATTTTAATGGGACTTATAGATGATGCAGTTCAAAAACATCCAGGTAAAGCCATTAAAATCATTGTTCCTCCCAACTGTTATGGTGGTACAAACGATCAAGCACGTCGTGTTGCAGCTTGCATTGAGAATGTTGAAATTGTCGATTTATTGGTTGATGGAGACAATGATATGGTACAAAGTATCAACACGGTCCTAGCTCAAATTGCGATTGAAGATGCTGTACCGTATATTATTGCCGAAATTCCAACAAATCCAAGAGTCGAAGTTCCAAACTTAATTGAGTTGAAAAATGTTTTAAGCGCTGAACGCAAAACAGCATCTGGTGCTTTTGCAGTTGATCCAGTGTTTATATTAGATCAAACATTTTGTCCTAATGTTCACTTTTTGGGGGAAAATGAGATATTATCTTCGGTGCGAACCATCTCGTTTGCTAGTGGATCAAAATTCCCAAGTGGCGGACAATGTACAGCAGGATATTGTGTAGGTAACACGAAAACCAAAGGATTAATGGCAGAAATAGAAAACCATTTGATGCTATGTGATAATGAAGCCACTGAATTGCAATACGAAATATTAGCCAAGCAACTGCCGTCTATGAACCAGCGCATTGCCGACGCTTACAAAAACACTCGCGAATTTGTAAACTTTATTCATACCGTTTTACCAGCTGCAAAAATCAATTTTGTGTCTGATGAACTTGCTGAACAAGGTTTTACCCCTTCAGTTTTCTCTCTAGATTTACCAACAAAAGGAGCAAATGATGCCGAAAAAGAGGACTATAAAAGAGCCTTGAATTTGAAACTGATTCATTTAATGATAACCGAAATTCCAGATGAAAGTAAGTTTTGTGTGAGTTATGGACAATTAAAAGGTTGCTATTGGACCATTCCAGCAACCTCTACACAAGGAACAACAAAGGAATGCGATAAAGATTATATTGTACGAGCAGCACTTTCAGGTAATATGGATTTGGAACTGCACAAGAGAATATTTTCGAAATTTGTTGAAAGTATTTAAAATTAAATGGGAGACTGAAAAGTCTCCTTTTTTTTTGTTTAACAAATTGTAAACAAATACTTAAATTGATTTTGTAGCGTTTTTATTTGTAATTTAGATCTAATAAAATAGCGTAATTTAAATCAATACAGTGAAAATATTTCTAACGACACTTTTAGTACTATGTAGTATTGGCCTTTTTGCTCAATCGCAACAATTAACTGGCAATTACAGACTCGTAATAGAGAATAAAGAAGAACACTTATTTGAATTTGATTTATCTCTAAATCAAGACGGTACTTTTAATTTTCAACATCACTCCATTGTTAAAAATAGAATTCCTACCGAAGAAAATAAATATGGAAAAGGAAAATGGATTGAAAAGAATAATATGATCCAGTTCATAACCAATTCAAAAAACGATATTGATCAAAAATTTACTTTAGATTTCAGCAATTCCAAGGCTCGATTTATCACAAAATCTCCTAGAGACAAAAGCGACCGTGTCATTGCAACAAGTTTGCGATTTATAGAATCTGATATCTTTTGGATGAAAGGAGTCACTGTTATACAATGATAGCCAAACCAAAATAGAACAGCCCCAATACCTATAGATTGCTCCAAATTCAATTGTTTTAAGTACAATATTATTTCTAAATTTAAAATAGAACCCATGAAGAAAATTGCAATACTTGCTTTAGGAATCGTACTTTTTTCTTGTAAGAAAGAAAAAGACGCAGTGCAAACTACTACACAAAGCGTAGAAACAGAAGCCAACGAAGTTGGAGGAAACGCTACGGCTAAAACCGATTTTTTTATAAAAGACTTAGACTGGTCTAAAATACCCGAATCTAGTGCGAACATTGGAGCCTTTCCTTATATAACGGCTCCAGATGGTTTTGTAATTTTAGCCGATGGGCACAATGCTGTAGCTAAGAACGGAATGACTGTGTTTTCTGATTTCAATAAGTTAATCATGTATAACGGAACCTCCTTTTACAATGCCGAAGGTAAAAAAGCCGAAATGCATTTTAAGATGGCTCAAGAGAAAAACGATTTCAATCAATTTAAATTTGATAAAAGTGTTGATAGTTATTTAGAGAGTATTGGAGCTGTTTTGTTATTCAAAGGACAAATTCCGAAAGATAAATTAACGGAACTAAACAAAGAAGATGATAGAACCGTGTACAATTATATTCAGGGAGATCCGTGGAATAGTGATCCTGTTAGACATTATGCGTTAAACCATAAAAATGGAAAAATTATGTTCCAAATCTGGTCAAACTCTGCCACGGGCGAAGTGGGTGTTGTAGAACTTGAAGGATTTAAACAAACTATTAAAGCACCTACGGCTAGCGAAATGCAAAAAGATATTGAAGCGAAAGGAAAAGTGGTTTTGGATATAAATTTTGATACCGATAAGGCAATCTTAAAACCAGATGGTCAAAAAGTGGTAGATGAAATATACAATCTACTGTCTACAAATTCCTCTTTAAAATTATCAATTGAAGGTCATACAGACAATACAGGGAATAGCCAGCATAACAAACAATTGTCTGGAGAAAGAGCCAATACCGTCATGTATATTCTAGCTTCCAAAGGTATTGATATCAAGCGATTAAAAGCCGCTGGTTTTGGAGCTGAAAACCCCCTAGTCCCTAACGATTCAGAAACGAATAAAGCTAAAAATAGACGTGTTGAATTGGTTAAATTTTAAAAAAAGAGGCTATTAAGCCTCTTTTTTTTTACTAGGTTGCCATTCTTTCTTTTTTGCCGCTACATGTTTTTTATAGTGAGAATACGCACCAACAAACATCCCAATGCCTGGTCCTAGGAACAAGACTAAAACTGCCCATTTCCCAAAAGTAGAATAGATTTTATATAATTCTTTGAATATATGTACTTCTTCTCCTCTTTCGATCGCTTCAAATTGTGTATTATAATAATAAGCAAGTAAAAAACAGATAGATCCCATTATGATGGCAAAAATCATTAATCCAACATAATCTTTTTTGGTCGAACCAGAATATTCAAATTCTTTGTTCGGGTTGTTGTTTAGTTCCATTTTGTAATTATTCTTTAATATTTGAAAGGATATAACCCATGACAAAATATTTTAATTTTTCTGATGTTGGATTAACATATAATAAGTGCCCATAAGTTTTTAATTTTGGAGTTTTAACTTCAATTATTGTTCCAAATTTTGAATTGTCCACATCAGAAAGTCTCATTACATATTGATCTTTATAATCAAATTTATCAGAATAAGTGGTAAGAATTGTCTTGTTTGCATCCATTTTTATCACTTTTGCTAGTGAAAAATCGCTTTTTTCGGTTACTTCATCTCTAAATTCAACAAAAAGTACGTCTCCCACTTTACAGTTTTCAATAGCCCATTTGTTAACTTGATTTAAAACTGTAGGATGATCAATTTTATATTTTATATAAACAAAAGGACTTATCCCTAACATTAGAAAAACAAGTAAACCAAGCAAGAATTTTTTAGGCGTTTTTAATACTTTCTTTTCTTGTTTATAAATGGCATCTAATTCTTTAGACCATAATTTATTAGGAATTGTTTTTTTACAATAATCACAATCTAATACTGCATATTTTTTGCCTGGCATAATAGGAAAAATTACCGAAGCATACTGCTGCATTAAATGCATTTTGAGCACGCCTCTATTTTTACATACAGGACAAGTTTGATCTTGTAAATTGATTGTTTTATGATGGTGTGAGCGAAGAGTATAAAAGAACATATTTTTTTATTTTATAATGGTTAAAGATTTTCCAAAAACCTTATTTTCGAGCATTCCTTCTTGTTTTGTGTAATAGACTAAACTTTCATCTTCTCTTAAAAAATTTGTTTTTACCACTATTTCTTCTTTAAATTTTGAATCGTCAATCGCAGACAAACTAAGGGTATTTTGATCTTTAAAATCAAACGTTTCTGTATACTTTTTTAATTTAGTTTTGTCGCCTTCAATTTTAATTACTTTAGCCAATGTAAAATCATATAAACTAGTATTGTTTTTATTGGCTTTGTCTGCACTTATAAACAACACATCACCTTCTTTAAAATCTTTTACATCGGTTTTTTTAGCATTAACCGTTTCGATTAAAGGTTTTACCGTTGCTTTTTTAAAGACTTTAAGTTTGATTAAGGTATATGGAATCAAATATAGTAATACCATTAAAACAGCGCCACGCCACATTCGTACTGGTGTTTTAATTGCCTTTATTTCTTTGTGGTATATAACTTCTGTCTTTTTATTCCATTCAGAACTCGGTATTTTGTTATCACAAAAACTACATTCAATAATTGCATACTTTTTACTTGGCAAAAGTGGAGCAAACAACCAAACATACTTTTGCATCAAGTACATTTTAAGAGTACCACGATTGCCGCAATTGGTACAAGTCTCATTGGGCAAATCAATTGTCTTATGATGATGAGAACGTTCCTGATAAAATACAATCATAGTGAGAATTTATATTACGACTCTTTATTTAGATTGTTGATCTTCTTCAATAATCCAATCGGCTTTCATTTTTTTAACTTCAGTATACCCTATTAATCCTGCAATGAATAAAGCAACAGCAATATTGAGCCACTTCCCTCCTATTGTGTATATGAGAAAAGAAAAACCATCCATTTTTATATCATTGCCTGCTTCATAACTACTAAATTCTACATAGTAATAATAGCACATCCACAAAAAGCAAATTATAGCAAATAACATAATTAAAACTCTAAATGATTTTTGAAACAAATTAGGTTTACCGGTATAATGATCGTCTGGCTCAAACATGGCGTTTATTTTATGATTAATTTTGCTGCTGCAAATGCCTTATTATCGGTTTCGGGGTCAATTAGGATATTGTTCTTTTTAAATTCTGCTGCATCAAAATAACGTATTTCATCACCAAAATCAGCATCATTTACTTTGGATAAAGAAAGGTCAAAACCATCTAACCAACTAGGATACTTTATAGCACTAATTTTTACACCAATCTTATTTCCATCAACAGAAACCACTTTTACTATTCCTGCATCTCCACCATTTAAAAACGCAACCATCATCACATCATTGACTTGAATAGCTGCAAAACGAGCTTTACTTTCCGCTTCGGTTTGTTGATCATCTTTCATCCCAAGCGGATTTTTAATTCCAGATTGCATCAATAAAAACAATCCTAAAAAAACAGAAACAATCACAATTGTACCTCTCCATAATCGCAAAGGTGTTTTTAGTTTTGCTTTTTCGTCCTTGTAAATAATCTCTAATTCCTTAGTCCATTTTTTATTTGGAATCGTAGTTTGGCAACTTTCACATTCTAAAACTGCATGTTTGGTATAAGGCATCATTGGCCCAAAGAAAAAGGCATAATTTTGCATAAAAAGCATTTTCATTGTGCCTCTATTTTTGCAAACAGGGCAAGTTTGATCCTGTAAATCAATTGTTTTGTGATGATGATCTCTAATTTCGTAAAAGAAAAACATAGTATCTAGTTTAAGATTATTATTAATTTAAGGTTCGATTTTGGATACAGCAGTTCCATACATAGCCTCTGCAGAAGGTTTGTTAGGATATAGTAATCCTTGGTGCTTTATTAAATTTTGTGTTTGAATAATGATATTTGTTGAGTTAAATTGATTTTGATCAATATCTTCGTAATCAATTGAACGGCCATCTGAAAAATCCTTATATCGTTGCGAGTATTCTTTAATAACCGTTTGCTCTACATTGGTCGAAATCACTTTTACCAGTCCATAACCACCTCGCTCTCTATCGTGTTGTATCGAAACAAACAAAATATCATTTACATGTATTTCCTTTAGATTTTCTTTTCTAGCTAATGAGCTATTAGCACCATTGAATTTAACTTGGTATACCAAGAACAAGGCTAAGAAAACGAATGGGAGTATAAACATTAGTGCCAAATTTCGATATAGCTTTTTAAGTTCTTTTGGAGTTTTTAATTGTGCTAATTCTTGTTTGCTTAAAGTTTTTAAATCAGCATCCCATTCTTTTTTTGGAATTTCGGTATCACAATAGTCACAAATTAACGAAGCAATTTTATTAAAACCTCCTTTTCCTAGTAAATTAGAACGGTATAATTGACTAAATATCATATTCAAAGTACCTCTATTTTTGCAATACGGACAACTATGATCAGGAAGTGAGATCGATTTATGATGGTAAATATTAAAAGCTACTGATTTTTGTTTTAAAGTGCTCATAGGTAAATGACTATTATTTTATACATGTTAAAAATCTTGTCAAATTTATTACAATTTTCTTTAACGTTTTCAGTTTTTTCTTATTTTTGATATAAATTTTAAAACAATGAGCGAAACCATTATTGAAAATATATACCGTGTACAACAACCTGATGCTTGGGCTGTTAGTTTAACAGATGCACAAATAATAGAAAAATGTCAAGAAACCCCTTTTTCAAGAGCCCAAAATGATGAGGGTAGAGATTATTGTTTTTTTATTGACAAAATATACCATACCACAGATTATTGCAATAGCGAATATGCTTTTCTAGCCTACACTCTAAATGAACCAGCAAACTTAGAAAAAGCATCAATTAATGAAATCATTGTTGAGGATAATGAAGTCTATCAAATTCATCGCATCAGCGTATTGAGAGAAGGTGTTCTTATTGATAAAATACCTGATTTGCAAATCAAAGTTTTGGATGGAGAAAACCAAAGTGCTACAGGCGTACTGAATAATTTCAAGAAAATAAACATTACCGTTAAAGATTTACGTTTGTACGATATTTTAATTTTAGAAGACACTAAAGTAAAGACTTTTACTCCCGATGAATTTTTACGTAGGGATTTTGCAAAGTATGTTTGGGTTGGTCCAGATGTGTATTGGGCTTATGGACATTATAAGTTTCAATTTATTAATGAACGTCAAAAAACAGTAGCTTGCAAAAAACTCTATTTTAGAGATTCTTTTGGAACTATCATCACGCCAGAAGTGTTGTCTCTAGAGAAAGGAGATATATTTGTTTTTGAAGAAACGGAGTACATCAATCCCGTAGATTCTACTAGAGAGATTCACCCTTTTATCGACTTTGCTACAAAATCCGATTGGCATTCATTGTCTAATTATATGGTTCCAATTTATCAAGCGATTTATGACCACCAAAAATTAGAAAATTTTGCGCCTAACTTAATCGAAAAAATAGATGCTTTTACCGATTTAGAAGATAAACTACGTTTTGCCATTGAGTACGTGCAAAACAACATTAACTACATTTACAATGCTTATGAAATGAACGGACATAAGCCGCAAGAACCTGCTAAAACCTTCGAAAACAAACAAGGAGATTGTAAAGCGAAATCCGTTTTAATGAAAGTCGTTCTAGATTATATAGGAGTGGAAGCCGCGGTTGTATTAGTGAATTATAATACTGATGTGTATCTCGCGCACTACTTTCCATCTTTACTTTCATTTAATCATGCCATTGTTAAAATAAAACACAAAAACGAGATTTATTTTGTTGATGCGACACAGCGAGATGAGTTTGGCTATTTAGAAAATAGAGGTGTTATTTTCTTCAAATATTATTTAGAAATAGGTGCTAATCAAGAACTTCAAAAAAGACCATCTTTTGAATACAACTACTTTGCAATTGATGAAAAAGTAAACTTTACTGTTAAAAACAATATAGGCGACTTTTCTCTAACTACCATTTACAAAGGAAATCGGGCCAACAATATGCGAAAATATTTCAAAAGCACTAACAAGCGCGAAATAATCGACAGTTGGAACAACTTTTTATACCATACAATGCATTATTCTAGTGATCGAAAAGGAACGGATGTGCGAACCATTTTTCCAAATGCAACCATCGACATTGTGAGCGACGATAAAAATGCCAATGAATTTACTATTTGTTACAAAGCAACCATTGACAAGGCGTATTATGTAGATGGCAAAAACAATCGTTTTTTAATGTATTTTGATCGTACTTTAATCAAAGATAATGCGCGAGAATATACGCATAAAGATTTATTGTATTGGCAAACATTTGAAAATGAACGATACGAAATAGCTTTATTTACCGATCTAACTATTGATCAAAAAGAAAGGTACACTGTGCAAGAAGCCAACATCAACAATCGCTATTTTACGCACAAAACAACGAAACAAATTCAAAAAAACGGTGCGATCGTGACCATTGAGTCCAAACCTATTTCAAATATAGAAATTGAAAGCCAAGATTTTGAGGCTTATCGAATTGCGCATCATAACGTAGCTGACAGTAATTTTGGTTTAGGAATTGATATCGTTCAGCCTAGTGTTTTCAATTTCATCAAGTCAAAAATAATGGGTTAACATACTTCTTGTATACTATTCCTAATACCAATAAAAAAAGCAATGATCAAGCAACTAACAAAGATTGGATTACTAATAGCAATCTTATTGTTTTCGATAAATTCGATTTATGGACAAGATGAGAAAAGTTTCAAACTCACTTTATATTCTCAATTTAACAATCAAAAAAGTGTACTAGACTTGACTTCTTTTGTATACACTATTGGCAAAGATCCCACTAATGGTGTAGCAAAACCACTTACCAACACAGAAAATATTTTCCTGTCACTATCTGGTGCTATGCCGGTAGATTATGCTTGCTTAAAAATGTTTGAAACAAAGACACAAAGCATAAATGGTTTTATCGAAATTGTTGACCTTAGCGGAAAATTACCCACTCGGAAAATAGAATTCAATAACGCTACCTACTTTTTGACAGAAAGTTTCTCGGCAGTATCCTATGGAGACATCTCTAATTTCTCTTTAAATATTTACACTACAGATCTTGTTATTGACGGGATTTCTATATTTAAAAACTAATTTTTGATCCATTTGGAAGCACCAAAAAAAACAATTAAAAGGTACAACTACTCCTTTTTAACAGAATATATTCACCCTCATTTTTAAATTCTCGAATGGATTTTCCGGAATATTTTTTAAAGGTTTTAGATAAGTGGCTAACATCTGTAAAACCAAGATCATCAGCGATTTCTGTTAAAGTAAAATTTGAATTCAGTAAACGAATTTCAACCAACTTCAATTTGGCTTTAATGATGTATTCGCGTAACGGAATGTTGACTTGTTTTCTGAAAAATTCACTCACATAAGTGGGTGACATTGCAAAAATATTGGCAAGATTTTCAATTTTAATAAGTTCTGGCTTGTCTATATGCTCATTAATATAAGTAAGCATTTTTGTGATTCTCTCGTCATTATTAGACGATGGCAACTCGTTAAAACTTCCCTTTTTAATATTACGAATGAGAATCTCAAGCACACTCATCATCAAACTCACAATAAAACTAATTGATTCTTCGCCATAATTATGTGATTCTTGTAAAATCATAGCAATTAAACGTTCTAAATGCTGACGATCTAAATCATTCTTAATAATATCACCAGGCATCTGATTGTAATTGGATAAAATATAGGAAGCTTCTTTGAACCATTCGTTTCTATCAATGGCAAAGCGATTGGTACTTTTAAAAATAGAATCGGTAAATTTTAAAAAAACAAATTTAGAAGGCGTTTTGATATCAAATGAATGACACTTTAATGGTGGTAGCAAAAAAATACTTCCTGAACTATATGAATAATGATTGTAATTGATGCATTGCGTTCCTTCACCAGATTTCACAAAAACTAATTCAAAAAAATTGTTTTTAACGGGTCGTTGTTTCCAATCTGTTAATTCTAATTCTTGTATTTCAAAAGGTTTATAAGTCTCTAATACTTGCATTGTAATGTTATTTTGATACAAAAATAGTTTTTTTCATCCAATAAAAGGCTATACAAATGACACAAACCTTTAAATGTACATAAACACCCTTTTTTATTACCTCGTTGACTAAAAGTAACCATTATATCTTTGCATCATCATTTAAACAACTCATACAAACGCGATGAAAAAAAATGCAACAAAAATAGTTTTATTATCGGCAATGATTGCTATTACTATACTTAGTAGAGGGGCTGAAAGCCAAAAAAAAGTAACTTTAATCAATATAAAAGATACAATTGCTAAAGTACCAACTGCTCAAACAGTTTTTACTAGCGCAGTAGTACGACCAGGAAACATGACTATCACAAAAAGTGGACGGATGTTTGTTACTATGAATCCGCTCATGGCTCCAGTTACCAAAGTATTCGAAATAAAAAAAGACGGCAAAACAGTAGCTTATCCAAATGAAAAATATGCCACAGGCGACGTTTCTGTCATTAAGGCTATTATTGCCATTCGAGCAGACAGCAAAGACAACCTTTGGCTATTAGATATGGGAGAAAAACAATTTATTATTTGGAATACAAAAACTGAGAAACTAGTAAAAACTATCCAAATTCCATCCAATGTAATTGAATCTACCAGTTTTTTGCAAGATTTTGTAATTGACGAAAAAAACAATCGTTTGATTATTGCAGATATGACACAAGGAGATTTAAAAAGTGCTCCGATTCCGGCCTTTATTGTTATTGACACTAAAACGGGAAGTGCTAGCAGAATGGCCAAAAGTCACTCATCAATGATGCCGGACTTTGAAGGTGGTTTTGGATTGAATCCGATCGCAATTGATCCAAGTTTTAAATGGGTTTATTTTGGTGCACTTCATGGTAAAAAAGTATATCGAGTTCCTGCAAATAGTTTTGACAGTGACGAAAAGCTAATTCAAGATATTGAAGAATATACTCCAAAATCATATTCTGACGGAATTGCAGTGGACGAAAAAGAAAATGTATATGTAACTAACATAGAAGAGCAAGCAATTGGCCTAACAAATAAAAAAGAAGGTTTTAAAAACATTGCACTTTTGCCAAAAGGACAAACTTGGCCTGATGGACTTCATATTGCCAATGATGGTTTTATCTACAGCACCGTAGATCAATTAAACAGAACAGCTGCTTTAAATAATGGAAAAGACGAAAGCACAGCTCCATTCTTGATTATTAAAACAGAACTGATAAAATAAAGTATTCACAAAAATAATTTCACACTTAAAAACAAATTATTATGAGCAATCAATTGACTATCGTAGCTAGAATTTTAGCAAAAGAAGAAAAAAGAGATTTAGTAAAAGCCGAACTACTAAAGCTAATAGATTTTACTAGAACCGAAAAAGGCTGTATTAATTATGATCTGCATCAAGACAATAAAGATCCCAATTTATTTTTATTTTATGAAAACTGGGAAAGCTATGAACTTTGGCAAATACATATGGGGAACCAACATCTAGCTGATTATTTGAAGGCTACTGAAGGAGCTGTAGTAGAATTTATTGTACACGAAATGACAAATATATCTTAATCACTATCTCTGAAAGCGCACTTTAAATAAAAATAGAGTGCGCTTTTTTTTACTTAATTTTAAAAGGTAACATCATATCCTTAGCATTATCCAATATGATGTAATTAGGAACGAAAGCACCCGATTTCAGATTACTAGATAATTTGATAGCTGGTGAACAAGTTTCTGATGTACAGCACCCAAGTATGGGTTGTATTATCAAAATGGGAATTATAAAAATTAAAAATCATGTCAAAAAAAATAACAATTGGGGTTACTGATCTTTCGTTTCATCATATTGCAGCATCATTGGTAACCAACACGCTCCAAGAAATGGGATTTGAAGTGGAAAGAATCTACTCAACGCACGAAGAAAATTTCAAAAAACTAAAAGAAGGAACTACAGACATGCTCGCTTCGGCCTGGTTACCATCGAGTCATGGCGGCTACAAAGCGGAGGTAGAGAAAACTGTTCCTCTTATAGAATTAGGACTGCATTACGAACCTTATGCATTATGGGGTGTTCCTGATTATGTACCGGCCGAAATTGTTTCTGAAATTTCCGATCTTTTGAAACCAGAAGTCGTCAAAAACATGAATTCTGATATTCAAGGAATTAATCCTGGTGCCGGAATTACACGTTTTTCGATAAAGATGATGTATGAATATGGACTTAGCGAAGCAGGGTATAAATTTAACACAGGATCTGAAAAGGATTGTTTTAGTGCTTTTAAAAAGGCTGTTGCCAATAAAGAATGGGTTATTGTACCTTTAGCCGCAATTTTTGCATTACAAATACAAAATTCGAGAATTAAAAGAACCTAAGGGCCTTTTAGGGGTCGTCGATAAAGCGGTTTTACTTTTAAGAGAAGACAAGAAGCAACTTTTCAGCCAACAGCAACTAGAAAAGCTTGATGGATTGCATTTTTCTAATGAAATCATTGCCGAACTGGATTTCCAAGTTTCTAAGCAAGCTAAAAACAAGGATGAAGTGACCAAAAACTGGCTAAAAGCACATTCTTAATCTATATTTTGTATATATCAAGGTTATTTACGATTTTTAACGGACGTTTAAGAGTGTTTTTTCTTAAAAACTAACGTTTAGTTCTTCTATTTAAAGCAAAAAAGACTCATAAACCTTTAAACATACATAAATACCCTTTTATAATACCTTAAATAAAGAGTATTGCTTCCGTATCTTCGCATTATAATTAAAACGAAATAAAAATTTAAATATATACTATTATGAAAGCCATCGGATTCAAACAATCACTGCCAATATTAGACGCTAACAGCTTTATCGCCTTCGAAACTGAAAAACCAACTCCATCAGGTTTTGATTTATTAGTAAAAATAGCGGCTATCTCAGTAAACCCAGTCGATTTTAAAATTAGAGAAAGTGCTGCTAAAGACACTGTACTTGAAACTCCAAAAATTATTGGTTGGGATGCAGTAGGAACTGTGGAGGCAGTAGGAGATACAACCTCAAAATTCAAAGTTGGAGACCAAGTATATTATGCTGGAGACCTAACTAGAAGTGGTAGCAATGCAGAATATCAGTTGATTGACGAACGCATCGTAGGACACAAACCTAAAAATTTAAGTATTGCCGAGGCTGCAGCGATTCCTTTGACAGGATTAACAGCTTACGAATCACTTTTTGACCGTATAAAAGTGAATCCAGAAACCGACAAAGGAAAAACAGTTTTAATATTAGCAGGAGCTGGCGGAGTAGGATCTATGGCAATTCAATTAGCTAAGAAAATAGGAAACCTTACCGTTATTGCAACTGCTTCTCGTGAAGATTCCGTTCAATGGTGTAAAGATTTAGGTGCTGATTTTGTAATTAATCACCACAATCTAAAAGAAGAGCTAGAGAAAATTGGCCATAGCCAAGTGAACTATATTTTGGACTATGTAGACCTAGAGGGATACTGGGATACGATGGCCGAAATCATCAAACCTCAAGGACATATTGTTTCAATTACAGAAAGTAGTAAACCATTAAACCTAAACATACTTAAAGCAAAAAGTGTTACTTTTTCTTGGGAATTGATGTACACGCGTTCGATGTTTGGTACTGAAGATATCGAGAGACAGCATTTTATCTTGAATACTATTGCAGATCTACTAGATGCGGGAACTATCAAAACGACTTTGACAACGACTCTAGAAGGATTTACTGTTGATAATTTGAAAAAAGCACACCAAATGCAGGAATCTGGAAAAACTATTGGTAAAACAGTAATTAAGTATTAATATATCAAATCGGTTTCGAATTAAAAACAAACGTTTTTCAACTCAAATGCAACAGCAGGAATATCGAGAATTGGTTACGGAAAACGGGATCATTTTCGATATTTCTATTCAATTATTTAGTCAAAACAAGAATACACATCAATATGAATAACATCTCAAAAATAAAAGTATTCGGTTTTTTACTCTTTGGAACATCTTTTTTTACAGTTTGCAGTGCACAGACTGCACCACAAAAAGAAGCCTTAACATCAAAGTCAGAAGTGCAACATTTTGATTTTGACAACATGAAATCCGAAACCATTTCAGAAGGTATTAGTCGTAAATGGTTTCATGGAGACAAAGGACAAATGACTATTTTCAATTTAGATAAAGACGCTCACATTCCCTGGCATAAACATCCAAACGAACAAATTACCTACATTTTGTCGGGTAAGGTAAAGATCAAAACCATCATTAATAGCAAAGAAGAGTTTGTGATAGTTTCCGCTGGTGAAGTGATTGTTTTTCCAGAAAATGTACCCCATGAATTTTGGGCTTTAGAAAAAACAGTCGATTTAGATGTGCATGTTCCTGTACGCCAGGATTGGTTATCTAAAGAGTTACCAGAGTATTTAAAAAAAAGCAAATAATATGAAAAATATTAAATTCTTATTCGTTTTAATCACATCAGTGATGTCGATACAAGCACAAAATACAATAACTGAAGCCGAAGTTTTTACAACTACAGATCAGGCTGTTGGTAATATTACGTTTACCAATAATGGAGATTTAGTATACAGCCATCATCCGTTTTTTAGTCCTGAAATTAGAGTGGTTAAGTATGATCAAAAAACAAATACAACCAGTCCATTTCCAAATTTAGAGTGGAACACGCCAAGAGCAACGGATGATAATTATCTAAGTAATGTTTTAGGCATTAGAAATGATAAAAACGGAATTATTTGGATCTTAGATATGGCCCAACGTGATAATGTGACGCCTAAAATTGTAGGTTGGAATACGCATACCAATTCATTAGAACGTATTTACTATTTACCAAAATCTGCTGTACCAGCCATAGCACAACCCAATGATATGGTGGTAGATACAAAACACGGTTATTTCATTATTGCAGATGAAGATATTGGTAATGGTGGCGATGGTACCAAAGCAGCTTTCATTCTAGTTGATATGAAAACAGGAATTACACGTCGCGTTTTAGAAGACACCCGCACTACTTTACCTGAAAACACGCCTACGGTGATTAATGGAAAGCACTTAGCCGTAAACGGTGTAGATTTGTTGATTGGTAATGACGGAATTACAGCCGATGCCAATTTTAATTATATTTACTATGGCCCATTAAACGGTACAAAAATCTATAGAATTAAAACGGTAGATTTAGTGAATCATGATTTTACAGATACCGAATTAGACTCTAAAATCGAAACGTATTCAGACAAGCCTAATAATGGAGGAATGTCTATTGACAAAGAGGGAAATTTATATTCAACGGCTTTGGAAACCAAAAGTGTAGCAGTAGTTTTAGCAAAAGACCGAAGCGTACATACCATGATAAAGGATGATAACTTAGTTTGGCCAGATGGCGTTAGTTACAACCACGTAGACGGTTATATGTACGTATCTGCAGCTCAAGTTAACAGAGGCGCTGTATTTAATGATGGTAAAGATTTGTCTACAAAACCATTTTTCATTTTCAGATTTAAACCTATTGCAACAGGGGTTTCTTTTAGATAATTCTAAATTCATTACTATAATATATAAAAGCCTCTTTAATAGTGGCTTTTTTGTTTTTAAAAAAATAGTTATAAAGTAAATAAAAGTAACTACCATAGGTTTTTTTAAACAATTAGCTAATAATCATGACTTTTAGATGATTGCTACTGATACATCTCAAAATATTAGGAATTTATAATCATTAGAAAATCGATTATTCGACATTCATTTTTTAATTTTAACCTTAATACTAATACAGAAATAATGGAAAATACAATCATAATAAATCCGGTAACGGGAGAAAAAATAGCCGAATACAATAGAATTACTATCGACCAGGTCCAAGAAAAAATAAACCAATCTAATACAACTTATGCTTCTTGGAAACAAAAAAGTTATAAAGAGCGTGCTGCTTTCATGCACAAGCTAGCCGATATTCTTGATGAAAACAAAGAAGAATATGCTCAGCTTGCTACGCAAGAAATGGGTAAAGTAATAGGGCAATCTCGCAAAGAAATAGAAAAATGTGCACTTGTTTGCAGGTATTACGCTGATAATACCGAAGCTTTACTTAAAGACGAAATAGTTAAGACAGAAGCAACCAAAAGCTATGTAACCTTTCAGCCAATTGGAGTAGTACTAGCCGTTATGCCTTGGAATTTTCCGTTTTACCAAGTAATTCGTTTTGCTGCTCCCGCTTTAATGGCGGGGAATACAGCTGTTTTAAAACACGCTTCTAATGTGCAAGGTTGTGCACTCGCGCTAGAGCAAGCTTTTGAAAAAGCAAGTTTCCCTGAAGGGACTTTTACAAATTTAAATATCGATTCTAAATTAGTAAAAGCGGTTATAGAAGACAAAAACATCGTTGCGATCACCTTAACCGGTAGTGATCCTGCGGGTCGTTCTGTTGCATCTATTGCTGGTCAGAATCTGAAGAAAACCGTTATGGAACTGGGCGGCAGTGATGCTTATATTGTTCTTGATGACGTTGATTTAGAAAAAGCTACAACCCTTGCCACTTTGGGACGTTTACAAAACAACGGACAAACTTGTATTGCAGCCAAACGTTTTGTAGTACTAGATGCTATATATGACGAATTCCTTGCCCTTTTTACTAAAAAAATGAAAGCAGCTAAAATGGGTGCACCTACTGATACCGATTCGTACTATGGGCCTATGGCGCGCATTGATTTGCGTGACGAACTGCACGAACAAGTTTTAAAAACCATTTCACAAGGCGGTAAATTGGTTTTAGGAGGCGAAATTCCAGATCAGAAAGGAGCTTATTATCCTGCAACGATTCTCGCTGATTTAAAACCGGGAATGGAAGCTTTTGATACTGAATTATTTGGTCCAGTAGCATCAGTGATTCGTGCAAAAGATGACGATGATGCTATTGCATTAGCTAATAATTCCCAATACGGTTTGGGATCAGGGGTGTTGACAAGCAATAATGAGCGTGGTGAAAAAATTGCATTACAACTCGAAGCCGGAAGTAGTTTTGTTAATAAATTGGTCGTTTCTGATCCTCGTTTGCCGTTTGGAGGAGTAAAAAATAGCGGTTACGGTAGAGAGCTAGCAGCTTACGGAATTCGTGAGTTTGTCAATACTAAAACCATTTGGATAGATTAAGGCATAACTTTACAAACCAACTCGGTTATTTTATTAGCGAAAGAAAAAATTAGAGCCATTTTAACAAAATCGAGCGTTATTAATACATTTATTTTTAGTAAGTTTATATTTCATATACACAACAAAGATGAATCGTACTTTAATAAACCCGCCACATTTATCGAATGAAAAATCGCTAAAAACTTTAGTCGAAAACAGAACGGTTTACAATTTAAATCATTGTGAATTGAATCTGTTTGAAACCTATAAGACAACCGAGTTAGTTCCATTAAAATTCAATGATTTAGTAGTAACAAGTATGTTAAGAGGCAAAAAAGTCATGCATCTTTTTGATGATCCTTGCTTTGAATATTTACCGGGTGAAACTGTTATGATTCCATCTAATGTCGAAATGAAAATTGATTTTCCAGAAGCATCAAAAAACAATCCTACGCAATGCTTGGCTTTGGCTATTGAACAGCAAAAAATAAACCATACATTGGATTTTTTGAACGAAAGATATCCAAAGGAAGGAAACAAGCAGTTTTGGCAATTGAATTATCAAAATTATTATTTCTACAATAATGTAGAATTAGCTACAACTATTAACAAATTGATCAAGGAATGCATGAGTACTTCGGTTACCAAAGATGTTTTGGCTGATTTGACTTTGCAGGAATTATTGATCCGCATTATACAAACACAAACTGCAAAGTCCATAGACGATGGTTTGTATGCCGACCCCAATTCTCCAATCACTCCTGTTTTAGATTACATCAGACTAAACATTAGAGAAAATATTAGCTTGAAAAACTTAAGCGACAAAGCATGCATGAGCACGACTTCTTTTTACCGTTATTTTAAAAAAGAGCTGGGTATGAGTCCCATTGAGTTTGTGATCAATGAAAAAATTAGATGTGCAAAACAATTATTAAAAAACCCTACGATACAAATTAATGAAGTCTGTCATTTAGCAGGATTCGACAACAGTAATTACTTTATTCGATTGTTTAAAAAACACGAAGGAATTACCCCAAAACAGTACCAATTATTATATGTCAATTGATTTATTCAATATATGTCAAAGGTGTTAAATTTTCCATTTCTTCGGGGGAAAAAATACGGTATTCGATTTGAAACGTTTTTTTCAAAGGCGTTTCTAGTGAAAATCCTCCTACTCCAAAAGCATCAATTACTTTTAAGGTAAAATGTGCGTTTTTCCAATATTCGAACAAATCCTTGTCAACCCAAAATTCAGTTTCTTCAACAGTACCAATGCATACATCTCCCATCCTTTGATAAAAACCTCCTTTTTCAAAACATTGCGGCTGCGTACCCTCGCAACAGCCACCAGCTTGATAAAACATTAAATCACCGTGCTTTTCTTTTAATAATTTAATTAATTCTATTGCTTCAGTAGTAGCATCTATTCGTTTTGTCATTTTTTTTATTTAAAATAAAACCTGACAAATTATAAATCTGTCAGGCCTTAAGATTAACCAACTATTTTCTAAAAGAAACCTAATTTATTTTTATCGTACGAAATCAACATGTTTTTCGTTTGACGGTAATGACCTAGCATCATTTTGTGATTTTCACGACCAATTCCGGATTGTTTGTATCCCCCAAATGGAGCACCAGCTGGATATGAATGATACTGATTAACCCAAACACGACCGGCTTGAATTGCTCTAGGAATTTGATAAATTTCATGCGCATCACGTGTCCATACACCTGCACCTAAGCCGTACATGGTGTCATTTGCAATAGCGATTGCCTCCTCGGTAGTTTTAAAAGTAGTTACAGCTAAAACTGGTCCGAAAATTTCTTCTTGAAAGATTCTCATTTTATTATTCCCTTTAAAAAGCGTAGGTTGAATGTAGTAACCACCATCCAAATCGCCTCCAAAATGATTCGCATCACCACCAATCAACAACTCAGCACCTTCTTCTTTCCCTAATTTAATATAGGACATGATTTTTTCTTTTTGAACCAATGAAGCTTGCGCACCCATCATCACCGTTCTATCTAATGGATTCCCTACTTTGATAGCTCCTGTACGCTCAATCACTCTCGCGATAAATTTTTCATAAATATCCTCATGCACCAATAATCGTGACGGGCATGTACAAATTTCGCCTTGGTTCAATGCAAACATTACAGCACCTTCAACCGCTTTATCAAAAAATTCATCATCCGCATCTCCTACTGATTTCATAAAAACATTAGGTGACTTCCCTCCTAGTTCCAGCGTAACCGGAATAATATTTTCGGTTGCGTATTGCATTACTAAACGTCCAGTTGTTGTAGAACCTGTAAATGCAGCTTTAGACACTTTTTTATTCGTAACCAAAGCTCGTCCTAATTCGGCTCCAAAACCATTAACAATATTGACAACTCCTGGAGGCAAAATATCTCCTATTAACTCCATAAGAACTAAAATCGAGATTGGGGTACTTTCTGCTGGTTTTAAAACTACGGTATTTCCCGCGGCTAAAGCTGGTGCGAGCTTCCATACTGCCATCAGTATTGGGAAATTCCATGGTATTATTTGAGCAATCACTCCTAATGGCTCACTTAAAGCAATAGATACTGTTTGTGAATCTAGTTCGGCAATAGAGCTTTCTTCCGCTCGTATTACACCTGCAAAATATCGAAAATGATCAATGGCCAAAGGAATATCTGCCGCCAATGTTTCGCGAATCGCTTTTCCATTATCTACCGTTTCTACGGTTGCAATATATTCAAGATTATCCTCCATAACTTGCGCAATTTTATTCAATAAATTACTGCGCTCTGTTACCGATGTTTTTCCCCAAGTTTGAAATGCTTCATACGCTTTATCTACTGCAAGATCTAAATCCACCTTCGTAGAATGTGCTGCTCTTGTAAAAACTTTTCCATCAATTGGTGATACAACATCAAAATATTGTCCACCAATAGGAGGTACAAAATCACCTCCAATATAATTATCATACGTTGCCTTAAAAACGGGTCTTTTTACTATGTTACTCATACTCTATAAATTTTAATTTATCAAATTTACCTTTCCAATTATCAAATAGATAGCACTATTCATTCAGTTAATAGCATAAAATTTCCACATTCGTTTTTTTAACATATTATTACTACTTAATTCGTAAATAATTAAGTTTAAAAATAAAAAATCAGCATTTTTAAAGCATTCACACCGAGAAAATAAAGTGCCAAAAAACCAAAAAAATTGTTTCTTACTACAAACTGCAATCCTTATATTTGCAACCTTATTAAAAATGACAGATGAAAATATCTTATAACTGGTTAAAACAATTCATTAAAACAGACTGGAATTCCGAGGAAACTTCAGCTCTACTTACAGATCTAGGTTTAGAAGTAGAAGTTGTTGAAAAATACCAATCCGTAAAAGGAGGTCTTGAAGGTATCGTAGTAGGACACGTGCTTACGTGCGTTCCCCATCCTGATGCCGACAGACTAAAATTAACAACAGTTGATATAGGAACAGGAACACCTATACAAGTAGTATGTGGAGCTGCCAATGTTGATGCAGGACAAAAAGTCCCAGTAGCAACAATAGGTACTGTTTTATACGACAAAGAAGGTGTTGCATTTACCATCAAAAAAGGAAAAATTCGCGGACAAGAAAGCCACGGAATGATATGTGCTGAAGATGAATTAGGCCTTGGCGAAAGTCATGACGGTATTATGATTCTTGACGAAACACTTATTCCTGGAACAAAGGCAGCTGAAGTTTTTAAAATTGAAAATGACGAAGTATTCGAAATTGGCTTAACGCCAAATCGCGCTGATGCTATGAGCCATTTAGGAACAGCCCGTGATTTAAGAGCAGGAATGTTACAAAACGGAGTAAATGTCGAATTGATCACGCCATCGGTAAGTAATTTTAGAGTAGACATGCGAACTTTGAAAATCGATACCGTAATTGAAGATATAGCACTCGCACCAAGATATTGCGGACTTACAATATCAGGTATTACAGTAAAAGCCTCGCCTAGCTGGTTACAAGATCGATTAAAAGCAATTGGAATCAATCCAAAAAACAATATTGTTGATGTTACTAATTATGTTTTGCATGAGTTAGGACAACCGCTTCACGCTTTTGATGCTACTAAAATCAATGGAAAAATAATTGTCAAAACTGTAGCAGAAGGTACAAAGTTTACCACATTAGATGACATTGAAAGAACATTACACGAAGAAGACTTAATGATTTGTGATGAAAAAGGTCCTTTGTGCATAGCAGGAGTTTTTGGAGGAAAAAATTCAGGAGTTACTGATCGTACCACATCTATCTTCTTAGAAAGTGCTTATTTCAATCCCGTTAGTATTCGCAAAACAGCCAAGAGACATCAATTGAATACTGATGCATCTTTCCGATTTGAAAGAGGTATTGATCCAAGTATCACAGCATACGCATTAAAACGTGCCGCGATCTTGATTCAAGAAGTAGCTGGTGGAGAAATCACTTCGGACGTTAGTGATGTGTACCAAAAGAAAATCGAGGATTTCTCTGTCTTTCTAAATTTTGCTAATGTGGCAAAAATTATCGGACAAGAAATTCCAAAAGATACAATCAAGCAAATCTTAGTTTCTCTGGAGATAAAAGTAAATAGCGTGTCGGATTCAGGTCTTGGATTAACAATTCCATCATATAGAGTAGATGTACAACGAGAAATCGATGTTATAGAAGAAATTTTAAGAGTTTATGGATACAATAACATTAGCTTCTCTAAAAAGTTTAATGCAACTGTATCAAATTCTCCACGCAATGAAGATTACAAACTACAAAATATTATTGCTACTCAGTTAAACTCTCAAGGGTTTAATGAAATGATGGCTAATTCCTTGACTACAGCCTCTTATATTCAACTTTCGGATGTATTAAAAGAAGACTATAACGTTACGATGTTGAACCCATTGAGTAACGACCTAGCTACTTTAAGACAGTCTTTATTGTTCTCTGGACTAGAAGCAATCTCATACAACATCAACCGTAAAAATAGTGATTTAAGACTTTTTGAATTTGGAAAAACCTATCACAAGTTTTTATCTGGTTTTGAAGAACACAAGCATTTAACTTTATTCCTTACAGGAAATAGAAATCAAGAAAACTGGTCAAGTACACAAAAACCCTCAGATTTCTTCTTATTCAAGGGATATGTAGATGCAATACTTGCAAGATTTGGAATTTCTAAAACACAAAACAGCCCTGTAACATCAGATGTTTTCTCGGAAGGAATCGCTATTGGAACAGGACACAATGCATTAGTAGAATTTGGGGTAGTTAAGAAATCAATACTTAAACACTTTGGAATCAAACAAGAAGTATTTTATGCTGATTTTAATTGGGATGTCATCATCAAAATGATTTCTAGTAAAATAAAATTTGTTGAAATCCCGAAATATCCTGAAGTAAGACGTGATTTAGCTTTATTGATTGACAAAAGCGTTAGTTATGATGACATCTATGCAATTGCTCGTAAAACAGAAAAATCACTTTTAAAGGACATCAACTTATTTGATGTGTACGAAGGTAAAAACTTAGCCGAAGGTAAAAAATCATACGCTTTAAGCTTCATTATTCAAGACAGTACAAAAACACTAACAGACGTACAAATTGATAAAATAATGAACAAGTTGCAACAAAACTTCGAAACCGAACTTGGAGCAACCTTAAGATAGTAGTAATTTAATAAAAGTAAAAAGCCCATTTCTGATTACAGAATTGGGCTTTTTTTTATCACTGAAAAAGTCTTGAATAGTATTCAAGACTTTTCAAATTAAAACCAACCTTTATTCGTATTAGCTCTTAGATAATAAAACAGCATCAACAACGTGAATTACCCCGTTTGATTGATTCACATCTGCAATAGTAACCATTGACATACCGCCTTTTTCGTCAGTAATGTATATTTTTTTACCTTTCATCCAAGCAGTTAATGTACCACCACTTACCGTTTTCAGCATTGCTTTACCATTCCCTTTTTTGATTGCCATCGCAATATCAGAAGCATTCATTTTTCCAGCTACTACATGATACGTCAAAATTGTTTGCAACATTTTTTTGTTTTCTGGCATTAACAGCGTTTCTACAGTTCCCATTGGCAACATATCAAACGCTGCATTGGTAGGGGCAAAAACAGTAAACGGTCCCGCAGATTGCAAAGTCGCTACCAAGTCCGCGGCTTTGACTACCGCAACTAATGTAGTATGATCTTTCGAGTTCACAGCATTCTCTACAATATTTTTAGAAGGATACATGGCAGCGCCACCAACCATTACTGTTTTTTGAGCAAAAGAGGTTGCTCCGAATACTAATGCAAATAATGCTACTGATAAAAATTTTCTAGTTTTCATAAATCTATGTATTAAGTTATATAAAAGCATTTACGCAACAACAACTAATTTGGATTTAAAAAATTGAATAAAAAATTAAATATTATTATTAATACTTATAAATCAACAACTTAAACACAATCACAAAACTGGATCATCTACAAACATTAAAAAAAATAAGCTTTTCTACCGTTTAAAATCAACTAGAAATAAATAAGACAATCTCTAACACCATTGATAATAATTTCTCAACAGAGGAAATGTCGTTACTAAATCAACAAAAATTATAATAGTTAAAATCACATAAAAAAAGAGCTAGTATTCCAGTTGAATACTAGCTCTTTTTAAACATATTTATTTTATTCACCTTAACTAAATGCCGCAAATGCACCTAGAACAAAGGTAAGTAGAAATATTAACCCATATATAATTACGAATACCAATGCCAAAATTCCCATAAATTTATAATGAGATTTCAAGAAGCCAAAAGATTCATTAAGCAGTTCGTTATCGTCAGTTTTAAAAGCCGTTTTTAACTTGGCTGAAAACTTAAAAAGGTAATAAACAGGAAAAAAATAAAGCGCTGCAATCACAAGATACAAAGCACTAATAAAACTTCCTCCCATATACTGAAAAACAGCCGCTTGACCACCTAACGCACCTAGTTTTGAAAATATAGTACCAATAAAAATAGCCAATAAGACCATCATACCTACTCCTACAAATCCTAATATGGACAAAAAATAAGCCCATTTAGCTGTTTCTTTCAAGAATCCTTTCGACTCTTCATTCAAATAAAAATTTGATGTACTTTGTACTGCATTTTCTTCCATAAAAAGATAGTTTTATAATTAGCTATAAATATATAAAAAATAGTCAGAAATTACTACAAAAAAAGCCTCACATTTCTGTGAGGCTTTTCTATTATAAAAAAGTTGAGAATTATTTTTTCTCAGATTTTTCCATTTTAGCTTTCAATGCAGCCAATACATCATTACTATCTCCTAGAGTAGCAGCTGGTGCATTAGTGTTTGAAGCAGAAGAAGTGTTTTCTGTTGCAGATTTCACGTTTTTCTCTTCTTCCTCGCGGAAGATAGCAGTGTGAGATGCAACTACTCTTTTGAATTCTTTGTTGAATTCAATTACTTTGAAATCAGCAGATTCTCCTTTTTTCAATTTCTTACCATCTTCTTTTTCAAGGTGACGAGTAGGAATAAAAGCAACGATATCATCTCCAAATTCTACAGTAGCTCCTTTATCAACAATTTCAGAGATCTCTCCGTTGTGGATAGTTCCAACAGCGAATGAATCTTCGTACTGATCCCATGGATTAGGAGTAGTTTGTTTGTGACCTAAAGATAATTTACGTCCGTCAACATCTAATTCTAATACAACAACGTCAAGTTTTTCACCAACGTTAACGAATTCAGAAGGATGTTTGATTTTCTTAGTCCAAGATAAGTCAGAGATGTAAATTAATCCATCAATTCCTTCTTCAAGTTCTACGAAGATACCAAAGTTTGTAAAGTTTCTAACGATACCTGAATGTTTAGAACCTACAGGGTATTTAGAAGTAATATCAGTCCAAGGGTCTTGAGACAATTGTTTGATACCTAATGACATTTTACGGTCATCTCTATCTAATGTTAAGATAACAGCTTCAACAACATCACCTACTTTTACGAAATCTTGAGCAGAACGTAAATGAGTAGACCATGACATTTCAGAAACGTGGATTAAACCTTCAACACCTTCAGCAACTTCGATGAAAGCTCCGTAATCAGCAATAACAACTACTTTTCCTTTAACTTTATCTCCAATAGCCAAGTTAGCATCTAATGCATCCCATGGGTGAGCGTTTAATTGTTTCAATCCTAATTGAATTCTTGTTTTCTCATCATCGAAATCAAGGATTACAACATTTAATTTTTGATCTAATTCAAGAACTTCAGATGGGTGGTTAATTCTAGACCAAGAAAGGTCAGTAATGTGAATTAATCCATCAACTCCACCTAAGTCAATAAAGACACCATAAGAAGTAATGTTTTTAACAACACCTTCTAATACTTGTCCTTTTTGTAATTGACCAATGATTTCTTTTTTCTGTACTTCAATATCCGCTTCAATAAGCGCTTTATGAGATACAACAACGTTTTTAAATTCGTGGTTGATTTTCACAACTTTGAATTCCATTGTTTTGTTTACGTAAACATCGTAATCTCTAATTGGTTTAACATCAATTTGAGATCCTGGTAAGAACGCTTCAATTCCGAAAACGTCAACGATCATACCACCTTTAGTTCTGCATTTTACAAAACCATTAACGATTTCACCTGTTTCGTTTGCAGCAATAACTCTATCCCATGATTTGATAGTACGTGCTTTTCTGTGAGATAAAACTAGTTGTCCAGTTTTGTCTTCACGGATATCGATTAATACTTCAACAGTATCACCTACTTTTAAATTTGGGTTGTAACGGAATTCGTTTAATGAAATAACACCTTCCGATTTTGCATTGATATCAACGATAACGTCTCTATCTGTAATTCTTACAACAGTACCATCTACTACTTCTTCTTGGTCCGTAGCGATAAAAGTTTTTGATACTAATTCTTCGAATTCTAATAAGTTTTTTTCATCTACTGGATCGATACCTTCTTCGAAGTTATGCCAGTTAAAATTTGCTAAAAACTCTTCTTGTGATTGGATTTGTTCAGACATGCTGATTAAAATTTGTATTCTGCATTCTCTCGAGTCTCTTAAAGTAGTAGAAAACAACAGAAGTTGTTTGTATAATTAATTGATACCTAATGGAAACTCTTATCCACCAAAAGGTGTGCAAAAGTAATACTTTTATTCGAAACAACAAAAATATTCGACAAAAGATAAACTGTTGAAAATCAGAAGTGAAACAATAGTCCTTTTTGCCAGCATGGTTTCCACCTTTCACCTTTATCTATCCGTCCAAAAAAAAGAAAGTATGAGGATAACGGCTCCAACGGGACTAAACAGCTTATACCCTTCATTTTCAGCCATAAAAAAAACCGATACTATTAACTATCGGGTGCTTTTATATAATTAACGGCAAATATTAATGCTTTAAATCTTCCACAATTTTTGGATCGTGTTTGTATTTGAACAAAATCGAAAAAGCAATAGCAATAACAAGTGCATAAGCTGCAAATGAAAACCAAACACTTGGCCAAGCTACTGTGCTTCCCTCTGTAAAATAACTAACAGTCCTTCCTGCTAACTCTCCACCTACAATCGCGCCAATACCATTGGTCATTAACATAAACAACCCCTGAGCACTAGATCTAATTTTACTATCGGTTTCTTTTTCAACAAATAAGGAACCTGAAATATTAAAAAAGTCAAATGCCATTCCATATACAATCATTGATAAAATCAAGAATATAACTCCCGATCCAGGATTACCAATACCAAACAAGGCAAAACGCAATACCCAAGCAATCATACTAAAAATCATTACCTGCTTGATGCCAAATTTTCTTAGAAAAAACGGAATCGTTAATATAAATAAGGTTTCTGAAATTTGCGAAAGCGAAATAATTAATACCGAGTGCTCTACACCAAAAGTTCCTTGGTATTCCGGATTTGAGCCAAAATCTCTAATAAAAGTATCGCCAAACATATTGGTGATTTGCAAAGCCGCACCAAGCAACATGGCAAAAACAAAAAATATGGCCATTTTCTTTTGCTTGAAAAGTACAAAACTATCTAAACCAAATTTACTAGTTAGTGTTTGATTGCTATTCTTATTCTCTGCAGGAACGTTAGGCAACGTAAAACAAAAAAGTCCAGTGATAATCATTGCAACCGATGCAAAAACAAACTGATTCGTATTTGACTTCCAGTCTGTTAAATCAGTGGTCCACATAGCAAATACAAAACCTACTGTTCCCCATACACGTATAGGAGTAAATGTTTTTTGAACATCAAAATTATACTTATTTAACACCGCATAACTCACTGAATTATTTAATGCAATAGTTGGCATATAAAAGCAACTCGTTGCAAAAATAACCCAATACATCTCTGTTGAATTAGTAGCCTTGGTTGCAAAAAATATAGCTATACCTGCAACAATATGAGCAAAACCTAATACTTTTTGCGCACTAAAATACTTATCGGCAATTATCCCTAACAAAGCAGGCATAAATAAACTTGCCCAGCCCATAGATCCGTATGTTCTACCAATTGACAAACCAATACTTCCTCCTTCAATAGGGCCAAAAACTTGTCCCATATATCCACCTAGCGAAATCAACCATATTCCCCAAACAAAAAATTGGAAAAAGTTCATGATGGTTAGTCTTAATTTTATACTCATAATATACCGTCTGGAATTAAAATAAATGAAGTTGTAAATCTAATATTAAAAATGATACTTGCAAAAAATTATACCGTTTTAGTAATTTCATTTACCAAACTCAACACAGCATCAAATTGTTCTTCACGGCTCAGATGCGAATTGTCAATTTCTACAGCATCCTCTGCCATTACTAAAGGAGAATCTTCTCTATGCGTATCAATATAATCCCGTTCTTGCACATTTTTCAACACTTCATCATAGGTAACCTGATCTCCTTTTTCTTGAAGTTCTATAAACCTTCTTTCAGCTCTAGTGCTAGCACTTGCATTCATAAACACCTTAAGTTCTGCATCTGGAAAAACAACAGTACCTATATCTCTACCGTCCATCACAATTCCTTTGTTGGCCCCCATTTGTTTTTGCTGTTCAACCAATTTAGCCCGTACTTCTGAAATCTCAGCAACTTTACTTACAAAACTAGAGACTTCAATTGTTCTAATTTCAGTTTCAACATTAACATCATTCAAATACATTTCAGCAAATCCTAAGGATGCATTAAATTTAAATTCTAATTTGATAAAAGATAAACTATTAATCAAGCTCTCTTTATTAAAGAAAGCGGCAGAGATATACCCTCTTTGCATAGCAAAAAAAGCTACTGCTCGATACATAGCGCCAGTATCTACATACACATATCCCAAATGATTGGCCAATTGTTTGGCCAAAGTACTTTTTCCAGTCGATGAAAAACCATCGATAGCAATTGTGATTTTTTTATTCAAAATAATATTATTGAAAATTAATAGTTAGTCCAAACAAACTCGTATTGGCAGCCAAAGTGTACCTTGAATACGAATAGTTGAATTTTAATTTATTTAATTTTAATCCAAAACCTACCGAAACTCCAGAGAAATTTCGTTGTTCTAAGACCCGCAATTCTTCTCCTCTTCGAAAATTATAACCGAGGCGCAAATTAAATGCTTTTTTTGGAAATAATTCGACTCCAAAAATAACATGTCGCAACGCATTATTAACAAATGATACTTTCTCTACGCTAGAACTGCCATCAATTGAGTTTTGAGTTCTCACTGGATTTGAAAAAGCAATATTCCATTGTTGGAGATTTTCTAATGTAAGATGCCAACGAATAGGAACATTCTCGAGCTCTTGTGACACTCCCACTAAAATCTCTAAAGGTAATTTCTCACGGGTCTCATTATAAGTAGTAAACTGTGTTCCCATATTGCGAATCACCAAAGCCCAATTGATATCATTTTTTTCATCAATGTAAATAGCACCCAAATCAACTGCACCACCTAAGGAATTATAAGTTTCTAAAGTTGAAGAAATCAATTTAGCATTAGCTCCTAAATACAAAGAAGTAAAAGGAACATTGTAGGCATAACCAAAAGACAAGGCGGTTTCACTACCCGAAAACGACGAAGTAGCTTGACCGTTTTCATCATAACCCTCAAAATTACCGTAATTAACATAATTCACACCCACTTGAAAAGTTTGCAAATGCCTGTCATAGGTATAAGCATAAGAGGCGGTTCCGTAGGTAACTTCACCAAAATAACTCCCGTAATTGATCGCTAAGTGATTGTCCATCTCTGGATTAATAGTAGCTGGGTTAAAGTTGACTTGATTGACATCATCGTCATATATGGTTATGGTTTTACCTCCAAGTGCCGCTTGCCTAGGCGAAGTGACCAAGTTTAAAAACTGATAGGTGTACTTCCCTCCTATTTGTCCGTATGAAACCGTACAAATTAAAAGAAGAGTAGATATAAAAAGCTTTTTAAACATACTTTAAATGCTGTTTGTCAAAATAAAACGCAGTAACGAAGATAAAATTATAATACTAATAATAGTGTTTTTTTGACTTTCGAATAAAAAATAAATAAAATTCCAAAACCAACACTTATTGTTCTATAAGTACTGATTTTGGAATTTGTTTTTTATTCGAAATAAATATTACAAGACTTTAGCGTTTTTTACTTTTTGGTCTGTAATGGCTATTTTTAAAACTTCACTCATTTCTTTTACAAAATGAAAGTTCATACCGTCAATGTATTCTGGTTTAATCTCGTCAATGTCACTTTTATTTTCATGACATAGAATAATCTCCTTGATACCAGCACGTTTTGCAGCCAATATTTTCTCTTTGATACCGCCTACTGGCAATACTTTTCCTCTCAGGGTAATCTCACCAGTCATAGCAAGGTTTTTCTTGACTCTTTTTTGTGTAAACAAAGAAACCAATGACGTTAGCATTGCAATTCCAGCACTTGGTCCATCTTTTGGGGTAGCGCCTTCCGGCACGTGCAAGTGAATGTTATTTTTAGTCAAAATTTCTGGATTCAATCCCATTTGCTCAGCGTTAGCCTTGATATATTCTAATGCAATCGTTGCCGATTCCTTCATTACTGTTCCTAGATTTCCTGTAATGGTCATCGTTCCTTTTCCTGGAGAAATAAGTGATTCGATAAATAAGATATCGCCCCCAACGCTTGTCCAAGCTAAGCCCGTCACTACACCAGCAACATCATTACTTTCGTATTTATCACGTTCTAAACGGGCAACACCTAGGATTTTTATAATATCCTCATCGGTTACTTTTTTATTGTATTCTTCTTCCATAGCAACCGATTTGGCTGCATTTCGAATCACTTGAGCAATTTTAGCTTCTAGTCCACGCACTCCAGACTCACGAGTATATCCTTCAACTATTTTCTCTAGCTGTTTTTTACCAATCGTTAAATCCTTAGTAGTCAATCCGTGCTCTTTTAACTGTCTTGGAAATAAATGTTGGCGTGCAATTTCGATTTTCTCTTCAATGGTATAACCTGACATTTTAATAATCTCCATCCGGTCTCTCAACGCAGGCTGGATGGCCCCCATATTATTAGAAGTTGCAATAAACATCACCTTTGATAAGTCATAACCCATTTCTAAGAAATTGTCATAAAAAGCACTGTTTTGTTCTGGATCTAATACTTCCAGCAAAGCCGATGAAGGATCTCCTTGATTGCTGCTTGATAATTTATCAATCTCATCTAATACAAATACTGGATTTGAAGTACCCGCTTTTTTCAAGCTCTGAATAATCCTTCCTGGCATTGCACCTATATATGTTTTTCTATGTCCTCTTATTTCTGCTTCATCACGCAATCCACCTAGCGAGATACGAACGTACTCTCTACCCAAAGCTTCTGCAACAGAGCGCCCTATGGAAGTCTTACCAACTCCAGGAGGTCCTGTTAAACAAATGATTGGCGATTTCATATCATTTCGTAATTTTAAAACAGCAAGGTGTTCAATCATACGTTTTTTAACATCTTCTAGGCCACAATGATCTCTATCTAAGATTTTTTGTGCACGCTTTAAATCAAAGTTGTCTTTTGAGAACTCTCCCCAAGGCAACTCTAAAAACAACTCTAAATAATTTCTTTGAATACCAAAGTCAGGCGCTTGCGGATTCATACGACGCATTTTTGACAATTCTTTATCAAAATGTTTTTGCGTTTTTTCATCCCACTTTTTCGTCTTCGACTTTTGTAGCATCTCGTCCATTTCCTCTTCTTGCGAAACCCCTCCCAATTCTTCTTGAATGGTTTTCATCTGTTGATGAAGAAAATATTCTTTTTGTTGCTGATCTAAATCAAAACGCACTTTAGACTGAATGTCATTTTTAAGTTCTAATTTTTGCAATTCCAAATTCATGTAACGCAAGGTCTCCAACGCTCTATCTTTCAAACTGTTTAAAGCCAGCAAATCTTGCTTTTCTTTAACAGTCAAATTCATATTTGAAGTTACAAAATTGATCAAGAAAGATTGACTTTCTATGTTTTTTATTGCAAAGGTAGCCTCAGTTGGAATATTTGGACTTTCTTTGATAATTTCGATAGCAAGCTCTTTAACCGACTCTAAAATGGCTAAAAATTCTGTGTCCTTTTTATCAGGTCTATTTTCCGTGAAGTCCTTAATTGTTGCTGTAATATAAGGATCTTCGGCAATAACGGTATCAATTTCAAAACGCTTTTTACCTTGTAAGATCACAGTAGTCGTCCCATCAGGCATTTTTAAAACACGTAAAATACGTGCTACAGTCCCTATGGTATGAATATCGTTTTTAGTAGGGTCTTCGTCCTCCTCATTTATCTGGGCAACAACTCCAATTGTTTTACCCGACGCATTAGCATCATCAATTAATTTAATTGATTTGTCACGTCCTGCAGTAATAGGAATGACAACACCAGGAAACAAAACCATATTACGTAAAGGTAAAATTGGTAATGATTCTGGAAGCTCTTCATTGATCATTTCTTCCTCGTCTTCCGGTGTCAATAATGGAATTAATTCCGCTTCTGAGTCGAATTCCTGAAGTGACAGATTGTCAATTGTTAGTATTTTATGGTTTGACATAGTATTATTTAAGTCTTTTTGTCATTAAAAATTTCATGGTAGTAACAAATATAAGCTAAGCTTTATATAAAATAAGATATATATCTGTAATATTTATTAGTTCTAAGGAAGGTACAATCACTATGCCATTTTAATTGAATTGCGTTTAAACATAAGCAGTCGTACGCTATGTAAAAGTCAAAACAATCCTTTTGATAAATGAAATAATATTTATTTTTTGCTTTGCTATTTAATTTATTTTTATAAAACTGTAACAACTTTAAAATAAAGCAGTCTTTATAATAAACCAAACGCTCTATTTGAAATTAACTGCATTACATATTGATGAGCTTATCCTTCTTTGCAAAAAGAAAGATCAAAAAGCACAATTCGAAATTTATAATCGCTATTGCAAGGCGATGTATAATGTGGCGTTTCGTATTGTAAAAGACCAACATTATGCCGAAGATGTCATGCAAGAAGGCTTCTTGAAAGCTTTTACAAAAATAGATTCCTATAAAAACGAAGTTGCCTTTGGTGCTTGGTTAAAAAGAATAATTGTGAATTATAGCATTGATTTCTACAAACAGCAAAACAAGTATTTTCAAGAAGATCTCAATACGACGCTTCAAAAAACCGAATACACAAACGAACAACACATCGAATACATTGATTTTAACGATCTAAAAGTCCAACAAATACTCAGCACAATACAAAGTTTAAAAGAAAATTATCGAATGGTTTTAACGCTTTTTTACATCGAAGGCTATGACTATGATGAAATAAGCGATATCCTTAACATCAGCTACTCCAACTGCCGCACCACACTGTCTAGAGCCAAAGATAACTTACGATCAAAATTGATGAAACTATGAAAAATGAAAATGAAAAATTAGATCAAATGTTTAAAAACCATTCTAATGAGTGGGATATAGAACGTTTACCATCCAATCATGAGAAACGATTTCAAAAAAAATTAGGACAAACAACCACTAGAAAAAAATTATATTACTCGTTTGCCATAGCGGCTTCTATAGTACTAATTCTAGGCTTCGCCCTTTTCTATCAAACGGAAAGCAAGCCTCAGGATTTTCAATTTGCATCGAAAGAAACCAAGCAAACCGATTCTATTTTCACAGTCTTAATAGCCAAACAACTCAATGAACTAGAGGAAAAAAAATCACCTAAAAATCAAATCATTATTCGAGATGCTTTAAAACAGATGAAGGAATTAGATAATGATTACAATAAAATTATAGTCGAACTGCAAAAAAATGGAGAAAACAAAATCATTATCAATGCTTTAATAAGCAATTTACAAACTAGAATTTCATTTCTTCAAACTGTTTTACAACATATTGACGCCAATGAAAAACTAACAAGCCTACAAGATGAAAAAACATTATAAATACCTCGTTTTACTGCTGCTACTGCCTTATTCCATGTTTTCAAATGAGGACAAATTTGCGCATTCGAAACAAAAAAATATTAAAATCACCTACTTGGTAAATCCCGATGCCAGTTTAGCAATAACAAACTCTTACGGAAGCATTACTGTAATGACTTGGGACGAAGACAAAGTAGATCTTGATGTGACCATCAAAGCAAGTAGTAACAATGAAAATTGGGTCAATCAACGCATTAGTGACATTAATATTGACATCAACGCTTTGAAAAGCATTGTAAGCGCCACAACGGTTATAGGAAGTTCTAGCTCCACTAATAGTAGTTCTAGTAGTAACTTTGAAATTAATTATATTATAAAAATACCCAAAAACAGTAACAACGTAACTTTAAATAATAAATACGGTAATATTTACACCTCTGAACTATCATCAAGCACAAACTTTTTTTGTAAATATGGAATGTTGACATTAGGAAAATTGAATAGCGCCAAAAACAGTATTACCATGGAATACTGTGATAATTCTACGATTAGTTTTTTAAACATGGCTGTGATTACTGCCAAATATTCGAACATAACTATAGGCCAACTTTCAAAACTAGACTTAATATCAGAATATACAGATATTGACATTCAAGAAGGAAAAGAAGTGAAATACAGCAGTAAATACGGATCAATTGACATTGATAACATCCAAGATCTTGATGGTTTGGGAAACTATTTAAAAGTGAAAATTGGGAATTTGAATGGGAACTTGAACCTCAACACAAAATACAGTGATATTGTAATTAATAATGCTAGTATTAAAACCAATAAAATTGACATTGTGTCCAGTTACACTAATACTAGAATTTTATATGATGAGAATTTGGCTTTCAACTTTGACTTTTATCTAAAATATGCCAACCTGAAGTACGGAACCGATTTTAATTTTATCAATAAAGAAGAAACAAATACGGCTAAAAAATACATGGGCTATTACAAGAAGAAAGCAGCAACCTTAATCAAAATAAGCTCTGATTTTGGGAACATAACAGTAATTAAAAAATAACCTTAAAGAAAACCACAGATGAAAAAACTATTCAAATCAGTATTGTGCCTCAGTTTATTCGTAACCACATTTGCAAATGCACAATGGAGCTCTAAAAACACCATAAAGGGCAACGGAAAAATAATCACAGAAAAACGATCTACAACCGATTATGATGAAATAAAAATTGCAGGATTTTTTGACATTGAGTTAATTGCAGGAAAAGAAGGCAACATTACGCTGCTAGGAGAAGAAAACATTGTACCGAAAATAAAAACAGAAGTAGAAAATGGCGTTTTAAAAATTTATACCGAAAAAAATATAAGTTTGACAACCAAAAAGAAATTGATAATCACTATTCCGTTTGAAAGCTTAAATGCTGTTACACTTGCTGGTTCAGGAGATGTGACTTCTAAGGCTATTATAAAAACGGAGGATTTCTCAGTAAAACTGGCAGGATCAGGAGACCTAAATCTAATTGTTGAAGCAGCTAATGTAGATGCTCAACTAAGCGGTTCAGGAGATTTAAACCTCAGCGGAAAAGCGACAAACTTAAAAGCTAACGTTGCAGGTTCTGGAGCTATAGCAGCAGCAGCGCTTATTACTCAAAACGCAGAAGCTAATATTTCTGGGTCTGGTGCTATCACCCTATATTGCACTGCTGCATTAAAAGCGAGAGTTTCAGGCTCTGGTGATGTATTTTATAAAGGAGATCCAAAAACAAAAGATACAAAAGTAAGTGGTTCTGGAGCAATTTCTAATAAATAGTACAACCTCAACGTAAAAAAAAACTGCTTTAAGTAATTCTTAAAACAGTTTTTTTTTGATTATTTGTTCGGTTCTTGCGGCTCTTTTATAAAACTCAAAACAATAAAACCGAGCAGAAAAAAAATAGCAAGGATAAAAAAAGAGTTTCGCATCGAGTCGGTTATTGCTCCCACAAATCCAAAGATAAAAGTTCCCAAAACAATTGCTCCCTTCTCTGTTACATCAAAAAAGCTAAAATAAGTAGCATGATCTTCAGTATCCGGCAAAAGCTTTGAATAGGTAGATCGAGATAACGATTGGATTGCTCCTAAAACCATACCGATGGTTGCGCCAAGTCCATAGAACTGAAGATCAATATTTTCATTTTTGGCATCTAGCAAATAAGCCGCAACACAAATTCCGCCCCAAATTAAGATGGTGATTTTTAATGTTTTTATGTTCCCAATCTTTTCTGAAATTCTTGAAAAAACAAAGGCTCCAAAAATAGCGACCAAATTGATAATTAGTATAATGATAATTAATTTACTGGTATCAATACCCAATTCCTTTTTACCATAGAGCCCTGCCAATAGAATTACTGTTTGCACCCCTATGCTATAGAGAAAAAACGCTGTTAAAAACTGCTTTAAAGCTACTAATTTCTTTAAACTATACAGTACGTTTCTTAATTCCTTAATTCCTTTAAAAATAAAATCTTTCTCTGGTTTTTTATGATAAACATTATTGGGTAAAAAATAGAAAGTGATCTGAGCAAAGCCCATCCACCAAACTCCAACCGCTAGAAACGACAATCGTGCTGGTAAAGAAGGATCTGTAATGCCAAACCATTCTGGCTTCATTACCATAGTTAAACTAAAACCCAGCAAAACTAGAGAACCAAGATATCCGCACATAAATCCTTTAGCGCTTACTCTATCATGTTGTTCTGGGTACGCAATCTCTGGCAAATAGGAATTATAAAAAACAATACTCCCCCAGAAACCAATACTTGCCAAAACAGTTCCGAGGATACCTATCCAGAGTGTATCTTGACCGGTAAAAAAAAACAAACTGATCACCGCTACCGATCCCAAATAACAAAAAAACTTAAGAAACTTCTTTTTATTACCTGTATAATCTGCGATTCCGGATAAAATTGGTGATAATAATGCAACGATCAAAAACGAAAAAGACAAGGAATACGATAAAAGCGTAGTATTATTAAAATCGGTTCCTAGAAAATGAACTTTGCCATTGTTGCCATTGGTCACAGACTCATAATAGATAGGAAACACAGCAGTTGCAATAACCAAACTATAAACTGAATTTGCCCAATCATAAAAAGCCCAGGCATTAATTAATTTTTCGTCTCCTTTTTGTAGCGATTTCATACTCTGATTTTTATCCGAATTTATCTGTTATTATTGGTAGAAAGATACAATTATAATCTAGAAAACCACATCATCTACCGAACAAAAAAAAAGCCAACTCAGATGAATTGGCCTTTTAATACTATTATTATTTTTTATTTAAATACAACTCCAAACTTTGCAGCTGTTGCTTTTGCTTCTGGAATCATTGCTTTCAAGTTGGCAATTCTAGTCGCATCTGAAGGGTGCGTACTCATAAATTCTGGTTGAGCTGCTCCGCCTGAATTAGCTGACATTCTTGTCCAAAATGAAATTGCTTCCTCAGGATTGTATCCAGCAATAGCCATTAATGTTAATCCAATTTGATCAGCCTCTGTTTCATGACTTCTACTAAAAGGAAGCATTCCTCCTACTTGAGTTGTAACTCCGTAAGCTTGTTGCCATAATTGCTGACTTTCGGCGCTTTTACCACCTGTGGCTACAGCAACTCCCATCGCTCCGTAACTTTGTAGCTGCGCAGCACTCATACGTTGTGCACCATGATTGGCTAATGCATGAGAAACTTCGTGCCCCATAACAGTTGCTAAACCGGCATCATTTTTAGTAATAGGTAATATTCCTGAATAAACAACAATTTTACCACCTGGCATACACCAAGCATTTACATCTGGGCTCTCTACTAGTTTATATTCCCATTTGTAATCGTTCAAATATTCTGTTTGGCCTAAAGATGCCAAGTATTTTTCTGCTGCAGCTTTAATCTTCATCCCTACAGATTCTACTTTTTTAGCATCTGTTGTCCCAGCAATTACTTTATTTTCACTTAAAAAAGTACCATATTGTTGAAATGAAGATGGAAACAATTCACTATTAGATACAAAATTTAATGTTTTTTTACCTGTTAAAGGGTTCGTAGCACAAGAAAATAACAAACCTACTATTCCTAAACCTACAATTATTGAATGCTTTTTCATATTTCTTTTTTTATTAGTTAACAAAAATACAATTTAACTCAGTTTTTTACTTATAAAATTAAAAACAATTGTATTCCTTTTTTCACTTTTATTATTCTCCCACTAAATGCAAGATATTAAACTCTTTGTTTACAACAAGATAACTGTTTTTTTCTAAGGCAGCACTATCGAATGTAATTTTTTCATTGTCAATCTCAATAGTTGTCACTTTAAAAGGCAATCCTATGAGGTTAATTTTATACTTCGAATAAGCGGTATCGTACTTTCCTTCTTTGTGCAATTGCACATTGAGTTCCTTTGTTTTACCTGTTAGTCTAAAAGTCAAAAAACTATACCTTCCTTTTTTATAATCGTATCCGTCTTGCGCATCCTCATAGACTACTGACTTTTCTTTACCCTCTTTGTAATACAAGTCTAATGTTAACTCATCAAACTCTAATTCGCCTACATATTGCTGAACAGGATATTTAGGAATAATAGCGCCCGCTTTAACAAAAACTGGAATTTCGTCATAATGTGTATCGACCCACATTTCCTTACCTCCTTTTACCCTACTATTGGTCCAGTAATTATACCATTCTCCTTTTGGGACATACATTCTTCTTCCTAAAGCATTAGGTTCTAAAATAGGGCAAACCAGAATTTGATTTCCAAAAACAAATTCGTCATTGCGATAATGTGTTTGAATATCGGCTTGATCAAAGTATACTAAAGGTTTTAGCATAGGAATACCTTCTTCAATATACTGATAAAAAATTGTGTATAAATACGGTAGTAATTGGTACCGTAGATTAACAAATTTTCTAGTAATATCAATCACTTCTTCATCAAAAGCCCAAGGTTCCTGATCACCGTGATCACCAGAAGAATGTGTTCGACAAAAAGGATGAAAAACTCCTAATTGAATCCAGCGTGCATAAAGTTCTCCTGTAGGTTGCTCTGCAAATCCACCAATATCCGAGCCTGTAAATCCCATACCCGAAATAGACATGCGTTGCACCTGAATATTAGCAATCCATAAATGTTCCCAACTCGCTACATTGTCCCCAGTCCACGAAGATGTATAGCGTTGTGCGCCCGCATAAGCCGACCGTGTAATAACAAAAGGCCTTTTGGGATAGGCAAATCTTTTAACACCATGATAAGTAGCTCTCGCCATTTGTGTACCGTAGATATTATGCGCCTTTCTATGACTACAAGGATTACCATCATAATCATGACGCACATCGTTGGGAAAGGTCTTATTAGGAACTTCCATTACTGCAGGTTCGTTCATATCATTCCAAACACCTTTAACCCCTATATCAGCAACAAGTTCTTTAAACAATCCTGCCCACCATTCGCGTACTTCTGGATTGGTATAATCCGGGAAATTACATTCGCCTGGCCAGACTTTACCTTTCATGTAAGGGCCATCGGCTCTTTTGCAAAAATAATCTTTCTCTAGTGCTTCTTTATAAATTGAATATTCCTTGTCAACTTTAATCCCTGGGTCAATAATCACAACCGTCTTAAAACCGTCTTGGCCTAATTCGGCCACCATTCGTTTTGGATCAGGAAAATATTCTTTATTCCAAGTAAAACAACGAAAACCATCCATGTAATCGATGTCAAGGTAGATCGCATCACAAGGGATTTTTAACGCTCTAAACTTAGCTGTAACTTCCTTTACGTTATGTTCTGGAAAATAGCTCCACTTGCATTGGTGGTATCCTAAAGCCCATAAAGGTGGTAACTCTGGTTTTCCTGTTAAATCAGTATATGTGGCTACGACATCCTGCATTTGAGGACCATAGAAAAAATAATAATTCATCTCTCCTCCTTCGGCCCAAAAACTAGTTACATTGCGCCTTTCGTGACAAAAATCAAAAAAAGTTCTAAACGTATTATCAAAGAAAATACCGTATGCTTGCTTGTTTTGTAATCCTATGTAAAAAGGAACAACTTTATATAAGGGTTCTTGGTCTTTTTGATACGCATATTGATCTGTTGCAAAATTCTCTAAACGTTTTCCTTTCAAATTCATTTGGGTTGCTTTGTCTCCCAATCCGTAGAAGCATTCGCCGTCTTTAGACGATTTGCTCATCTTGACAATATTTCCTCCAAATTCAAAACTCTCTTCCCAATGAAAACCAAGTTCATCCTCTAACAAAACATTTCCTGCTAAGTCGTAAATAGACTTTCTCATGTCTGCCTTTTGAATGACGCATTTAATTTTACTTGTTACTATTTGATAATAATCGGCTTCTTCTGTAATTGACAAAAAGTTGTAACCATGCAACTGCGTTTTATCAATTGCATACGAGAAATCATTACTAAAGTATCCTTTTGTAGTAAATCGAAAACGAATTAAGCTGTCGCGTAAAACGGTTACTTTAAGAATAACGTTATTATCTGTATTGAAATAAACCGAATCGCCTTCTAGTGTATAAGAAACTATATTGGAAGGGTAAAGATCCCCTTTGTATTCTAATGCTGTATTGGTAATCATGGAAATATGGTATTTTAAAAAATGAATTCTAGCTTTCAAAATTACAAAAAAACGCTATTAACCACTTAAAATAAGCCTTTTATTAGCAAAAACGTTTGTATACAAACAAAAAAGTTGCAAAATCTCCCCTGTGAAGAGAAATTTTGCAACAAATTTAAAAAATCTTTATTTATGAAATCTTAAAGACATTGACACTCAAAGGCGCCAAAAGCAATTCGATTGAATAATCTCTACCATCGTAAGGTGATGACTCAATAGCTAACTTACCTGTGTTACCTACACCGCTACCAGCGTAAATAGTTGCATCACTATTAAAAATTTCTTTTAACTTTCCTTTTTTCGGTAAGCCAATGCGGTAATTCGGGCGCACCACTTGAGTAAAATTACAAACTATAATCAAATCATCTTTTGGTTTGTTTCCTTTTCGAATAAAAGAAAAAACAGCATTTTGATGATCCGAGTAATTGATCCATTCGAATCCCTCGGGACTAAATTGTTTTTCATATAAGGCAGGTTCTGATTTGTACAGTGCATTCAAATCTGTTATTAACTTCTTTACTCCTTCATGAAAAGGAAATTGTAATAAATGCCAATCTAAGCTACTCTCAAAATTCCATTCTCCACTTTGACCAAATTCACTTCCCATGAACAGCAATTTAGTTCCAGGATGTGTAAACATATAACCATATAGTAATCGTAAGTTTGCAAACTTTTGCCACTCATCACCGGGCATTCTACCAGCAATTGACTTTTTACCATACACCACTTCGTCATGCGAAAGAGGCAACATAAAGTTTTCTGAAAAGGTATACGTCATTGAGAAAGTCAATTCGTTTTGATGGTACTTACGGTATACCGTATCTTTTTGAAAATACTCTAAAGTGTCATGCATCCATCCCATCATCCATTTCATCCCAAAGCCTAACCCCCCTACAGAGGTAGGTCTTGAAACCATTGGAAAAGAAGTGCTTTCTTCGGCGATGGTTTGAACGCCTTCATAATTGAGATATACCGCTTCATTGAATTCCTTCAAGAAACTTATGGTGTCGAGATTTTCTCTACCGCCATATATATTTGGCTCCCATTCTCCATCTTTCCTAGAATAATCCAAGTATAACATCGATGCTACTGCATCTACACGTAAACCATCGGCATGATAATGTTGCAACCAAAATAAGGCATTACTGATCAAGAAGGAACGAACTTCGTTACGACCATAATTAAAGACTAGACTTTTCCAATCTGGATGATACCCTTTCCTACGGTCTGGATGTTCGAAAAGATTAGATCCATCAAAAAATCCTAATCCATGTGCATCATCCGGAAAATGTGAAGGTACCCAGTCTAGAATAACCCCTATTCCTGCTTGATGCAGCTTATCCACAAGCATCATGAATTCTTGCGGGTTACCAAAACGGGAAGTTGGAGCAAAATACCCTACTAATTGATAGCCCCATGAAGGATCATACGGATACTCCATAATAGGCATAAATTCTACGTGCGTAAATCCTGTTTCTTTTACGTAAGCGACAAGATCCTCGGCAAATTCTAGATAAGTTAAAAAACGATTTTCTTCTCCATGACGTTTCCACGAGCCCAGATGGACTTCATAAACCGAATACGGTTTGTCTAGTCCATTATGATCTTGACGCGATTTCATCCATTTACTATCACTCCATTTATGATCTAAGTCCCAAACAATAGATGCTGTGTTGGGTGGTTGCTCACAATAAAAAGCAAACGGATCTGCTTTCTCAGTAACAATACCATCATTATTAGATTGAATTTTATATTTATAGGTTGCTCCTTTTTCGATAAGCGGAATAAATCCTTCCCATATACCCGAGGAATCCCAACGCACTTGCAATAAATGCTCGCCTTGTGTCCAATAGTTAAAATCCCCTACTACTGATACAGAATGTGCTGTGGGTGCCCAAACAGCAAAGTACACGCCTTTCACGCCATCTATCTCGATTAAATGCGCCCCTAGCTTTTCATACAATCGATAATGCTTTCCAGCTTTGAATAAGTCAATATCAAAATCAGTAAAAAGAGAATGTGTAATAACTTTACTCATATGGTATTTTTATAATTCTAAAGGTATAACCAGTAGAATAATTAGTTTAATAAAAACAGTTTAATCCTTAATTAATCTTGTAATTATCCGGTATTACTGACCCTTTTTTAATAACAACAATTCCTTCTCTAATAGAATACAAATCATTAGAAAAATCTTCTAAATGCTTTCCTCCATTGATATAAACATCATTCCCGATGCGGCAATTTTTGTCAACCAAAGCATTGTTAATAAAACATCTTTCACCTATACCCATCAGGATCTTACTATTGGCTTTATCTTCTTCCATTACATCAATACTTTGATAAAAGTCATTACCCATAATATAAGAGTTTTGAACAATTGTATCGTCTCCAATACGAGATCGAATCCCCACAACCGACTTTTTAATCTCCTTTGCACTAATAATACACCCCTCAGAAATTAATGATTTCTCAATAAGCGTATTATTAAATTTTGAAGGCGGTAAAAGTCTTGGACGTGTATAGATTTTATTGTCATTGTCAAACAAGTTAAACTTAGGCACATCATCAGTTAAACCAATATTAGCCTCAAAGAATGAATCAATATTACCAATATCAGTCCAATATCCTTCATACTGATAACTTAATATTTTTTTCTTTCCTACAGCTTGCGGAATGATTTCTTTTCCAAAGTCTTTTGTATCTGGATTAGACATTAATTCAACTAAAAGTTTTCTGTTAAAAATGTAAATTCCCATTGATGCAAGGTATTTTTTACCCTCACTTTTCATTTGGTCACTTACATTAGACTCCCAATCCGGAAGTAATGAGGCATCTGGTTTCTCAATAAATGATTCAATACAACTTTCGCTGTTGGTTTTTAGTATTCCAAACTCAGGTGCATCTTTAGCATTTACAGGTAAAGTAGCTATGGTAATATCGGCACCGTTTTTCACATGCTCTTCAATCATTTCGTTGAAATCCATTTGATACAGTTGATCTCCAGATAGAATCAAAGCGTAGTCAAAATCGTGATTTAAAAAATGAGGCATGCATTGTCTTACCGCATCCGCAGTTCCTTGAAACCAAGTTGGATTATCCGGAGTTTGCTCAGCAGCTAGAATATCAACAAAGGCTTGACTAAAAACACTAAATGTGTAGGTGTTTTTAATATGGGCATTCAAAGAAGCTGAATTAAATTGCGTCAGTACAAACATTCTATAAATATCCGAATTCATACAATTTGAAATTGGAATATCTACCAGTCTATATTTCCCTCCTATTGGCACAGCAGGTTTAGACCTTGTCTCTGTCAACGGGTATAATCTTGAACCTTGACCTCCTCCTAGAATAATTGCAATAACATTTTTCTTTTTAGCCTTCATTTTTTATCTATTATTAAATTATACATGTCTATATATTCTTGGCAAACTCTTTCCCAAGAATGGTCAGTTTCCATTCCTTTTTTTATTATTTTATTTAAATGCGTTTTGTCTTTGTACAGTTTCACAGCTCTACCTATAGAATAACAAATGTCTCCAACCGAAGATTGATCATGACAAATACCATTTCCGTCATCTCCAAAATCAATTACAGTATCTTTCAATCCACCGGTTCTTCTTACAATAGGAATTGTACCATAACGCAAGGAATACATTTGATTTAAACCACAAGGCTCTACTCTGGAAGGCATCATTAAGAAATCGGCACCTGCATATATTAAATGCGCCAATTCTTCATTATACCCTATAAAAGTATTGTAGTTTCCTTTGTAATCTGGCAACAAACTATTTAGTCTGTCTTCTATATCAGAGTTTCCAGAACCTAGAATTAAAATATTAATTTCTTTAAAATTTTCAGATAAAGCCAAGGCTGAAGCATGAGGCAATAGATCGCCCCCTTTCTCGTCTAGCAGTCTACCTATAAAGCTAAATAATGGTTTACTAGGATCTAAATTAAAAAGTGTACACAGTATTTCTTTATTTTGTTGTTTCCCCTTTTCAAAATTTTTGATCGAATATTTCTTTTCTAACATTTTGTCTTTGGCTGGATCCCAAACCTCAGTATCAATCCCGTTCAAAATACCTTTTGACTTATATCGCACTAAGTTAAACAATGACTCCAGTCCATTAGCCGAAGCGTTAATTTCGTTCAAATAGCTAGGCGATACCGTTGTTACTGCCCAAGCACATTTAATCCCTACTGCCAATGAATTGATGCAATGATCCCACTCTAAAACATTTACATGAGCCAAATCGAATTCGGGAAAGTAACTCAATTTATCAAAACCAAATTGTCCTTGATACAATCCATTGTGAATGGTGATCATCGAAGGAGTTTTTTGCAACTTTTGATATTTAGAACAATACAACATCATAAAAGGAATTAAACCCGTATGATGGTCATGGCAATTGATCACATCGGGAACTGTTGCTCTACCAATAATCCAATCTAAAGCCGCTATTTGAAAAGATAGAAAACGCTCTATGTCATCTTCATAACCATAAACGTCTTTTCGGTCAAAAAGCTCGGCTATTTCAATCAGATACAATTCAAAACCTAACTTATCGGTGGTTTCTTTCAAAACACTAAACGGAAAATCAAATTTCCCTAGCTTTATACTGCCCCAATGCACACATTCAAATTCGTTCTCTTTTCTAAACTTTGTATCATAACAAGGAACAACAACTCTTGTATGATGACCAGCATTATTTTGATATTTTGGTAATGCACCTACAACATCTGCAAGTCCACCTACTTTGGCTACAGGATAACATTCTGCGCTAATATGAAATATTTCCATCTACTAATTTTTCGGTTCTTTGGTTTATAAATATTCAGTCCAGCAGCTCTAAATTTTACTTTGGTCAAAACAATAGCAAGCTAATGTTAATTAATACGCTAAAAATTTATTTATTATACTACTTTTATGTTTTTCTAAATTTACTAAAAAATAAACAAAATAAAAGCCCTACTCAAAAATTATTATAATGACAAAAAAAGCAGCTAATAGCAAACAAACATTAGAAATTCCTAAGGTTATCATGCTAAGTGGTAAGTTTATCTCTTTTATTTCGCCTAAATGGGCTACGCTATACACAGCAAAATTATTTACAACACCTATAAAACATAAAACTCCGAAGCGAGAACTAGCTATGGACGCTAGCAGTCGCCAAAATAAAATAATGATTCCTGAAATAAAAAAAGAAGTTGTGGTCTACGAATATGGTAATAGTCCTAAAAAAGTCTTGCTAGTTCATGGCTGGTCTGGTAGAGGTACGCAACTCTTTAAAATAGCCGATGAACTAGTTAATGCTGGATATTCAACCGTAAGTTTTGACGCTCCAGCACATGGGAAATCTCCTGGAAACAATAGTATCATGGTCGACTTTATAGCTTCAATCCATGAAATTAACAAACTATACGGTCCATTTGAAGCTGCCATCGGTCATTCTCTAGGTGGAATGTCAGTTTTGAATGCTGTAAAACAAGGATTAAAAGTTAAAAACATCTCTATTATAGGTAGCGGTGACATCGTACAAGATATTATAGACGACTTTATTTCCAAATTAAAACTACCTGCACACTATGCTGATTCGCTTCGAGAGCATTTCGAATTAAAATACGGAGCAAAAATGAGTGATTACTCGGCCTTTAAAGCGGCAGAACAAATTAAGCTTCCTGTATTAGTGGTTCATGACAATCAAGATTTTGAAGTACCCGTAAAAGCAGGACTACACATCCACAAACATTTAAGCAATGGCGAACTGATGCTTACTGAAAGACTAGGGCATCGCAAAATATTGGGTGATGCAAATGTTATAGAAAAAGTCATTAACTTTACGATAGCGAATAATTAAAAATTAAATACATTATGGAATACCCTTTAAATAAAACCGAAGAACAATGGAAAGAGGAATTAGGGGAAGAAAGATACCGTATATTACGTCAAAAAGGTACTGAACGTCCACACACAGGAACCTATAATTTACATTACGAGAAAGGTACCTACTGCTGTGGTGCTTGTAACGAACCTTTGTTTGAATCTAACGCTAAGTTTGATGCGCATTGCGGATGGCCCTCTTTTGACGACTCAATTCCTGGCAAAGTAAAAAACGTATTAGACAAGTCACATGGAATGATTCGTACTGAAATTGTTTGTGCTAATTGTGGTAGTCATCTAGGTCATGTTTTCAACGATGGTCCTACAGAAACCGGACAACGTTACTGCGTGAATTCTCTTTCTGTAGATTTTACCGAATAGTTTCTAGACATAGTAATACAATCGGGATTTAATTTTAAAAAGCCTAAAATTAAATCCCGATTTTTTATGCCTTTTTTTTATTCGAAAAAAACAACCAAAACAGCTAGATAATTAAAAAAATAAAGAGCCAGTTTTTGATTACATTTGCACTTTTTTATAAAAATAATTTCCAATACAAAACATGGCATCTCCATCTTCAACTAAAACTAAGTCGGTTGTTATTAAAACGCTAAAAATCATAGGCATCACCATAGTAAGTATCCTTGCATTGATGTTTCTAGCTCCATTTATTTTTGCCGATAAAATAGAATCCGAAATCAAGAAAGAAGCCAATAAAAAGCTAAACGGTGAATTGAATTATGCTGAAGCAAAAGTTTCGTTTTTTCATCACTTTCCTTCCTTAACGATTTCCCTGACTAAATTCAAGCTTAACGGAGCAGCTCCTTACCAGCAAGAAGCATTCATCACCGCTGATGAGGTCTCTTTTGGAATTAACGTTTCTAGCCTCGTTTTTAGTAGCGCCATCAATATTGACCAAATTTACTTGAACAATTCTAAAATCAACGTAAAAGTAAACAAAGACGGACAAGCAAATTACAACGTTTACATCGCACCAAAAGAAGAAGCAACTCCTGAAAAATCCGAGACTGCTTTGAAACTAGAAAAGATTGAGGTAAAAAACAGCCAAATTATTTATGACGATTTATCAACCAAAATCCATTTTGACGCCATAGGTTTTAATTACAACGGAAACGGAGATTTAAGCAAAGATGTTTTTGATCTTTATTCGAAAGCCAAAATTGACAAACTGAATATCATTTATGATAATGAACCCTACTTAATGAATAAAAAAGTAGATGCTGATTTGATTACAAAGGTCAATGTGAACTCGTTGTCGTTTATTTTTCAGCAAAACGATCTAAAAATTAATAAGCTACCTGTGGATTTCAAAGGGAAATTTGATTTCTTAAAAGATGGTTACAATTTAGATTTTGTTATAAAATCAAACAACAGCAATTTACAAGATTTATTTACGGCTTTCCCTCCAAAGTATGTTACTTGGTTGAGCAAAACGGAACTTAAAGGAAAAACAGATTTACTGCTTACCCTAAAAGGAAAATACATTGCTGCACAAAATATTGCACCTAATTTAAAATTAGATTTCAAAATAAAAGACGGTTACATCAATTATAATAAAAGTCAGTTTCCAGTTTCAAACCTAAATTTAGAGCTGTCCACACAATTGCCATCTCTTAATCCGGATCTTTTAATTGTTGATGCAAAACAACTGGATTTAAACATTAATACTCAATACCTAAAAAGTAAATTTTACGTAAAAGGGGTTAAAAACCCTGATATTGACGCCACATTTGACACCAAAATAGATTTAGAAAAACTAAACCGTGCTATAGGTATTCCAGATATACTATTAAAAGGAATGCTAACTGCTAAAGGAAATACCAAAGGAAAATTTGATGCCGAAAATCATGTTTTTCCTGTAACGGCAGCTAATCTAAACTTGCAAAACGGTTTTATCAAAACAAAATATTACCCTAACCCTATTACAAACATTACCATTGTTTCGCAAATCACTAATAGCAAAGGAACCTTCAATGATTTAAAAGTGACCTTGCAACCTACGCAATTTACCTTTGAGGGCAAGCCGGTTCATGTAACTGCTGATTTGTATAATTTTGATGACCTAACCTATGATATCACTGCCAAAGGTGTGCTTGACATTAGCAAAATATACAAAGTATTTTCTCAACAAGGACTTGAAATTAATGGTTCAATAAAAGCCGACTTAGCATTAAAAGGAAAACAAAGTGACGCCGAAAAAGGAAATTACAGCAAGCTCAACAACAAAGGAACTTTAGAATTGAGAAACATACAGCTCGTATCTCAATATTTACCAAAAGCTTTTTTAATCAAAGAAGGAATTTTCAAAATCAATCAAGACAAAATGAGTTTCAATCATTTTCTGGCAGCTTATGGCCAGTCTGATTTTAAAATGAATGGCTATTTGCAAAACGTTTTCAATTTCTTAACCGCCAAAAATGGTGTTTTAAGAGGCGCTTTTACCATGAACTCAAAATACATCAATGCTGATGAATTTATATCTAATCAAACCACTGAAACAGAACAAAATAATACTGCTGCTCCAGAAACGGGCGTGATACTTATTCCATCCAATTTTGATTTGCATTTTCAAGCCAATGCTCAAAAAGTGAATTTTAATGATCTCACTCTAAACAACGCCAAGGGACAACTCAAACTGAAAAATGGAACCTTAAGAATGACAAATACTGGTTTCAACTTAATAGGTTGTGACGTGGCTATGAATGCCGTTTATAAAGGAATTACACCTCAAAACGCCCAGTTTGAATACGACATTAAAGTAACCGAATTTGACATTAAACGCGCCTACAAAGAGATCAAAATTTTTAGAGAAATGGCAAGTGCTGCCGAAAAAGCACAAGGAATAATCTCTCTAGATTACAAACTAAAAGGAAGATTAAACAGTAAAATGGAGCCCGTATATCCATCGCTTTCTGGAAACGGAATCGTATCCGTAAAAGACATTAAGCTGTATGGTATGAAAATGTTTAATGCAGTAAGTAAAAAAACCAGTCATTCCGCTATTAAAAACCCTGAACTATCAAAGGTTGACATCAAAACATCCATCAAAAATAACATTATAACAATTGAACGCTTCAAGTTTAAATTTGCCGGTTTCCGCCCTAGAATTGAAGGAGAAACCAGCCTTGATGGCAAACTCAACATCAAGATGCGTCTGGGGTTACCGCCGCTAGGTATCATCGGAGTTCCTTTAATTATTACGGGAAACAAAGACAATCCAAAAATTAAAATCGGTAGAAAATCCGATGAGTTAGAAGAAACGCAAGATACAATCAAATAACAGTTAGATATCATTTATATTGCTAATTAGGGCATGACCTTCCTGAAAAAGTCAGGTCGCGCTATACGTTGCAAGTCCGCGCACTTCCTACGTCAGGCTGTGGGCTTTTCACTGCTATCGCTCATGCAATCTAGTGCACATGAGTAATAATTTTTACAAGATTTAAAATACATTACAAACAAAAAAGCTATTACATCACACGATATAATAGCTTTTTTTATGAAAAAGAAAATTGTATTTACATACAAATCTTGTCTACAATTTTAGTAATTGAAGTTATTTCTGTGGTATTCTCAATAGTAGGTCCTGCAACCCAAACCGTTTTATAAGTCACTTCAGTAGCTGCTTTAGTTACTGCGTTTGACCCAATCATATAGCGAATCATTTTGACCCACTTTTTTAATGTTTTATTCTTATTCAAAGTACGTTCAATCCAAGATTGCTTCGTTCCTACTTTTTGAACATAAGGTGTATTGATCACCGTACAAGGTGTGCCTGAAATTTTCTCAGTCAATACAATATCTATAGATCCATAATCTACACAAGCTTGTTTGTATTCCTGTGAGACACCAGATTCAAACGATGCTATAAACGGACTACCAACGGATACTCCTACTGCTCCATAAGCCATCATTTTATCAAGATCAGCCTTAGTACTCACCCCTCCAGCAGAGATAACAGGTAAAGTAGTTTTTTCGTTTAACTCTTTTATCAATTCTGCTGCCGAAAGGTTTCCGCGGTGTCCTCCTGCTTCATTATTAACTGCAATCAAAGCATCGGCACCTAAACTTTCTACTTTTTTGGCAAAAGACAAATCAGTCACATCACAAAAAACTTTTACTCCCGCTTTATGCGCTTGATTAATTGTTTCCTCAGGCGAGCCTAATGATGTAATGATGAAGTCTACTTTTTCTTCACACAAAACCGCTAATTGATCTTTGTACTTAATGTTTGATTTGTTAACAATCAAGTTGTAGCCAAAACTTCCACCAGGGACTTTAGCCGCTTTCAATTCTTGAATCGAAGCTCGCAGTTCCTCTAATGTTCTATAATTTAAGGCTGGAATACAACCCGCAACACCTGCTTTCATTCCTTCAATAACCATTTTAGTATTTGAAACAAGAAACATAGGAGCCATAATCAAAGGATGTTTGATCTGTAATAGAGCAGTAAGTGTAGGTTTTGTCATTTTTTTGGTGTATTATAAAGTAACAAATATATACAAATTTACTATGCATGCCTACTAAATTTGTAGTTAAGCGCTTTAAAAGGTATTGAGAGTGCAATATTTTTTACTTTTTTCTTTTATTATTCGAAATTAATAATAACTTTGCAATTCAAAGTACTTTAATTATGACTGATAAACATCAAGAAGATTTAATGCATATCCGTTCCATGATGGAACGTTCTTCCCGTTTTATATCTCTAAGTGGTCTCTCTGGTGTGTTTGCAGGATTATCTGCATTAGCTGGCGGAACTTACGTATACATTCGATTAAAAAATTTAGGAGTAGATTATCTCACTTCTGAAAATGCGTACTATGAAAAAGAGTTGGTTTTAGAATTCTTTTTAGTTGCCTTAGCTGTTTTATTCTTTGCAATCACTTTCGGAATCTATTTCACGTTTCAAAAAAGCAAAAAAAACAACCACCCTATTTGGACATCAACTACTAAAAATTTATTAATCAACTTAACAATCCCATTGTTTGTAGGTTTTGTCTTTTGTCTTTCCTTATTAATGCATCACTTGTTTGTATTTATAGCACCTGCAACATTACTTTTTTACGGTTTAGCATTGATCAACGCTGAGAAATATACTTTTTCAGATATTAAATACCTTGGTTACCTAGAGCTTTTATTAGGAATGGCTTCTCTATTTTTCCTAGGTAAAGGATTGTTGTTCTGGATTATAGGGTTTGGAGTATTACATATATTGTATGGCATCATCTTATTCAAAAAATACAAATAAGATGAGCATCATAGACAAACTAAATAAAGATTTTGAAAGCAGAGTAAGACTAGGTATAATGTCTATTCTGTTAGTAAACGACTGGGTAGATTTTACCGAGATGAAGTCTTTATTAGCCGTAACTGATGGTAATTTAGCAAGCCATTCGGCTGGGCTTGAAAAAATGAATTACATAGAAGTAAAAAAAGAATTTGTAGGCAAAAAACCTAAAACATCCTATCGTGTGACCAATACAGGTCGTGTTGCATTCAAAGAACATCTGGACTTTCTTGAAAAATTAATCAAATCAAAATAACACTATTTTTTTAACTTTACACTTTGAAAAACAAAGTGCTTTTAAATAATTAAATCATGAAAAAACACCAATTAATTCTAACTACTACTGCCCTATTCACATTCTTATTCTATAATGAAGATATGGGGACAAACGTTTTCTTTTTTGCACTAGCATTACTATTTTTTACAGTTAAGCAAACCAACCAAAAAACCAAACTTTTTAAGTGGTTTATTGGTACAACAATACTATCAGCTATGTCCTTCGCTTGGTACGGTGATATAGCTTCTTTCTTTGCATTAGCATTTTCATTGATTTTTTTACAATTTCAAAGCATTGATCCGCAATTAAAATTAATTCAATCTATTGGAGTTGTAGCTATCAACATGGTAACATCAGTAGGTAGACCATTTATTACCAGCCAATGGGTACCTAAAACCAAAATTGACAATGATGGTATAAAGAAAATTATTGCTTATATACTTATTCCTTCAATTTTTATAGTACTTTTTTTCGTAGCCTATTCATTTGGTAGCGATACCTTCTCTTCTTTATTTCAATACGAGTTAGATGTAAACGTATGGCAAATTACTTTAATAGCGGCATTAGGCTTTTACATCACTTTTAGTTACTGGAATTATTTTACGCCCAACTATTGCCAAGGATTAAACAACAAATTAGCCAACGATTTTTCGGCAGAAACCCACGAACAACACAAGCCGACATTTTCATTTTTAGATAAAAACTTCGAGCGTAAAAGTGGCGAAATCTCTCTTATACTTTTAAACTTTATGCTCGTAATATTCATCGGAACCTATAATTACGAACAGTTCTTTAAAGCCACCGATGTAGCAAACTTAAGCGCAGACACCCATGATCGTGTCAATGCAGTAATTATATCAATTATAATGGCTGTAGCTGTAATTCTGTTTTACTTTAAAGGAGCCTTCAACTTTGATAAAAACGCTAAAGTTTTAAAAGTACTAGCAAAAATTTGGATAAGTTTAAACGCAATACTCATCATTAGTTCTGCTATAAAAAATTCAGAGTATATTTTGCAATTTGGGATGACTTACAAACGCTTGGGTGTTTATGCTTTCCTTGGCCTTGCCTTTATAGGGTTAATCATGACGTTAATCAAAATTCAACATAAAAAAACAAACGCTTTTCTATTCAATCAAATGTTCTTGTATGTCTACGGTTTGTTATTAGTTTGTGCCATATTTAATTGGGGAAACTTGATCACAACTTACAATATAAGTGTGAATAAAGGTGTAGATCCCTATTTTATATGTCATCTTAATTTTAATGATGAAGCTAGAAGAATTTATTTTAAAGAAAATAAATTAAATGCAAAATATAGCGAAGAAAATAAAGAAAGTAACATTAGTCGAAATCAAAATACAAGCTTCCTATCAAAGAATTTATATTACTCATCTATCGATAAATTAAAACAGTAATTGATAAAAACAAAGAGTCCGAAATAAATTTCGGACTCTTCTTTACTAAACCAAAGTAAATATAATATAAAAAACTAAACGATTAAATTTATGATAGAATTGGGGCAAATTCTTGTATACTAATTCGTTTCTTAAATTCTTTAGTAAACTTAGTAAAAATTAGATTAAAACAGCAAAATAATCGATTAAATACATATAATTATAAAAATAATAAGTTTTAACTTACTATAAATAAAATTACACCAACGTGATATCCCACTACTAAAATGAAATACACTAGAGCAAAACTCTCTTATTATTAAAAAGGAAACCAACTTATTATAGGGTCACAAGAGTAAAAATAATTAGCAGCGACTACTCTAGATACTGAAAAGCTGATTTTTTACAAATATCAAAAATGGTCCCAACTAGCTAATTAAAACTTTACTTTTAACTAATTTAAAAGCATATAATAAGTGCTATCCTGACACTACATAACTTTGAGAAAGCAAACAAATTGATTTTTTGTGTACTTGTATTCTAAGGGCTAATAAATGGACTAAACTCCAGAAAGTTCTTTTTATTTAGAAAAGCATTAGTATTTTTAATAATGTAGAATCCAATGGTACTACCCTTATGATCTCTTTTTAATAATTAGAGGTGTAAAGTTATGTACTTATTTTAATTATTTGTAATCCAATGTGTTTATGCTTCATCATCTTAATA
>NZ_JACRUK010000023.1 GCF_014305155.1 Flavobacterium muglaense
TTTTACCAACCATTAAGGGATTAAGGTTCATTAAGTATTGCGCTTAATTTTCTTAATTTCTTAATGGTTTTTTTATTTTTAACATATAAGTCATTTACGTTTTATGTTTCACAGAGAGGTATTGACGAAGCCCCATAGTTCCGCAGTGTTTTTTAGAGAAACAAGCAGTTTAATTTTTACCAACCATTAAGGGATTAAGGTTCATTAAGAATTGCGCTTAATTTTCTTAATTTCTTAATGGTTTTTTTATGCTTTTATGTTTCGCAGCGATTCTCAAAGTAAAAGCAGAGAAGGATAAAGACTTTTAACCATTTTAACTATTTAAGGTCATTTAAGTTTTGCTCATCATTTTCTTTATGTTTAAAAAAATCTCTGTGTGTCTTTGTTGTACCTCCGCGCATCTCTGTGTAACAACTTTTAAAAGCAACTCGATCATAGATATCTCTAAAAATGCGACGCTGTTTAAAACTTGTTTTGTATATTTGTTTAATCTTAATTTAAAAAGGTTAAACAATAATCCAAAAACTGTGAGTAGACCTACTGTAAATATTGTGTGGTTCAAGCGAGATCTTCGATTTATAGACAACGAAGCGCTATTTGCTGCTCATCATTCAGGTTTGCCCTTGCTTTTTGTTTATTGTTTTGAACCTTCGGTGATGCGTTATCCGGATGCCGATGTGCGTCATTGGCGTTTTATATTCGAATCGATTCAGGATTTACAGTTAAAACTGAATGCCATCAACGGAACTTTTTATCACTTCCATAATGAAGCAACTACTGTTTTTACAGAGTTAGTAAAAAACTACGCTATAAAAACGGTGTTCTCCCATCAAGAAATTGGTAACAAAATCACTTTTGATCGGGATATAGCCATGCAGGATTTTTTTATAAAAAACAATATTGAATGGAAAGAATCGCAAATGCATGGTGTGATTCGCAGATTAAAATCAAGACAACATTGGGACAAACGCTGGGAAGATGTCATGCGTGGCGAACCCAAAATGATTGCGGTTCAGGATTTAAAGTTGGCACAGTTAGAGGGTGGTTTGTATCAGGAATTACGAGGCGAACCCTTGTTGGAGGAAATGGTGAATCCTAATAAAAACTTCCAAAAAGGGGGCGAGAACTTGGCTTGGCGTTATTTGGATAGTTTTGTAAAAGAGCGCTATGTCAATTACAGTAAGCACATTTCAAAACCAGCTTTGAGCCGTAAAGGATGCAGTCGGTTGTCGCCCTATTTAACGTACGGCAATATCAGCATGCGAATGATTTACCAGTACACGAACCAACATTATGAAGGGTCGAAGAACAAGCGCGCCATTCTTAATTTTGTTTCCAGACTGCATTGGCATTGTCATTTTATTCAAAAATTTGAAGACGAATGCCGCATGGAATTTGAAAACGTCAATAGTGCTTATGACGCTTTGGTTAAACCAAAAAACGAAACCTACATCAAAGCTTGGCAAGAAGGAAAAACAGGTGTGCCTATTGTTGATGCTTGCATGCGCTGTTTGGTGGCCACGGGTTATATCAATTTTAGGATGCGGGCCATGGTGGTTTCTTTCTTTACCTTTAATCTATGGCAAGATTGGCGTGAATTGCATTTTTTGGCGCGGCAATTTCTAGACTATGAACCTGGAATTCATTATCCACAAATCCAGATGCAGTCTGGTACAACTGGGATAAACACCATTCGGATTTACAGCCCCATAAAAAACTCCGAAGATCACGATTCTGAAGGTGTTTTTATCAAACAATGGTTGCCTGAACTAGCTGAGGTTCCTGTTAATTTAATACATGAACCTTGGAAATTAAATCCCATCGAACAACAATTTTACAACTGCGAAATTGGGAAGGACTATCCGGAGCCCATCGTTAATATTGAAGAAACGAGAAAATATGCCAGCGATATCGTCTGGAGTTTTAGAAAAAAAGACGAAGTCAAACTAGAAGGACAACGGATTTTAAAAAAGCATGTTTCGAATCCTAATAAAAGAACTAAAAAGACAAATTCAAGATGACTATTTTTTTAAAAGCAAATTGGGAAAACATCATTATGGCCAATTATGTTATTGATCCTGTACTATTAAAACCGTTTGTGCCAAAGGGAGTAGAATTAGACTTGTTTGATGGTAAATGCTATGTCAGTCTGGTGGGATTTATGTTCAAGGATACAAAATTATTTGGTGTTCCAATTCCTTATTTTGGAACATTTGAAGAAATCAATTTGCGTTTTTATGTGGCTCGAAAAGAGGGAAACACCGTAAAACGAGGAGTGGTTTTTATCAATGAAACCATTCCGTATCCTATTGTGGCTTGGATGGCTAATAAGTTGTATAAAGAACATTATACGGTGGTGCCCACAAAACATAAAATAAAAACAGATGCTCCTCACAAGGATGTACAATTTGAGTGGCTTTTAAACAACAGATGGAATAGTATAGCAGTCAATGCGGCAACCAACTCGAAAATGATGGCAAAAGGATCCTTAGAAAAATTCATATTCGAACATTATTACGGCTATACCAAAGTGGATCAAAATAATACCGAAGAATACAAATTACAACACCCGTCATGGTTGGTAAATGAAGTATTGGACTATAAAATTGACTGCGACTTTAAAGCCATGTATGGAAATGCCTTTTCGGTTTTGAACCAAACCAAACCTGAAGCTGTTTTTATTGCCGAAGGTTCAGCAGTAGCGATTGAATGGAAAAGAAACCGAATCAATTTTGCGCATGAAAAACACTAAAAAACAACACCTACCCTCAAAGATTTGTGTGGTTTGTCAAAGACCGTTTAGTTGGCGCAAGAAATGGGAAAAAGTCTGGGACGAAGTCAAATATTGTAGTGATAAATGCCGAATGAATAAATAAAATGAAGAGAACAGTACGATTAATTTTAGGAGATCAGCTCAATAGCAATCATTCTTGGTTTCAAACCCATGAGGAGTCGGTGACTTATGTGATGATGGAAGTGCGCACAGAAACGGATTACGCCACGCATCACATCCAGAAAATTGTTGGTTTTTTTGCTGCCATGCAGGCTTTTGCCAAAGAATTAAAAGCCAATAATCATAACGTTATTTATTTACAGCTGAATGATCCAGCTAACTTGCAAGCATTCGATAAAAATTTAATGGTGTTAATTGATGAACATCAGTTTACGCATTTTGAATACCAGTTACCCGATGAATTTCGAGTAGATCAAATGTTGAAGGATTTTGCCAATTCTCTTGCTATCGAAACAGCAGCGGTTGATAGCGAACATTTTTTTACTTCAAGAACGGAACTGGGGACTTTTTTCGAAGGAAAAAAAACGTTTATTATGGAGAATTTTTATCGCATGCTTCGTAAAAAGCACAATGTGCTAATGGAAGGCGATCAGCCCTTGACAGGAAAGTGGAATTACGATAGCGAAAATAGAAAAAAATTACCCAAAAATCACAAGCCAACAACACCTTTAGTTTTTTCCAATAATGTGACGGATATTCTTGCGGAAGTTAACAAGACAGATGTTAAAACCATTGGAACAATAGATGCAGCTAATTTTGTTTGGCCTATAAATAGAGAACAGTCACTAGAATTATTAGATTTTTTTATCGACGAATGCCTGTGTTTATTTGGTAGCTATCAAGACGCCATGACGCCAAATGAGTGGTCGTTGTATCACTCTAGATTGTCTTTTTCGATGAATATCAAGATGATTTCCCCACAAGAGGTGATCGAAAAAGCAATTCAAGCTTGGCGAGACAACCCTGATAAAATAGAATACAATCAGCTAGAAGGTTTTGTGAGGCAAATTATAGGTTGGCGCGAGTACATGCGCGGTATTTATTGGTTAAAAATGCCCGAATATGCAACGATGAACTTTTTTAATAATGAAGAAAAGTTACCTGATTGGTTTTGGACAGGAAAGACCAAAATGAATTGTTTAAAAGACGCCATCAATCAATCTTTGAATTTTGCCTATGCACACCATATCCAGCGGTTGATGATAACGGGAAACTTTGCGCTTTTAGCCGGAGTGCATCCTGATGAAATAGACGCTTGGTATCTTGGTATTTATATCGATGCTATTGAATGGGTCGAGATTACCAATACACGAGGAATGAGTCAGTTTGCTGATGGCGGCATCGTAGGTACAAAACCGTACGTCAGTTCCGCATCGTATATCGATAAAATGAGTCATTATTGTGGCTCTTGTTATTACAAAAAAGCAGTAAAAACGGGTGATAAAGCCTGTCCTTTTAATAGTTTGTACTGGAACTTTTATGACAAACAGGAAGATAAATTAGGGAAAAATCCTCGCATAGGCATGATGTACAATGTTTGGAGGAAAATGAAAGTAGATGATAAAGCAGCGTTACTCGAACAAGCAAATTATTATTTAAACAACATAAACAACTTATAATGAAAACGGCAATAGTTTGGTTTAAAACAGATTTACGATTACTAGATAATGAAGCATTAGTAAAAGCGATTGCTCAAAGTGATCAAGTGGTTCCTGTGTATTGTTTTGATGAGGCGCAGTTTGAAACCACAACGTATGGGTTTAATAAAACGGGCAATTATCGCGCCCAGTTTTTATTAGAATCGGTACAAGACTTAGACGCTAATTTGAGAAAATTAGGCTCTGGTTTAGTGGTTTTAAAAGGAAAACCGGAAGAGGAAATTGCTAAAATTGTGTTGCAATATCGTGCCCAAAAAGTATTTGCAAAGCGAGAAGTGGCTTATGAAGAAAAACAAACCGAAAAAAAGGTACAGGACGCTTTGTTTAAATTGCGTTGTGAACTAGAAACGTTTAGTACAAGTACATTGTATCATGCTGAGGATCTGCCTTTTTCAATCAAAGACATTCCAGATGTGTTTACTTCTTTTAGAAAGAAAACCGAATTTGACGCGACTATCAGACCCATTTTTGAAGTTCCTACAGCGATAACTTCGCCTGAAATCGCGCCAATGGAAATACCGAGTTGGAAAGATTTAGATTTAAAAAAACCTAAAAAAGAATCTCGTGCCGCGATACAATTCAAAGGAGGAGAAACCGCTGCGCTGAACCGTTTGCATTATTACTTTTTTGAAACCAAACAACTGTCAGTATACAAAGAAACCCGCAACGGAATGGTAGGCGCAGATTATTCGTCTAAATTCTCTGCTTGGCTGGCCATGGGGTGTATTTCGCCAAGAGCGATTTATGATCAAATTAAAAAGTATGAAAAAGAAAATGGAGCTAATGATTCGACCTATTGGTTGGTTTTTGAGTTGTTGTGGCGTGATTTCTTTCGTTTTATGTTCAAGAAATACCAAACCAAATTTTTTCTCTATACCGGAATTCAACCTGAAAAACCCATTTCTAAGAAAGCGAGCGAAAGCGCACTATCACAATGGATCAACGGAAAAACCGATTCTGATTTTATCAATGCGAATATGCTGGAATTGAAAAAAACAGGATTCATGAGCAACCGCGGACGCCAAAATGTAGCCAGCTATTTCTGTAACGAATTACAAATGGATTGGCGCATGGGTGCTGCTTACTTTGAATCGCAATTAATCGATTATGATGTGTGTAGCAATTGGGGTAACTGGGCTTACCTCGCAGGTGTAGGCAACGACCCAAGAAAACACCGTTATTTCAACATCGAAAAACAGGCTAAGGATTATGATAAAGACGGTGAATTCCGTAAACTGTGGTTGCTGGAAAATTAATTTTTTGTTTCGCAGAGTGGAACGTAGAAATTCTCCGATTTTTTTAAACAAATAATAAGTTTGATTTTTAAAAACCATTAAGGGATTAAGGTAAATTAAGTATTCCGCTTAATTTTCTTGATTTCTTAATGGTGAAATAAAACAATTTGCGATGCTCTGTGCTGTCTTCGTGCGCCTACGCGTAACAAACTTTACCCGCATTCTGTTTAAAAAAACTTTGCGATGCTCTGCGTTCCCTCCGTGCGTTTCCGCGTAACAATTTTTACTCGAAATCTATTAAAAAAAATTTGCGATGCTCTGCGTTCCCTCCGTGCGTTTCCGCGTAACAATTTTTACTCGAAATCTATTAAAAAACACTTTGCGATGCTCTGCGTTTCCTCCGTGCCTCTCTGCGTAGCAATTTTCACTCGAAATCTATTAAAAAACAGTTTGCGATGCTCTGCGTTACCTCCGTGCGCCTCCGCGTAACAATTTTTACTCGAAATCTATTAAAAAACAGTTTGCGATGCTCTGTGTTACCTCCGTGCACCTCTGCGTAGTAATTATTCATCACAATCAAGTAACAAAACACCGCTTTCAACGACACATACACCATAGCTCTCTTATTCAAAGAACGCGATAGTTTTGTTAAACCAATAAAAAGATACTAATGAAAAAATTAATTCTGATAATGGCAATACTCCCAACAATGGTTGCAACTGCACAAAAACAAGAACCCATAAAATATCCGGTTACCACAAAAGGGACTGTAGTCGATACGTATTTTGATACCGCTGTTAGCGATCCTTACCGCTGGCTAGAAGACGATCGTTCGAATGAAACTGCTGCTTGGGTAAAAGCACAAAATGAAGTTACTTACGGTTATTTAGATAAAATCCCTTTTCGCGATGCGCTAAAAAACCGCATGGAGAAATTGTGGAATTACGAAAAAATAGGAGCGCCCTCAAAAGAAGGGAGCTTTACTTATTTTTCAAAAAACAATGGACTGCAAAATCAATCTGTTGTTTATAGAAAAGACGGAGCTGGTAAAGAAGAAGTTTTTTTAGACCCCAATACTTTTTCTAAAGACGGGACAACCTCTTTGGGTGGGTTGGATTTCTCCAAAGACGGTTCTAAAGTAGCTTACGCCATTTCCGAAGGTGGTAGCGACTGGCGTAAAGTAATCATCATGGATGTTTTGTCTAAGAAAGTGATTGAAGACACCATTGTTGATGTTAAATTCAGCGGGCTGTCATGGAGAGGTAACGAAGGTTTTTACTACTCAAGCTATGAAAAACCAAAAGGGAGCGAGCTTTCTGCTAAAACGGATCAGCATAAACTGTATTTCCATAAACTAGGAACGGCGCAAAAGGACGATCAAGTGATCTTTGGCGCAGACCAAAAACGCCGCTACGTAGGTGGTTATGTAACCGAGGATGATGCGTATCTCGTGATATCTGCGGCTAACTCTACTTACGGAAACGAATTGTACATTAAAAGTTTAAAAACAGCCAATAGCCCTATTATTACCATCGTTGACAATTTTAATAGTGACAACAGTATCATAGAAACCGCAGGAAGCAAATTGTTTATAGAGACGGACTTGCACGCGCCTAACAAGCGTATTGTTACTGTCGATTTTGCTACTCCATCGCCAGCGAATTGGGTTGATTTTATTCCAGAAACGACTAATGTGTTATCTCCTTCAACAGGAGCGGGTTTTATCTTTGCTAACTATATGAAAGATGCCGTTTCAGTAGTGCAACAATACGATTATACAGGAAAAATGATTCGCGAAATCAAATTGCCAGCCGTAGGAACTGCTGGAGGTTTCGGCGGAAAGAAAGACGATACAACGCTGTATTATTCGTTTACCAATTATACTACGCCAGTAACGGTTTATGCTTTAGAACCAAAATCAGGAAAATCAACGGTCTATGCAAAACCTAATGTAGATTTCAAAAGTGAAAATTACGAGTCAAAACAAGTTTTTTATACTTCAAAAGACGGGACTAAAATCCCAATGATCATCACCTACAAAAAAGGATTAAAACTAAACGGACAAAACCCAACCATGCTTTACGGTTACGGTGGGTTTAATGTAAGCTTGACGCCAAGTTTTAGTATTGCCAATGCTGTTTGGATGGAAAACGGAGGCGTTTATGCCGTGCCTAACTTGCGTGGTGGTGGTGAATACGGTAAAAAATGGCACGATGCAGGTACTAAAATGCAAAAACAAAATGTATTTGATGACTTCATCGCTGCAGCCGAATATCTAATTGCTCAAAAATACACTTCGACCAATTTTCTTGCCATTCGTGGTGGGTCAAATGGTGGTTTGCTTGTGGGTGCAACCATGACACAGCGTCCTGACTTGATGAAAGTCGCTTTACCGGCCGTGGGTGTGATGGATATGTTGCGTTACCATACGTTTACTGCAGGAGCAGGTTGGGCGTACGATTACGGAACCGCTCAAGACAGCAAAGAAATGTTTGAATACATTAAAGGCTATTCGCCAGTGCAAAACGTGAAGGCAGGAACGCATTATCCCGCAACAATGGTAACCACAGGTGATCATGACGATAGAGTAGTGCCAGCGCACAGTTTTAAGTTTGCAGCCGAGTTGCAAGAAAAACAAACTGGATCAAATCCTACCTTAATTCGCATTGATGTAAAAGCAGGTCACGGAGCAGGGAAATCCGTAGCGGCAAGCATTCAAGAAAATGTCGATATTCAAGCATTTACGCTATACAATATGGGAATTACAACTTTGCCAAAATAAGAGTTAGGAGCTATTTCCTGCTGTTCGCTGTATCTTTTCCTTTTTAAAGAAAAAAGGAAAAGGATGCCGCTTCCATCAGGGCTAGGACAATCGGTACTCAAATAACCATAGATTAAATTGAAAACGGTATTCGAAAGAATAGCGTTTTTTTTATTAGTAGATGTAGTAGATCAGGCTAAAAATAAAGGCAGGATAGTCCAATACCACTGTGATAACACGATTTAACAATACGAGCGAGTCTAAGTGGCTCTGAGCGACTGTATTGCTATTTTAATTCATAATTTTTTACTAATTCATTCGTTTTTTGGCTTCTCGTTCGTTAACTTTGAGAGACAATCATAAATACTTTAAAAGATGAAAATACAATTCAATACAGACAAAAACATAGAAGGACACCAAAGATTAGAAACTTATTTTACAGGTGAAATGGAAAAATCATTAGCGCGTTTTGATGATAAAATCACCAGGATCGAGGTGCATATAGGAGATGAAAACAGTGATAAATCAGGTGTAAATGATAAACGTTGCATGATTGAAGCTCGTCCAGCTAATTTACAACCTATGGCGGTTACAGCTCACGCTGATTCAGTCGAGAAAGCGTTTCACCTTGCTTTAGATAAAATTAAAAAATCACTATCTACTACTTTCGAAAAACAAAAAGAGCACTAGGATTTCAATATCAGGTAGTTTATCATATATAAAAAAGAACACTTTCGTTATTGGCGAAAGTGTTCTTTTTTTTGGGTTCAAACCGTATTTTATTTTTCGAATAATAAAGCAGCAAGTGCAGCGTCTCTCTTGTAAACATCGTCATAAAAATGCAAAACACCTTCTTCATCTACCCAGCTGGTAAAGTAGCCTATGTATACGGGTATTTTGTTTTTAAGAGTGTACCATGATTCTTTGCCGTTGTGCATTGCTTCTTGTATTTTTTCGGCATCCCATTTTGGGTCGCTTTTCAAAATTGTTTCGGCAAGCAACTCTGGATTTTGGACACGTATGCATCCATGACTAAATGCTCTTTTGTCTTTGCTAAATAAATATTTCGACGGAGTGTCGTGCAGGTAAATAGCATTCGAATTAGGGAACAAAAATTTAACGAGACCTAATGAGTTGCGAGAACCCGGTTTTTGACGCACTCTTCCGTTGTTCCATTCCATATTATGTTGGGCAAGATAGTTGCTGTTATTCGCTATTCCAGGTAAAATTTCTTTTTTAATAATACTTGTTGGAATGTTCCAATACGGGCTAAAAACGATGTACTTCATCGGTGCACTAAAAATAACGGTTTTGTTTAGTGTTTTGCCCACAACCACGTTGAGGTTCAAGATGCTTTTGCCGCTTTTAAAATAATTCAATTCGTACGATGGGATGTTGACAGCTATGACTTCATTTGCTTCAGCAATATCTTTGGTAACCCATCTACAGCGTTCCATATTAACAACCAGTGTTTCTATAAGTGAGTTAACAGGTGTGCTTAGGTAGTTCAAGGTAGAGCCATAAAGTAATTTGTCACCCTTGATGCCACGTGTTTTTTTGAATGCTACTACGGCATCTGCTAGTGCTTCGTCATAAATACGGCTTTCAGAATCGGTTGTTAAAAACCCATCAAGGAATAATCTTTTGCGTACTTGTCCTATCGCTTGTACACTATCACCAATTTTTAATGTTTTAACACCAGCTGGAAGTGTGATGCTGTCCCAACCTCCCTTTTTTTCAATTTGGCGGTATTTTTTTAATTGATCTCTTAATAAATAGTATTGACTAAAGAGTGCTTTTTTATCCTTCTTGATTAGTGATGGGTCAATGAGTAGCGAGTCGGTATAAGTGCCATAAGTTTGTTTTTCACGCGGTAAAAACCATTCCATCTCATTTGATTTTGCTGCGTCTATACCATGATAAACTTGGTCAATATAAAAGAAATACAAAGCAGTAGTTAATAATTCCGAATTAACATTGGGTGTTTTACTGTCTTTTGGTCCTTCATATATTAAGTCAAATTCTGTTTTATATGGAATCGCTTTGATAATGCCTTCTTCCGGTAGGTTGATGATCTTATTGTATAAAACATTGGCAAACTCATTGATGCCATTTTCATTGTACCAAACGTACTTGAACTCGTGTTTGCGATAAAGGTTTTTTACATCAACCTGGTATTTTTGTAGTAAAGGGTGTTTGCCAAAAAAGTAGGCAACTTCAGTGCTGTCAAATGGAGTTGCGGATAAGTCATGAAGCCATATGTCTTCTATGGATGCTAGAACATTGTTTTTTTTGCAGGAGCTAGCGCTAATGGAGACAGCAAAGGCAATTGTAAAAAAGAATAAAGCAGTGTAAATTTTTTTCATATATTAGACTTAAAAACTAAATCGGTGTAAAAATACATTAAAAAGTTAATAAACTGCAATTTAGGATTATATATAAAAATTAACTAATAATAAGTACGATTTTAGTGCTAATTACGCTGACTTTCAAAGATTTTTAACTGTTTTTTATTCCCTTACTTAATTCGTTTTTTATGAAAAATACATTTCTTTCTATTTTCTTATTACTGTTTTTTTCTTCCTGTGCAGTTGCACAAAATCGTACTAAACAAGAAGAACTACAAGTAAATACAGTGCTAGATGCTTGGCACAAAGCTGCTGCCGATGCGCAGTTTGAAACTTATTTTGATTTGATGAGTCCGGATGCAATTTTTATAGGAACGGATGCTTCAGAAAATTGGAATAAAATAAATTTTAAAGCGTATGCTAAACCGCATTTCGATAAAGGAAAAGCGTGGAGCTTTACAGCCATTGAGCGTCATGTGTTTTTTGACAAGACAGGAAAATTTGCTTGGTTTGATGAGTTATTAAGTACGCAAATGAAGGTGTGTCGCGGTTCTGGTGTACTAGTTAAAACGGGAGGGAAATGGAAAATACAACAATACGTTTTGTCAATGACCATCCCTAATGAAAATGCAAATGAAGTCATTAAGATTAAAACACCCTTGGAGGATATTGTTATAAATAAACTAAAAGTTAAGTCAAAACAGTAAGTTGTAAATTGAAGTAAGAATAATATTAAAACATAATTCTCAAAAATAGGTTCAGATCGTTGGTATAAAATAGGGTTCTGTTATTATATCGTTATGATGGTTGCTAATTTGATTATAATTTGGAGATACTCCCTTCTTATGGGTTGGTTTTTTTATAAAATATAATTTTTTTTTAACTTTGCCCCCTGTTTTAATGGGGTAAAATTATTAAATATGAAAACCGAGAGTCGCTGGATTATTGCCTTTGTAATTATAAGTATTGTTTGTATTGCTGGAGTGTTATGGCCAGCTGTGTCAGAATTAAATCCTATTTTGGCCAATTTTGGTTCAGTAGATCAAATTATTCCTGCTGATGTGGCTTGGATGTTAACTTCTTGCTGCTTGGTGTTGATCATGACTCCTGGCTTGTCTTTTTTCTATGGAGGAATGGTGGGCAAGAAAAATGTGATTTCGACCATGTTGCAAAGTTTTATTTGTTTGGGTGTGGTAACACTGCTATGGGTAGTGGTTGGTTTTAGTTTGGCCTTCGGTGAGCCTATGGGAATACACATTGGAACAGGTTTTTATAGTTTTGTGGGTAATCCTACCAGTTTTGCTTTTATGGATTATGTGGGTATGTTGCCACATAAACAGTTAGCGTCAACAGTCCCTTTTATGTTGTACGCCTTGTTTCAAATGAAATTTGCTGTGATTGCACCGGCCATTATCACCGGTTCTTTTGCAGAGCGTGTTCGTTTTATTTCGTATTTACTTTTTATTTGTCTCTTTACATTATTTATATATGCTCCTTTGTGTCACGCTGTTTGGTACCCTACGGGAATCTTAGGTTCGTTTTTTGGAGTAAAAGATTTTGCTGGTGGAACTGTAGTGCATATGAGTGCTGGTTTTGCGGCTTTGGCGGGTGTTATTGTTTTGGGTAAGAGAAACAATAGCAATCATGTGCCTACTAATATTCCTTTTGTTTTATTGGGAACAGGAATGCTTTGGTTTGGGTGGATCGGTTTTAACGCGGGTTCGTCATTAGAGGCTAATGGTGTTGCTGCTATGGCATTTGCAACGACAACTACTGCTTCGGCGGCGGCTATGCTAACATGGATTTTCTATGATCGAATTAACGGACGAAAAGTATCGGCGCTTGGTGCTTGTATTGGTGCTGTGGTTGGATTGGTCTCAATCACGCCAGCTGCGGGTTATGTATCGGTTCCAGAGAGTATGTTCTTTGGGTTTATTGCAGCTATCGTTTCTAATTTTGTGGTACATGCTAAGTTTTTAAACCGAATTGACGATACGCTAGACGTATTTGCTTGTCATGGTGTAGGCGGAATAATGGGAATGATTTTAACAGCTGTTTTTGCTCATGGCGAAAATGCGAGTTTGATGCATGGTGGGTGGGGTGTTTTTGGACACCATATGATTGCCTTGGTCTTAGTGTCTATTTTTACTTTTTTTGGTGCTTATCTTTTGTTTAAAATCACCAATAGAATCATACCAATGCGCGTTTCTGAAGAATCAGAAATTATAGGATTGGATTTGTCGCAACACGATGAAACCTTGTTTCCTATTGAGTGCACAGAATAATAAGGGGTTTTATAACCCAACTTCTCGATACAGCCTAGGTTTTTTGTCGTATTTACCTATCGTAAGTCAAATTGTGACTTTGATTGTAATTGTAGTTTACAGCTGTCATTGTTTTATTTTTTTACTAAAATTGTTCTTGTAATAATGGAGAAAAGTAAAAAAGGTATCGGGAAGTTTTTTTGTTATTGCTACCGTTGCTGTTAAATAATCCTTGACGATGCGCTTCGGTCTTATATATTTCCTTAATTTTGCTGCTTGAGACCTTTTAGGTCAAATTGTACGTAGTAAAATATTGAGAAAATCGTGGGAAGCAAAAATAAATTAAAGAGATTCATGGAAAACGAAACATTTGTAAATGTTTTTCAACCAACAAGAGAAGAAGTAGTAGGTGATTTATTTCCTTTAAGAGGAAAATGGAACACTGAATTTTTTAAAAATGACAATCCATTGGTCTTAGAATTAGGTTGTGGAAAAGGAGAATATTCAGTTGGTCTTGCCGAAAGATATCCAAATAAAAACTTTGTTGGAATTGACATTAAAGGAGCTCGTTTTTGGCGTGGTGCTAAGACGGCTGTGGAAACTGGATTAAATAATGTGGCTTTTATTCGAACTCAAATCGAATTGATCAATCACGTTTTTGCCGAAAATGAAGTCGATGAAATTTGGATTACTTTTCCAGATCCTCAAATTAAATACAAGCGTACAAAGCACCGTATGACCAATTCGGAATTTTTGCAATTGTATAAAAAAATCCTTAAAAAAGACGGAGTTGTAAATTTAAAAACAGATAGTGAATTCATGCACGGATACACTTTAGGATTGCTTCATGGGGAAGGTCACGAAGTTTTGTATGCTAATCATAATGTATACGTGAATGAAGGAAGTCCTGAGGAAGTAACTGCTTTTCAGACCTTTTACGAAAAACAATATTTGCAAGTTAACAAAGCAATTACGTATATTCGATTTAAAATTAAAGATTAATTACGCTATCTAGCGCAATTAATGGAGTTGCTTTCAATCTTTGAAAACCAGTAAATGAATTTTATCTTACCTTTATTTTTAGGATTTATTACCGCAGTTGTAGGGATTGTTCCGCCTGGATTAATCAATATGACTGCTGCCAAAGTGAATCTAAAAGAGGGTAGGAAAAACGCCTATTGGTTTGTGTTGGGAGCAATAATTATAATTTTTCTGCAAGCGTACTTGGCGATATTATTTGCCACTATCATCAATACGCGTCCCGATATTGTTATTCTATTACGCGAAATAGGATTTGGAATTTTTGGAGCTTTAACGATTTATTTTTTGTGGATTGCCAAAAAACCAAAAATCAAGAAGGCCAAAATCGATAAAAAAAGTACCAAAAAACGGTTCTTTTTAGGAATGTTGTTGTCTGCTTTGAACTTTTTTCCTATTCCGTATTACGTATTTATCAGTGTAACCTTGTCATCGTATCAACTGTTTTCATTTGATAATTTGTCTGTTTTTACTTTTGTAAGCGGTGTTGGTTTAGGGTCGGCACTTGTGTTTTATTTTTACATTCGTTTCTTTCAAAAAATTGAAAACAAAGCCGATAGTATGTTAAAAAACATGAATACAATAATTGGTAGTATTACGGGAGTAGTATCTCTTATTACCCTTTTTAACATTGTTAGGTATTATTTAGAAAATTAAAAAAAAAGTCTCTTTGAGGTTTTTACTTTTTATCCTTTACCGATATGTCAAATGATAACTTTTTTGAACGTGTTTATGCAGTTGCAAGGCAAATTCCTTATGGTAAGGTTACCTCTTATGGCGCTATTGCAAAAGCGTTAGGTGCGGCACGATCGGCACGAATGGTAGGTTGGGCAATGAATGCTTCGCACAATATGGAGGACGTTCCTGCACATCGAGTGGTCAATAGAAAAGGATTGCTTACCGGAAAATTTCATTTTGATGGTACAAATCTCATGCAACAGTTACTGGAAAGTGAAGGAATTGTAGTTATAGACAATCAAATAATAGACTTTGAGAAGCATTTTTGGGAACCGCCAATGAAGGAATGATTTTCGGTTTTTCGGATGAAAAAATTCTAAATGTATAATCTTTAAAATATTTTATCTTATGAAACTTGAAAAAATGAAAATGATTAGACTTTATCCAAATGAGGAGTTTAAAGAAATAATTATTGAGGATAAACTAAAACTACGCTACGCAATTTCAAACAAAGGAAGACTAATTAGCTTTGTAGATAACATGAAATGTGCAAGAGAATTAAAAGGAGCGATGACTGATGGATACAGAATGTTCCGGTATAAGCTGTACAGTGATGGGCAAGTTAAAAATAAACATCTTTTTATTTACAAACTTGTAGCAGAATATTTTATCCCGAAAACTTCGGAGGAACAAATTCACGTTTTACATTTAGATCGCAAACGTGATAATGATGACTACCGAAACTTAAAATGGGCAACTAAAGAAGAAATGGCTCAACATAGAAGAGAAAGTCCCTATGTGAAAGAGGCGCAATTGAACTTAGTGAAACACAATTTAGAATCAAACGGAAGGAAACTGACGATTACTAAAGTGATGCTGATAAAAAAAATATTATCAAAACCGGGACAAACCACAAGATTGAAGATGATTGCTAAACAATTTGGCGTAAGCGAAATGCAAATAAGACGAATTAAATCAGGCGAAAATTGGAGTCAAGTGAAAATATAAAAAACGGTCTTGGTAGTAGCATCTTTAGTACATTGTTTTCTTAGTACTATTATTTAAACAGAGTACAAATTATCAGGTGGAACTGATGCGAGAAGCACTATTGCATCTCCTTTGTGATCGATGGTAGAACAATTAGGTTTGTCCAATAATGTACCAATTTTTAGTATAACAAAGTACATTTAATTGCTTCCTTCAATAAAACAGATCGTGAAATGCGTTGCGCCTCCTGCTAGGTCAGCATCAGTTTGATGGCTCAAATAACCGCCGTGTGCTTCTATAATATTTTTCGAAAGCGTAAGTCCAATGCCGGCGCCGTCTTTTCTAGTCGTAAAAAAAGGCAGGAATATTTTGTCTTTAATTTCGTTTTCAATTCCTCCTCCATTGTCTGATATCGTGATGTAAAAACGATTATTTTTTGTTGAAGTAGTTAAATGTATGCTCTTTTCTTGCTTGTTTTTTAAGGCAAAAACGCTATTGGTAATTAAGTTGATAATCAGCTGTTCTATTTGATTTTTGTCAATGTCAAGTATTTTATTTTTTGCTATGTCGTTGATGATGACTATGTTTTCGGATGCGAAAAGGGGCGACATCATTTTAAGACAATCTTCAAACAGCAAATGGATTGGTGTTGGTTTTTTGTTTGGAGTAGGAAGCGCAGCCAGCTTTCGATAATTCTCTACAAAAAACTGCAAATGATCACTTCGGTTTATAATGGTCGAAATGCTGCTTTTGATATCTTCAAAATCTTCGGCTTCTAAATGTTCTTGATCTACAATTTGTAGTAAATTTTGCGAAAGCGATCGAATAGGTGTCAAGGAATTCATTAATTCATGAGAGATGATTTTCATCAAATTAATCCAGGCTTCTTTTTCTTTTTTCTCAATGACACGTTGGATGCTGTCCAATAGGATGATAAAGTACTCTTTGTTAAACGATTTTGTCAACGAAGTTTGTAACATAAATGTCTGCGCTTCTTGTTGCTCGATTTTGATGTTAATGCTCGTCTTTAATTCGTTAAAACCAGTATTTTCAATTTCTTGACAAAGTGACGGCAGGTAATTTTTAAGATAGTCCCAATTAGTCACTTTCGGTACGCTGAAAAGGGTGGAAAAACAATCGTTCATCAAGAAAATAGTCCAGCTGTCATTTTCTTTTTCTAAAATTAAAACAGCGGTATCAATATTGTTTATTATCGAACGGTAGATTAATTCTTTTGAACTGAGGTCGTGTTGTTTCTCTTTCAAAGTGTCATATAAAAGGCATAAGTTTTTATAATCCCCTTCTTTGTAGGCGGCTGGGAAACTAGCAGAAAAATCATTATTAAGTATCGAAAGTAGGGTTTTGTCGTAAAAAGTCAATTTGTTTTTGATGTACGAATACATTTCGGCACAGATCAAAATAGCAAATAGCATTATTAAAATTCCACTATACAAATAACCGTTTCCAAATAGGTAAAGTGAAAAAGCGAGTGTTATAATGACAATAAAAACTCTTGCAAAAAGAGCATTGTAAAATTTCCAGCTATTCATTAGTCGTTGTTTTTAATGTCGAATTTTTCAAGTCTACGGTACAATGAGGCTCGGGATAAACCCAATTCTTCGGCGGTTTTACTAATGTTGCCGTTATTTTTAAAAAGAGCTCTTTCGATAGCATTTTTTTCCATTTCTAATAACGGATATTCCTCAGCGGTTTCACTATATTCAAAGCTGAGTAGGTCTAAATCAGTTAGCGAAATCGTATTGTCATCGGACATGATCAATGCCCTCTCAATCTTATTTTCTAGTTCTCTAATGTTTCCTTTCCAAGGATAACGTATCATATATTCGGCCACGTTGGTGTCAAAAATGACTTCGCTTTGATTGTATTTTTCGCCTAACTGCTTTAGAAGGAATTGCGCCATGGGTACAATATCGTCTTTTCGCTCGCGCAAAGGAGGCAGGTTTATTTCCATGGTATTAATGCGATACAGCAAGTCTTCTCGGAAAGTTTTGTTTTCGACCTCACTTTTAATGTCACTGTTGGTTGCTGATATAATTCTTACATTTAGTGGTCTCGGTTTGCTTTCTCCTAATCGGGTGACTTTTTTTGTTTGTAAAACATTTAGTAGTTTTGATTGCAAATGCAAAGGTATATTGCCTATTTCGTCTAGAAAAATGGTGCCATTATTAGCTATTTCAAATCGTCCCGGAGTATCGGTTTTGGCATCGGTAAAAGCGCCTTTGGCATAGCCAAAAAGTTCGCTTTCAAATAAATTTTCGCTTAACGAACCCAAATCAATATGAATGAATGGTTTGTCTTTTCGATTAGAATGTTGATGAATATGCTCGGCAAAGACAAATTTACCTGTTCCGTTTTCTCCTAAAATAAGGACGTTGGCATCTGTTTTTGCTACTTTTTCAGCAATAGAATACGCCTGTTTTATTTTTTGAGAATTCCCAATAAAATGTTTTTTAGGAACGGTTTCCGAGTTCGATGTTCGACTGAGTTTTCGACTTTCCACAACGGCTTTGTCTATAGTTGAGAGTAATGTGTCGTTATCCCAAGGTTTTAATATATAATCAAAAGCGCCCATTTTCATGCCTTCTACGGCTGTTTCTATTTTGCCAAAAGCGGTCATTAATAGTACGACTGTTTTTGGAGATAAAATTTTTATTTCTTTCAGCCAATGAATGCCTTCGCGTCCATCTTCAAAACCAATGCGGTAGTTCATGTCCAATAGAACAACATCAATTTGATTTTCGCCAAGAATTGTAATTATTTTTTTTGGGTCATTTGTTGTGAAAATTTCCTCAAAATGCTTCTTCAAGATCATTTTTGCCGAAAAAAGAATTTCTTCTTGATCGTCAACAATAAGTATTTTGGCTTGTTTTTTTCGCATCATTATTTGTTTTTGTTCACTTTTGAACAGGGTACTGTCCGTTTTCGAACACTTTATTTTTTTGATTTTTTGCAACCGTGTTGAAAACCATGGGTTTAGGAATTTTAAATCCTTTGGCATGCTTTTGTATGTTGATAACCAGTAAATTATTATAAAAAATGGACAAGGTTATTCCCCGTAAAAATAGAAAATTTAGGTACTTAACAATAGGATTTGTGAGTTTTTTAGTCGCTGGAGCAGTTGTTTATGCTTCGGTATCTAAAAAGCGAAGTCTAAATGTAAAAGCGGATGAACTATTGGTAAAAGAAGTAAGCCAAGAATTTTTTGAAGATTTCATTGTTTTTCAAGCCAAAGTGGAGCCGTTGAATTTGGTATTGGTCAATATTATTGAAGGCGGTTCAGTCAAAGAAATTTTTGTAGAAAATGGCGCTATCGTGACGCAAGGGCAACCGCTAGCACGCATGTACAATCCGAATACAGAATTGAATTACCTGACGCAGGAAACCGCAATCATTGAGCAAATCAATAATTTGAATACCGGAAAACTTAATATTAGAAACCAAGAATTGAACTTAACGAAAGATCTTGCGTTAATAGAACATGATTACAATGATGCGAAGAGGGTATATGATATGAATTCAAAATTATTTGAAAAAGATATTATCTCCAGAAACGACTGGAATTTAATAAAGGAAAGTCTGCGTTTTCAAGAAGAACGTAAAAGCAATATTCGGACTAGTATTCAAAAGGAGAAACAAACCAATCAGGTACAGATTTCGCAGATTAATCGTTCGATTCATACGATGGAAATGAGTCTGGATATTCTAAGGAGCAATAAAAAAAACTTCTTGATTACGGCACCAGTTTCAGGAAGATTAACTTCATTTGAACCTATTTTAGGAAAAACATTTCAAGCCGGAGAAAGTATTGGTAGAATTGATTCTCGCGAAGGCTACAAGTTGAGTGCGCAAGTGGATGAATTTTACTTGGAGAAAATTCGTGTGGGTTTAAAAGGACAGATTGAATATAAGGGGAGGACAGTAAGCGTATCTGTTGCAAAAGTGATTCCAGAGGTTAAAAGTGGTCGTTTTCAAGTGGAATTGCTTTTTGATTCTAAAGAAGATTTGGCACTGCAAGATGGATTGAGCTTTGGGATAAAACTTATTTTATCTGAAAAGAATAAAATTTTAGTAATTCCAAAAGGAAGTTTCAATCAAGAAACCGCTGGAAAGTGGCTGTTTGTTGTCAATGGAAGTAGAGCAGTAAGAAGAAATATAAAATTAGGCAGAGAAAATCCCTCTTATTATGAAGTGTTAGAAGGATTGAAACAGGGCGAGAAAGTAATAACATCGTCTTATGCGGACTATAAAGAAGTCGAAGAGCTAAATATACAATAGAAATAGCGTGCAGCTGTATTAAGGTCTTATGCTAATAGTAAGTGTAATCTAGTCTGATTTTTGTCATGTCGAGCGGAGTCGAGATATACAAGTTGTTTTCGACTCCTGTGGAAATAACCATTAGACGGTTTTGTAAATAGGAATAATATTAAATCAAAAAACTTAAAAAACTATAAAAGGATGATAACAATTCAAAACCTAACCAAGATCTTCAGAACAGAAGAGTTAGAAACTTCCGCTTTAAGCGGCATCAATTTACAAATCAATGAAGGAGATTTTCTTTCTATTATGGGGCCTTCGGGTTGCGGAAAATCAACATTGCTCAATATTGTTGGGCTATTGGATAGTGCTTCAGGCGGTAGTTATACCTTGTTGAACCAAGAAATGATTGGACTAAAAGAAAAAGAACGTTCGAGTGTTCGTAAGGAAAACATCGGATTTATTTTTCAAAATTTTAACCTTATCGACGAGCTTTCGGTTTATGATAATATCGAGTTGCCTTTAATTTACAATAAAGTAAAGGCTTCGGAAAGAAAAGTAAAAGTAGAAGCAATTGCCGAAAAATTAAATATTGCGCATCGATTAAAACATTATCCTCAACAGCTTTCTGGTGGACAGCAACAACGTGTGGCTGTGGCTAGAGCGCTGATAAACGATCCTAAAATCATTTTGGCCGATGAGCCTACAGGAAATTTGGACAGTAAAACGGGAAATGAAGTAATGGAGTTGCTAACTGATTTACATGCTAAAGGTGCAACGATCTTGATGGTTACCCATTCTGATTATGATGCGTCATTTTCTCAAAGAACCATTCTTATGAAAGATGGCGTTGTTTTCTCTGAAAAAATGAATCAAAGAAATGTAGATGTTTTTACAATATAATCATCATGATACTTTTAATACTGTCAATTATCCAATTCGTTTTTGAGTTGCTTGACAACCTTCTTTTTCAATAAATTACGATTTCAATCATCAATCAAAATCAACAAATCAAAAATTATGTTATACAACTGGATCAAAATATTTATTTACCATCTCAAGCAAAATAAACTGTTCTCATTTCTCAATGTTTTGGGGTTGAGTATTGGTATTGCGGGATTGGTTTTTGCAACCTTGTATTGGAATAATGAGCATTCTTATGACGTTTGGAATCCAAACAATGAGAATGTGTACCAGGTCTTGAACCAAATGGGGCCGCAGAAAGAAATTTGGGCGTCTAACTCAACTCCTTTTGGACTTGCCTGTAAGGCCACTATTCCGGAAATAGAATCGATTTGCTTTTTCGGCAATAGGTATGATGGGGGGCTTTTAAAATATAAGTCTAAAAAATTGATTGTAAAAAAAGCAGTCATTTCTGATGAAGAGTTTTTTAATATTTTCCCTTTTCCTATTGTCAAGGGGGCAAAAACGGCTATTCTAAAAGAAAAAAATAGTGTCGCTATTTCTGACGCAAGTGCAAAATTGCTATTTAATGAGGAAGATCCTATTGGCAAGTCAGTCAATTTTGAGAATGAATTTTATACAGTAAGAGCAGTTTATAAAATAATACAACCATCGGCAGTAGAACCGGATTATGTATTTAATGGACTAATCAAGGAAGGAGACCGCGAGAGTTGGGGGAACTTCAACTATGGATTGATGATTAAAGTTAAAAAAGACGTTGCTATTGCAGCTGTTGTAAAAAAAATGGAAAAGATCGTTTTTGAGAATATAACGCAAAAAAATGCTAAAGAAAGTGGTCAAACTGTTGCTCAATTTATTAAGGAAAATGGGGAGTCTAAGATTATTCTAGACCAACTAAAAACGGCGCGATTGCAGGGTACAAAAGCATCTATAGGAATTAATTTTCCAGAAGGACAGGGTAATTTACAGTTGGTTTATATAATGATGGGTTTGTCCATCTTGATATTGGTTTTATCCATTGTTAACTATATTAATTTGGCGACAGCCACAGCTATAAAAAGAGCAAAAGAAGTAGGGGTTAGAAAAGTAGTAGGGGCTAGTAAATCATTGATTGTTATGCAATTTATCTTTGAGACGGCTATTGTAATTTCCTTTGCGGTAATTCTTGCATTAGCGATAGTGGAGCTTACATTGCCTTTTTACAATGATTTTTTGAATAAAGATCTAACTTTAAATGGGAGTGATTTTTATGGACAAATCGTATTAATTTTTGTCCTAGTAATTGTTTTTGCAGGGATATTTCCAGCAATTTATATATCGAAATTTGAAACTTTAAAGGTGCTGAAAGGGAATTTCTCTAGAAGTAAAAGCGGAATTTGGATGCGAAATTCAATGTTGGTTTTTCAATTTTCGATAGCTGCTTTTTTTATCATTGGAGCTTTGGTAGTGTACCAGCAAGTAAGTTATATGAGCGATAAAGACCTGGGTTTTAGTGGTGATCAAATTATTCGAATTAGGTTTAGGTATGATGATTGGGAAACCAAATTAAAAAAGTACGAGACGACTAAGCAGGAACTACTCAAGATGTCAGGTGTTCAAGATGTTTCAACATTTGAAGGATCTTTTGGTGATGATACTAATTCTACTTCTGGATTTACCCACAATGGTATTTTTGTTCAGGGACATAATGTGAATATGGATTTTGGTTTTCTGGATATGATGAAAATTAAAATATTGGAAGGAAGGGATTTATCGCCAGAATTTGCTTCAGACACGGTGAGTAATATGTTGATGAATGAAACTTGCGTACGTACATTGAATCTCAAGAAGCCAATAAATACAATTATCACCTCGGGTTGGGGAAATGATAAAGGAATGTTGAAATTTAAAATAGTAGGTGTAGTTAAGGACTTTAACATCACTGGTTTAAAAAATAAGATTCCTCCCATGATTTTTGTAAATCTAAAAACATTAGGATGGAGTAATTTTCATTTTGTATATGTCAAGGTGAATGCTGATGATTTAGCGGGAACACTTGCGGAATTAGAGACCTATTGGAACAAGAATATCAATCAAGATTATCCTTTTGAATACGAATTTGTAGATAAAACGTTTGCCAAAACCTATCTAGAACAACTGAAACAAAAAAACTTGTTTTTTATTCTTAATTTGATTGTGATAGTGATTGCTATTTTTGGGTTATTTGCATTAGCTTCTTTTTCAATGGAGAGAAGATTAAAAGAAATTGCCATTCGTAAAACCCTCGGAGCCGAAACCAATACTTTACTGAAAGAGTTGTCCATACAATATGTGTTCTTTTGTTTAGTTGGTTTTCTAATTGGGATCTTTCCGGCCTATTTGCTATTGCAAAAGTGGCTTGAAGATTTTGCCTTTCGCATCGATATTCCACTATTTCCATTTGTTGTAGCACTATTTAGCTTATTGTTTTTGACTTTATTAGTAGTTTTAGCCAAGGCATATCAAGTAACCAAAATGGATGCTTTGAAGTATTTAAAATACGAATAATCGGTTTTAGTTTTTTTAAGATAAACCCGGCGGCTATTCAAAGCGAGTCGGGTTTTTTTCAGGAATTAGGATAGTAGATTCTCGCATCAATAAATGCAATACAAAATCCTTTAGAATAAGAACTTAATCCTTTATCTTTGTAATCTGAAATCAGTTTAAATAAAGATAATATCGAGGTGCAAATCGCCTTTGGAAAATAATAAACTAACAATGAAATTAGATAGAAAAGTTATCCTGAAAGCTTTAGAAACAATTACTATTGCTGGAGAAGGAAAAAACATGGTAGAGAGTGGAGCAATTGCTAATGTAATCACTTTTGGAGATGAGGTTGTGGTAGATTTACTTTTACATACACCGGCTATGCACATTAAAAAACGCGCCGAAGACGATATCAGAAAAGCAATTCTGGAGTTGGTATCTGCTGAAGCAAAAATAAAAATTAACTCTAAAGTAGAGGTTCCAGACAAGCCTGAAATTAAAGGGAAAGCAATTCCGGGTATTAAAAACATCATTGGTGTCGCTTCTGGAAAAGGGGGAGTAGGAAAATCTACTGTTACTGCAAATCTAGCGGTTTCATTAGCTAAGATGGGATTCTCAGTTGGTATTTTAGATGCTGATATTTACGGACCATCAATGCCAATCATGTTTGATGTGGAAAACGAAAAACCAATTTCGATCAATGTAGACGGAAAATCAAAAATGAAACCCGTAGAAAGTTACGAAGTAAAAATGCTTTCTATAGGATTTTTTACATCACCATCTCAAGCTGTAATCTGGAGAGGACCAATGGCTTCTAAAGCCTTGAACCAAATGATCTTTGATGCCGATTGGGGAGAATTGGATTTCATGTTAATCGATTTACCTCCAGGAACAGGAGATATTCACCTGTCTATCGTGCAATCATTGCCTATTACGGGTGTTGTGATCGTAAGTACACCACAAGCAGTTGCACTTGCCGATGCCAAAAAAGGAGTGTCAATGTTCATGTCTGAAGCGATTAATGTTCCAGTTTTGGGAATTATAGAAAACATGGCGTATTTTACACCAGAGGAATTACCTGAAAATAAATACTACATCTTCGGAAAAGAAGGGGCGAAAGACCTTGCTGCCGATCTAGAAGTTCCTTTCCTTGGAGAAGTTCCTATCGTGCAATCTATCCGTGAAGCGGGTGATTATGGTCGTCCTGCTGCTATGCAAACAGGATCAGTAATCGAGTCTGTTTTCCAAGAAATCACTCGTAATGTAGTGCAAGAAGTGGTGAATAGAAACGAAAACTTACCTGCTACCGAAGCAGTAAAAATCACCACGATGGCCGGATGTTCATCAGTGAAAAAATAAATTGAAATTAGAATCAGTTGAAGCGATGGTTCATCGGTCAATGATCTGGTTTTTCAATCTTTAAAATAAAAAAATGACAACAGAAGAATTAACAATAGAAGTTCAAAAAGCACTCGAAGAAATTAGACCATTTTTGAATTCAGATGGTGGTGATATCACTTTAATCTCCATTGAAGACGACAAACACGTAAAAGTGCGTCTTGAAGGAGCATGCACCAGCTGTAGTGTAAACCAAATGACACTAAAAGCAGGAGTAGAAACAACCATTAAAAAGTTTGCACCACAAATAGAAACCGTTGTCAATATCCTATAAATTTTTTGGGCGTGACCCTTTTAAGCAATAAGGCTACTGTAGTTTGCGCTCATGAGCCTTATTGCTTAAAATCGTCGGGCTATACGCGCTACTTCGGTAGGCTGCTGCTATCCCTCACGCATACCCTACAACACAACTAACTAACTTATAATTAATGGATGTATTAATAAAAATCAAAGATAGAGAAGGAGTCGTGCACGAACTGCAAGCCCCTACTGATATGGCTATGAATATCATGGAATTGTGCAAAGCTTACGAGCTTCCTGTCGAAGGAACTTGTGGCGGTATGGCCATGTGCGCTTCTTGCCAATGTTATGTGCTGAATGATGTTGCCTTGCCAGAAATGGGAGACGACGAAGAGGCCATGTTATCCGAAGCATTCTACGTAAAATCAAATAGTCGTTTGGGCTGTCAAATCCCAATCACCGAAAGTCTCGAAGGACTAGAATTAGAACTAGCTCCCGAAAGTTAATTGAAAGTCCCTTAATTGGGACTTTTTTTTGTACTATAAATACCATACATTCGTAAACTTATAATAAGTGAACCAATTGATTGTTTTTTAGATGGATTTAAATTCTTACTCGCCTGGTTTGCACAAACTAGTAACGCTTCAGGTAGATGCTATCGAGAAATTGAAGGATAGTAAAGGCTTTGTTGCTATTACAAATAAAATTTTAGACAAATACAGTTTAGAGCAAGTAGGAATCAATGTTCATGATTTTGAAAATGATAGTTTTACAATTGCAGTTTGTTTAAAAGAATCGCATATATGCATTCATACTTGGCCGGAATTCAATCAACTGACTTTAGATGTGTATTTGTGTAACTATTTACAAGACAATGCTGCTAAAGTTAGAGCGATTACCCAAGATTATATTGATTATTTTGAAGCCCAAGTATTGAAAAATTTTGAAATAAACCGTTAGTATATGAATGTTCCCTGTTTTAATTGCAACACGACAACAAATCTAGATGTTAATTTTGATGTGAAAACATTTGCTTGCCCTAACTGCGTTACTGTTTATAAACAAACGCGTGACGAAGGGTTGAAATACGCTAATAAATTCAAGCCTTATTCCTTTGATGGCAAACTGAAGTTAGGAAGCATTGGTACATTCGATAATAAACAATACACCATAACAGGATTAATTGTTAAAAGTAATGAAGGTTATGAGTGGGTAGAGTATGTTTTACAAGGCAAAGCTGATGATTATTTGTATTTGTCCGAATCAGCGGGGCACTGGACATTACTGGAACAAATTGATTTTGACAAAAAAGTAGGGAATCACCCTAAAACAATCGACTACGAAAATCAAGTTTTTCATCGTTTTGATTGGTGTTTCCCTAAGATCGAAGCTGCTCAAGGTTTTTTTGACTTTGATATTTTTGATAGCGCGGAACTCATAGAATATATAAAACCTCCCTTAGTGCTTTCCTTTGATAGGCTAGGGAGGGAACAAACAGCCTTTTTAGGAAAGTATATTGAAGCGCGTAAAGTAAAAAAAGCTTTTGGTGTCTCAAGTATTCCTGTTAGGAGAGGAATAGGGATGGCACAGCCGTTTTATCTCAACGTAGGGAACTTAGCCATTACACTTTGTGTTGTGGCTTTGTTGATATTGCTTTCAAATTGGTATTTAAATAAGGATAGAGTAGCTAATGAAGTACTCAATACAGGTCTTGATTATCAAACGTATGCCAATAAGGAGTTCATAAGCCCTTCATTTGTGTTAAGGGGTAGCGCTGCTCCGCTCACGATTTCCTTATATTCTGGGGTCGATAATTCATGGGCTAGTGTACAAGTTGCTTTAGTCAATGAAAAAACCAGCGAAGAGGTATATGCAAGCAAGGATATTGAGTATTATCATGGATATAGCGAAGGTGAGAGTTGGAGTGAAGGATCAAATTCTGAAAGTTTTAATTTATGCGGTGTTCCCGAGGGTAAATATCATTTAGCCATTACACCATCCAAAGCTCCTGAAGATGTAAACACAAAGTCGGTCCAGATTAAAGCAGTATGGAGCAGTCCTTCGATGAGAAATGTTTGGATGATCGTGATTTTTATGGCTGTTGTCATCATGGGAATGTTTTATGCCGATCAATATTTTGAAAATAAAAGATGGGAAGACAGTCGCAATTAATAGTAGAAGTACCAACTTATGAATGATTTTAAACTTTTTATAAAAAACAACTATTTGTCAATTGCTATTGGCTTGTTTTTTTATCTGCTATTCCTGTATTATAACAGTGCGGGAAATAGCTTGTGTGATTGTGAAACCACAGAGAATTATAAACCAGCTCAAACTAATAATGGTGGGCGAACTCATTTTTATCATAAATAACACTTAAATACAAATATCATGGACATAATTTCATTTAAACCTATTTTGAGCTCTTTATTGTTTTCTCTTTTGGGGATTATTATACTGCTAATTGCTTATTTTATTATCGAAAAATTAACTCCAGAGAACACTTGGAAAGAAGTTACTGAGAAAAACAATATTGCTGTAGCAATTGTTCTAGGAGCTTTAATTATTGGGATGTCTATGATTATTAGCGCCGCTATTCATGGGTAAGAAGTTTTTAAAATTTGAATATTTATTGCTATTTGCTGTTTTTACTATTGCAACTTGTGGACTAGTCTATGAGCTTGTGGCAGGAACTCTGGCGAGTTATTTGCTGGGAGATTCAGTCAAGCAGTTTTCTTTTATCATTGGAGTTTACCTGTTTTCAATGGGTATTGGTTCTTATTTTTCTAAGTTTCTTACGAAGAACATGCTCAACACCTTTGTAGAGATTGAAATTTTAGTGGGACTCGTGGGCGGCTTGAGTTCAGTGGTGCTTTTTTTATTGTTTGAAAGTGTGTATTCCTTTCAGTTTGTTTTGTATTTATTTGTTTTTATTACCGGTTGTTTGGTAGGATTAGAGATTCCTCTTTTGATGAATATCTTAAAAGATAAAGTAGCTTTTAGAGATTTAGTTTCTAATGTTTTTACTTTTGATTACATTGGAGCTTTGCTTGCTTCTATATTGTTTCCGCTAGTTTTGGTGCCCAAATTAGGAATTATGGGTACTTCACTTTTTTTCGGAATGATAAACATCAGTATAGCAATAGCGTTGTGTTTTTTGTTGAAAAACGAATTAAAAAAAGTGAATTGGTTGCGTACAAAAGCGATCGTTTCCTTTTTAATTCTTTTGACTGTTTTTATTTTTTCGGGTTCTATTTTGTCCTATTCTGAGGGGAAAATGTACGGAGAGAACATTATTTATTCTAATTCCACACCCTATCAACGCATTGTTTTAACACATAATAAAAGTGATTATCGTTTGTATCTAAACAATAATTTACAATTTAGTTCCACAGATGAATACCGGTACCACGAAGCTTTAGTGCATCCAGTAATGGCAATGGCAAAGAAAGTAGAGCACGTTTTAGTTCTAGGTGGTGGCGATGGGCTAGCGGTTAGAGAAATTCTAAAGTACAACGATGTACAAGATGTTACCTTAGTAGATCTTGACCAAGGGATGACTAAGATGTTTAAAACAAATACGATTCTAACGGGTTTTAATCACAATTCACTCAATAATACTAAGGTTACTGTTTACAATCAAGATGCTTTTGTTTGGGCTAAAAGTTGTAAAAAAAAGTATGATGCCGTGATTATTGATTTTCCAGATCCGTCTAATTATAGCTTAGGTAAGTTGTATTCACTAAATTTTTACGCCACTATAAAATCAATTCTGTCGCCTGATGCTGTTATAGTGGTTCAAACTACTTCGCCTTATTTTGCACCCAAATCTTTTTGGTGTATTAATAAAACCTTAATGGCTGTTTTTCCTCAGGTTGATGCTTATCATGCCTATGTTCCTTCTTTTGGTGAGTGGGGCTATTCTATCGCAATTAATGGTTTTGGTACTACTTTTAATACTGTGAATAGGCAGGTAAAAGGGTTGCGTTTTTATAATTATCAGTTTGATAAATTTAATTATTTTTCTAAGGATATGATTTCAAATGACATTGAAGTCAATCGATTGGATAATCAAATTCTAGTACGATATTTTGATGAGGAGTGGGGAAAATTATAATAATTCAAGACGTCTTTTTTTTAAAGGTATAGCAGCTTCATTACTTGTGATTCCTTTTTTGCAGGCTTGCAAAGAAAAAGTAATTACAATATTGATCAAGTTATCTGGAACAAATCATATTTTGGGACACCGTTTGCGTACCAGAGATTTTCCTACGCCCAGTGCTCAAATTCATATCCCTTATTTAATTGTAGGTGGCGGAATATCAGGTTTGAGTGCGGCAAGACAATTGTCAAAAAGAGGTATTACTGATTTTTTAGTGGTCGAATTAGAAAACCATTTGGGCGGTAACGCATCTAATGGAGAGAATCAATACTCGAAGTATCCTTTGGGCGCGCATTACCTCCCTTTACCTAATAAAAAGGACAAGGAGTTGTTGCAGTTTCTAGTGGAAGAGAAAATTATTGTAGGTTTTGATGCTAAAGGTTTTCCAATATTTGATGAATTGCAGCTCACTTTTGCACCAGACGAACGTTTGTTTTACAAAAACAGTTGGCAAGAAGGATTAGTTCCTAGAAATGGAATTGCGCTGAGTGAAGAGCATGAGTATGTCGATTTTTTTACAAAAATGGATGGGTATCGTTCAGGAAAAGGGAGTGATGGTCGTTATTTTTTTGATATTCCTTTGGGACTTTCGTCCAATGATGAAGCGGTACGCGCTTTGGATGATCGAACCATGAAAGTATGGCTAGAAGAATCTGGTTTTAGTTCGAAACCTCTTTTTGATTATGTAGATTATTGTTGTCGTGACGATTTTGGGTTGGGTATTGCCTATGTTTCTGCTTGGGCCGGAATTCATTATTTTGCCGGAAGGAAGCAAGATAGTGCGCCAGGTTCAAGAGACACTGTTCTTACGTGGCCAGAAGGAAATGCACGATTGGCTTTTCATTTAAAGAAATATACAGCGGGTAAAGTATTGAAAAACCATTTAGTATACGAAGTGAAAACCCAAGGTGATAAAGCATTGGCAACCATCTATGACGCTGGTAACAAGAAGTCTATTGAAGTGATTGCTAATAAAGTGATTATGGCCACTCCACAGTTTGTGAACCAGTATGTTTTTAGTGGAAGGAAGCTGTTTACTAAAGATTTTCATTATGCGCCTTGGCTATTAGCTACCCTGGTGGTTGCTGATTTGGGTGATAATAATAGTTTTTCTTTGTGTTGGGACAATGTAATTCATGGTGCCAAAGGCTTGGGATATGTCTATGATCAGCAACAGTCAGTGTCGCAGGTACAGGCTAAAAAAGTGATTACCTATTATTATAGTTTTTCATCGGCTGATTTAAAGAAAAGTAGAAAAGAGTTGTATCATAAAAAACAAGAACATTGGAAACAGCTTGTATTTGAGGATTTAAATATAGCGCATCCCGGAATTGAGTTAAATACTGAGGAAATCAATATTCATCTTTTGGGTCACGGAATGGTAAGCCCTGTACCTGGATTTATATTCGGACAAGCCAAGAAACAAGCTGCTAAGAGTATTGATGATTGTATTTTCTTTGCACATTCAGATTTGTCTGGAATTTCTATTTTTGAAGAAGCTTTTCATCAAGGAATTAATGTAGTAAACACCATTTTGGATGGAACAACCGTGGATTCATAAAAAAAGTACAGATGGTCTTTTTATTCTTGCGCCTTCTTTTATAGTAGTCGCAATTGTTTTTATTTTTCAAGATGCGATACAAGCTATTGAAAGGTATTATTCATTTTATACATGGCTTTTTTTAATTGTTTTTATCGATGTAGCGCACGTTTATGCTACATTGTTTAAAACCTATTTTGTCCCGTCAGCATTTAAAAAGAGAAAAGCGTTGCTAATTACTTTGCCTATAATTTGTTTTGGTATAGGGATGGTTCTTTTTGCTTTTGGTAGTGCCGTTTTTTGGTCTGTTCTGGCGTATGTGGCTGTTTTTCATTTCATCAGACAACAATATGGTATAATGAGATTGTATTCCCGTAATGAGGGGAAGACTGCTTGGACTAGTGGTTTTGATAATTTGGTTATTTACACCGCTACTGGTTATCCCATGTTGTATTGGTTTTTATCGTCTCCTCGTGAATTCAATTGGTTCACGGAATTTGATTTTTTTAAGTTCGAAAGTATTTTGCTGCTAGAAGTCTTGCGATGGTGTTATGCTTTTGTTGTGGTTATTTATCTCTTTAGAACTGTTTTTATGGCAGTAAAAACCCAGTATTTCAATATTCCGAAACACGCTATTATTATCGGTACTTTTTTGTCTTGGTATGTGGGGATTGTTTATTTTAACAACGATTTGGTTTTTACACTGCTCAATGTAGTATCGCATGGTATTCCGTACATGGCTTTGATTTATCTTAATGAAATTGAAAAAAAGTCTGCTACGGATCTAGGGGTGTTGAATTATGTAAAAGGATTAAAAGGAGTGCTGCTTTTTTTGTTGTTTTTGTTTGCAGTTGCTTTTTTCGAAGAGTACGTTTGGGAAGTTGCAGTGTGGAATGAGAAATTTACAACCCCCTATTTTGCTGTTTCAAATTGGCAATTTATTGTGGTTCCTTTACTCACGGTACCTCAGTTGACCCATTATTTTCTAGATGGCTTTATTTGGAGGTCTAAGGCCGCTTAGTTTGGTTTTTATTTATCCCTTGTAGTTGCACTAAAATACGATCCGCAATCAAGGAATAAGCCTTTTTTGAAGGATGTAAGCCATCGGTTGTAACGAGTTTTGGATTCGTAAGTCCTTGTCTGGTTATATCTGTAATAGTGATGAAATGGATGTTGTGGGCGGTGCAATACGCTTTTGCGAAAGCATTATACCGGTTAATTTCTTCTGTAATCCTTTTCGTCTTGCCTTTTTGTAATCCGTATGGAGTATAGGCATAGTCAGGAATGGAGAGCACGATTAGGTTTGTTTTTTTTGCTTTCGCAAAAGCGATTGCTTTATGAACAAGAGCTGGAAACTCTTGCTGGTATATGTCGAAATCCTTGTTCTGAAATTGATTGTTTACGCCTATTAATAAGGTTACTAGGTCATAATTGCTGTCTGGATTGTGATCATCAATGGCTTTAAGTAGGTTTGTAGTTGTCCAGCCTGTTTGGGCAATGATATCTTTGGTGTAGGCATTGTGCGGATTGTTGGCTTGTAATTGGCTTTGTATTTGGGCAGGGAAGCTGCAAGCCTTGCATACGCTTTGACCAATGGTGTAGCTATCACCAAGTGCTAAATAGCGGAAAGGGACAGTGGTATTGGTTTTTTTTGTGCTGATGCAGCTTGTTATATTCATCAGCGGTAGAATCATAACTAGTATTAGATTTTTTAGTTTCATTAGGCTTGAAGTTTTTCAATTCTAATACTAGTTACGAGATAATGGATCTACTGGTTTTTAGACCATTTCTTCTTTTAAGGCAATGGTTTCTTCGATGGCGTCCCATAAACCTATTCTTTTTTCTAAAGCTAGGATGGATACGGCTTCGATTTCGGCCCATTTTTGAGCGTCTTCACCGCAAAGTTCTGTGATCATTTTCATTGCCATCGGTCCATGCTCATCGGCATCTAGTTCGATATGTCTCTCAAAATAATAGATTAATTTACTTAAGTCTGTATCAGGAAAGTTGGTTTGAAAGTTTTTTAAAATCACAGTAAACATATTCGGAATCAAATCTTCTCTTCCAAAGGTGAACGCGGCAGCAATTTCATGTGGTTTTCCTTCTTCGATTACTCTAAAAGTAAAGTCAAGAAATGCTTTAATTTTTGGATGTAAATTACTGGTTTTAATTGCTACGAAAATGTTTTGTAACGAATGTACTTCGGATAGAAATGTGTCTATTTCGATAGTATTTGCTCCGCAATCTTGCATCGCTTCAATGTACATTTCGTAATGACTTTGTCGGCGTCCGTCGATGGTTAAATCCGATTCTTCAGCAAGAACAATTTCATTGATTAGGTATCGTGTCTCTGGATTTGGCGATGCAAACCAAGGTGTCGTTGTACAAGTTAGCTTAGATTGTAGGGCTTTCAACAAAGACATAAAATCCCATACTGCAAAAACGTGATTTTCTAAAAAGCTATGTAAATCAGTGATTGTTTTTACTTTTTCGTACAGCGGATGTTGTAGCAAAGCCTTTTTTTGAGGGGTGATGGCGTCCTCTATTTGTTGAATAGTCATAAGGGGTTATTTTTTTGTAAATATAAAAAAAGCTTCTTGTTTCCAAGAAGCTTTTGTAATCAATTTTATAAATACTTTAATAGTTGTTTATTTTATTTAAATGCTGGAATTCCAGTGATATCCATTCCGGTGATCAATAAATGAATATCGTGAGTTCCTTCATAAGTAATTACTGATTCCAGGTTCATCATGTGACGCATAATTGAATATTCGCCCGTAATTCCCATTCCGCCTAAAATTTGTCTTGCTTCACGTGCAATGTTTATTGCCATATCTACATTGTTTCTTTTGGCCATAGAGATTTGTGCTGTAGTCGCTTTTCCTTCGTTTCTTAGTACACCTAATCTCCAAGTTAGCAATTGTGCTTTAGTGATTTCAGTAATCATTTCGGCCAATTTCTTTTGTTGTAATTGTGTTCCTGCGATTGGTTTGTCAAATTGTATGCGTTCTTTGGCATAACGTAATGCGGTGTCATAACAATCCATTGCTGCTCCTATTGCCCCCCAGGCGATTCCATAACGTGCCGAATCTAAGCATCCAAGTGGTGCACCAAGTCCCGATTTGTTTGGTAATAAGTTTTCTTTTGGAATTTTTACATTGTCAAATATCAATTCACCTGTAGCGGATGCACGTAATGACCATTTGTTATGGGTTTCAGGAGTTGAAAATCCTTCCATACCACGCTCTACGATTAGACCGTGTATTCTTCCTTCTTCATTTTTTGCCCATACTACCGCAATATCGGCAAATGGTGCGTTTGAGATCCACATTTTGGCTCCGTTTAATAAATAATGATCGCCCATGTCTTTAAAGTTGGTGATCATGCTTCCGGGATCAGATCCATAATTAGGTTCTGTAAGACCAAAACAGCCAATGAATTCTCCTGTTGCTAGTTTTGGTAAGTATTTCATTCTTTGCTCTTCGTTACCATATTTCCAAATAGGATACATTACTAATGACGATTGAACTGATGATGTAGAACGTACACCTGAGTCACCACGCTCGATTTCTTGCATGATTAATCCATAAGATATTTGGTCAAGTCCAGCGCCACCATATTCAACGGGAATATAAGGGCCAAAACCACCAATCTCTCCCAAACCTTTTACGATTTGTTTTGGAAATTCGGCTCTTTGAGCATATTCTTCAATGATTGGAGAGACTTCTTTCTTCACCCATGCACGTGCAGAATCACGAACGAGTTTGTGTTCTTCAGTCAATAAATCGTCTAGTAAATAGTAATCTGGCGCTTGAAATAAATCTGGTTTCATAAGGAGCTTTTATTTGTTTAGTAATTGTATAGCGTTGGTCTGGCTTTTGGGTCTCTTTTTTAAGGAAGATTGAAAAGCATTATTTTCTAAAACAAATTTACATAAAGAAATATAACAAAACCATTATTATTTGTTATATTTTTACATGTTAGATAAAATGAAATGAACTATTGCATTTTGGTGCTCCTTGGAGGCTGTAAAATGCAAGAGTCTTAGCCTAAAAAGCATTTATAAAGGGCTAAAATGTGAGTTTTGGATTGTGAAAGGTGTTATTTAAAGGTTATTACATCTTTAAATAAAAATCCTTTGTCAATGCAATGTAATCTGGAGTGTAAATATGACGTGCTGTCTCAATTGTTAATTCGTCAATGGGGAAATCAATAATCTCTTTTCGGCCAAAGGCCAATAGACTGCGTTTGATTTCAGTAGTTGGTGTTCCTTTTACGCGAGTGATTTTTATGGGATAAAGCTCCATTTCATTGGCTAAAGCCAAAAAATTTGCTTCTTCCTTGAAGGGAATGATCACTGTGAATATTCCATTATCCGATAAAAACATTGACGCGGCTTCGATTAAATCCTCAAAAGGCATGGCGTCTTGGAAACGTGCGAGGTCTCGCTGTTCATTTTCTGTTTTGTAATCTTCGCTGTAAAAAGGAGGATTGGATACTATCAAGTCGTATTCTTCTTCGGGCTCGTCTATAAATTCATCTAAACCGGCATGAAAACAAAATAGGCGATCGCTCCAAGGGGAGTTTTCAAAGTTGTCAACTGCTTGCTCGTAAGCTTGTTCGTCAATTTCTAAGGCGTCAATTTGTTCGGCATTACTTCGTTGGGCAAGCATTAATGCAATGACTCCTGTACCTGTTCCGATGTCTAATATACTATACGGGTTGTTGTCTGTTGGAGTCCAAGCACCTAATAATACACCGTCAGTTCCAATTTTCATGGCAGAGCGATCTTGTTCTACGGTAAATTGTTTGAATTGGAATTTAGACAAAACGAAAATTTTAAAGATTAAACCTTTAAGAAGTTAACGGAGTTAAGAAAAAAGACTTAATGAACCTTAATTTCTTAATGGTTCAAAATATAAATTAAAGGTACATCTCGATTAAACCTTCTGGTAAATCCATGATTACCTTTTTGTTTTCTCGGTCAATTTGGACCAAGAAATGGTCAATCATTGGGATTAAAATTTCAACTTCGCCATTCAAAACCTCAAATAAAGGTTGTGCGGTGCTATCGTTGATAGATTCGATTTTTCCAACTACGCCTAGACGTTGGTCTTCCACTTCAAAACCTATTACTTCATGAAAATAGAATTTGTTACCACTAAGTTTTGGTAGCATTTTTAAAGGAAGGTATAAGTCGCATCCTAGCAAGGCTTCGGCTTCTTCTTCGGTACTCACATCTTCAAAACGAACTCTTAGAAAGTCGTTTTTATGTAAAGAGCTATTTTCAATAAAAAAAGGAACCAAGTGTTTGTTGTTTTCAACAAACACTGATTCCAAGTTTTCGTATAACTCAGGTTCGTCTGTATCTAAATAGATCAGAACTTCGCCTTTAAAGCTAAATTTTTTGGCGATTTTGCCTAAGTAGAAACAATCTTCTTTGCGCATCGTCGCTTGTAAATTATGCTTGAGTTTCTTCGTTGTTTTCTTCTGCAGCAGGAGCTTCTTCAGTTGAAGCTTCAACTTCAGCTACTTCTTCAGCAACTGGGTTTGCAGCAGCGATAGCGTCAGCTTCTGCTTGAGCAGCTGCAGCTAAACGTTTAGCGTTAACTTCTTGTTCTGCTTTGAATGCTTTAGCTTTAACATCAGCTTGCGCTTTTGATAAACCATCTTTCTTAGCGTCTACTGTTCCGTTTTTAGCTTCTAACCAAGCAGCTAATTTTGCATCAGCTTGCTCTTGCGTCAAAGCTCCTTTGCGAATACCTCCATCAAGGTGGTGTTTCAATAAAGCACCTTTGTAAGAAAGAATAGCTTTAGCAGTATCAGTTGGTTGTGCACCATTGTGCAACCATTTTACTGCGCTATCAAGGTTTAACTCGATAGTTGCTGGGTTTGTGTTTGGATTGTAAGTACCTATTTTTTCTAGGTATTTACCATCTCTTTTTGAGCGAGCATCTGCTGCTACAACCCAGTAAAAAGGTTTTTGTTTTTTACCGTGTCTTTGTAATCTAATTTTTACTGACATAATCTTGTATGATTAAATTTTGAGGTACTCGACCTCTGTTAATTAAGGGTGCAAAGATATACTATTTTTTTGAAATAACTAATAGCTGTATATTATTTTGAAGGATAATGATTTAGGGCTTTTTAGTTTGTAAATTCTCGTTTTTTGGCTTTATTATTTTACTTTTGTTTGTAACAATGCTATAATTTATGAAAAAATATTTTTTACTTCTGGTAGTTCTTTTTGGTTTGTCGTCTTGCGAAGAGGATATTAAGTTTAATAATCCGTCTTTTCAAGGTTTGAAAGACAATATTTTTTGGCGTGCGGTTCAAACGAAAGCTACGGTACAAGCCAGCGGGGTTTTGAATATTGATGCTTACACTGGGAATGAAGTGGTTCATTTTGTTACAGGAAATGCCTTGCCTAATACCTATATATTAGGTACGGGAGTGGTGAACAAGGTGAGTTATGTTAAAACAGATTTGACAGGAGTGCTTACGTACGAAACAGGATTAGATATGGGCGACGGGCAGATTATTGTTACAGAATATGATCAAGTGAATAAAACCATCTCGGGGAATTTTAAGTTTAATGCTAAGAATACAGACGCTAATTCGTTGGACGACGCAACTTTAAACTTTCAGCAAGGTATTTTTTACAAGATTCCAGTTACTGCTAAGTAATTTATTTATCAGGCGTGATCAGTGGTTTCTAGTTGATTATTGTTTTTTATTTGTGTGGTTGTTTCTTTTTTAAATTAAAATAAAATCATAAATAAGCTAATTTATAGTTAATTAGAAAATATTTAGACTACATTTGTTGCAATTATTATAAATAAGTACATATGAATATTTTTGTTGGAAGTCTTCCATTCAGTATTGAGGAAGCAGATTTAAGAGAGTCTTTCGAGGCTTACGGAGCAGTTGATTCAGTTAAAATTATCACTGATAAATTTACAGGAAGAAGTAAAGGATTTGGTTTTGTTGAGATGCCAAATGATGACGACGCTCAAAAAGCGATTGACGAATTGAACGGAGCTACTGTTCAAGGACGTGCAATTGTGGTTAACAAATCTGAACCAAAACCAGAAGGAGAAAGAAGAAGTTTTAATAACAACCGTGGAGGAGACTCTCGTGGTGGTTATGGTGGAAACAGCCGTGGTGGAGATAACCGTGGTGGTGGAAACAGAGGAGGATATTAATATTCTTTTTTACAAGTATAAAGAAAGGGGACAATGTAAATTGTCCCCTTTTTTGTGTTTATAACAATTTGTATTTTCGAATTTAGTGTTACAGTGCATTTCTATTTAACTATATTTAGTCTGTTTTCTTTAACTTCCAAAGTAAAGGATGTGCAAAATTAAACCGCCTCAAAATGATTTTTGAGACGGTTTTTCTGTTTTTAATTGCTTACTAACCCAATTTTAAAAACATGATTTATTATTGTGTAAATGTACCTTTCGACCCGTAATAAGACCCTGCTTTTAGGATGTAGTAGCCGGTATTGAGGTAGTTTACATTGCTTGCGTGATAATGGTATATTCCGTCGGGAAAATCAGCAGTAGCACCCGTATGTCCACCATAAGTGTCTAGGTCCGAAGGATAAGTTCCGCTATTGTCTTTACGGCCGTAAATAGGGAAACCATCTCTAAGGAATCCAACTAGGTTGGTATCATCTGTCGTGGTGTATCTTCCTGTTGTGTGATAATGGTAATCTTTGCTTGGTCCAGGATGCGCTCCAGAATAGTCAAAGGTGGTTATGGTTAAGGCGTCAAGTGCTACATTACCACCTTCTCTGTCATTGTAAATGGGTACGCCGTTCAATGCTAATCCGATAGCGCCTAAGGTCGTTTCCTCGTGTGTTGTAGATGCAACAGGCTTTGCTGGAATAGTCATGGAATAATTTTGTGCCGATATACTAGTGTTAACATTCGTATGATAACCGTCTGGAAAGTCTTCGTATAAATCGTTTCCAACTCCCCAATAGGGCGTTTTATGTTGCGGAAGTCCATTGCTCTTAATTAGAATACTGGTTCCGCTTGTAGATACGACAGCGCTATTGAAAAATTTGGATTGCACTACTGTGGTTATATCTACGGTCCCACTAGTAGTCGAGCCATTTGCATCGCTAGAGTCTGTGCCACTGCACGCAACCTGAAGTGCTGCTAGAAATAATAAGCTTACTTTTTTCATTTTTTCTTTGTTTAATTGAAATAGGAGAAATTCGTTTACTCTTTTTCTAGTACTTTAATGTCTTCATTCAAAGAAGCCATACTAGTGGGGTCAAGACTGTTGTAGATGCCGCGAATCATTCTATTTTTATCTATTAAAACAAAATTTTCAGTATGCAAAAAGATAGAGCTCTCCTTGTTTTCGCCTAGATCTTCTTCGACAAAATAAAACTTACGGCCTAGATTATAGATTTCTTCTTTAGGCCCTGTGAGCAGCTTCCATTTGTTGTATACTACTTTGTTCTTTTTTGCATATTTAGCCAGTATAGCAACGCTGTCTTGGTCTGGTGTAACCGAATGTGATACTAAAAGGACCGCATTATCATTTAAAAAATCCTTTTGTAGTAGTGACATGCTATTGGCCATCTTTGGGCAAATACCTGGGCAAGTAGTAAAGAAGAAATTAACGACAGCAATCTTGCCTTTCAAGCTTTCCTCAGAAAACATTTTTCCTTCTTGATCTGTTAGTTGGAATGGAGGTATTTTATGAAAATTATCGGTATCTGGAAGCTCCCAAACTGGTGTGTAGTCTGAGGTGTTGTAATACGGAAGTTTTCTAGTTTCGTCCTTGCAAGATAGTACTGACAACCCTATAAAAAATAGTATAAATTTTGCTCTCATTTTCCTGATAATTTTATTTTTTGATCCTTTAACGTATAACAATAATTTGATTTTTGTAAACCGTATCGATGACCTTCTTTAGCTTCGTAGTTAATATAAGGCTTCCCGTTTTCACGCCACGCTTTTTGCATGCCGTCTTCTTGGTCATTTTTAAAGGTTAAAAACGCATATTTTTGTCCGCTTTCGTACCATTGTTTTTGCAGGCCCTCACGCTTGTCATTGATGTAAATGAAATCAAATTTTTGATGTCCGTTTTCCCAATATCCGTATTGTCTACCATAGGACTTGCCCTCTTTGTAGGTGCGCGAGTCCTTTAGTTTTCCATTTGAAAAATAGCTTTTGGTTTCGCCATGTTGTTTTCCATTTAAAAAACAAAAAACCGCTTTAACTTTTGTGGGGCTGTGTTTTTCTTTGACAAATCCTGAAAACACTGTGTTATTTAAATAGACCACGCCATTGTCTAATTTTAAGTTTTTATCTTCAGATGAAATGGTGTCGTGTGGTATTTTTGAGATATCAACAACCAAGGTAGCAGTATTAATGTCTGCTAGCTTGGTTGTTTTTTTACAGCTAGAAAAAACGATTGCAAAAATGATGAAACAATATGTTTTAAAAAGTAAACGTTCCTTTTGTACCATTATAACTTCCTGCTTTTAATACATAAAATCCTGAATCCATATAATTCACGTTGGAACAATGGTAATGGTAAATTCCGTTAGGATAATCTGCTGTTGCTCCCGTATGTCCGCCATTTGTGTCTAATGTAGATGGGTAAGTACCGTCTTTGTCTTTACGACCGTAAATAGGGAAACCATCTCTTAACCAACCAATTAATTTAGCGTCATCATCAGATGTGAAATCACCATTAAAGTGATAATGGTATAATCCTCCAGGTCCACTATGGGCTCCAGCTCTATCAAATGATTTTAATGTTCCTGAATCAACAGGTACGTTTCCTCCTTCACGATCGTTGTAGATTGCTACACCGTTTAGCGCCATACCAATTGGTCCAAGTGAGGTTTCTTCTTTAGATGTTGCAGCAACAGGGTTGATAGGAATAGTCATTACAAAAACTTGCGACTGTAGGTTTCCTGGATTTACAGTTTGTCCTGTTGTTTGTGCTTCGTACAAAGCATTTCCAGTTCCCCAATATGGAGTTACGTGATCTGGAGTTCCGTTTGACTTCATTGTTACCGAAGTACCATCAGATGACAAGGTTACTGCTGTTTTGTAATTAGTAGTAAATACTGTAGGCACGGTTGTGCTACCTGTAGTGGTAGTTGTCCCTGTAGTTGTAGTAGTGTCTTCAGTGCTTGAGTCGCTACTGCTGCAAGCAACGGTCGTTAACAACACAAGTCCTACTATAGCAATAAATTTTTTATTTGAATTTTTCATTTTATTTCTTTTAGTTATCGTTATCAGGTCTAGGTCTTTCAGGTCTGGGCGCTTTCTTTAATTCTTCTTTCGTAATAAAGCCATCCTTGTTAAGGTCAATTTGATCAAAATCGTTTTTTAATGGTCCCTTGATTTCTTTTTTTGAAAGTTTACTGTCTTTGTTGGCGTCCATCTGTTTGAATAATTGCTCGATGGTTGGCCTTTTTCTGTCCTCTTGTCCTTGAGGTGGTTGTGCATAACTAAAAAGGACTGCTCCAAAAAGTGCAAACGCGGTATAATGAGTATTTTTTTTCATGAATTTGAAATTCTTTAGGGTTGTCAAATATCATAAATATGTTGGTATGTTCATTACGTTTTCAGTAGAAGGTGTTTTATTTTCAGTAAACGGTTTGTATTGGGTGTCAAAATCTGGGTCAGAGGCTCTAAATTGGTTTTGTTAGGTTGTTCGAATCTAGAAGCTTAATAAAAAAGGCCGTTCGGATTTAATTTCGAACAGCCTTTTTTAAAAACCATAACAGTTTTTTAATTATTCTTTTTGAAGTAGCTTCACATCTGCAATAAGTTCTTGCATTGACGTGGGATTTAATCCGTTGTAGATCCCGCGAATATGTCTATTTTTATCAATTAGCACAAAATTTTCGGTATGTAAAAAATCATCATCCGATTTTTTCTTCCCTAAATCTTCTTCAACAAAATAGGACTTACGCCCCAAAGCATATATTTCTTTTCGGGTCCCAGTGACTAAATGCCATTTTGATGAAACCACTCCGTTGTCTGTAGCATAACTTTTCAAAACAGATACAGAATCCGTTTCAGGTGTAACTGTATGAGATAGTAATTCTACCCCATCGTTGTTTAGAAATTCTTTTTGCAAGGTCGTCATGCTAGTGGCCATTTTTGGGCAAATACCAGGACAAGTTGTAAAAAAGAAATTGGTGATATAAATCTTATTCGCAAAAGTAGCATTCGTAATCGTGCTTCCTTCTTGATCAGTCAATGAAAAATTTGCAATTGCATGAAAGTTTTTCAATGAATCGCTGTCTTTTGAAATCCATTTAGGCGTAAAGGTTGGGTCTTCATAAAAAGGCAAAGTATCTACTCTAGATACAACTTTTTCTTCTGTTGTATTTTTACACCCAATCAATAGGAGTAGGCTAACAAGGAGGTATAAACTATTTTTCATATTGCACTTCTTCTTTTTTCAATTCATAACACAAAATCGCTTTTTTGAGTCCAAAAGCGCGACCATTTTTCATTTCGCAGTTCACATAAATTTTACCATTCTCAAGCCAAGCTTGTTGCAATCCTTCTTCAACTCCGTTTTTCAGGGTAGTTAATTTAGACATTTTACCGTTAGGGTGCCATTCTTTTTGAACTCCATTTCCAACTCCGTTGATGTAAAATGATTTTGTGGCTTGTTTACCGTCTTCCCACCATGATTTCCCTTCGCCTTCTAATTTGTTATTTTTGTAAAAAGTTTGTTTTTGAAGTTTTCCGTTAGCAAACCATTTTTGGCTTAAGCCATTTTTTTGCCCTTCAAAAAACGGAACTACTTCTTTTTTCTTTTTATCAGAATAATAACTAACCGCATCTCCGGTAAAGGGTTTTCCTTTATAATACCATTTTCCTTCATTTGAGTGCAAATCCAGTTTGCTTTTCTCTACAGTATTATGCACCAAATTTTTGTCTTTTTGATTGTAAGAAACGGATGCGTTACCGCCGTCTTTACAACCAAAAAAACAAAAAATCAGTACTATTATCAATGATTTATTTAACAAAACTACTTGGTGTTCCTTTATACGGTCCTGCAAAAACAACATAGCTTCCTGTAGTAGAATACAAAGTGCTACTAATATGGTAGTGGTATTTTGCAGTCGTAGAGTATGGAGTTGTTGAAGTGTGCCCGTGTGAAGCATCTAAATCAGTAGGATAAGTTCCTGTAGAACTACACTTTCTACCGTAGATAAAATAACCATCAGCAATAACTCCAACCAAATTACTGTCATCATAAGAAAAAGCTTTTGGTTCTAAATGATAGTGGTAAACCGATGGCCCGATGTGTGCGCCACACCAGTCTAAACTACCTGCTGCAGATGATAATGGACCATTCCCTTCGGAATCATTAAAGATAGCAGCACCACTCACGGCAATACCTACATGGTTAAGTGATGTAGCCGTAGTTTTACTTGCATTTGTTGGGTTTTGAGGAACAGTTAGAGATCCTGATGCATCATAACCTGTGATCAAAGTAGCTCCGCCAGCTGTCATATCTACAGTTGGTTCACTTAGATACAAAGCGTTTGTTGTACCCCAGTATGTACTTTTATGATTAGGTCTTCCTGTAGTTTCAATTACTACATTTGTTCCGTTTAAATAAATGTCGGTTTGCGTAGTATCAAATGCGGCGTAAGCAGGATCAAGTGTTCCTGATGTTTCCGTCGTAGTTTCTTCAGAGTCTGTGCTACTGCATGAATACGTCATCATTGTCACTGCTATAGCGCTTATTCCCGTTAGAATTAAATTTGCTTTTTTCATTTTTTTGGTGATTTAAATTATGTGATTTGGGTGGGTGAAATAAAAATTAATCTCTTTGTTTCTTAGCTTTTGGTTTAGGTGCTTTCTTTAGCTCTTCAAGTGTGATATAGCCATCTTTGTCGGTGTCTATTTTACTAAAATCGTCTTTTAAAGGCCCTTTGACTTCTGTCTTAGATAATTGTCCGTCTTTATCAGTGTCTAATTCTTTAATTAGCTCTGCTGGTGTTGGTTGTTTTCTTCCTTCTTGTCCTTGAGGCGGTTGCGCATAACTAAAAGTTATTGTTGCTAAAATTGCAAATGCTGTATAAGTGATCTTGTTTTTCATGGTATTTGTATCTTTAAGTTGTTATCGAGTACAAATTTGAGGAATTTTTATATATGAAATTTTAGTTTTCAGTCAATGGCTTGATGTTTTCAGTAAATAAGGTTTTAAGGAGTTTTAAAATGTAAAAGTGCTTTTGTTTGATTGTTGCTAGTGGGTTCCGTGCTTTTAATCCATCTTGGACATAGTTTGTATAAGAGAGGAAGTTGTAATTTACTTGCCGGGTAGGTTTTTGTTTGTGTTTTTTGGTTTTTTATTGTAGTTGTCTTTTATTGTGGCATTAAATTTTTGAATTGTTCTTGATAGGGGTGTGGTGTTTTTAAGTACTTTATAGTGAGTAGTATTCAGTGAATGAACTTATGTTTTTAGTAAACGCTATTATTTGCTATATGGCTGTACCTTTTTAGTCTGATATTTAGTAGTGTTTTACCCGTTGAGTTAATTTTTATTTTATTTATTTGCATCATGAATAAATTTACTAGAGCTGTCTTTCAGCTTGTTTTATGGCTTTTAGTTATGATTATTATTGGTTTAAACCAAGATAATATCATGCGTTTTATACACGAAAATTTAGCTGCTTATATTTGTCAAGCAGTTTTAATTATTGGGCTTATTTACTTTTTGGCACCGCATTTTCTCTTCAAAAAGAAATATGTACAGTTTGTGTTTTTTTCGATTGTGATGATCTTAGTAGGTGCATTTCTTTCGTCATTAATGATACGAGGACATGTTGGGGCTGAAGGTCCGATACCAGATGGATTGCGACAAAACAATTTGCCACCACCTGGACTGCGTCGAAATAATCTCCCAGGACCTATATTCATCAATCTGTTATTGATTAGCGTTTCCTATGTTTTTGCTACTTTTCTGGAAACGTTCTCTTTTGCTCAAAGAAAGGAAGAAGCCTTGATTTTAAGTAGGTCTGAAACAATAGAGAATGAACTCAAGTTTTTAAAGTCACAAATAAATCCACATTTTTTATTTAACTCCTTAAACAATATATACGCGCTGTCAATCATTGATGCGTCTAAGGCTCAGGAAAGTATTCTGTACCTGTCCGAAATGCTGCGTTATGTTTTGTACGATTGTGAAAAACCCCTAGTGCCTATAGAAAAAGAGGTGGCTTATATTGAAGATTTTATACAGTTGTATGTTTTAAAAAGTAGTAAAAAGTATGCTATTACTACTTCATTTACAGTAGATGACCCGAAGTTGCAAGTAGCGCCAATGCTCCTGATTCCATTTGTTGAAAACGCTTTTAAACACAGTAATATTCAAAACATTGGGGAAGGTTTTATTACAATAAACTTGCATTCTACTAACGACTCCATTGTTTTTGTTGTGGAGAATAGCTTTAAAAAAGGACCTGTTAATAAAGATAAAGTAGGAGGTATTGGTATTCGAAATGTAAAAAAACGACTATCATTACTTTATCCTGATACACATAATGTTGTAATTGTAGAAAATAATAATACCTTTAAAGTAGAATTAAAAATGAAGGTGAATGTATAAATGTATTATAATCGACGATGAAGAACTAGGTAGAGAATTGCTGAAAAATCACGTAGAAAAAGTTGATTTTTTGGAGTTGGTGGGCTCGTTTGAAAATCCCTTGGATGCCATGACGATCTTAAAAAAAGAAGATATTAAAATCGTTTTTTTAGATATTCAAATGCCAGAGATTAAAGGAACAGAGTTTGCCAAGTTGGTCCCTTCAACGGCAAAGATTATTTTTACAACAGCATATTCTGAGTACGCTTTGGAAGGTTTTGAACTCGATGCAGCTGATTATTTGTTGAAGCCTATTGCTTTTCAGCGATTTTTGAAGGCTGTTCAAAAAATAAAAACAGACACGCCTATTTATCCTGATACTCTAACCATTAAATCTGGGTATGATTTTTTTAAAGTAAAAATAGACGAGATTACCCATATCGAAAGCGATAGTGAATATGTTGTTTTTTATGCCAATCGAAAAAAGATCATGAGCTATCAAACCTTAAAATCTTTAGAAAGAACATTAGATCCTTCGCAATTTATTAGAGTGCACCGTTCTTTTATTGTGAATAAAAGCAAGGTTACAGGTCTTAAAGGTCGTGATCTAATACTCTCAGATGTTATTATTCCGGTGAGCGATAGTTATTATGAGGTGGTGAAAAAGGAGTTGTTTTCTTGATATTATAAATTAAAAAAAGCGATCAATTGATCGCTTTTTTTAATGATTCATATGCTGTTTTATGGTTCAAGTATATACTAGAGCATAAATTATAGGTTAGCTACTAACCAGTCTCCTACATCGCTTGTTTTGTAAGCTGTAGCGCCTTTAGCAACTAAATCTTCGGTTACAATTCCTTGTTCTAATGATTTGTTTACTACGGCTCTAATTGCAGCTGCTTCTTCGGTTAAACCAAAAGCGTCTTCAAACATCATTGCTGCAGATAGTACAGTAGCCAATGGGTTTGCGATATTCAAACCAGTTGCTTGTGGGTAAGAACCGTGTATTGGTTCGTATAATGAAGTATGTTCACCTACAGATGCAGATGGCATTAATCCCATAGATCCTGAAATTACCGAAGCTTCATCCGTTAAAATGTCTCCAAATAAATTCTCAGTAATCAATACATCATATGAGTTTGGCCATTGTACTAATCGCATCGCAACAGCATCTACAAATTCGTAGCTAACTGTTACTTCTGGATAGTCTTTTTCCATAGCTTGTACAGTTTCTCTCCATAAACGAGATGTTTCTAATACGTTAGCTTTGTCTACACAACATAGTTTTTTAGATCTTGTCATGGCTAGTTCAAACCCTTTTTTAGCTAAACGTTGTACTTCGGCTCTTGTGTACACACAATTATCAAAAGCAGTTTCTCCACCGTCTCTTCTTCCTTTTTCTCCAAAGTAGATTCCGCCAGTTAATTCTCTTAAGAATACTAAATCAGTTCCTTCAATGCGTTCTCTTTTTAAAGGAGAATTGTCAATCAAAGAAGGGAAGGTAAAGGTAGGTCGCACATTGGCAAACAAACCTAGTTTTTTACGCATTAACAATAATCCTTGTTCTGGTCTCACCGGAGCAGTTGGGTCGTTGTCGTATTTTGGGTGACCAATAGCGCCAAATAAAACAGCATCAGCAGCCATACATATTTCGTGTGTTTCATCAGGGTAAGGAACGCCTACCGCATCAATGGCACAAGCTCCAGTAAGTGCTGGTGTCCAAGTGATTTCATGATTGAATTTTTTTGCAATGGCATCCGAAACTTTTACTGCTTCATTGATTACTTCTGGTCCGATTCCGTCTCCGGCTAAAAGGGCGATAGTGTATTTCATAATTGTTTTGTTTTCCTCCCCCCCCGACCCCCTCCGAAGGAGGGGGAGACTGGATGGTTATTGGATTGGGTTATATTTTTTTTATTTTGTAATTCCCCTCTTTGTTGCTTTGTATTTCTTCCTTTGAAGAAATACAAAGCAATTATGGAGTGCGTTCTAAACTTTTTTATTCATAATGTCTCCCTCCCCTTGGGGGAGGGCTGGGGTGGGGATTACTCCACATTCAACATTTTTTGTGTAGCAATTATTGCTGCAACAGTTTGATCTGAATCTAATCCTCTTGTTTTGAATTCTTTTCCGTTATTTGTCCAAGTAATCACTGTTTCGCATAATGCATCTGAGCTACTTCCTGGTGGAATTCGTACCGCGTAATCGATCAGCTTTGGTAGTTGTAAGTTTTTGCTTTTGTAAATTTTGCCTAGAGCGTTCATAAAAGCATCAAATTGTCCGTCGCCTTGGGCGTGCTCTTCAATTAGTTCTCCATCGATTCTTAAGGATAGAGTTGTTGAAGGACGCATTCCTTTGGCATGAGATAAAATGTACGATTCAACTACTATTTTTTCTTCAAAGATCTGACTGTGCAATACATCTGAAATGATATAAGGCAAATCCTCCTTGGTTACTGTTTCTTTCTTGTCACCTAATTCAATGATACGTTGGGTAACTAACTTTAAATCTTCTTGATTAAGTTGTAATCCAAGTTCTTGCAGATTTTTTTCAATATTAGCTTTACCAGATGTTTTTCCTAAAGCATATTGTCTTTTTCTTCCAAAACGTTCCGGAAGCAAATCATTAAAATACAAGTTATTTTTATTATCACCGTCGGCGTGAATACCTGCAGTTTGCGTAAAAACATTATCGCCTACAATAGGTTTGTTGGCTGGGATTCTATAGCCAGTAAATGTTTCGACTAATTTACTCACGGTGTATAATGACGATTCTTTTACATTGATTTCAATCTCAGGCATAAAGTCATTGATTACCGCAACGGTACTTTCAAGAGGTGCGTTTCCAGCGCGTTCCCCCATTCCGTTTACGGTCACGTGTAGTCCTTTTATTCCTGCTTTCAATGCTTCCATCACATTGGCAATACTCAAGTCGTAATCATTGTGAGCATGAAAATCAAAATGAATATTTGGATATTTTGCTGTTATTTGAGCAACAAAATTATAAGTGTCTGACGGAATCAAAACTCCTAAAGTATCCGGAAGTAAAATGCGTTTCACCCCTTGTGTTACTAGGAAATCTAAAAACTGAAAAACATAGTCAGGTGAGTTGCGCATCCCGTTACTCCAGTCTTCTAGGTAAACGTTAGTCGCAATATTATTTTCTTTGGCAAGCGCTATTGTTTGTGCAATTTCGCTAAAATGCTGTTCAGGTGTTTTTTTTAACTGGTGCTTCAAATGATTCATTGAACCTTTGGTCAATAAATTTTGAACTTTGGCACCTGCTTTATTCATCCATTCAATAGATAATCCGCCATCAACAAAGGTTAAAACTTCGATGCGGTTGGTATATCCTTTTTCTTTGGCCCAAGCCATAATGCCTTTTACGCCTTGAAATTCTCCTTCGCTCACACGAGCCGAAGCAATTTCTATTCGATCAATATTTAATTCTTCCAGTAATAATTGGGCAATGGTTAATTTTTCTGCAGCAGAAAAAGATACTCCCGAGGTTTGTTCACCGTCGCGGAGTGTTGTATCCATTATTTCAATTTTTCTTTTTTCCATTTTTAAATTTGATGCTTACACGAATTTTCTACTAGAATAGAATGGTGTAATGGTATTTTGTAAAATTATAAAAGCAGTTACCGTATGCAACAATGAAGTGGAGCTAGGGTAACTGCATTATAAATGTTGTTTTTTAGTAAGGAAGCTTGTCAGCAAATGTTACCACCTCAGACTTCATGCTTTGTAGGTAATCAATATCATCAAAACCATTGATCATGTTGTTCTTTTTGTATCCATTGATATCAAAAGATTCTTTTTGTCCAGTAGCTTTCAAAGTAATCGTTTGCTCTGGCAAGTTGATTTCTAATTCTGTTTTAGGATCTGCTTCAATAGCTTTGAAGATTGCATCAGCAAATTCAGGGCTTACTTGAACAGGTAAAACACCAATGTTCAAACAGTTTCCTTTGAAGATATCTGCAAAGAAAGAAGAAACTACTGCACGGAATCCGTAATCGTACACCGCCCAAGCAGCGTGCTCACGAGAAGAACCTGAACCGAAGTTTTTTCCTCCAACAAGGATTTTACCTGAGTAAGTTGCATCATTCAAAACGAAATCAGCTTTTGGAGTATCGTCTCCATTGTATCTCCAGTCTCTAAAAAGGTTGTCTCCAAAACCTTCACGTTTTGTAGCTTTCAAGAAACGAGCGGGGATGATTTGATCCGTATCTACGTTTTCTATCGGTAGTGGCACTGCACTACTAGTAAGGATGTTAAATTTATCGTATGCCATGTTTTTATTGCTTTTGGCTTTTGGCTTTTAGCTTTTGGCTCGTTGAAAAACGGAGTCTTTGCATTAAACGTTTGCCGGTTATTTTATTGCATTTGCTTTTAGCATTTGGTCCGTTGAAAAACGGAGTTATTGCATTGAGCGTTTGCGGGTTATTTTAATTTTTCTATTAATTTTCGTAACTGTTTTCTAAGAACAACTATTTTCTCTGTAAAATCTTCGTAAGCTTCTTTTGAAGTATACTCTAATTCAAAACTTAAAAATAATAAGTATTCTACTTCAGTCGCTGATCCGTGTGCCATGATGAGAAATCTTCTAAAATCTGCATCCGATTCTCTTCCACAACCTTCGGCTATATTTGTTGGAACAGAACTTGTGGCTCTTCTCAGTTGACTTGTTAATCCGAATAATTCCTCTTTTGGAAAATGCTTAGTGAGATTATAAATTATCATTGTTAACTGATGTCCATCTTGCCAAACAGTGTAATTTTTATAGTCTCTCATTTTATAGTTTTTGGTTCTTAACTATCTGGTTTTGCCAATTGCCAATTGCTAAAAGCCAAAAGCTAATAGCCTTTCTAAAAAAGCTCTCTTGGATCTGTCAATTTTCCAGTAACGGCTGCTGCTGCTGCCATAATTGGAGACGCTAGCAATGTTCTTGAACCTGGACCTTGACGCCCTTCAAAGTTTCTGTTTGACGTACTTACTGCATATTTTCCAGCAGGTACTTTGTCATCGTTCATTGCTAAACAAGCTGAACATCCTGGTTGACGCAATACAAAACCAGCTTCAGTAAGAATATCTAACAATCCTTCTTCTTTGATTTGTGCTTCTACAACATGTGAACCTGGGACTAACCAAGCTGTAACGTTATCTGCCTTTTTACGTCCTTTTACAATTTCAGTAAAGGCTCTAAAATCTTCAATACGTCCATTAGTACAACTTCCTAAGAAAACAAAATCAATAGGTTTCCCTATCATTACGTCATCTTCATTGAAACCCATATAGGCTAATGATTTTTTGTAAGTTTCAGCTCCGCCTTGCACTTGGCTTGCATTGGGGATGCTTTTAGAAATACCAATTCCCATACCTGGATTTGTACCATAAGTAATCATTGGTTCGATATCTGCTGCGTCGATGTTTAATTCGGCATCAAAAATGGCATCAGCATCAGTTTTTAGCGTTTTCCAATATTCAACTGCTTTTGTCCAAGCTTCTCCTTTTGGAGCATATAATCTACCTTCAAGGAAATCGAATGTTTTTTGGTCAGGAGCAATCATACCACCACGAGCACCCATTTCGATAGAAAGGTTACAAACCGTCATACGGCCTTCCATAGACATTTCTTCAAAAACATTTCCAGCGTACTCAGCAAAATAACCTGTTCCTCCAGAAGTAGTCAATTGAGCAATAATATAAAGCGCAACGTCTTTTGGTCCTACACCTTTACTCAAAGTTCCGTTTACGTTGATACGCATTTTCTTTGGTTTTGGTTGCATGATGCATTGTGTAGAAAGCACCATCTCTACCTCAGAAGTTCCGATTCCAAAAGCAATCGCTCCAAAAGCACCGTGAGTTGAAGTGTGTGAATCTCCACAAACAATGGTAGCACCCGGTAAAGTAATTCCGTTTTCAGGACCTACTACGTGTACAATTCCGTTTTTGGCATGACCCAATCCCCAGTGTGATATACCGTATTCAGCAGCATTGTCTTCTAAGGCTTTCAATTGATTTGCTGATAAAGCATCTTCAACTGGTAAGTGTTGGTTAATAGTTGGTGTATTGTGATCTGCAGTAGCAAAAGTACGCTCTGGGTATAAAACTGTAATTCCTCTTTCTTTTAAACCTAAAAAAGCAACAGGACTAGTCACTTCATGAATGAAATGGCGGTCAATAAAAAACACGTCTGGTCCATCTTCAATTTTACGCACCACGTGCGAATCCCATACTTTGTCGAATAATGTAGTACTCATTTTAATATTTTTTAAGTGTAATTTTATAATGCCAATAATTGTGGTCAATTATAATAGGACAGCAAAATTAAAAAATGGTTCTAATTAGTCAATTCCAATATTCGATTTTATACGATACCCAAAATTTATTTGTTCGGTTATGTAGTTCAGTTTTTCTATAATGAGTTTTCTAACTTGTATAGGAGCGGTTTTTATTTAACTAGCAGTGGCAGTTAGATGTTTTGATTTGGTTTTTAGTGTTTTTTAAGAATAATTTAATTTTATAGTATTTTTTGTATTTTTTATTAGTGTTTAAAAAGTGTTTTATCTGTTTGTTTGCGAATTAATTAGATACTGATCTTTTATCCTTCTGGTTTTATTTCTCTATATGTGGTTTTTTTTGTTGAAAAATGTTTTTTAAAGTTGTTTTCGAATTATTTTTTTTTGCTCAAATATTACGACGTTCAAATAATTAAGAGCAAGGGAATTTCTTTTTCATTTTGGTTTTTTCTGAAGGTTAAACAGGATCGGTCTGTTTTAAATCTTATCAATAGCTGTTTTAATGATGTTGATTTTTAACAACATGATTTTAAGTACGTTAAGGTTTTTTCGGCTTTGTATTCGTTCCTTTTTGTTGATAACTACGTTTGTCCTGGCATGAAAATCCTGTTTTGATCTTGAATCGGTTTTTTTTGTATTAGTATTTTTTTGTTTATTTGTAACCTGCTCATTTGTTTATAATGAAGTATTTAACGCCTCGTTTTTAAGGTTCAAGCGTTAGTTGTAGCAGTATTAGGAATGTGTGAAAGAATGTTTTTTTAATTTTTATCATGATTTTATCAAAGTGGTTTCAATTTATTGCTCCTAATTTTAAGTTCTACCGGGACGGCTTTTTTGAATTCCCCTTTGTCGCAAACACGCCCGAATTATTCATTGAGTCTACAATAAAAAGTCCAGGAAGTAAACATATTGCTAAGGAACAGCTAGTGGTGCGAAATAATCCTTTTATCAAAGGGTCTATGCGTTACCGTAAAATTGACGAAGGCTTATGGCTCACAATAACTAATGTAGAGTTTAAGCATGATAGTGTGATTAAGTCAGTTTACGCACCCGATATTCCTAGCGATCATTACTCTGTAACCTTTTCTGTTTTTGAGAGTGAAGTACAGTTGAACAATGTGTTTATTGATAAAATGCCTTTCCAGAATAAATTTTGGGCTTTTAAAAAACCTGGGGTTGATGTAGGAGCCTGTTTTTATAAGGGTTCTAAATGCCTGTTTTATATTTACTACATAAGTCCAAGTTGGCTTCAAGAGCATATCCCACTAAATCAATTAGATAGGAATCTTCCGTTTAAGAAGTTTTTAGATTCAGATAAAGGCTTCGTTTCTTATCAAGACATTGTTCCCAACGCAGTGAAATTATCTCAAGAAATTTTAGACACTTTTAAAACGTTTGGTACTGATATTTTAAATAAAACAGTTTTGAAAGCACAGTCTTTGAGTTTGTTGACTTCTTTTTTTAAACATGTTTTTGCAGACAATCGTGATGATGATTATCAGGAAAAAGGATCTGTTGATTATAAAAAAATAGCAAAATGTGAATTGCTAATCACCACGAATTTATCCAAACCTTTTATGGGTATCGATGCGCTAGCCGAGCAACTCCATATCTCGACTTCCAAATTAAAAACCGACTTCAAATCGGTTTACGGTACTTCCATTTTACAATACATTATCGATAAAAAAATGGAACTTGCCTTGCAATTATTAGAGAACACAGGCATGCAAGTCAAGCAAATTGCCCTCCAAGTGGGTTATGATAGTCCTAGTAAATTTAGTGCTGCTTTCAAGAAAAAGCATGAAAAACTACCTTCGGAACTGCGTCCAGAGTAGTAGGTGGACTAATTTTTTTTCAAAAAAAGTACTTTAATCCAAAATTCGTCGATCTCTTACTAAATCTCATTTTTAATTATTTATAGAGGTGTAAAGTTATGTACTTATTTTAATTATTTGTAATCCAATGTGTTTATGCTTCATCATCTTAATAATTAGG
>NZ_JACRUK010000024.1 GCF_014305155.1 Flavobacterium muglaense
AGGTCATGAGTATCTGTGGTTATAGCTATGTTTTTTTAGACAATATTTGGTCTATACAATAAATGCGTTTGGTATTACTATGTGGTTCCATTTTATATTTAGGAGATTACTATATTTTATACTAAATACACCAATAGGTTAAAACATATAATAATGATCAAACCAGATTTTCATTAGAAAGTCTGGTTTTTTTTATGCTTTATAGTCGCTATACTACTTCCTTAAAAATACTTAAAACCGCTTTAAATAACATTATTGTTAAATGAAACCATAACTCTCTAAAGTATCTTATATTTGCATTTTTAAATATTAGATGAGCTATACCCTACTTTCCTCTCCTTTACAAGGATTTACAGATTTCCGTTTTAGAAATGCACAGAACAAAATTTTTGGCGGAATTGATACTTTTTATGCACCCTACATTCGCTTGAACGGAAAACTCGTTATTAAGTCTTCTTATCAGCGTGATTTATTGCCCGAGAACAATTCATCGTTAGAAGTTATTCCGCAAATTATTACCAATGATGCCGATGAATTTTTGTTTGTTTCTAAATATGTTCAGGAATTAGGCTATAAGGAGTTAAACTGGAATTTAGGTTGTCCTTACCCTATGGTTACTAAATGCGGTATGGGATCTGGATTAATTAAGAACACCGAAAAAATCGAACAGATTTTACATAAAGTGCAAAACGAATCGGATATTATCGTTTCGATGAAAATGCGCTTAGGGTATGAAACTACAGAGGAAATCCTAGATGTATTGCCTATTTTAGAAAAATATGCTGTGAAAAATGTAGCTATACATGCACGACTAGGAAAACAATTGTACAAAGGTGGTGTACATCTAGATGCTTTTCAAACTTGTATAGATCAAAGCAAAGTAAAACTATATTACAATGGTGACATCACATCAGTAGCTAAGTTTCATGAGATGCAAGCTCGTTTCCCTACTATTGACCACTGGATGATCGGTCGTGGTTTGATTGCTGATCCTTTTTTGCCTAGCATGATTAAAAGCAATACGACTGAATATCCTAAAAACAAAATGGAATTGTTTAGTGAATTCCACGAAACCTTATATGCTGGCTACAGTGAATCTTTATCAGGAACGACTCATATTTTGCTGAAAATGCACCATTTATGGGAGTACTTTTCGGTTATTTTTTCAAATCCACATAAGGTGCACAAAAAAATAAAGAAAGCCAATAGCATTCGGAATTACGAAGCTGCGGTGGCTGAGATTATCAAGGCGGGATAGTGTATCTCTAAAAAAACTTAAAAGGTTCAACTAGTACTAGTTGAACCTTTTATTATTGAAAGAAATTCTTACTTCATTTTTATATTTTATTGGATATTGTATTCTATTCAAAATTGAGCATCAAATTCTAATTGGATTTAGTCTTTTTTGATTCACCATTAACACCCAGTCCGTTACTGCTTCCTACTGCTCCATTTTTATTAACATAATTCAAGTTTGAATTAGATGTCTTACCATTTTTTGTAACAACTGTAGTTGTAGATACAGTTAAGTCTGCACTTATAGAATTTGTTAAATACAAAGCATCACTAGCCTGAGTAGCCGTTATTGTAGTCAAACCTGCGCCAACTATCGTAACTGTAGTACCACTAATTGTTGCTACATCAGTATTACTACTAACAAAAGTAAAGTTTCCTGCACTATCTGTACTAGGAGATACAATTTGGAACGAACCATCAAAATAATACTTGGTCATAGCATCAAAGTTAGATAGCATAGGTGTCAGTTGCACTGATTTGGTTCCTATTATTTTTCGACTCTCATTGTCATTAAAATAGATAGTTCCGTTTCTATCATTGTATAATTCATTTCCTGTAAATTCGCCATAGGAAACAATAATCCCCTCTGGAGTTATCGAATTAATTTGTTGTTGACCTGTATTACCATTATATATCACAAAGTATAAATTGTTCATGGCATCTACTGCTAAACTTTGAGGATATATATTGCTACCATAAACATACAGATTTGATATTGTTCCTGTCGATATCAACTTTTTTAGATCGTACGAATTGTTAGTTGGATTATAGTTCACAAAGTATAAATTGCCTAGAGTATCTATTTTCAGGTTTTCAATATATTCATTTGTAGTGTAGAGTTCAGTAATGCTACCGTCAGTAGCAATTTTTTTTATAATCCTTGAATTAGTATTATAATTAGTATTAACAAAATACATAGTACCAAAAGCATCCCCTATTAAATTTTGAAAATAGCCTTCAGTATCGCTAGCTAAAATGGTCACTGTTCCATCAATAGTGATTTTTTTTAGTTCTCGTAAATTGCTTGAATTGTTATTTTGTACAACATATATATTACCTAATATGTCTGTTGTCAAATTTTGCAAATACTCATCATTAGTAGTTAGTAGTACTGATGTTGTTCCATCTGGAGTAATTTTCCTTATTTCATATAAGCTGGTATCGAAATCATAATGAACAAAGTATAAATTATTGTAAGTGTCTGTGGTCAAACTTTGAACATAACCATTTATTGGAGTAAATAAGGTCGAAATTACTTTTTCAGGAGTCAACTTGCCTATTGAAGAATTCCAATTGCTATCATAACTAGTATAGTATAAAGTATGATCGGTAGTTGAAACGAAATTAGAAGGATATTTTAAAGTTGATCCATAATTAAAGTAAGTTATAAAGGGATAAGTAGTATCCTCACAACCATTATAGGGATAAACTCGGACACCAGCTGAGGTGTTGGGACAGAGATCTAAAAAATTAGAAACGCCATCGGCATCATCATCTAAAAATTTTAGATTAATACTATTATTTTGCTGCGTTGTTCCAGCAACATTAAAGGAACCATCATAAATAGAATTGATAACAGGCTTAACAGTTATCATTTCTGCTCCCGAAATTTCACCTGAAATCGGAATTCCTAAAGTATAAACATTCCCATCAACACTAATACTAGTAGGCGTTGAAGAGATTAGGGTAGCATTACCGCCTGTTAACTCTAAATCAAAATCACTCACTTCTAGGGTACCACTTCCAGTATTTGTATTAAAAACTGGTCTACGCATGGTAACGATTAACGTACTTTCTACTACAGCGTGGGTGACAGATGAGATAAAGTTATCTAAAGTATTATTGCTTACTACTGCTGGTGTTCCTGTATAACTAGTTCCATTATTGCTAAAAACATTGTTAGTAATAGTTGTTTTACTATCATATTTATCACTGCCTCCAGGATTAATAACAGTACCTGTATTTCCAGTAAAAGTGTTTCCTTCAAAAAGGGTGTTGTTTGCTGATAAAGTACCTGCCCCAAAAGAAGGAGTATCCCCTATCCAACTGCTAAAATAAAATAATGTCCAGCCAGTGTTATTTGTAAAAGTAGAATTTAATACCTGGTACCTATTTACCCCATAAAAATAACCTATCGGTTGTGTATTGTCAGTAAAAATACAATCATCAATTTTAACATATCTTTGAGTTTGAAAAATGATACCTGTATTGCTAGCGAATGTAGAGCCAGTAACAGTGATTCTGTTGGTGTAATCAGTTACAATATCAGATGTAGTATTTGGAGCAGAACCATAGTCACTCCCAAATAATGTACCACTATTATTTGTAAATGTAGCATTAGAGATCGTTATTGTCGAAGGGTTATTAGTATAGAAAGCATATGATCTAGTATTGTTCACAACATTAATTGCGGTCGCAGTTATAGATGAATTATTGTTGTCTGCTCTAAAAATCGAACCACTAAAAGAGGCATTAGCTGTAAAAGTAATTCCTGATATCGTCAAAGCTGAACCATTATTTACAACAAACATTTTATATAAATCATTCCCAGATAAGGTTAAATCTAGGACTCCCGGCCCTATAATAGTTAAATTACTTGTAATAGTAGGCAAATTAGAAGTCAATGTAATCGTTCCAGTTAAACCCGGACTAAAATCAATCTGATTTATATCTATATCCGCATTTGCTGAACTTATGGCCCATCTTAAACTACCAATACTTCCATCATCGCTCAAATTTGTAACGGTTACATTATTCGGAACAGCAGAGTAAGCATTTGTAATAACAAACAATGCTATTATTAATTTTATAATTTTATACATCCCTATTGTATTTAATGGTACTAATTATTTTATACTGATTCTACACAATGTTATTTATTGTAATCAATTGTTTATGGTGTTTCAGTGTAATAGTCAAACTGAATTCTGTCATTTAGCGATAAATCATAACCACCATTATTTATAGAATTATAAGTCAAAACAGTACCCGCCCAACTATATGATGCATTACTAACTCTTATTCCATTCACAAACATTTTAACTTTACAGTTCCCTGATGGTGCTTTTGATAAATTAAAATCAGTTTGCTCAGCAGTAGCAGAAAACTCATCTGCTATTTCAACAGCAGAAACTTGGACAGCTAAGACACTTCCATCAGCCATTAAATATTGAGAGGAAGTTCCTCCTAATTTTATATAAGAAGCAGCAGCTACATTAGCACTCGTATTTATTAAATTGACATCTGTATTCCCTAACTGAATAGTATTATCTGTTTCTACAATAGCTCCGTAACCTATTGCAGTAGCATTTGATATAGAACTTCCTATAGATGTCGTTCTAGAATCTGTACCTAAAAAGGTATTATTAGATCCTGAAACTAATCCATCTCCAGCGCGCTTACCAACTCCTACATTATTATCTCCTTCAATATCAATCAATGATTGATTTCCAATTCCTGTATTGTTATTTCCTGATGCTATATGAAACATAGTTTCGGCTCCTATTGATGTATTACCACCACCAGTCGTTAGCCCAATCATATTAAAATATCCTACAGCTGTATTGTTGTCAAAAGAAGTTCCTATGTACTCTTTCATCGCAAAAAAACCTATTGCAGTGTTACGAGTTCCATCAGCATTACTAGAACCTAAAGCTCCTGAACCAACAGCTGTATTTTGATCATTTTGTCCTAAACCTTTCCCTATAGTAAGACCATTCGCAGTAATATCATTGTTAAATGTTTTTTCACCTGAGATCGTTTGATTGAATGTTAAGTCAACAAAATTTGTTCCTGCAGTTGAAGTTAAATAAGTAGAACCATCGAGAGTCCCATCTGCTTTCAAAAACTGAGAAGCTGTTCCGTCTTCAACTTTAAAAGATGTCGCTGTTACTGTTCCTGTAAAAGTGGGTGAAGCTAGATTGGCTTTTAAATCCAAATTGCTATTCGTGGCATAACCGCTTAAATCCTGGTCTCCGGTATTAGTTCCCGTAATGGCTGCTAATTTCGTTTTTTCTACTGTCGAATAATCTTCTGTTGACAATCCTTTGTCTCCCTCTTTATCAACTTTTAAATCCAAATTGGTATTTGTGGCATAACCGCTTAAATCTTGATCCCCGGTATTAGTGCCCGTAATAGCTGCTAATTTCGTTTTTTCTACTATCGAATAATCTTCTGATGATAATCCTTTGCCTACTACTTTATCTACTTTTAAGTCTAAAGCCGTTTGCGTGTACGCAGAAACTGGTTTATCAGCATCAGCTGTGTTATCTACATTAGGTAATCCTACCATCGTTTTATCAATCCCCGCTACTGTTCCTGTAAAAGTGGGTGAAGCTAGATTGGCTTTTAAATCTAAATTATAGTTGGTTGCAAAACCACTCAAATCTTGGTCTCCGGTATTAGTTCCCGTAATGGCTGCTAATTTCGTTTTTTCTACTGTCGAATAATCTTCTGTGGACAAACCTTTACCAGCCACTTTATCTACTTTTGAAGCTAAATCTGTGTTAGTAGCATAACCACTCAAATCTTGGTCTCCAGTATTAGTTCCCGTAATGGCTGCTAATTTCGTTTTTTCTACTGTCGAATAATCTTCTGATGACAATCCTTTGCCTACTGCTTTATCGACTTTTAAGTCTAATGCCGTTTGCGTTGCCGCAGAAACTGGTTTATCAGCATCAGCTGTGTTATCTACATTAGATAATCCTACCATTGTTTTATCAATCCCCGCCACTGTTCCTGTGAAAGTGGGCGAAGCTAGATTGGCTTTAGTCAAATCCGCAGCAATTCTATTGTTAATTTCAGTTGTTAATGCAATTGTGTTCTCTTGTGCATCTACGTAATCTTTAACCGCTTTGACTGTTGGATATTTTGTATTTGAGGCTCCATCAACAGCAACATCTACACTCTTATTCGCAAGAATTTCTTTAGTATCCAACGATAATTGAGCTAATTTACTAATCGGTTTTTCTAAATCTGTGGTATTATCTACGTTGTTAACTTCCAAGTTAGTTCTCGCGTCTATCACAGTAGTCGCATTGGTTCCTCCATTTTCTATAGCAACGACACCATTGATATTTTCGGCATTTTGAGCAAATAATGAAAAAGGAACATAATGAAACGGCTGATTGCTAATCTCTACGTAAGTAGAACAACTGCCTTGGGCGTTGATGCTTACTACTAAATTTTTATTCAAAGAGTTCCAAACTATTGTTTTAAAAGAACTTGCATAGCCTCCCGTTTGATTTCCTGATCCTATGATTAAATTAACCATCCCAAATTGATCTGTTTGGGTTTGAATTGTTTCCTGATATTCAACATCCGAAAATTCATCTACAAATTTGAAAAGCATACAAATACTTTGATTCGCCAAAGGAACATTGCGCGTTCCTGCTGCAGCCGACTGGTTTCCTTGCGTATTCATAATTACAGCTTGGTACGTAATGCCCTTTGTTTGTGCATAATTACTAGCCATTACAAAGAATAGTAAAATGATGTATAATTTTTTCATATTGTAAGAAATTAGTTAAAAATCAAAAAAATAAATGGATACTAATGGAACTTCATGTTCCTAAAACAGCTTGATAACCCCACATTTGGAGCATCAATATTTTACTCTTTAATGTATAAGAGTCTATTTATTATGAAAGAATCATAACTATCTATAAGCTGAAAAAAGTAAAAAAAATGTCGAAATGTAAACAGAAAGGAAGCGTAATTTTTTATCATAGTTTTATAATTTTTGTATAATAGCTGAAGGTATCAGTGTATAAATGGACTAAATATGGTGAGGGTATCAACTGTGATAAATCAACGCTTAGTATTGCTTCATCCGCTTTTTTCTCTCCACTAAAAACTAGTCGTCCACCTAAATCAAAAACATGAACTGTAATCATAGTTGAGATAGTCTTAGAAAACTCAAAACTAATTGTGGTGATACAGGGATTAGGATAAGTCTTAGTCGCGATCAAGTCCAGTGCATTACTAGCAATATAGCTACTCCATAGACTTTGTTGAAACCCTTGCATTACTGTAAACTCTTTACTATAATTACCTATAGTACTCTGCTGCCCTATTGTTTGACTAATAACCAGCCCATTGTCTAAGGTTTTTGATTCGCCCTGCGTGGCAATCATTTCATGGTGCAGTACCTGTCCATAAAAAACAGACGACCAGAAAAACAACAACAAATATTTCATCCTGAATACTCTTAAATTAATACTAATTGATATTTTAAAAGTAAACAAGATTTATCACAAAACAAGATTAAAAGCAAAAATAATCGATTAAATACATGATTAAACTAGTTGATGTGTTTTTTTCTTACCAAAAAAACATTGTAAATATTGCACTATTTAGCTCTAAAGCAAAAAAAAGGCCCAACATAACAGTTGGACCTTCTCTTTTATCTTAGCAAAAATTAGCTATTATTTTTTATAGTATTTTCGGTATTTTGGGTAGGCCATAGCTCCTATAAAACTGATGCTTCCTAGTGAATACCAAATCCAACTTAATGAATGTGCTTCTCCGCTAGCGTAGGAATGCAAACCTACTAAATGAAAGTTCACTCCATAATACGTAAATAAGATCGATACAAAAGCAAACATACTCATCAGGTTAAAAATCCATTTCCCTCTTAACGCTGGTACAAAACGGGCATGAATTACAAACGCATAAACCATGATGCTGATCAATGCCCAAGTCTCTTTTGGGTCCCATCCCCAGTAACGACCCCAACTTTCGTTGGCCCATTGACCTCCTAAGAAGTTCCCTATAGTAAGCATAATTAGACCGATTGTCAATGCCATTTCATTGATATAGGTAATTTCTTGAATATTTAAATCCATCTTAGCCTTGTTCTTTTCATTGGTAAAAAAGATCAGTAATAAAGAAACAAATCCTAGAATCATTCCTAATGCAAATGGTCCGTAGCTGGCCACAATAACAGCTACGTGAATCATTAACCAGTATGAATTAAGTACAGGTTGCAGATTAGCAATTTCTGGGTCTAACCAGTTAGCATACGCTGCCATAAAAATCATTGAAGTAACGAAAGAAGCAGAAGCTACCGTCAATTTAGATTTTCTGTCAAATGCCAATCCAAAAAACATGGTTGCCCAAGCAACATATATTATAGCCTCATACGCATTACTCCATGGTGCATGACCTGAAATATACCAACGGGCAATTAATGCTATGGTATGCAAAGCAAAAAAGACACCTATAAGAATATGAAAACCATTTACAGTAACCCGTAAAAACTTTTTATCAAAGAAAATACTGAACAACGTAAATATCAACATGAAAATTCCACCTAGAGCATAACAAAAAAACAATTTAGGAAGTATGTCGTATTTATTATACATAATTTCTAAATCAATTTTATCCTCACTTGGCCTTACTTTGGCTCCAAATTTTTTCTGAAAACCATTTAAACTTTCGACTAAATCATCCGCATTTTTATAGTTACCTGATACCGAAGCGTTATTTAAAGAGCCAAAATACAAAGGCAAAACGCTCTTAGTATACGTAGAATCCATCCCTTTTAATCCTGCTTCGCCTAGCTCTAATGATGAAACCCATTTATTTGTAGGATCATTAGGGATTGGAAAAATCTTTAATATTCTTCCGCTCAAGGCCGATTCCATTAAATTTACTTTCTTGTCGGTCTCAATAAAGTCTTTTTCAAACTGATTGGGATTTGCTGCCTTGTAAGCAGCATCTAAATAAGGAGATAATTTATAATTTCCTTTTTCGTCAAAGAAAGCTATAAACGGAGCATTAACAATTTTTGAATCTACTCCTATTATTTTACGAATACTATCATTTCCTTCTCTTAAATAGATTAAGGGAATCTCAATCCACAATTGTGCATATTGCGACATGGATAAGAAAACTTGATCCGGATTCATTCCTTTATAAGAGTTAGAATGACTCACCTTTCTTAATAACTCGGATGAGAAAGTGTTTACGGGTTTCATTCTTCCGCCAGCATCCTGAATCACTAAACGTCCAAATTTAGCCGCATGCTCTTCTTTAACCTTGAATTTATTTAACAATGAATCCAATTGTTTTTCAGTAGGTGCCACTCTGGTGTGTGCAGTTCCCTCTGCATGATCTGCATGATTTCCGTTTGCATCATGATCATGATTGTGTGCCTGTGAAAAACCACTCATACTTATCATCAATACAAGAATAGTAAGCAGTTTCGATTTTTTAGTTTTTACCACTTCTAATTTTCTTTTTAAATCTGTAAAACGAGAATGCTTTGTAAACATGATAGCCATCATTGCAAAAAACAACATAAAGTATCCTGCATAGGTAATTCCTGTTCCCCAGAAATCATGGTTTACAGATAAAACTGTTCCTTTCTCATCTGGATCAAATGAGGATTGAAAGAAACGATAACCTCTATGATCTAGTACATTATTCATAAAAATTCTAGCGTCAAAGTTTCCTGTACTATCTTGTACAGTTACCTTACTTTCAAACGAGGAATAACTTTTCTCTGTTCCTGGATATTTTTGAGCGATAAAATCATTTAATTTTACTTTAAAAGGCAATACATACGCTTTGCTACCGTAGAAAAAGCTATAATCGATAGCGCCAATTCTAACTGTTTTGGCCTCACCTATTTTTCCTTTTGATCCTGTAATGGTAACTTCTTTCTCTTGTCCTTCGGCTTTTACTTTTATTACTAAAGCATCATCATGCGTTTTTGCTTTAAAATCATTATTCGACTCATAAGCAATTACTCCTTTTACTGGTTGATCAGGAAAAACAAAACGTTTTTCACCAATGCTGTAAAGCGAACGCATCATTAATGGTTGCACAATATCCTTAGTAACTGTACCCTGAAGCTTATCAGCCATTCGCATAAAATTACCTTCAAATGGTGTTTGAATCGTAAATTCAGCGCCAGTTGTATTGATATTTATAGCGCCCTCAGTAGGTTTATTAAGTGCAAAAAGTACATTGTGAATATTTTGAACCTCTCCTGATTTCAAGAAATGCTCTTCACGACCTCCATCACCAGCTTCTACTAATTTTAGGTATTGAACGCCTTTGGGATCTGGTTTTACATATTCCTTAGCCCCCATGATATAATTTTCATATTCTACCTCAAATGGCGTATCTGCAAATTTATCTGAAATTGAAAAATGATTATTAGTAACCGGCGATAACAATAATGGTTGTTCAAAAACACGGCGTTTCATTTCCCCTTTATACTCACCATCTACAAAAACGGTAAGGAATGTTTTATCGGAATAAAATTGATTTTCTGCCGCTCCTTCGCGTATGGGCATCATTCCTTCATAGCTGATATAACGAGTTACGAAAGCTCCTAACAAAATAAATATAAACGCTAAATGCAGCATTAAAGTTGCCCATTTTTCTTTTTTCAATAATTGATAGCGTTTTATATTTCCAATGAAATTGATCATAAAAAACACCATTATTACCTCAAACCACCAACTGTTGTAAATTAAAATTCGAGCTGTATCTGTATTGTATTTACTTTCGATGAAAGTCCCTGCACCCATTGCTATTGCAAATGAGATAAAAAGGAGTGCCATAAGTCGAGTAGAAAACAAAAAGGAGAATAATTTTTTATTCATTTGTAAAGAATTACGATTTTATAAAAGTCCGACAAAAGTACTTAAAATTGTTGACTTGTTTATTTGTACAATTGTTAATTTAATCAAAAATTAAGGCTTTTAATCGCAAGTAAACAATTGTATTTTATGGTTTTTTTGTTCAAAATGTATCCACAGAATAGTTGCATGGTCTTTAAAAAAAAATGCTAATTTTGCCAAATGGTTAAAGTTATTATAATTGGTTCTGGAAATGTAGCGCAACATTTGATAAACGCACTTTTAAAATCTCAAAAAAATGGAGACCCAATCGACTTGGTTCAGGTTTTTTCGCGCAAAGCGGCATCTTTAAATGGATTGATCGAATCTTCCAAAATTGCCACTAATTACAATCAATTAGTCCATGCTGACCTATACATTATTGCCGTTTCTGATGATGCAATTGCTGCTGTTTCAAATCAACTGCCTTTTAAAAATCGTTTAGTAGTGCACTGTTCTGGTAGTTTTCCTTTGGGAAAATTAAACAATAGTAATCGAAGAGGAGTTTTTTACCCCTTGCAAACTTTTACTAAAAACAAGGAAATCGATTTTAAAACCATTCCAATTTGCTTGGAAAGCGAAACGGCAACTGACTATAAATTACTTGAAAAAGTAGCGCAATTCATATCGGGTAAAGTTTTCCCTATTAATTCTGAGCAACGAAAAGCCTTGCATGTTGCAGCCGTTTTTGTGAATAATTTTACCAATCATTTGTACCAAATAGGGAGTGATATTTGCAACGAACATCAAGTCCCTTTTGAAATCTTGGCACCATTAATTGAGGAAACCGCTCAAAAAATAAGCAGTTTATCTCCTGCAGCAGCGCAAACTGGTCCTGCAAAACGAGACGATAAAAACACGATCCTTGCACATGAAAACTTGCTAACGGACGAAAATCAACTTAAAATTTATAAAATACTAACACAATCTATACAAGAAAATGGCAAAAAGTTATAAAGAATTAATGAATGATATTACAACATTTATATTTGATGTTGATGGCGTACTTACTGATAGTTCTGTATTTGTAACTACCGAAGGTGAAATATTAAGAACCATGAATATTCGTGACGGTTATGCCATGAAAGCAGCCGTAGAAAGTGGCTATAATGTATGTATTATATCAGGGGGAAGCAATGAAGGTGTTCGCGTACGCTTGCGCAACTTAGGGATTACAGACATTCATTTAGGCACACCAGATAAAGTAGAAACTTTTAAAGAATATACTGAATTATACAACATTAACCCTGAGCAAGTATTGTACATGGGTGATGATATCCCTGACTATCATGTAATGAAATTAGTAGGATTGCCTACTTGTCCTCAAGACGCTAGTCCAGAAATTAAAACAATTTCGACTTACATCTCCCATAAAAATGGAGGAAAAGGAGCCGCTCGTGATGTCATTGAACAAGTGATGAAAGTACAAGGAAAATGGATGGCTTATTTTGATGGACAACACGATTAATTCGTGTTTGACTTTGTGATACGCATTTGAAATAAATTCGAATAAAAACAATCTGATTCCACACCTACAACTATGAATTTTCTAAAACTGATACGATTTCAAAACTTGTTAATGCTTGCTTTTATGCAAATGGTTTTTAGATATGGTTTTTTGAAATTGCAAAATATCCCTTTGGCTCTAGCTGATTGGCAATACTTCTTACTCGTATTAAGCACCGTTCTAATTGCAGCCGCAGGCTATGTGATCAATAATATTTTTGATCAAGATACTGATATTACTAACAAACCAAACGCCGTAATTGTAGGTAAAACTATTTCGGAAACGGCAGCATATAATATGTATGTTGCGCTCAATGTTTCGGGTGTAGCCATTGGTTTTTACATCTCAAACTCCATTCAAAAACCGGGATTTGCAGTTGTTTTTATTTTAATCGCTACCCTACTCTATATTTATGCTACCAGCTTAAAACAAATTATGGTAATTGGCAATATTCTAGTCGCATTATTACTGTCTTTTAGCATTTTAATCATTGGTGTTTTTGACTTATATCCTGTTGTAACCCCTTCTAATAAACCAGTTATAGCTGTGTTTTTTTCGATCATTCTTGATTATGCCATATTTGCTTTCTTCATTAATTTTATTCGAGAAATCATTAAAGACTTAGAAGATTATGATGGCGATTATAGCCAAGGAATGAGAACTCTGCCTATCGTATTAGGGATCTCTATGACCACCAAACTTGTATTTGCATTGAGCTTCGTTCCCTGTATCGCTTTGCTTTATTACATCAACAATTATTTCATGGCTAATAATTTGTTTATAACAGCTTTTTATGCCTTAGTATTTATTCTTGCGCCCATTATCTTTTTTACAGTCAAAACTTGGACCGCTACTACTAAAGATGATTTTAAAAAACTGAGTGCACTTTTAAAGTGGATCCTGTTTTTTGGAATTTTGTCTATATTAATTATTACACTAAATATAAAATACAATGCTGCAACATAAACTGCATAAATACAAGCTGATACTCGCATCAGGTTCTCCTAGAAGACAACAATTTTTCAAAGATTTAGAATTGGATTTTGAAATTCGATTAAAAGAAATTGAAGAGGTTTTCCCTCTAGAATTGCAATCAGGTCAAATTACCGACTATTTAGCACAATTAAAAGCAACTGCTTTTGATGGCGAATTAGCCGACAATGAAATCTTAATCACGAGCGATACCATTGTTTGGCATAACAATAAAGCATTAGGTAAGCCAAAGGATAAAGATGATGCATTTACTATTTTAAAATCCTTGTCTAATGATACTCATGAAGTAATCACATCGGTATGTTTTAAGACCAATGCCAAAACAGACGTGATCACAGAAACGACCAAAGTAACCTTTAACGCCATCACTGACGAAGCTATCTTGTACTACATTGATCACTACAAACCTTATGATAAAGCAGGAGCTTATGGAATTCAAGAATGGATTGGTTTTATAGGCGTGTCAAAAATTGAAGGTTCGTATGCCAATGTAATGGGGATGCCCGTTGATAAAGTATACGAATATTTGAGTAACTTAGCCTAAAAACACCTAGCTATGACTTTTTTTAATGATTTTATAAGAGAAGTAATTGAAACTGGAATTCTTTTATTTGTGTACTTTATGATGCGCATTTTAGTTTCTAAGTTGGTACGTCGTTTTGCTGCCATTACGCACCGCATTGAGCATCGCACCAATCTGGTGATAAAATACATCAACCTGCTCTCGACTATTCTCGCGATCATTGCCCTAACCTTAATTTGGGGTGTACAGGCGAAGGATATCATTATTGCTGTTTCATCCATTACTACAATTGTAGGAGTTGCGATGTTTGCCCAATGGTCTATATTAAGTAATATCACATCGGGTATTATTTTGTTTTTTTCTTTCCCTTTTAAAATTGGAGATGTAATTCGCATTCATGACAAAGATTTTCCAATTATTGCCGAAATTGAAGATATCAGAGCTTTTCATGTTGCACTGATCACCAAAGAAGGAGAAATCATCATTTATCCTAACAACCTTCTTTTTCAAAAAGGAATTTCGATCATGAAAACTCACTTTGAAGACATTGATTTTACAGATTAAAAAAGTATCCCCCATTATTTGCTATAAAATATGGCAATTCTATAAAAAAATAAATCAAACCTATAATCGTAAGTTGTACAAAAAACATCACATTTGCTTGTGGGACATTTAAGAAATTACAGTGCCATTTATTGTTTATTTTTAATCCATTTGAAGTATGAAAAACACCGTACAATATCCTTTTTATATCCGCCTTAGTTGTACACTGCTAAGCATTATCAGTATTGGTTACATCTTTTTTATTGGAGAAAGTATCATAATCCCTGTTTTGCTTGCCTTTCTTTTTGCTGTTCTTTTACTGCCAATAGCGTCTTTTTTGAATTCAAAAATGCGTCTGCCTAATGCCATAGCTGTATCCATTACTGTCCTATTTTTCGTTTTGTCTATCATGGCGATATTAGCATTTATATCCTATCAAATTAGTGATATTGCTAGTGATTTTGAAGGGATTAGAAAAAACATCAATATTTTCGTCTCGGACATTCAGGGCTATATTAGAACCAACTTTAAAGTAAGCCTATGGGAACAAAAAAAATACTTAGAAGATGTTACTGAAAACTCTGTAAAAAAAGGAAAAGAAAGCATTGGCACTACCTTGCTTTCTGTTACTGATATCATCATGAACCTTGCACTAATTCCTATCTATATCTTTTTAATTTTACTGTATAGAAAGCATTTTGTTCAGTTTTTAATACAATTAATTCGTGTAGAATTTCACAATACCTTGTCCGTTATTTTGATTCAAATAAAAGAAGCGATTCAAAATTATATTATTGGGCTGATTATAGAAATGATAGTTGTATCAATATTGACCAGCATCGGACTCTATTTTATTGGTGTGCAATACTATATTTTATTAGGTATCATTACAGGAATACTAAACCTAATCCCGTATATCGGTATTTTAATTGCCGGTGTTTTAACCTTTTTGGCTTCCTTAACTGGTACGCCTGATCTTTCCATTATTGTGGGTGTCATTGGAGTGAATGTTATCGTTCAATTGATTGACAATAACATTCTCGTTCCTTTAATCATCAATACCAAAGTACAAATAAATGCCATTGTATCGATCATAGGAATTATAATTGGCGGAGCGGTAGCTGGCGTTTCGGGAATGTTTTTAGCTATTCCTATTTTGGCAATTCTAAAAATTATTTTTGATCAAATCGAGTCATTAAAACCTTGGGGCTATTTAATGAGCGATAACTTACCCAAAAATGTAGTCTGGGAACAGCAGCAGGCTGAAACTGAAGTCTCATCAGACCCTATCATTTCAAATGAAAATGACACAATCGATGAAAATAATGCTGAATAAGACTTCGGTACCATTTCAAATACGCCGGTTACACCCACATTTACTTTCTTAAATTAAATATGTATTAATGGGTACAAAACATAGAATGGTCCTATTTTTTTTGCTAGTTATTAGCTATCAAAATTCTTTCTCCCAAATTAAAAAAACGGAAAAAGATAGTGCTGCTATGTATACAAAAATACAAACCTATTCTAAGAAGCATCCGATAACTAAATTACTGCATCGCGTCATATTTAGACCCTCGAAAGTTAGAAGTACCAAAACTGAACCCATCCAAAAACACCTAGAAGGTATTGATGGAAAAATCATCCGTACTATCAAAATTGTTACACTTGACCCCTTTGGTTACTCGGATAAAGATACCTTGCAAACTCCCTCTAAATGGTCTGAAAGAGCCGGTAATACTTTACACCTAAAAACGAAGGAATTCGCCGTTAAAAACGCGCTACTATTCAAGAAAAACAAACCTTATGATGCCTTCGAAATTCAAGAATCGGAACGTATTTTAAGAGCACAGCGTTTTGTGAATAGAGTAAATATTACTGAACGACTTGTGGGCAAGGGCAATGATTCGGTTGATGTATATGTACGTGTGCTAGATTCATGGAGTTCTGTACCTAAATTTGAAATAACCGAATCGCGAGTGGCAGCTGGTCTCAATGAAAACAACTTTTTGGGTTCTGGACATCGCTTAGATTATCGCTTTACAAACCGCTTTAGCGATGGGAAAAATGCCAATGAGCTCGCCTACACTGTTCCCAATTTCAAAAATACATTTATTAAAACACGTCTAAATTACCAAATTGACTTGGATAATAACTATTCAAAAAAAATAGAAATCGAACGTCCTTTTTATTCGCCATTGACAAAATGGGCTGGAGGTATTGCTCTAGAACAACTTTTTAGAAGAGATACTATTCAAGGGCTAGATTTATTATATGCTAAGCAAAATTTTAAATACAGCAGTCATGATTTTTGGCTGGGGAAAGCCATGAATATTTCCAAAGATGACACTATCAACAATAAAACAACCAATCTAGTTTTGACAACAGGCTTTACAGCACGTAATTATATCGAAAGCCCAACTGTTGCTTACGATCCACTGCATTATTATTCGAATGAAAAAACAATATTGCTAGGAATCGGAATCAATAATAGAGAGTTCGTTGAAGACCAATATATTTTTAAAAACGGAATTATCGAAGATGTCCCTGTTGGACAAATTTTTGGTATTACAACGGGATATCAGTACAAAAACAAGGATTGGCGTGCTTATCTAGGTGGGCAAATTTCGTTTGGTAACTATTACAAATGGGGATTTTTAAGTACCAATTTAGAATTAGGAACCTTCTTTAACCAGTCTAAAACCGAGCAAACTGCGATCTCTTTTCAGGCCAATTATTTTACGCATTTAATGAGAATTGGTAATTGGAAAATAAGGCAATTCATCAAACCACAACTTCTTGTAGGGATCAACCGCATGAATACTACTGCTGACCAGCTTACCATAAACGAAAACTTTGGGCTCCCTGGATTCAATAGTCCTATTTATGGTACCAATAAAATGATCCTTACTTTACAAACACAATCCTACGCTCCCAAAGATATAGGAGGTTTTAGGATTAATCCCTATTTAAACTACACGATTGCTATTCTAGGAAACAGTTTAAGCTCTACTCAAAAAAACAAAGGATACTCTAAAATTAGCGCTGGAGTAATTATTAGTAATGATTTCTTAGTCTTTAGCGCTTTTCAATTTTCTATTTCCTACTATCCTACTATTCCCTTTGAAGGCGATAATGTTTTTAGAACTAATGCCTTTCAAACTACTGATTTTGGCTTTCAAAATTTCGAATTGGCTAAACCAAAGACAGTCTCTTTTAAATAAAAAACACTATACACCTTACTTACAAAAACTTATGATTTAAATCACTTTGTGTTTAAGTGTGAATGTTACAATCTATACCACTAATTACACAATCTTATTTTTGAGTTTAGTACTACCTTTATACTAAGAAAAAAAGTAAACTTAAAAAACTAAAAAAATGAAAAAACTACACTTTTATTGCATCATGATTCTTTTATCATTCAGTGTTACTACTACCACTGCATATGCAGCCGACAAACATGCTACTACAACTACTAAAGAAGTTCCTGCAGAAGTTCAAACCATGCTAGACCGTTTAGAAGAAATAAAGGACATGGATAAATCATCCCTAAAATCATCTGAAAAAAAAGAGCTCAGAAAAGAAGTTCGAGCCATAAAGCAAAACTTAAAATCAAGTGGACACGGCATATACCTATCAGTAGGAGCCATTATTATCATCATTCTATTATTAATTTTATTATTATAATAGTTTTATCATAAACAGTGAAAAAATACGAACACACTTAATTTGTTCGACTAGTAATTTCCTTAAATTACTGTTAACACAACGGTTTTGACACCATAGTTGGTTTTAGCAATCCGTAGTAAAAATGCAACATTAAAAACAGAAAAAATGAAAACAATAAAATTAATTGCCATTGGAATATTCTTTTTGGTAACAAGCGCAACTCAAGCTCAAGTATCAGTAAACGTAAATATAGGAAGTCCGCCATCATGGGGTCCAGCAGGATATGCCAATGTTGACTACTATTACATTCCTGATGTTCAATCCTATTATGATATACAAGCTTCTCAATTTATTTATTTTGGAAACGGTCGATGGATTAGATCTAGAAATTTACCCGGACAGTATAGAAACTATGATTTATACAATGGTTATAAAGTAGTGCTAAACGATTATCATGGAAGAACACCTTATACCTATTACAAGCAACACAAAGTGAAATATTACAAAGGGTATAAAGGTAAACCTCAAAAATCAATAGGAAACAAACATGATAATGGAAATAAAGGAAATAAAGAAAAATCACATGGAAAGAATAAACATTAATTTCCTTTCCTAATAACATGAAGAGGCTGTCCGAAAAGACAGCCTCTTCTTTTTTTTAAAATCCAATTAAACCTTTCCAAAATCATTGTGGCACAGTTGTTGGTTTTACAGTAGTAAGGATCTACACACTGCAACAAATATTAATTAAAAATATAGAAAATATGAAAACTTTAAAACTAATCGCTGTAGGGATTATATTGCTCTTATCGAGTACTACACAAGCCCAAGTATCTGTGAATGTCAATATAGGAAGAGCTCCTGCTTGGGGACCATCAGGATACTCAAATGTTGATTTTTACTATTTACCAGAAGTACAAGCCTACTATGATATTCGTGCCTCTTTGTTTGTTTATTTTGGCAACGGAAGATGGATTAGATCTCGTTACTTACCAAGACAGTATCGAAATTATAACCTGTACAACGGTTATAAAGTTGTTCTAAATGGTTACCACGGAAATAGACCTTATGCGCATTTTCATAACCATAAAACGAAATACAATAAAGGACATCGATTTGAACGCCAAAGAGCAATCGGTTATAGAACGGATAATAACAGAAGATCTGGAAACCGTAACTACAATCAAGATCGAAGATATGTCCAAAATAGAAGCTATAAAGAAAGTAATAGAAAGTCAAACAACTATAAAAACAGACAGTATAGTAAAAATGAAAAACGTGGAAGTGGACATGAAAAAGCCAACAATAACCGAAACAATAGAAGAGATTAAACCTAACATTGATCTTAAAAATAGAGCATCTTAACCGATGCTCTATTTTTTTTGTATCCTAATTTTTGGTTAAGAAAACTAAAAAACAATAAAATGAAAAATTTATTATTGTTACATTTGAGCTTATTGTAAATTAATTTCCAGAAAATGATTCCAAATAAATCTATTTTATCCCTACTCTTTCTCTTTTTATTTCAAATACTTTTAGCACAAAAACCTCAAAAACCAAGCTCGGTTGAAATATACAATCAAATTGAAAAACTCAATTTCCTGGGTTCAGTGCTGTATATAGCCGCACATCCTGATGATGAAAACACACGACTAATTTCGTATTTATCGAATGATACTAAGGCTCGAACAGGTTATCTTTCACTAACTCGTGGCGATGGAGGTCAAAATTTAATTGGGCCACAACTGCGCGAATTATTAGGAGTTATACGCACACAAGAATTGATCGAAGCTAGAAAAATAGATGGTGGTGAACAGTTTTTTTCTAGGGCTAATGATTTTGGTTTCTCCAAGAACCCTGATGAGACTTTACAAATATGGGACAAAGAAAAAGTGCTTTCGGATGTAGTATGGGCTATTAGAAAATTTCAACCGGATGTCATTATCAATCGCTTTGATCACCGCTCACCGGGGACTACCCACGGTCATCATACTTCATCGGCCATGTTAAGCACCGAAAGTTTTACTAAAACGAACGATCCGTCTGTATTTCCAGATCAGTTAAAACTTGTAGATCCATGGCAGGCCAAACGCCAATTTTTTAATACATCTTGGTGGTTTTATGGTAGCAAAGAAAAATTTGACGCCGCAAATAAATCCAAACTAGCCACCATTCAAACAGGGGTTTATTATCAAAATTTAGGGAAATCAAACCAAGAAATCGCTGCTTTGAGTAGAAGTAGTCACCAATCACAAGGTTTTGGAAGTACAGGAAGCCGAGGTGAGGACACCGAATATCTGGAGCTCATAAATGGCGAACCTTTAAAAGACAACACCAATATCTTTGAAGGGATCGATACTAGCTGGAACCGTGTAAAAGGTGGTAAACCTATTGGTGATCTACTAACAACTATTGTGGCTTCTTATAACTTTTCTAATCCTTCGGCTAGTGTACCAAACTTAGTTAAAGTCTATCAAATGATTCAAACTTTAGACAAAAATCATTGGAAAACAGTAAAAACAGAGGAACTTAAAAAAATTATAGCAGCTTGCTCTGGTTTGTACCTTGAAGCTGTAGCGCAAGAGCAGGAAGCAACGCCTGGAAGTACAATCAGTCTTAAACTGGAAGCTGTTAATAGAAGCGCTGTACCGATGCAGTTAGTTAGCGTGCTAACTTTACCTGAACAAAAATCAACAGCTCAAAACAAAGATTTAAAAAACAATAATGTAGAAAACATCAATCTAAGTTTGCAATTACCTGTAAACATTGATTACACCCAGCCCTACTGGCTCAAAGAAAAAGGAACAGTAGGTATGTATGCCGTAAATGATCAAAAAAACATCGGTATTCCAGATGTTATACGTGAAGTAAAAGTGGTTTTCAATGTTGCGATCAATGGAGTCGAAATCCCATTTGACCGCACAGTTGTCTACAAATACAATGACAATGTAAAAGGCGAAATGTACAATTATCTCGATATCGTTCCTGAGGTTACTACTAGCATTATCAATAAAGTTGCCCTTTTTAACAATGCGAACCCTAAGGCAGTAGCGGTTAAAGTTAAAGCTGGAAAAGACAATATTAAAGGTGATTTACGACTAGAATTACCCAAAAACTGGATCGTTACTCCAGCGTCTATTCCGTTTGTATTAGACAAAAAAGGGAGCGAAAAAACAGTCTATTTTGACGTAAGTCCACCCAAAGAACCTTCTGAAGTTACAGCCAAAAGCATTGCTACCATTGACAATAAAGCATATGATACTGATCAAGTAGTTATTGACTACAATCACATTACTAAGCAACAAGTTCTAGCACCTGCAGAATCTAAATTCATCAAAATGGACTTAAAAATAGAAAACCTAAAAATAGCCTACATTATGGGGGCTGGTGATGAAGTTCCTTCGAGTTTAACTCAAATGGGCTACACTGTTATTCTATTAAATCCTGAAGAAATATCCGCTAAAAAACTAGAACTTTTTGATGTCGTTATTACTGGAATACGCGCTTACAATACCGTTCAAGTGCTTGCTAATAAGCAAAAAATACTCTTTGATTTTGTAAAAGACGGAAAAACAATGCTGGTACAATACAACACGCCTGATTTGATTGCGGATGTAGCTATTGCCCCTTTTCCATTAAAAATTTCTCGCGATCGTGTGACCGAAGAAAATGCAAAAGTAAAATTCCTAGCACCCGATCATCGCATCTTGAACTACCCTAATAAAATAACTACAACCGACTTTGAAGATTGGACACAAGAACAAGGATTATACTATCCTAGTGAATACGATACAGCCTTCACTCCTATCTTGTCATCACATGATCAAGGCGAATCCTCAAAAGATGGAGCCGTACTTGTTGCTCCCTACGGAAAAGGATACTATATTTATACAGGACTTAGCTTTTTTAGAGAATTACCTGCGGGCGTATCAGGAGCATACCGATTAATATCAAATATGATCTCGTTGAAAAACCCAAAAATACTTCCCGAACAAAAATAAAATCATAGTACTATGGAAACAAAAAAAGTAAAAAAATGGAAAAAAAATTATACCTGGGTGCTTGTCGCAAATGCCATTTATATTTTGATCTTTTATATAATAATGAAATTATACTCTTAAAAATATGCAACTATTCGACTGGATTGTACTAATTGTAACCTTGCTCTTTATTGTAATATATGGGGCTTGGAAAACTAAAGGAAGTAAAAACGTTGAGGATTTTATCCTGGGTGGAAATGAAACACCATGGTATATGGTAGGACTTTCGGTCATGGCTACCCAAGCCAGTGCCATTACTTTTCTATCAACTCCGGGACAAGCGTACCATGACGGAATGGGTTTTATCCAATTCTATTTTGGTTTACCTATTGCTATGGTCGTGATTTCTTTGACCTTTATACCTATTTACCATAAGTACAAAGTGTACACAGCTTATGAATACCTCGAAAAAAGATTTGATTTAAAAACCCGTTCCCTTGCCGCAATACTTTTCTTGTTTCAAAGAGGTCTTGGAACTGGATTAACAATTTATGCACCAGCTATTATTTTGTCGGCTATATTAGGATGGAACCTTACTTATATGACCATCGCTATTGGTGCTCTGGTAATTATATACACCTACTCAGGTGGTACAAAAGCAGTAAACGTAACTCAAAAACAACAAATGTTTGTGATCATGTCGGGGATGTTTATTACTTTTTTCCTGATTTTGCATTTTTTACCAAACGAAATGACTTTTAGCAATGCCCTGCATATCGCTGGCGCAAATGATAAAATGAATATCGTGAATTTCTCTACTGATCCAGAAGAAAAATATACGTTTTGGAGCGGAATAACCGGTGGTTTTTTCTTAGCCTTGGCTTATTTTGGTACAGATCAATCACAGGTTGGACGTTATTTATCTGGAAAATCAGTACGTGAAAGTCAGATGGGATTGATCATGAACGGACTTTTAAAAGTACCTATGCAGTTCTTCATTCTTTTAACTGGAGTAATGGTTTTTGTTTTTTTCCAATTCAATCCTGTTCCTTTAAACTTCAATCCGAACAACAAAGTAACGATCGAAAAATCAAAATACAAAGACGAATATCACGGCTTAGAGAAACAACTCGAAGCATTATCCGAGGATAAAAAAGTCATCAATTTGCTATACATTGATCAGCTGAATCAAGATTATGACAACCCTATTCTTAGAAAAGAACTCGTTACCTTATCATCTAAAGAAAAAGATTTAAGAGAACGCGCCAAAGAAATCATTCTAAAAGCCGATCCCAAAAGTGAAACCAATGACAAGGATTACGTCTTCTTTCATTTTATCCTTAATTACCTCCCTAAAGGCCTAATCGGACTATTATTAGCTGTTATCATCTCAGCAGCGATGTCATCTACGGCTTCGGGACTAAATGCACTGGCATCTACAACAGCTATTGATATTTATAAGAGAAATCTAAAAGAAGAAAAATCAGATAAGCATTATTTGAATGCTACTAAGTTTTTTACCGTATTATGGGGGATTATAGCCATCGTGTTTGCTACTGTAGCGAACCTATTTGACAATTTAATCCAAATGGTAAACATAATAGGATCGCTATTCTACGGTACCGTACTTGGTATATTCCTTGTGGGGTTCTATATTAAATACGTAAAAGCAAAAGCCATTTTTTTCAGTGCTTTAATTAGCCAGAGTGCCATCTTTTTTATCTATTATTTTGCCATTCACATCTACCCTAGTGGCGAGGAAAAACTAGGCTATTTATGGCTCAACTTCCTTGGAGCAATGTTAACGATCATTCTGTCCTTGATCATGCAAGCAACGCTATTTAGAAAAGACAAAGAAGAAATTCTTGCATAAACAAAAATCCCGTTTCACAATCAATGTGAAACGGGATTTTTATTTGAAATCAAAACGGAATTTTATTTCCCCCATTCTGAGATACTGTCTTTGTTCATTTTAACGTAATCTTGATTGCCAGCTTTTTCTGATGCTGCTAACGATAATTTAGCAGTTTCAATAGCTCCTTTTTTATCTCCTTGTTTTGCTTGAATCAGTGATTTTAAACGCAAGTAATAAAAAGGCTTTTCAGCGCTTAATTCTAATGCTTTGTCCATATACGCTCTAGACTTTGCAACATCACCATTCGATTGAAAAAGGTATTGAGCCGAAGCAAAATAGTCTGCTGAACTTGGCCCTGCTAATGCTTTTTCGATACTTGCAGTTGCTATTTTTTGAGTAGGAACTTCAAACTTTAAAGCTGCATAAGAGTTTTCCCAATACATTTCTAAATATCCAAAGTTAGTATCTAAGCCGTTTAAGCCTATAGTAAATGTCTCTGTTCTTTTAGGCAATGACTCTTCTTTTACCGTTGTTCTTAAAGCTACATTTGCTTCATTGAATTCTTCTGGTGTTCCCCAGTTGTTTGTTGCAGTATAAAAAATCACTTCCCAACTTTGACTACTAGGAACAGTGTACAAAGCATATTTTCCTTTTTTCAAGGTTTTTCCATCAATTACAACATCATCACTAAATGATACTGTAGTATTTTCATTGGCACCCGTTCTCCATAGTTTACCAAAAGGAACTAAATTACCAAAAACAGCTCTTCCACGAGCCGAAGGTCTAGAATATACAATCTCAACATCAGTCAATCCAACCATTTGATTCAACGTTGCTTTTGGACTTTGTTGTGGGGTTTGTACCTGCGCTTCAATTGTAAATTGCGTAATAAAAATGGCTAATGCGATCAGTAATTTTTTCATATCTTTTATTGGTTTAATATATTATCCTCAAATTTACAAATTCAAGTATGTATAAATGTTAATTATTCCTTAATTCAACTTTTGTATTGTGCAACCACTTCAAAATTAATCTCATTAAAATGATTGATAACCAGATCTGCCTCCGATAAATCTTGGTCTTTCGAGTGGAAACTATTGTAGGCTACACAAAATATTCCAGCGGCTTTGGCGGCTTTAATTCCATTCGTACTATCCTCAATAATAATGCAGTTTTCTTTTGGAGCAATTGATAATGTAGCAGCAAACTCAAAAATAGCAGGATGCGGTTTCGATTTAGGAAAATCCTCGCCACTTACTTTATGCGTAAAATAATCATGCAGTTTAAAACGGTTAAAAACACGTTCTATAGTTACCTTAGATGCCGATGAAGCTAGAATCAATTGCATTCCCTTTTGATGAAAATCCTTTATTAAATCCTCTACTCCTGGCAAAAGCTCTAAATCTTTTTTATTATCGAATGCATCGTTAAAAATGGTTCGCTTACGCTCTATCATCGCTTCTACATCATGCTCAAGCTGAAAAATATCTTTCACTCTTTGAAACGTATTGCGTGTTGAAGTTCCTGTAAACGATGTAAACATCTCCTCAGTAACATCAATCCCTAGTTCACTAAATTGCTGAAAATAAGCATAGCGGTGCACCGGCTCTGTGTCTACAATTACACCATCCATGTCAAAAATTACAGTTTGTATCATCTTATTTTTTTTAAATTTTGTTCTAATTTGATAGAACATTAGTCTACTATTTCAGTAAATAACGAATCACCGTTTCGGCAGCGTATAGACCAAATAATCCTGGCATATAGCTGTTTGTACCGTAAAACGATTTTTTATAATTAGAACCATCAGTCATTTTTAAACTTTGATCGTCTTGAATCTCTGATGAGAACACCACTTTTAGTTTGTCAATTTTATGTTCTTTCAATCGGCGGCGAATCGTTTTGGCAAGGAAACAATTTTCGGTATTGTTGATATCGGCTACTTTTACTTTGGCAGCTTCCATTTTTCCACCGGCACCCATACTCGAAATAATTTTCACACGCTTGCGTTTGGCCGCAATAATCAAATTTAGTTTTGGTGTCACGCTGTCAATGCAGTCTAAAACATAATCAAACTCTTCAGATACAATTTCAAAAGCGCGCTCTGGCGAAAGAAATTCTTGAACGCGTGTTAATTGCAGTTCTGGATTAATATCCATCAATCGATCTCCAACTATCGTAATTTTAGGTTGTCCTACTGTAGAATGCAAGGCTGGTAACTGACGGTTAATATTAGTAATATCAACAACATCACCATCAACAATAGTCATTTTACTCACTCCTGCTCTTGCTAAAAATTCGGCGGCAAATGATCCTACTCCACCAAGTCCTACCACAAGCACATTTGCGTTTTGTAATTTGTTTAATCCTTCTTTTTTAAATAAAAGTTCTGCTCTCTCTGTCCACTCTGCCATTGCTTTTTTTGTTTAATTGTTTAAAGTTCTTGAAAACTTCTTCCTATATATATGTGTTATTTTGAATCCAAGTCTAATTTAAAAACTGCTTGAAAATTATTCGAAATTGTTTGTTGGACTTGGCTAATTGTTTGCCCTTTATACTTTGCCGCCAAGTCATACACTTCCTCAATCGTTTCGGCTACAGTATCTGTTTCTAAAAAAAAACGATCTTCCGGAATCGAATTAAAAACGGTTTCTAATTCTGGGTTGCGCAATAAATATTTCCCAAACGAAATATAAAAACCATGATCAATCAATGGCTTAACTACTTGTATTTTTTTAGAAAATCCATGAATAATCATTGGAACCGCGATTTGCAAACGTTTTTTGGTTTCCAATACTTCTTGAAAAGCCGCCACACAATGAATCACAACGGGTTTATTGTATTTTTGTGCCAAAAGCAATTGTTTTTCAAAAACCAGTTGTTGCAATTCCATACCTATTTCACTCCTTTTATCGAGTCCGCATTCGCCCACGGCCAAGCATTTAGGATCTTGTAATTTACTTTCGATTATTGCCAAATCACTTTCAATACGCTCCTCTACAATATACCAAGGATGAATTCCGATAGAATAAAACGGAATCGTGCCATCAAATTCCTGTGGGTATTGATTGATTAACTCCAATACCTCTGGATTATTTGTGGCTTTGTGAATATGGAAATTAAAGTATTTCATTAGTCGTGAAATTTTTTAACTCCAGCTTTCACTTCGATATTCAAATCGTTTTCCAAAGGCACCTTAGGACATGAATACCTATGATTGTACGCGCAATACGGGTTGTAAGCGGTATTAAAATCAATTGCAATTGTGTTTTCCTTCGGTATTTTTAAATCGATGTATCGTCCTCCTATATAGGATTCATTACCGGAAGTCAAATCAGAAAAAGGCAAGAACAAATCGTCTTTGTATTTTGCTTGTTTTGATAATTCAATGCTTCGATATAAATTGAGTGTAAATGATTTTCCGTTGAGTGTAAAAGTTGCTTCACCATATTTCACGTAAACTGGTTTTCTATCTGTAGAAGTTTGCATTTTAAAAGGTTTCTCTTTTGGAGTTCTTTTAAATTGAGCAACCACAAAAAAGCTTTCGTTAGCTGGGAAATAGTCTAGGCTTTTAAAAGCGGCCAAATCCTGTTCCATCAACGGACTCGTTTTTGCATCAGCATATTCACTATTGAGCTCGTGTTGAAACTTTACAACGGCTCTTTGATTAAATTTTTCTTGGCTGTACCCAAAAACAAAAAGGAATACGAATAATATTGTGAAATAATTTTTCATTTTTTATAATTTTAGCAAAAATAGTTTAAAAGTTACAAAGAGACAAAGCTGCTGCCTTACAAAGTTTTCTACCTTTGTGTTAAATAACTATAACCTAATGTTAATAAACGCTTTTCAACGCTACTTAAATAATTTTAAAGGATTTTCAAGAGAAATCTGGATACTTACCTTAATCACTTTTATCAACAGAGCAGGAACCATGGTTTTGCCTTTTTTATCTAAATATTTAAAAGAAGACTTGCATTTTACGTACGGAGAAGTGGGCTGGATTATGGTGGCCTTTGGTCTAGGTTCTATGCTAGGCTCTTGGCTTGGCGGTAAACTATCTGATAAAATTGGGTTTTATAAAGTGATGGTTTTTAGTTTGTTTAGCTCGGGAATATTCTTCTTTGTATTGCAATACATCACCAGTTTCTGGGGATTGTGTTTGGGGATGTTTAGCATCATGACCTTGGCCGATATGTTTAGACCGGCTATGTTTGTGTCTTTGGGCGCTTACGCAAAGCCTGAAAATAGAACCCGTTCGTTGACTTTAGTACGACTTGCAGTTAACTTAGGATTTGCAGCTGGACCAGCCTTAGGAGGATTAATCATCATGGGAATAGGATATCAAGGGTTGTTTTGGGTAGATGGAGGTTCATGTGTCGTAGCTATTTTAATATTTGCTTTATTAGTCAAAGAAAAAAAGAAAACATCGCATCAAGATCCGCACAACAGCATTCTAGAAGTAGCTTCGGTTTTTAAAGACAAAGTTTTTTGGATCTTTTTGTTTGTGAGCTTTGTTACTGCCATGATTTTTTTCCAATTATTTACCGCCTTACCTTTATATCACAGTGAGCAATTTGGTTTAAGTGAATTTCAAACCGGATTATTAATGACCTTAAATGGTTTGCTTATTTTTGCCTTAGAGATGCCAATCGTTAGTTATTTTGAACGTAAGCAAGTGGCAAAACTTAAAGTTATCTTTTGGGGAGCTTTGATGATGGGGTTTAGCTTTTACACCTTATTGATTAATTTTTGGGCAGGAATGCTAGTCATTAGTATGATCTTCATTTCGATAGGCGAAATATTTGCGTTTCCGTTTTCCAATACTTTTGCCATGAGTAGAGCACCCAAAGGTCACGAAGGTCGCTATATGGCCTTATATACGATGAGTTTTAGTCTTGCTCATATTATAAGCTCAAAAGCCGGATTAGGCATCATAGCCGATTATGGCTACCAAGCCAACTGGTTTGTCATGGGAACCTTAGGTGTAGTAGCGGCCTTTTGCTGTATGTGGATTCAGAAATTATTACAATTAGAATCCGAACCAGTGTAATTCTTCTTTCTATAACTTCACTCCTACTTTTAAAAACCCATTAAAAAAAGCTGATTATAAAGTATTTACCATTTATAACTATAAAAATAGTTGTAAAACTATTTAATTAGTTGTAAAACTAAAAATATAGTTGTAAGTTTGATTTGCGTTAAGGCTAGTAGTGTCCTAATCCTCCAATCCCGATAACTATCGAGAGTGGCAAACGCCCAAATAAAAATCATGCTATGCAAAAATTGACCAACAAAGAAGAAGAAATCATGCACATTTTATGGAAGCTAAAAAAGGCTTTTGTGAAAGAGGTTATGGAAGAAATCACCGTAGATCCGCCACATTACAACACTTTATCGACGATTATTAGAAATCTTGAGGAGAAGGGATATGTGGGATATAATGCTTTTGGGAAAACACATCAATACTACCCTATCGTGGCGATTGAGGAGTACCGAAAAAAATTCATGCACACGGCAATTGACCATTATTTTAATAGTTCGTATAAAAATATGGTGTCGTTTTTTGCCAAAGAAGAAAAGATTTCGGCGGCTGAGTTGCGTGAGATTCTGGAAATGATTGAAAACAAAAAATAGGCTATGGAAGCGATATTTATTTACCTCGTGAAATCAAGTGGATTACTGGCTTTGTTTTTTATAAGCTACCATGTTCTATTACGCAAAGAAACTTTTTTTACCGCTAACCGTTGGTTTTTACTATCCGGTTTAGGTACTGCATTGCTTTTGCCATTGCTGGTTTACACCAAGGTGGTTTGGGTTGAACCAGTAACAACGACAATGGACTGGACTGCGCTTCCGGTGACCACTGTTATAGAGCAAAAGACATTGATGGATTATTTTCCGTTTATTTTGGCCTCCGTTTATGGTATTGGCATACTGGTTTTGGCTGTTAAATTCCTCTATGATTTTTACAGTTTAAAGCTATTATTAAAAGGGAAATCAACACAGCGTCAAGCGGATTACAAATTGGTTGACACCAAAGAAAATCTAGCTCCTTTTTCGTACTTCAACACGATTGTATACAATTCGGCGCTATATACAGCAACCGAATTAGAGAATATCCTAGAGCATGAAAAAGTGCATAGTGATCAAAATCATACACTTGACGTACTAGTTTCTAGAGCGTTTTGTATTGTTTTTTGGTTCAATCCGTTTGTTTGGTTGTACAAAAAATCGGTTTTACAAAACTTAGAATTCATTGCCGATAGTGAGGCTACCAAAAAGATAACCGACAAAAAAGCGTACCAAATCACACTTTTAAAAATAACAACACAAGAGAATTGTGTTGCCATTACCAATCATTTTTATCAATCATTAATCAAAAAACGAATCGTTATGTTAAACAAAAATCAATCAAAAAAAAGGAATTATTGGAAGTATTTATTAGTTGTTCCAGCGCTTGTTGCGTTTGTACTATCATTTCAAATAGAAGTTGTTGCGCAAGAGAAAAAAAATATAGCAACCAATGTGAGTACACAAATAATTGACCACATCATTGATAAAGACGCTACCGATTTAGATCTTGAAAATTTAGCGACACTCTTAAAAAAATCTCAGGATGTTGATTTAGTATTCTCTAATATTAAACGCAATGCCAAAGGTGAAATAACAGCTATAAAATTATCTTTTAATGATAAAAAGGGAACCAAAGGCATTAATGAGCAAAAAGGAAATAAACCAATTAGTCCAGTACGTTTTGTATCAAAAAAATATGATGATGGTAAAATCGAAATTGGGTTTTACTCAGAAGAGGAAGAATACCCAATTGAAAATGAAGATATAACCGCATCAAAAGGAACCGAAACAAGCACAACCACCACTACAACTAATTCTGAAACGATTATTAGCAGCACTACAAATACTAACCCTAGTATCCCTCAATCACAAATAAAGAGTCATAACAAAATACAACAAAGTCAAGACGAAATTGAACTTCAAAATAATAATATTAATAAAACAACGCGCACTATCAAAATAGTACAAAGTGAAACAGATGGTATACTTGGAGAAGCTACTTATTACATTAATGGAAAAATAGCTACTAAAGAAGAAGTTGAAAAAATTGATCCTAATGCAATAAAAAGGATGGATGTTAATAAGTCTACTAAAAATGGGAATACAGTTAAGATCGTAACAAAAACTGAATTAGATGAAAAAACACAAGCTTCAGAAGATTTGAAACAAGCCAAAAGAGATCGAACTCAAGCTATCCAAGATCGCAAGCAAGCAATAGAAGATCGAAAACAGGCTATAGAAGATCAAAACAATAATTAAATCAAAGCTATAAAAACACTCCTAAAAGGCGGTCCTTAATCAAGACCGTCTTTTTTTTATATCTTTGAAAAAAAATAAAACTCTATATGTTTAAAATTGTAGCCCAAATTAACAAGTTACTATTGCCTAGCTTTACCAAACAAAGGTTAGATTTAGCCACAGCCAAAAAGTGGCAAATGGCAATTATAGGATTTCGCTATTACGTAACTACAAGAGCGCTAGGATAGTGTGAAAAACTTTCGTTTTTTTTTGATTTTTTTTCAAAAGAGACTTGCAAAACTCTAAATTATCTCTATCTTTGCACCCGCAACAACGTTATTACAACGACTGCAAAAATGGCCTTGTGGCGCAACTGAATAGCGCACTTGATTACGGCTCAAGAGGTTACTGGTTTGAATCCAGTCAAGGTCACAAAACCCCAACATCTGTTGGGGTTTTTTTATGGATTATAATGAAGAATTTTACATTTTAAATCAAGATTCACACTAGTTCCCACTAGATATTATTTGATTTCCGTTACTTTTGTTTTATGGACTCTTTTACTCAAATAGCTTTAGGAATTGCCGTTGCTGAAGTATGCGCTGGCAAAAAACTTAAAAACAAAACCGTTTTATACGGTTCAATTCTAGGTACAATTCCCGACTTAGATGTTCTAGTTGGTCTATTTTTAGATCCTGTAGATGCAGTCTTAATTCACCGAGGCATCAGTCATTCGCTTTTTCTGTTTGGATTATTATCCCCTGTTTTAGGTTGGATTATTTCAAAAATAGAAAAAGGTAAAATCAGCTATCTTCGCGCCTCTAACATGGTTTTTTGGTGCTTTTTTACCCATGTACTATTAGATATGTTTACCTCTTGGGGCACACAAATTTTATGGCCTTTAGACTATCGGTTTGCACTAAAAACAATTTTTGTTATCGATCCCTTATATACTATCCCGCTTGTCATTGCATTGCTTATGGTTTGGAAAACAAAAGATGTTGTACTTCGCAAGAAATACATCATCAGGGGCTTGTTCATCAGCAGTTTTTATCTGCTTGTATCGTGTTTTATAAAACTATATGCTTTAAACCAATTTGAAAAAGCATTGTATAATCAAGGAATTCAATATTCTGAGATTATTGTTAAACCTACTGCTTTCAATATCATTTTATGGAATGCCAACGTAGCTACGACAAACAGTTATTTATTGGCCGACTATTCCTTATTGGACAGCCAGCCAATTACATTTACTTCTTACGACAAAAATAAAAATTTAGACTTGCAGTTAAATGGAAATTCTGACTTTGAAAAACTGAAAAAAGCGAGCGAAGGATGGTATATCCTAACTCAAAAAAACAACTCTTTATTCTTCAATGATTTGCGTTTTGGACTATTAAACGACAACCCACAAAACCCACAATTTGCTTTTAACTATAAATTTATTGCCAAAGAATCTGAATTAAAAGCCGTTGAAGTTCACAAAAGTAAAAGAGACGGAAAGCGATTACTTTTAAAAATCGCTAACCGTATAAAAGGAAACTAAGGAGTTTATAAATTCCTTATCTCAACCCTTTTTGGGGTAATTAAATTATCTAATTCAGCCATCTATTCAAAGTTTCCATTATCAATGCTTGCTCTTTTTCAGGGAAATTTTTCACTCTTGTGGAATGGCTGCCTTCTGGAAGTACCATTTTTAGGGCATCTAATTTTGGCTTTGGTGTTGGCGCACAAGAGTACCAAGTATCATAACCTCCATAGATATATAAAATGTGATTTCCTTTTTTCTCTACATAGCTACGCACTTTTTTTATGTATTTTGAATTGTATCTAATCTTTACCTCTTTTGGCGCAAAACGATCATTTGAAGTACTTTTCACAATTTGCAGCAAATCAGCAACAGCTGAAAAATCAAAACCATAATACCCCAATTCGCTTAGATGTTGATAATAAGAAGGCAAATAATTAAAATACATCTTATCGTTGTAAGTCCCTACCCCAACAATACCGTTCAAATAATCAAACAATTCTTTAGCCGATGCTGTTTCTGAGGGAATTGTATCACACTTTCCTCCCCATTGCCAAAAAGAAAAAGGAAATTCTAAAACGGCATATTCTAAAGCTTCCGCAAAAGGAACTTCGGTAAAATTCATTTTATTTTTATGGGCATATTCCTCGAATTCTTTTAGAACCGAAACTCTATTCTGCAAAACTGCTCGCTGAAATGTCGAAATTTTTGCTCTGCATTCTGCTGTCCCAATAGTTCTTGTATGCTGTATTGTCCGTGGATCTTCCAGAGAATTAATCAACGGAGCAACATAAGGCATTACTACATCAACATCGTTTGGATATTTCGATTTATAAATTAAAGCCGTTTCTCCTCCTTTACTAATTCCAGTCGAAATCCATTTTCCAGTGTATAACTGTTTCAGTTTAGTCACAATACTATGGTAATCCGCAATCGCTTGATCATTGGTCAAATATTCCCAAGGAATCGGGTTAGGACGTGACTTCCCATAAAAACGATATTCGACCGCAACTTGATTTGCGTTCAATAACGTACTCACTTCACTTTTACTATTTCCTGTATTATAGCCGTGCGTTTCAATCACCATCGGACTATTAAAATCAATATGGGACAAGTAAATATAATGTTTAAAAGTTCCTTTATCGGGATGCTTGTGATCTAATGGTTCTTCCAAAATTATCTGAAAGGATTCAGAATAGCCTTCTAAATTTTTTATATCCGTAATTTCAGCTTTTGGAAATAATTCGGTTAATTTTTGGGATAAATCTGATGTTGTTTGAGCAGAACTATAACAAGTGCTTAGGAAAACAAAAAGCAACAACAGTACACTTCGGACTTTTTTCATTTTATGAGGTTTGATTTATTTTTTAAAATTACAGCCAATAAAGCTCTTTAACCGATACTATATTACCCTTGATTTATGTTATTTTATCTGTTTTATGGTAAAATAAAACAATGTCAAAAATATTGATTTACTTTATTCCAAATTTGTAAAAAATGAAAACAATTCAACTTATTTCTGATCACTTTATTGATACTAATTGCAATTTCAAAAGCTTAATTGAAGCCTTGCGCATAGGTTTTTCAAATACTAAAATTGAAGTTCCAATGCGTCATCATCATGACTACAAAAACCCAGAAGAAGATAAAGATTCTACTTTATTATTAATGCCTGCTTTTAATCCAGGGAATGATTTGGGTGTGAAAATTGTTACTGTGAGTCCAAATAACGGGAAATATGATTTACCTGCTATTCAAGGTACTTATATCTATATGGATGCGCACAAAGGAAACATCAAAGCAATCTTGGATGCCAAATCAATGACTGCAAAAAGAACCGCTGCAACATCTGCCTTAGCTAGTAGTTATCTCTCTAGAGAGAATTCAGATTCTTTGTTAATGATTGGAACAGGAGCTTTGGCAATCAGTTTAATTCAAGCTCATTCCAGTGTACGTCCTATTAAGAAAGTATATGTATGGGGCAGAAATAACGCTAAAGCACAAGCGGTTTGTGATGGTTTAAAAGATTTTCCTTTTAGTTGTGAAACAGTCGAAAACATAGAAGATGCCATTCAAAAAGTGGCTATTATTTCATGTGCCACTTTATCTCCTACTCCACTTGTTTTTGGAAAAGATTTGCAAGAAGGACAACATCTGGATTTAGTGGGCGCTTATAAAAAAGACATGCGTGAAGCTGATGACGAAGCGATTCTAAAATCGAGTGTTTTTATAGATACCTACCAAGGCGGATTAAAAGAAAGTGGCGACATTTTGATTCCGCTTAACACAAATGTTATCACCAAAGAGGATATAAAAGCGGATTTATTCGAATTGTGCTCAGACAGCAAAAAAGGAAGAATTTCTGAAAACGAAATCACTTATTTCAAATCAGTTGGGCATGCGCTTGAAGATTTAGTGGCGGCCTCCCATTTTTATCAAGAATTTATTTCATCAAAATAATTCACTTATTATGACATCAACTTACCAAAACATTCTAAAAAACACTTCTTTTTCTGTTCCTGAAAACTGGATGACAATCAAAACAATCGACATGCATACTGGTGGCGAACCGTTACGAGTGATACTTGATGGTTTCCCAAAGCTAAAAGGAAACTCCATTTTAGAATGCCGTCGCGAAATCAAAGAAAACTACGATTATTTGCGCACTACCTTGATGTTTGAGCCTCGTGGTCATGCAGATATGTATGGTTGTGTTTTGCTTCCGCCTAATAGTGAGGATGCTGATTTTGGTATCCTATTTCTGCACAATGAAGGATACAGCACCATGTGCGGTCATGCTATTATAGCAATAAGTACTTTGTCCGCAAAAATGAATTGGATTTCCGTTTCTGAGGGTGAAAACGTACTAAAAATTGATGCTCCTTGTGGTCGCATCAACTCCTTTGTCAATATTAAAAATGGTGAAGTTTACGGCGTTAAATTTCATTGTGTACCCAGTTTTGTAGTAGGCTTAGACAGAGTTGTGGATGTTCCTGGTCTTGGAGAAATAACTTATGATTTGGCTTATGGGGGTGCATTTTATGCTTATGTAGACTTACGTAAAAACAATTTAAATTTGAGATTAAGTTCAGATGAATATAGATCACTAATTCAAACTGGTATGCATATAAAACAGGCTATAATACTCTATGATCTAGAGATTTTACATCCATTCGAGGAAGATTTGAGCTTTCTATATGGAATCATTTTCATAGATGAACCCCACGATCCCAAAAACCACAGTAGGAATGTATGCATTTTTGCTGAAGGAGAAGTAGACCGTTCTCCGACTGGCTCAGGAGTTTCGGGCAGAATTGCCATCGAAAGAACCAGAAGTAATATTGATTACAAGGAAACACTAACCATTGAAAGTATCACAAATAGTGTTTTTAATTGTTCACTAATTTTCGAAAAAGATTACGGTCCTTTTAAAGCGGTCATCCCGCAAGTAGAAGGAACTGCCCATATAACGGGAATGAATACATTTGTTATTGATCCAGAAGACCCAATGAAAAACGGTTTTATTTTACGCTAATCTTTACATAGATGCTATATGTATTATTGTTCATATTAAAAATCAAGTTCACTTTGGCGAAAGCGAAATTTAAATTTTAAAAATCACCAGGACTATTTTGACCCTGCATTTTTAAAAAACCAATAGAAAAAAATAATATTCAAATTTACAACCATGACAATAGGAGTTGGCGGGTCTACCGCAGCAATAGAATTAGAAAAAATACAAAACATGACGTTGAATGTAAAGCCCATTCAACCAGAAGAATATCAAGCACGCATCAAAAAAGCAGTTGCATTGATGGAGGCCGCAAACTACAAAGCACTCTACCTTAATGCGGGAACCAACTTATACTATTTTACAGGAACCAAATGGAATCCATCCGAAAGAATGGTCGGTGCTGTATTATTTCAGGATGGAACTTTGGAATATATTGTTCCAAAATTTGAAGATGGAACCTTCAAAAAATTCATGCAAGTAGAAGGAAATCTAAATTGCTGGGAGGAACACGAATCTCCCTATGATTTATTTGGCAAAATACTGCGAAATAAAAACATCCATTCTGGAACAATAGCCTTGGATGAATCAGCAAATTATTTTTTAATAGATGGTGTAACCAAAGCGAATCCAAATTATGAATTTGTAAATGGGCAACCAATCACAACAGGCTGTCGCATTCAAAAATCAGTAAATGAAATTGCAATCATCCAGCAAGCTAAAGAAATTACTATGGTTGTGCAAAAAGCAGCCGCACGTATTTTACGCCCAGGAATTAGTGTAAAAGAAGTAACCGAATTTATAAATGAGGCTCACATTAAAGCAGGAGCTACAGCTGGTTCTTATTTTTGCATCGTTTTATTTTCGGATGATTCACAATACCCGCATGGTGTAACTACCCCTCAAGATTTAAAAGACAACGATATTGTTTTGATTGATACGGGTTGTCGTTTAGAAGGCTATTTATCAGACATTACCCGAACATATGTTTATGGAACTCCAACCGAAGCACACCGTAAAATTTGGAATTTAGAAAAAGCGACTCAAAAAGCGGCTTTCGATGCCGCTCAATTAGGAGCAACTTGTGGATCTGTTGATGATGCCGCTAGAAAAAATTTAAAAGAAGCTGGTTTAAGCCCTGATTATGAAATTCCGGGATTACCTCATCGTGTAGGTCATGGAACAGGCTTAGACATTCACGAACATCCTTACCTTGTGAGAGGGAATAAAACCGTTTTACAAGAAGGTATGGTTATTAGCAATGAGCCTATGATTTGCATACCAGGACAGTTTGGAATTCGACATGAAGATCACTTCTATATGACTCCTCAAGGTCCAAAATGGTTTACAACTCCCATGGAGAGTATTGATAATCCGTTTGGTTACTAAATAGACCATTTTTCAAACTATTTCATAACTTAAAAGAGGGAAACGACTGTGTCGTTTCCCTCTTTTTTTTAATCTTATAAACAATCCCCCTTGGAGAATTTAAGGTTACTATTATCCTGTCTAAAATATTCGATTTTGAAATTGAAACAAAAAGAAACGGAATCCCAAAGGATTCCGTTTAACTGGGCAAAAAAACCAATCCAAAATTAAAATTTGTCCCAGAATATTTTTGTTGTCATTTTATCTCCACCTATTGCATCTGACGCAGCGGTATAGTTTACTCCATTATTTGACGAAGCAAGGTGAGAATATATAAGTCTTACCGGAACTTTTCCAGCAGCTTCTGGTACAGCAGTTGATGGAGCAACTAGATTAGGGAAATCTAGTCTTCTGTATGCTGTCCACGCTTCTAAACCTCTATTGTAATAAGCAATCCACATTTGATATGCGATTCTTTCTTTGGAATTACTTCCTGTCGCTGTTGCAAATGCCACGCTAGGTTGTAAAAGATAAGTTGCGATATCAGCATCTGCCACTTTGCAGAATTTCATACTAGCTGTTATACCGTTAGTGTAATGTACAGCAGCAGTTGTCCCAACAGAAAATGTTCTGTTTGCTGCATCGGCAAGTAAGAAAGAAGTTTCTGCATAATCAAAAAGAACTCCTTCGAAATTTATTCTTTTTATATCTGGATTAAACGCAGATACGGTAAGTGCATCTGTTTTAAAACCATAAGGCGCACCAAGGTAACCACCACTAATTTTAGTAGAAGCATCAAATAAGAAGTCTCTTCTAGGGTCATTTAGCGTGTTTAACGCATCTACAAATGGTTTAGATGGAGCAAAATCATTTCTACTTTTAAAATTTTCGTAATTAGGGTTAAAGTGCGGGCTTGCTGATTGGTATTTAAATATCGCATTATCCGCATTACTTGTCATCGCACCAGAAGAATAAGCGGTTTCAACTAAAGTTTTGGCAAGAGCTGGTTCTACATCAGATAATTGCATACCAAGTCTAATTTGGATTGAATTTCCGTATTTTTTCCAATTTGCAGTATTCCCTCCATAAATCAAATCTGCTGAACCAAAACTACCCACTGATGTGTCTAATTTACTGATTGAGCTTTTTAAACGTGTTGCTAAATCTTTGTAAATAGTTAAAGCATCGTCATATTTAGGTGTCATATTGTTTTTGTCTAATGCCTCAGAATATGGGACATTTCCATAAAGATCAACAAGGCTTTGGTATGCTTGTACGATTTGTATCTCCAAAATTGCAATTTTGTTTTGCTTTTTTGCTATTTCTACTGTTCCCAATGCTGAACTTGCGGCAATTTTAACTTGTGCGTCAACTAAATCCTTTAGAACGTCTCTGTAAAGACGAACCCAATTAGCATTTCCTAAATTTCGTGTGACCATGTCGTATCTTGATTCATCAGGATAGTTAATTTCTGACCACTGTTGTGCGTACAATCTAAAATTGTTGTCGTTTACACTACTTGTATTTAAAAAAATAGCATATTGCTCTTGTGCGCTACTCATTAGAGCCTCAGGAACGGTAGTTTCATACGCTTTTGGATTTACGTTTAGGTCTTCTAGATTTTCACAAGAATTCAAGGATAATGCTAAAAAAGCTAGTAATATAGGGTGTTTTAATCTTTTCATTTTTCTTTTTTTTTTTAGAATTGAACTTTTACATTAAAACTAATTTCTCTAGTTGTAGGCATAACACCTGTTTGGAAACCTTGAAAATTTCCAGAAGAGAAACCAGCTTCAGGATCTGCATATGGTAATTTTTTGCTGATTATCCATAAATTACTCCCATTTGCTGCAAAAGTTACATTGTTTATAAAAGTACCAACTAAAAATTTAGATGGTAAAACATAGCTCAAAGAAACCTCTCTCAATTTTACATATGAAGCATCATATACAAAAGCTTGTGCAGGGAATGATCTGTAGCCAAGGTTTGATTCCCCTACCGCCGTCGTTACTTCTGCTCTAACTGTGTTTTTACTACCATCTGCTTGCACACCTGGGAGAATTTGTCCTCCATTATTTGCAAGTGTATTACGGATAGGGAATCCTAATTCATTTGTTCCTACAGTATTGGCATATAGTCCAGAATTTTGTCCGTAAGACTGATCAAGTGAGAATACATCTCCACCTTTTTTAATATCAATTAAGAAACTAAAAGTTATATTTTTATAATTGAAAATATTATTGATTCCTCCTGTCCAGTCTGGAGAAACATTACCGATAATTGAATTAGAAACTTTGTCGTAATTACCGTTTGGCAATACTACTCTTTCTCCATTTAGGTATTTGTAACCTGTTCCCTTGATTACTCCAAGCGGCTGTCCTGGAATTGCTGTCAAGCTAGTACCTGTATTGAATGTTCCTATTACTACTTGTGGTAAGCCTACAGCTAGCGATTTTACTAAACTAGTATTCTTATTCCAGTTTATTCTAGTTGTCCATGAGAAGTTTTCAGTCTTCAAAGGAACAAGGTTAAGACTTACTTCAATTCCTTTATTTTCAAGTTCACCTGCATTTACAGTAGTACCAGTATACCCAAAATCAGCACCAGTGGTAACATCCATAATCAAGTCCTTTGTTGTAGATTTATATACAGAAACCTCGAGACCAATACGTTTTTTCAGGAATTGTAATTCTAATCCAGCTTCCTGGCCAATAATTCTTTCGCTTTTTAAGTTCGCGTTTTTCAATATGTCTTCATTTGAAAACAAAGGGTTGCCACCGAAGTTAGTATTTTTACTATAAACTGATTTTATTACTCCAAATCTAGCATCATTCCCTGTCTCTGCATAGTTAAGTCTAAGTTTACCAAAGTCTAACCAAGAAGCATTTACATGCTTACTAAATATATAAGTTCCTGTAATAGAAGGATAGGAGAACTTACTGTTGTTTGCAGGCAATGTTGAAGACTCATCAGTTCTATAAGTACCTTCTAAAAAGTAGGTGTCTTTATAATCAAATGACGCACTTGCATAGACACTATTTACACCTGTTTTTTGTGCAATTTCAGTAGGGTTTTCAATATTACTGATAGAGTTTGAAAGTGCATACAATTCTGGGATTAAAAGACCTCCACTAGTAGAAGAAAAGATTGCTCGTGTTTGATTTCTTCTAGAGTTACCACCGATTAATCCTCTGAACTTCAAATCAGAACCAATATTCGCCTTAAAATTAAGTATTAAGTCAAGATTTATTTCTCTAAATGATTTGTCAAATCTTGTATATCTAGCGGTAGCTGAATTTTGATTAGATCCAACTGCTACTCTTTCTTCCTGAATTTCTGCATAATTATCTACTGCTCCTTTACCTGTTACAGATAACCAATTCGTAATTTCTGAGTTTAGTGAAAAATTCCCATAGAAACGATCTCTGTTAAAATTATTAAAGTTTTTGTAACGTGAAAAATAAGGGTTATCCCAGTATAATGGTTCTGTGTTTGACGAAGACCTTGGGTTCCATGTAATGTTCCTTCCAGTTGACAAGTACGCTTGTTCTTGTTCTTTAATGTCAACATCAGTGTGCCACCATTGTCTAAAACTGGTTAAGATATTCCCATTGTAACCAGTGAAGTTTAAACCTAAACCATCTGTTTTAATGTAATTTGATGTAGCAGTAATTTCTGTTTTACTGTTAACTTTATAGCTAGCTGAAAAGTTGAAATTGTCTTTCTTTAAGCTACTATTCGGCATTATACCCGTTTGATCAAATTTAGTATAACCAAATCTGAAATTTCCATTTTCATTACTCCCAGTTATGGCTAAACTGTTATTGTATGTAGTACTAGGCTTAAAAAAGGAATTAGGAGTGTTTTTTCCAGCTACCCATGCAGTTGGTTTTCCGTAAGTTGATAACGAAGGATAGTACGAGTTCCAGTTGTAAACCAACTTGTTTTGATCAAATGGAAGTCCCCATGAAGCATCTTCGCTCAATATTGTTGGGTAAGAACCTTCCCCTAAATCTATATTTCCTCCAAAACCTTGAAAATCACCACCACCATATTGGTTTTGGTATTCAGGAAGTGTAGCTTTATCTACAGTACCCGTTGTGATACCTGAACTTATTGTAACACCGAGTCCTTTTCCTTTTTTTCCTTTTTTTGTTGTAACAATAATTACACCGTTACCCGCTCTTGATCCATATAGAGCAGATGCTGCGGCTCCTTTTAGCACGTTGATTGTTTCAATATCATCTGGATTAATATCGGAAGCGGCATTTCCATAATCAAAACCACCTCTTCCTGTTTTTTGTCCAGCAGAATTTGAGTTGTCATTATTTAATGGAATACCATCTACTACCCAAAGAGCCTGAGTATTTTCAGTAATAGATTTTGGACCACGAATTACTACGTTAGTAGATCCTCCCATATTACCATTTCTGCGTATTTCTACACCCGCTACTTTACCAGAGATTGAATTGGCAACGTTTCCAGAGTTTACTTTTGTTAAGTCATCTCCTTTTACTTCTTGTGTGGCATATCCAAGAGATTTTTTTTCTCTTTTTATACCTAAAGCTGTCACAACTACACCGTCAAGCTCCAAAGCTGAACTTTGCAACTTAACACTTTGAGATGTAGATGTCGCTTTTAACTCTTGAGACTTCATCCCAATGTAGCTAAAAATAAGTATTTGACTTGAAGCTGCCTTTATGGTATACTTTCCGTCAAAATCTGTTTGCGTTCCTGTTTTAGTTCCTTTAACTAATACACTTACACCTGGTAAAGGCATACCTACATTGTCCGAAACAATTCCAGTAATTACTCTTTCTTGAGCAAATGTTAGTTGCGCTACAAGTAAAAACAAGAATATCGCAATTTTCTTTCTAAAAAACTTAAATTTCATGTATATGGTTTTAAAAATTAGTTATGTAAAGATCCGTTTTTAGTACCAACATATATTGTATTATATTACCTAAAACTTTGATTATATTAGCGCATAATACTTAGATTGTTATTAATAAAAATAGCTATTAAAAAAAAATTCATTACAAGTATCTTGTCACTACTACTGCGTTTAGCTCTAAAAAAAATGTAGATTTAATCCACCAATAGCCTTCGTAACATGAGTAGACGTTATTTTACTATAGTTTTTTTGTCACATATATTAAATTCTTACTGGTATTCTATTTAATAAGTATGCCTATATATATATTCTATATTATCAAATAAAAAAGAGGATTTCTATTACAGAAACCCTCTCTAAACATTAAAGCATTTACAAACTTATTTTTATCTAGCTCCTGAAGGGCATTTGATTTCAATAAAATTCAAGAAAGTATCAATCAAATGTTTTCTGGTACCTTCACCTTCATAAATACTGTGCGACCGATTTGGATAAACCATCAAATCAAACATTTTATCATATTTGATTAATTCATTTATCAATACTTCGGCATTTTTATAATGCACATTATCGTCACCTGTTCCATGAATGTACAGTAAATTTCCTGTTAGGTTTTTAGCATGTGTCACAGGGGAAGCCTGAATGTATGCAGCCTCATTTTCGTCAGGCAATCCCATGTATCTTTCGGTATATATATTATCATAAAAATGTTGGTCTGTAACCGCCGCTATAGCTACACCCGTTTTGTATATTTCTGGGTATTGAAACATTAAATTTAAGGTTACTGCTCCTCCACCGCTCCATCCGTGGACAGCAACTCTATCGGTATCAATAAAATTCCATTTCAAAATTTCTTTTGCAGCCATCGCTTGGTCGCGAGTATTAATGATTCCAATATTCTTATAAATCGATTTCCTCCATTTTGTTCCTTTTAGGACTGGAGTTCCTCGGTTATCCATTGCAATACCAATATATCCCTTTGGAATCAACAAATCGATAAAACCATTAAAATAAGGCATATCATTGGCAACAGATGACATGGGTTCTCCATAGACATAAAAAAATAATGGGTATTTTTTAGTTGGATCAAAATCTAATGGTTTTGCCATAATTCCATCCATTTCAACACCGTCAACAGTCGTGACTTTAAATTTTTGTAATGAAAAATTACGCTTGGGTACCGAAAAAGAATCTGCTTCTTCAGGTAGGATTTTTTTATGATTGGATAATGAAACTAAACGAGTATTAAAACTACGATTGATGTTCGAATTAGTATGTTTTGCGTAAGCTCCATCTGTAGAAAATTGATACGTATTAGTTCCTTCAAATTCTTCTGGAGTTACACGCTTCGTTTTTTTAGAATTCAAATTCGTCTCATACAAATAACGTTGCGTAGCATCTTTAGGACTTGCGATGTAATAAATTGACTTCGTTTGATCATTATATGCTTTAAAATAAGCATCGAATTTCTCTGTTGTAATTAATTCTTTCTTTTTCCCATCACTGCTAATTTTATAAATATGCATCCAACCATCGGCATCAGAACTCCATAAAAAAGCCTTTCCGTTATCGACAAAATGACACGGAAAACCATCATATTCCCCTGAAGAAATATCAAAAACATCAATCCAAGTATCTGACTTCTCTTGATAAATTAGATTTGCTTTACCGGATTGCGTATTGCAATTGTATATGGAAACTTGATTTTGATTTCTATTGAGTTGCACCACCATTACCTCTTGGTTGGCAACCCATTCCATGCGAACCAAATAATTATTATCAGGTTCTCCCGGAATATTGAGCCAATTTGTTTTTAATGAATTAATGTCAACAATTCCAATTTTAACCGAAGAAGGCTTCTCTCCAGCTTTTGGATATTCAACAGGAACAGTAAAAGGGTAAAGAGAATCCGTATTATTAATCATTAAATGGAACTTTGTTTCGGAAGCGTCTACGCGCCAAAAAGCAATACTTTTTCCGTCAGGACTCCATCTAAATCCATCACGTGCAGCCAGCTCCTCCTCATAAACCCAATCAAAAGTACCATTGATAACCTTATCTGTTCCGTCTTTTGTCAAAGGCGTTATTTTTCCTGAGTCTAGATTTTCAAGATAAATATTATGTTGGGAAACATAAGCCACATTTTCATTATCACTGGAAAATTTAGCAAACATTAATGAGGATTTTTCTAAGGTTATTCCTAGTTGTTTTCCCTTTCCAGTTTTTAAATCAAAAAACCAATAATCCCCTTTGGTATTAGCTCTCCATACTTTTTGGGAATTGGTGTAAACCAGTGCTTTTGTCTTATTTTCATTCCAAACCAATTTTTCGATTTTTCCTTCGAAACCGGCATTTTTTAATTGCTCTTTGGTAAGAACTGTCTTGTTTTGATCTAATTTATCGATATCATAAACAACAATATTATCTTGCTCATTTACCCAAAACGAATGAGAATTAGGCAACCAATTTAATCGGTTAATATCAATGTTTTTTTGAGCAAAAACACTCGAACAAATAAGAAGTAATAGTAAAAAATGTTTTTTCATAATTGGTTATTTGGAATTAATTAGCTGTTCTATTTCGTCAATTTCAATTGGCATTGCTGCTGATAAATTGATGTTCCCATTTTCTGTCAAAAGGTAATCATTCTCTAATCGGCAACCTATTCCTTCTTCCCGAATATAAATTCCGGGTTCACAAGTAAGTACCATTCCTTTTTCAAAAGGTCTTGAGTATAAACCAACATCATGAACATCTAGCCCTAAATAGTGTGCCGTTCCATGCATGAAATATTTTTTGTACGCCGAATTATCAGGGTCTTGATTGGCAATTTCTTCCAGCGTAATCAATCCTAACTTAATCAATTCTTCCTCAACTAATTTAGCCATTTTTAGTTCGTACTCTTTCGATAAAACGCCTGGTTTTAATAATTTAGAACCTTCTTTTAAACAGTGTAAAACGGACTCATAGACTTCTCTTTGGCGAGGACTGAATTTTCCGTTAACCGGGACACAACGTGTGGTATCCGAATTGTAATTAGCATAACAAACACCAAAATCTACCAAAATCATTTCCCCGACTTTACAAACAGCATCATTTGTATTATAATGCAGTGCGCAGGCGTTTTTGCCAGAAGCTATAATAGGTTTGAACGCATGACGTGTTCCTCCATTTTTAATATATTCATAAGCCAACTCCGCCTCTAATTCGTATTCTTTTTTATTAGGTTTTACCGCATTTAATAATCCCTTAAAACCTTTGACACTAATTGCAATTGCTTGCTGAATCAAAGCCACTTCTTCCTCTGATTTTATGGGGCGTAAATCCCGAGTGATTTTTGCAACGCGCTCGTACTGGTGCAAGGGGTATTTTTCTTTACACCATTGAATCATCCGATCTTGTCGTGTACTCATTTCCGAAGTTACTCTTTTGATGTGTTCATTATGTCCTAAATAAATCGCATCTGATTCAAAGGCAAAAAGCTGAATTGTCTTTTCGAATTCGTGTGTCCATTTTACATTTCTAATTCCAGAAATAGCTGTAACTTGCTCCTTGGTCAAAAAATCACCTTCCCAAATTAAAGTTTGTTCGTTAACTTCTTTTACAAATAAAATAGCTCGATTTTCTTCTTTAAAAGCATCTGGATAAAGCACCAAAATAGTTTCGTCCTGTTCAATTCCTGTTAAATAAAACAAATCATTATTTTGTGCAAAACCCATAACATCATCCGCGTTATTAGGCATTACATCATTTGAAGTTAAAATCGCCAAACTGTTACTGCTCATTTTTGCAATGAAACGTTTTCGGTTATTTGCGAATAAAGAAACTGGAATTGGCTCGTATCTCATCATTTTATAATTGGAACATTTTAGTATCTACAGAAATCTTTTTACCTGAAATAATTTCGGTAATAATTTTCCCTGTTGCGGGTGCAAGACTTAGACCCATCATAGCGTGACCTGTTGCGAAGGTCAAATTTACTACTTTTTTATCTCTAGTGATTATTGGCATTCCAGAAGGCGTACAAGGTCTAAATCCAAACCACGTTTCTTCTACTTTAGGCATTCCAACTTCCATTTCGGGATAAAATTCGTTAATGCTATTTACGATTCCCTGCAATCTGTTTTGGTTTATTTTTGTATCTCCAGTATGGGTTATTTCCATAGTTCCTCCAAAACGAATATCATTATTCATCGGTGTTACCGCTACTTTTCCTTCGCATAAAATAGTCGGGATCGAAGGTTTATGGTCTTTATCTTTTAAAGTAAAACTATAACCTTTACCGGGCAAAATTGAAATTGAAATATTTAATTTTTTAGCCAAAGTCGGGCTCCATGCTCCTGCAGCCAAAACTACCTCATCTGTTGCAAACGAACCTTTATCAGTAACGATTTTTACAATACTATTTTTATCAAAAATGAAATCTTGAACAGTAGTATTCAAATGAATTTCAACTTTTAACCGTTGTAATTCTTTTTTGAGGAATTTCATGAATTTTTGAGGATACAAATGGGCATCACTTTTATAATGTATTCCGCCCAAGACATCCGTTTTTGTACCTTTTTCTAATCCAGCAACTTCGGCTCTGGTTAGATAATCAACTTCTAAACCTAAACGTTCTGCTTCTTTGGCTTCATGAAACATTTCATCAGCAACTTTATCCGTTTTATACAACATCAGTAGCCCTTTTTCTTCATAAAAAAAAGAATCGTTTTCTTTGGCAAAATCTTGATACAGTTCTTTACTCAATAGCGATAAATCACGCAAAGCAGGCATTGCTTTTTCAACATGGTTTGCATTTGCATGTTTATAAAATTGAAGTCCCCATTTAATCAAGTCAGAATTCAGTCTCGGTTTTACATAAAACGGACTTTGGCTATCAAACATCCACTTCATCCCTTGGGCAATCATTCCAGGTTGCGCTAACGGAATGATGTGAGAAGGAACAATCATTCCTGCATTACCATAAGAACAGCCATCATCCATAGCCGATTGATCAAAAACGGTTACTTCATATCCCTCTTTAGCAAGATAATAGGCCGAACACAATCCTATAATACCTCCACCAACAATACTTACTCTTTTCATTGAAATTGAATTAGAAAATTCATTGACAAGTCGGACTAAGACTCATCAATGAATTTATATATATTTATTATGTTATCTATAAAACTTGAAAACCATGTGCATAAGGATCATCGATTTCATCAATTATGATATTGTTGTAACCGTATACTTTTGCCCAACCTTGAATACTGGGCACAATTGCAGGTATTTCTCCAATTGTTGTTTCTTCGACTACTCGACCAATAAACTTGCTACCGATATAGCTTTCGTGAATAAAATCTTCACCCATTTTTAATTTCCCTTTGGCATGTAATTGTGCCATTCTAGCAGAAGTCCCTGTTCCGCATGGCGAACGATCAATCGCTTTGTCTCCATAAAAAACAGCATTTCGTCCTGATGATGTAGGATCTAATGGCTCACCAGTCCACAACATATGGGTTACATCTCGGATGGTGTCGTTTTCAGGATGGATAAAATAATCCGGGTATTTTTGGTTGATCAACTTTCGTACCTCTTGACTGAATTGAATAATTTTACTTGCCGTAAAATCTTGAATCCCAGAAAAATTCTGTTGTGGATCTACAATTGCATAATAATTTCCGCCATAAGCCACATCAAAAGTAATTTCGCCCAACTCAGGACATTCGATAGTCAATCCTTCTGCAGCGAGATATGATTTCACATTAGTCAAACGTACCCAATCAACCTTTTGCCCCGTTTGTTGGTACTCAATATTCACCAATCCTGCCGGTGCTTCCATTTTTATTTTCCCTGGGATTTTTGGGGTTACCAAACCTTCTTCGATAGCAATAGTAATGGTTCCAATAGTTCCATGACCACACATAGGTAAACAGCCTGATGTTTCTATAAATAAAATCCCAAAATCATTCTCTGGATTACTAGGCGGATACAAGATACTACCGCTCATCATATCGTGACCACGAGGCTCAAACATTAATCCTTTACGTATCCAATCGAATTCAGCAAGAAAATGTTGTCTCTTCTCACTCATGTTGGCCCCAACAAGGTTAGGACCACCTCCAGCAACAACCCTTACTGGATTCCCACAAGTGTGTGCATCTACGCAAAAAAAAGTTTTCTTTGACATACTTTATAGATGAATTAGATTGTTTGTTTGTTATTTACTAATCTTGAAATCCCTAATGGGTTATCATCTTGCAATTCGGCTGGTAATAATGCATTGGGCCAATTTTGATAACTTACTGGTCGTACCCATCGTTTTACTGCATGAATTCCAACTGCTGTAAATCGAGAATCAGATGAAGCAGGATACGGTCCACCGTGCAACATTGAAGGACACACTTCGGCACCCGTTGGCACGCCGTTAAAAATCAATCGTCCTACTCTATTTTGTAAAGCAGCTATCACACCAGTATAATTTATGATTTCAGCTTCCTCTGCAATGATAGTTCCTGTTAATTGCCCTTCTAATTTTTCTATTATAGCAATAAGTTCCGCTTCATTCTCACATTCAACAATGAGTGAAAAAGGCCCAAATACTTCTTGATGAAGCCTTGTGTTTTCTAAAAATGTTTTCCCATTTACAACTAACACTGTTTGTGCAGCATAATTAGGTGCTATTTCCGATTTAATTTCAGCAACAGTCCTAACTCCATCCTGCTGTTGTAATTCCTTTTTGCCGTTAGTAAAATTTTTTAAAATCGTAGGATGCAGCATACAAGACGGAGAAATTTTCTCAATCTCTTCAGATAATTGCGTTACAAAACTACTCAAAGCATCACTCTTTATTCCTAAAAGCAATCCTGGATTAGTACAAAACTGACCAGTTCCTAAAGTGATGGAACCCGCATAAGCAGTTGCCCAAGAAGCACTTTTTTGTTCTATCGCCTGAGGCAATAAAACTACAGGATTGATACTTCCCATTTCAGCAAAAACAGGAATTGGTTCTGGGCGTTGTGAAGCCAAATCAAACAAGGCTCTCCCTCCTTTAATACTTCCTGTAAAACCAACTCCTTTTACTAAGGGATGTCTCACAAGACTACCTCCTACAACTACACCACCACCATTCAGGTTAGAAAACACCCCTTCTGGCATATTTGTTTTTTGTGCTGCTTTAATCACTGCCGATGCTACCATCTCCCCGGTTCCAACATGCATAGAGTGACTCTTTACAATTACTGGACAACCAGCCGCTAATGCCGATGCGGTATCACCTCCTGCTGTGGAATAAGCAAAAGGAAAGTTACTAGCTCCAAAAACTACTACGGGACCAAAAGGAACTAACATTTTACGCAAATCAATTTTAGGAATGGGCTGCCTTTCTGGTAAAGCGGTGTCTATTGTTGCTTCTACCCAATTTCCTTCAGCTACCATATCGGCAAAAGAGCGTAATTGCAAAATCGTGCGCCCTCTTTCTCCTTCGGCTCTACCTTTTGGGAAACCAGACTCAGCACAATATACGGCTAACAATTCGTCACCTAGTGCCATTATTTCATCGGCTATGGCATTTAGAAAAGCTGCTTTTTCCGTACCTGTACAGTTTTTATATACTTTATAGGCATTGTTCGCCAAAGCAACTGTTTCATCAATTTCATCCGGAGTAGCTTCTGTAAAAACCCACGGATTTTCCTCATTCAATTGTGGGTTGAACGTTTTAAAGGTTTTTGATCCGCTAGCTTTTAGTTGGCTTCCTATATAATTTTTTCCTGTAATCATGTTTATTGTTTTTAAAGATGAACACTTTACAACTCTAAATAAAAACTGTAAAGGCAATCTTGTGAGTATACAATTATAAATTTTTATAGTCTGGCAATGTTGGTCTTGTTCGTAAACCTTCCGTAATGATTGACAAAACTCTTTCTCTTTCAGCACCTCGAAGTGGTAATCTTGGCGCACGTACATGCTCTGTTCCAATTCCGGTTGCAACTTCTGCTAATTTGATATTTTGAACCAAGAAGGCGTTTATATCCAATTCTAACAATGGTAAAAACCATCTGTATATTTTTAGTGCTTCCTCGATTCTTCCAGCTTTCGCTAATTTGTAAATGGCTACGGTTTCAGCTGGAAAAGCATCTACTAAACCAGAAACCCATCCGTCTGACCCCATTAATATACTCTCTAAAGCTAAAGTATCTACACCAGACAAAATCTTCAAACGATCCCCAAAACGATTAATCATTCGAGTCACATTCGATATATCTCTTGTAGATTCTTTTACCGCTTGAATGGTATCGTATTTCAATAATTCTTCAAACATATCCAGTGTAACCTCAATTTTATAATCAACGGGATTGTTGTAAATCATAATAGGAAGCGAAGTATTTTTCGCTACTTCTGAAAAGTAAACAACAGTTTCATAATCAGATGCATTGTATCGCATTGGAGGCAACATCATCAAACCTTTTGCTCCATCTTGTTCCGCTTTATTAGCAGCTAAAATTGCTCCGCGAGTAGTCTGTTCAGCTATATTCATAATAATGGGTACTTGTCCGTTCACCATACTCACCGTACCTTTAACCAGCTCTCTTTTTTCTTCTTCTAATAATGTACTAGCCTCACCTAATGTCCCTCCTAAAATAATACCTTCAACACCAGCTTCTAATTGTGCTTTTATATTAACCTCAAACATATTGAAGTCTAACTTATCATCCGCAGTAAATTTTGTAGTAACTGCTGGCATTACACCTTTCCATTGAATACTCATAATATAATATTTTAATTACGGATCAAAATTATTTATATAAATGAAATTATCTAGCTAATAAATTACCCAAAATTAATACTATATTACCCTATATACTGTACATATTGAAAAAACAGATTAATATAATACCGCTTTTGAAGGTAATTTGAATACATTTGTAATGTAATTAATCAAAGTAACATGAAAATTTTTCCTTTTAAAATTCCTAAATCTGGAGAAGAACCTCTTATATATCAAGAAGATATAGAAATCATGTTTTACGACAAACTACATCAACATGAGGATATCCAAATCAGTTTTATAGAAAAAGGAGAAGGTGCTATCTTTGCTGGGGATACTATTTCAAATTATAAAAAAGGAGACATTTTGCTAATTGGTAGTAATTTACCCCATGTTTTTAGAAGTGATGTACGTGAGAATGAAACTTCAATAATGCAGACGATATTCTTTACAATGAATTCATTTGGACAAGATTTTTTTACTTTGAGCACTTTTAAAAGTATTCAGCCATTTATTAATAGTAGCAAAAATGGTTACATATTACGTAATGCTCCAAAAAAAATTACTAAATCATTTAAAAAATTAAAAAAAGTTGATAACTATGAGCGTTTTATTTTGTTTTTAACCATTATAAAATGGCTTTCTAACAACGAGAAAGAGCCGCTCTCTCATTATTTATATGAAAAAAAAATTACTGATAACGAAAGCAATAGAATGCAAAATGTGTTTGAACATGTAATGGCTAACTTTCATAAAAACATCACATTGGACGAAATTTCATCAATTGCAAGTATGACTAAAAATGCTTTTTGCCGCTATTTTAAAGTTCGAACAAATAAGTCGTTTTTTCAGTTTCTCATAGAGGTACGTATTGAACGAGCTTCTAAATTATTAGCTGATGATAATGAGCTTTCTGTTTTAGAAATTGCCGAATTATGCGGCTTTAATAATATCTCTAATTTCAATCGGAAATTTAAGGAATTAAAACATACTTCCCCATTACAATACAAAAAATTAAACCTCTAATTAGGGCTTGCTGAAAAAGTATTCTCAATTTTCATATAACTGGATTTAATTTCACCAAATAATCACTTTCA
>NZ_JACRUK010000025.1 GCF_014305155.1 Flavobacterium muglaense
AATGTTCCTGATGCTGTTGGAGTACCACTAATTGTAATTGTATTCGAAGCAAAAGTAGCTGTAACTCCTGCAGGTAATCCTGTTGCAGTTCCTATTCCTGTTGCTCCTGTTGTTGTATGCGTAATAGCTGTTAAAGCGGTATTGATACACAACGTTGGTGTTGTCGAAGCCGTTCCTGCTGTATTAGCTGGTGTAACTGTAATAGTTCCTGTTGCATTCACAGTTCCACAACCACCTGTTAACGGAATGCTGTAGCTGAATGTTCCTGATGCTGTTGGAGTACCACTAATTGTAATTTTATTGGATGCAAAAGATGCTGCAACTCCTGCAGGCAAACCTGTTGCAGTTCCTATTCCTGTTGCTCCAGTAGTTGTATGTGTAATAGCTGTTAAAGCGGTATTGATACACAACGTTGGTGTTGTCGAAGCTGTTCCGGCTGTATTAGCTGGTGTAACTGTAATAGTTCCTGTCGCATTCACACTTCCACAACCGCCTGTTAACGGAATGCTGTAGCTGAATGTTCCTGATGCTGTTGGAGTACCACTAATTGTAATTGTATTCGAAGCAAAAGTAGCTGTAACTCCTGCAGGTAAACCTGTTGCAGTTCCTATTCCTGTTGCTCCTGTTGTTGCATGTGTAATAGCTGTTAAAGCAGTATTGATACACAATGTTGGTGTTGTCGAAGCTGTTCCGGCTGTATTAGCTGGTGTAACTGTAATAGTTCCTGTCGCATTCACACTTCCACAACCGCCTGTTAACGGAATGCTGTAGTTGAATGTTCCTGAAGCTGTTGGAGTACCACTAATTGTAATTTTATTGGATGCAAAAGTAGCCGTAACTCCTGCAGGTAAACCTGTTGCAGTTCCTATTCCTGTTGCTCCAGTAGTTGTATGTGTAATAGCTGTTAAAGCGGTATTGATACACAACGTTGGTGTTGTCGAAGCTGTTCCGGCTGTATTAGCTGGTGTAACTGTAATAGTTCCTGTAGCATTCACAGTTCCACAACCGCCTGTTAACGGAATGCTGTAGTTGAATGTTCCTGATGCTGTTGGAGTACCACTAATTGTAATTTTATTGGATGCAAAAGTAGCCGTAACTCCTGCAGGTAAACCTGTTGCAGTTCCTATTCCTGTTGCTCCTGTTGTTGCATGTGTAATAGCTGTTAAAGCAGTATTGATACACAACGTTGGTGTTGTCGAAGCTGTTCCGGCTGTATTAGCTGGTGTAACTGTAATAGTTCCTGTAGCATTCACAGTTCCACATCCGCCTGTTAACGGAATGCTGTAGTTGAATGTTCCTGATGCTGTTGGAGTACCACTAATTGTAATTGTATTAGAGGCAAAAGCAGCAGTAACTCCACTAGGTAAGCCTGTTGCAGTTCCTATTCCAGTTGCACCAGTAGTTGTATGTGTAATATTCGTTAAAACGGTATTGATACACAACGTTGGCGTTGATGATGCTGCTGTGACCGTATTGTTTGGGGTAACAGTTACCAAAACTGCTTTTACATCCGAACATCCGATCGCGTTTGTGCCTTTAATATAATAAGTTCCTGCCGTTGCAGCCGTTGGTGATGCATAAGCACTTGTTGCAGCCGAATTAGTCCAATAGGTATACGTTTGTCCAGAAGAACTGCCCGCTGTTATAGCTGCTGCCGTCAAATTAACTGTAGAAGGAGAACAAACTGCAGCTGGATTATTTATTGCTAAAACGTAAGCTGAGCAATCTGGATTTACAATAAGACATTGAGGCGTAAGATTTGATGCGATCCCTCCCGTTGTTGTTACATTAGAATTACTGTTTGTAAAAGCAGATGGATTACCTGAGCATGATGTATTATATTGTCCTAGTACATTGGTTATTTTAACTGTAAAAGTAGCTGTAGCACCTCCAGGTAATTTTAATCCCGAAACAGAAAAATTACCAGAACCTGCAACCGCCGTAACTGTTGCTCCAGAGCCTCCTCCTGTATAAGAAGTTGTCACCTGAGGACTAGCCGCAATTTTAATTTTACTTGGTAAAGTATCTACAAAACCTAAATTGGATAAAAGTGCCGCCCCTCCAGCAGTATTTTCTACTACCCATGTATATGTAGCAATTCCCCCATCGATAATAACCGAAGGAGAAACTGTTTTAGTTAAAGTTGGTGCCGAAACATCAATCGATATAAAATAGGAACCTGACGCCAGAAAATCCCCACCAGTTGATCTCTGCTGCAGACGAACATCCATTGGGTTATTAGAATTGGGTAAAATACCTGCTGCATCAAAAATATCAGCATCATAATCCCAAGCTTCAGCAGGACCATAGATATGACCACCACTTATTGGATTCCTTGAAGTAACGTTTCCTGACAAAGCTGGACCTCCATCTGAGGTCACATTATTATTTACCGAAACCGCTATACTACTATTCAAGGCATCATCTGTACGCCCTGTCATTGGATCTGCTAATCTCGTTAACGCTCCGGTAGTTTGTCCAAAACTTATTAAATCGCTATAATTTCTATCTCCATAAGTTCCTGTTACACCGATTACAGCGTTAACAACGCCTGAAGCTGGTACCGTTACACCTGTTACATCAGAATTTACCGTTGAATTATTAAAAAACTGCCAGTTATCAGCAACCGTTATATTTCGAGCTGGCGAAGCTGGGTTACTATATACCACAATAATAGACCAACCACCCATAGGTAAAGTAGTTGAATCTGGCAGAGGATCAGCAAGGAAATACCTTCCTGCAGTTCCACCTGAAGCCACACTAACATAACCATTTGCCGGCATCATTGAAGTAACATCCCAAATAGCTTGGTAATAAGAGTTTGTATTATTATTAGCTAAGGCAGTCGCAGTGGACAAAAGAGTGTATGAACCTGCACCCGGAGCTTTAAATTTTACCGAAGTAAACATCCCCCCTCCAATACCTTTTTCTATTGCTAAATAAGCTTTTTCAATAGTAGAACCAGCAGGAAGTATCAAATCCGAACTAGTCGAAAGCGTTGTACTGTTGTCATTATCTACATCTGGCGTAAGACGGGTATTACTAAAATACCCATTATTAGACGTAGAACTATAATACCATGAGTTTCCAAATAAGGTTGCCCCTCCTCTAATTACCGCTTGATAGCGGTTAGTGCTTTGAGCTAATGATACTGAACTAATCAATACCATAAAAACTACTAGAAATAACTGATTCTTTAGATTGTGTAATTTTTTAATCATGTATTTTTAATATAAAATATTATTAAAATATAAAATTCAATAACGTATGTTGATAAGCTTTTAATTCATTTTAAATAGTGTAGCTATGTTACTCAGTAACAATTTCAAGCACTACTCCTTATTCCTCATTAAACACGTTCGTAGTTATTAACAACAAAACGCCTTGTGTAGCAATTCCTACTAAATATTCAAAATAACCACTATGCCGCGAAAATATAATAATTTGAAGCACTTCAATATTATACTCGTCTATTCACATAAAAAATCGATTAAAGGTAATAATTTTCTAGATCATAGCAACAATTTCGGTCATCTACAACTATAAAATAGCTTTTTTTATAGTATTAAACTTACTCATTTATATTTTTTATTAACAATGAAAATCGTTAAAACAAGAGTTATCAACAATTGCCAAATAAATTATACTACACTATACCGCGATTGATTCTTGCATACCTCTTGAAGGTAGCGAATTATATTTAAAAATCCAAATTCTTTACCTACCTAACCTACATACGACATTAAGAGTTGAACGGTTTTAAAATAAAAAACCAAAATGACTCTTAAAACAAATTAATATTGTATTATCAATGGATCCATTTATTAATCGTTTTTTAATACTTCAACAGTCCCAAAAAAAAGAATGTTTGGTTACTTTTAAAAAATAGAAAAGTAAAAAATAGCAGAAAAATGAATATGAATTGTAAAACCATTTTGATAACACCACTAAATTGGGGCTTAGGACACGCTTCGCGATGTATCCCAGTCATTAAAGCATTACAAGAAAATAACTTTATCCCGATTATAGCTTCTGATGGTCCTGCATTAGATTTACTAAAAAAAGAGTTTCCCTATATCAAAACTTTAGTATTGCCTTCGTACCAAATTGAATATCCTAAAAATGGAGCTTACTTTAAATGGAAAATACTACTGAACAGTCCGAAGACCTTAATGGCAATTTGGAAAGAAAAAAAAATGATTGAAAAATGGATTCAGCAATATGAAATTGACGGCATTATCTCTGATAACCGCTTAGGATGTTATTCGACTAAAATCCCTTCTATTTATATTACACATCAAATCAACGTGCTTACTGGAAGCACAAGCTGGATTTCCAGTAAATTGCATCAACAGTCTATCCAGAAATTTACCCAATGTTGGATTCCTGACCTGGCCACAAAACCCAACCTAGCCGATGTACTAAGTCATACTAATGCCGCCAACTTAAAACTAAAACACATAGGCCCTTTGAGTCGAATGGTAAAAAAAGAACTTCCAATTCAATATGATCTAATGGTACTACTATCTGGACCCGAACCACAAAGAGGAATACTGGAAACGCGCTTAAAAACAGTACTCAAACGCTATAAAGGCGAAGTGCTTTTTATCAAAGGAATACTAGAGAAAACACAAACAAGAGAGAAGATAAAAAACATTAACTACTATAATTTTATGACTACCCGGCAGCTGGAACAAGCTTTTAACGAAAGTGAAACTATACTTTGTCGCTCTGGATATACCACCATTATGGATCTAGTTAAACTTGGAAAGAAGGCGTTTTTCATTCCAACACCGGGGCAATACGAACAAATTTACCTTGCCCAAAAATTTCAGAACGAAGGCATTGCACCCTACTCTAGCCAAGACGTCTTTACAATAGAACACCTATTTGAACTAAAAAAATACAAAGGTTTTGAGCGCATCAATAATCCCATTGACTGGGAGTCACTGTTTCAAGTATTTCAATAAAAAAACTGACTTTCTTTTAAAAAGAAAGTCAGTTTTTTTATTGAAATTACCTATCGTACAACGCTTACTTTTTATCTGTAAACTTTTCGTGTTTAATTGTTTTAGCATTGATCATAAAATAAACCGATTCGGCTATATTGGTGCAATGATCAGAAATTCGCTCGATATGCTTTAATGCTAATATTAAGTGCGTACCCGAAACAACAGTTTTAGAATTGTTTTTCATTTCACTTATTATATTTTCGATTGCTGTAGCACTTTTAGTTTTGATACTTGTATTCAACCTAAAGATATCTTCAATTATAGATTCATCCAAATTCTCAAAACACTGATTGGTTTTTAATGTTACCATCTCCACCTCGCTAGTAATCTCAGCAATATCAAACTTTGAGATTAGCTCATGCTTTTCTTTGATGCTCTTGGTTAATTTAATAATACTTATCGATAGATCACCTATTCTTTCGATCTCATTACTCATTTGCATTGCCGACATAATGAATCTTAAATCGCTAGCAACTGGTTGTTGTAATGCAAAAACACTTTGACAAATATCATCGATTTTAAGATCTAATTTATCAATTTTACTTTCTGTTTTTTTTAATTCTTTGTTTTCAGATCCTGGTTCAGATAGCAATGATTTTACCGCTTCGCTCACCTGAGATTCTGCCAAGCTTCCTATTTTTATTATAATATTTTTAAGCTTTCCTAATTCTGTTTCTAAGTGTGATGCCATTTTTTTTAAAGATTTAAGGATAAAGTTAAACGATTTTTGATTTAAATCAAAATCGGTATCAACCAAACCTTCCTGTTATGTAATCTTCCGTTTGTTTAATTGTAGGTTTTGTGAAGATTGTTTTTGTTTTATCATACTCAATCAATTTACCCATATAAAAGAAAGCAGTATTATCACTTACACGACCTGCTTGCTGCATATTGTGTGTTACAATAACGATCGTATATTTATTTTTTAGCTCGTAAATAAGCTCTTCTACTTTGGCAGTCGAAATAGGATCTAATGCTGATGTAGGCTCGTCCATTAACAAGACCGAAGGCTGAATAGCCAAAGCTCTAGCAATACACAAACGTTGTTGTTGTCCACCTGAAAGTTCAAAAGCCGATTTTTTTAACTTGTCTTTTACCTCATCCCAAAGCGCTACTTGTTCAATCGAAGTCACTACTCGTTCTTCGATTTCATTTTTATCCGTAATTCCGTTTACTCTTAAACCGTAAGCAACGTTTTCATAAATGGTTTTAGGAAAAGGATTGGGTTTTTGAAAAACCATCCCAACATTTTTTCTCAAATCATCAACATTCGTCTGTCTTTCATAAATATCAACTCCATCGATTAAAATACTCCCGGTCATGTGGGTGTTATCAATCAAATCATTCATTCTATTTAACAAACGTAAATAAGTAGATTTTCCGCAACCAGAAGGACCGATTAATGCCGTAACTGTGTTTTCCTTCATTGACATTGAAATGTCGTGCAAAGCTTGAAATTCTCCGTAATTAAAATTTACGTTTTTAGATTCTATTTTATGCATGTTAATTCGTTTTTACTTTGTTTCCATAATATTTACGAAGGGCATTCGCTAATAAATTAGAAATTAATACAATTATAATTAAAACAAGCGCAGTACCATAAGCCATTGCTCTTGATGCTTCAATATTTGTTCCGCTGGTTGAAATCACATATAAGTGATAAGGCAATGCCATGGCTTGATCAAAGATTGATGTTGGCAATTTAGGTAAAAAATACGCTGCAACGGTAAATAAAATTGGAGCGGTTTCCCCAGAAACTCTTCCTACTGACAAGATCAATCCTGTTATAATATTAGGGAAGGCAATAGGAAAAACAATTTTACTAGTTGTCTCCCACTTACTCGCTCCTAACCCATAACTCGCTTGTCTAAAAGTATCGTCTACTGCTTTTAATGATTCTTCGGTGGTTCTAATAACAATCGGTAAAACTAGTAAACCTAATGTTAAACCACCCGCTAAGATAGAATCACCAAAACCCATTTTATTTACAAACAATGACATCCCAAATAATCCAAAAACAATCGAAGGAACTCCCGCAAGGTTGTTTGTCATTTGCTTGATTATTTTTTTAATCCAACCGTCTTTTACATATTCGTTCATGTATATGGCAGCCAAAACCCCTACCGGAAAGGCAAACACCATACTTACTAGAACCAAACAAAGTGTCCCTACGATGGCAGGAAAAATCCCACCCTCGGTCATTCCGTTTTTAGGCATTTCAGTAATAAACTCCCAACTAATTACTCCGATTCCTTTTATAACAATAAAAGCTAATATTACAAACAACAGCGCCACGATCGCGTAACTAGTAAATGTAAATATTCCGAAAGCAATATTTTGATTTCTTCTTTTTTTCTTTGCTAAACTACTTTGTTGACTCATGCTTAATGTTTTTTATGAGAATTTCTATTAGTAACCAATTCTACTAACATATTAATTCCAAAAGTGATTATAAATAAGATACATCCCAAAGCAAATAGCGCTTCATAATGCAATCCTCCATTAGGCGCTTCGCCTAACTCAGCCGCAATAGTTGCTGGAATGGTACGTACTGGCTCTAAAAGCGTGTGTGGTATTACTGCCGCATTACCCGTAACCATCAATACTGCCATTGTTTCACCAATTGCACGACCAATACCTAATATCGCTCCTGCTGTAATCCCTGAAGCCGAATAAGGAATCACGATCTTGTAAATTGTTTGCCACTTACTTGCTCCTAAAGCTAAACTAGCTTCTTTCATAGCACGAGGCGTGTTACGCATTGCATCCTCGGATATCGTGATAATGGTAGGTAAGGCCATAATAGCAAGGACTACACTTCCTGCTAACCCTGTTTCTCCTACTGGTAAATCAAAGGTACTTTGTATTAAAGGAACAATGATCACCAAACCAAAAAACCCATAAACTACAGAGGGAATTGCTGCTAGCAATTCGATTAAAGGTTTCAACAAACTGCGGGTTCTTTTCTTAGCAATTTCACTTAAGTAGATTGCTGCTGCAAGTCCTATTGGCAAAGCCAACAAAATAGCTCCAAGACTCACCCATAAGGTTCCATAAATTAAGGGCTTCACTCCCATTTGCGCTATTGGCTGTGCGGTAGGAAACCACTCTTCACCAGATAAAAATTCAGACACTTTGATTTTATCAATATCTAGTTCTCTTCCTTTGAAATCTTTAGCCTTATACTTATCAGAGAAAAAGGCAATAATACCTGGAGTCTTTGCGATAAGCTCGTTTATTTTGTCTGGAAAAAATTCAAAGTTCTTTCCTAATTCTTCCTCCGTATAATAATCTGTAATATCGCCTGCTCTAAACAAAACGATCGGCAAATCCTTGCCTCCCAATTGTTTCCAATTGGTGATTTTTTGATCGTAGATATCTTTTATCTCTGAAGGTTTTATTTTTTTTACTTGGTTATCGACTGAGACTGCTAATAAAAAACCATCATCAATAGGTTTCTTTGTAAAAACTCCCGCTCCTTCGATAAATAGAAAAAAGACAATCAAAATAACCGTAATACTAGTCGCAGCGCTACTTAGCATTAAAATTGTTTCAATAATTTTTTCTTTAATCTGTTTAAAATTTGTTTTCAAATCAGTGTATTTTATTTTTAGCAAAATTACGCTAGGCCAGCCCCTTTAATGTTCACACAGCATTATCCTTATGTTAACTTAATGTTAAGCGAAAGTTGTACAAACACAAAAAAAGCTGCCTAAAAATAGACAGCCTTTCCTTCAATTATAATTATCTTTTATTATTTCAACGGTACGTATCCTACTTCTGAAACAATTTTTTGACCTTCTGGTGAAAGAGCAAAATCAACGATTGTTTTTACTTTTGCTGCATTTGTTTTATCAAACATGTAAAACAAAGGTCTAGAAATTGGGTATGATTTATCTTTAGCACTTGCTACAGATGGCTCAATAAAAGTTTTACCTTGATCATAAGATACTGAAAGTTGTTTTACTTCTTTTGTCTCATACGCTAAACCAATATATCCTATAGCTCCTTTAGTTTGCCCTACTGCTTGAACGATTGCTCCAGTAGCTGGTAAACTTAAAATGTTTGAAGCATAATTTTTCTTACCCATTACCTCATCTTTAAAGAACTCGTATGTTCCAGATGATGATTCTCTTGAATAAGCTACAATTTTAGCATCTTCTCCACCTACTTCTTTCCAGTTTGTAATTTGACCTGTAAAGATTTTTTCTAATTGCTCACGTGTCAATTTCCCTACTTTATTTGCTGGATTAACGATAACCGTTAACGCATCATAAGCAATAATCACTTCTTCTATTTCTTTTTTCATTTCAGAGAATTTCAATTTCTCTTCCGTCTTCATATCTCTTGAAGCCATTGCAATATCAGTAGTTCCATCGATCAACGCTGTTAATCCTACACCTGTACCACCACCTACAACAGTTACACTTACATTAGCATCTGCCTTCATTAAATCTTCAGCTTCTTTTTGTGCCAATGGCAAAACAGTGTCACTTCCTTTGATTGTTACCGATATAGCATTTGCTTTCGATTCCGCCCCTTTATCTTCTGTTTTTGCTTTACCACAACTTAACATACCAATCAATGGCAACATTAAAAACAATTTAGTTTTATTCATTTTTTTATTTTTTAGTTTTTTTTAATTTTTTACAAAAGTACCGACCCAATGTTAACTCTGTGTTAAGCTAATATTATCCAATATTTATTATTTATGTTTATAGAAATAACAATCCATTTCACAAACCAATTATTATATTCCTATTTCAACTTGAAAACGAGCAAACCAATTATTATCAACGCTTCCACTGTAATTTTTGACATTGTCATATGAGAACTCGCCTTGCACTTTTACTTTATGTCCAAATATATATTTAGATAATCCAATCGTGTACTCATCAACATTAGGACTTAATGTTTGAATATCGGCATCCACTTTTTGAGTAGAAAATCTACCGATAATTTGATAATCAGAAGGAAAAAGATAACTCAATTGAGCATCAACCCCATGCCCTACAAAAACCGCTTGTTTTTTAGTAGCATCTAAAGCACTAACGGTAATAGGATTATCAGCCATTCTTGACATATAAGCCGCAGATGCCGCCCATCCTTTGTACTTAAGCATGGTATCAAAAAACAAGGATTGCAGTGTTCTAGCCTCATATAAACTACTTCCTAATTGTCCCTGAGATCTTAACGCATTATTGTTTTGACTAAAAGCTCCAGAAACCATCCATTTTAAACTTTTTTCTCGCATTAAATCGGCTTCAAAATTAGATCCGTTCTTCGTAAAAGATCCTAATGGAAACAATTCTACTTTACCCGTTAAAGCGATTCCGTCGTCTTTAGTTTTTACCCAATTTCTACCTTCTCCTTTAGTAATTGCACCTTTCAATGAATAGGAAAAATGCTCTGGACTTCCTTTCGAATAATCTAAAAACACTCCAAAATCACGATCAATATTAAACTTTGAATTATTAATACTACGATCTGTAAGTTCTAATGAGTTAGAAGAAATTACACGCTGATTGTTTCCTGGCAATTTAGTCTGACCAAAACCAATTGTAAAATGAGGAGTAGCTTTGTAAAAAAGAACTCCGTCTAAAATTACATTCCCACTATTCCCTACTACTACAGTTCCTATATCTCTCGCTGAAAAACCTAGTTCTACTTTATAACCAAATCTAGGGTTATAAACAAAACCGTCTAATTTAAGACGCATTCTTCTAATTTCACCTTCTACAACTCCTGACTCACCATCTTCTTTACCATAACCTATTCTACTTTGAACTCTAAATCCAATATTCATTTGAAACAAGCTATCATTTGCTGTAAAGCCTAACTTTTTAGTTGAGTTAAGATACTGTGACAATACTGTTTTTTTAGCACCTTCATTTTCGTCTTTTTTACCTTCCTGAGCAGTGGTTACTAGCGTAAACATTAGCACTATACTTAATAAAAATTTCTTCATTTTAATTTTTTGTTACTGTTTTGTTATTCGGTTGCAAAATTAATGTTAATAAAGCCTTTTAGTATTAAGGTAAGGTTAACATAACAATAAGCTAAGGCCAATAAAAATCATTAATTTACTGATTTACAATAAATTAAATATTATTTACTATTTACCACTAATCCATTACTAAAGAATAATTCACTAAATTATAGACAAAAAAACTCCAAATACTCATTTTCAAAGCATTTGGAGTTTCTTCCTTTTACGTATCGTAATTTCTAAAAATTAAACTGCGCTTGCAACCTTAATAAATTTCCTTGTTGTCTATTGTTTTTTAATGCGCTATCCTCAAATGTTCTATCTGCAATCACCCAAGTGGCTGTTAACTCAAATACTTTGTAAGGCTGCCACTCTAGTCCCAACTCGTAATCTCTCACGGTATAACTTCTAGCATCTTTTTCAAATTTCTTTCCACCATCGTAGTACTGAAATTTAGCAAATGGATACATTAACTGGTGTTTTGGTAAATCCCATTTGTAATTTAAGGTGATATAACCCCCTTCTAAATGAGACACATCTACAGAGTTTGTGAGCTTGTTATAGCGAGGTCCTTTACCAATATTATATTCGGCTTGCACTCCAAAAGGTTTTGGATACAATACAAATGAAGCCGCTACCCTTTGATCTAAGGTGTTTTGCTTATTATTAACAGTTACACCCGTTGAGATTTCACTACCAAAAGCCCATTTACCCGTATACGCCTGAATTCCAGGTTCGATAATTTGGCTCCCAATTACAAATGGATAACTCACTCTCGTTACAACATGTAGGTTTCTATTTCCTTCTGATTTATTAGATGTTTGACCGTTGTAAGCCCCAAATGCAAAAACTCCATAATCTCCAGAACCTTTGTACCCATCTTTAACCAGCATCGCAAAACGCTCTCTTATTTCGCTTGGCGCCCAATAGAAAAACGCACCTAAATCACGCTCATTTGCAACAGCACTATTCAATGCATCATTACGATCCAGCGTTAAACGATTTTGACTTGATTGCATATTTTCAAATCCGTATGGCACTTTACTTTGTCCTATTCTAACTCTAAATTCTTTTTTAGCATCGAATGACAAATCAAAATAAGCATCTCTAATTTGCAGAAAGTTATTAACTCCTGTTGACGGTGAACTCGCTAAATCTGGCTGAATATAAAAAGACACGTTAGGTGTAATTTGACCAGAAAAAACAATACGTGCTCGTCTAATAAAAAAACCATTATTGGATTTCACATCATCACCTGTAGCGGTTGTACCCCACGATTTATCACATTGGTCACAAGATACTTTATCATTTGTAGACAGTAAACCATTGTAGCGTACTTGAGCATATCCTCGCATACTTATTTTATCATACCATTGGGCATCTTTCTTTGGCTTTGCCTTTTCTTCGGCTGTTTTTGCTTTGTTGATCGAATCTAAAACACGAACCACTTCTTTTGAAATAGCGGCTTTGTTACCATCTTGCGCTTGAAGTGCTCCAGCACCTAAAATAAATAATGCAAATAAAAGTTTTTTCATGGTTGAAATAGGTTCTTAATTTTTTTTGGCAAAGATGCTATTGCAGTGTTAAGTTAATGTTAGCGAATCATTAAAAAATTAACTTTATTTTTACATTTTTTTAACGCAATAAATACCAAAAAATAACCTACAAAAAACAGCTTTGTCCCATAAATTACAGCAGGTCCATAAACCTTCATTTTAACCTAAGATCAATTTTTTACTTCAATTGTATAATCCCTTTTTTATTTTTTTCTTCAATCCATTGAAAAGAGTCGGCTATGATGCGCTCTTTTTCGTTTTGAATGAATTGCAAATAAGCATTGGCAACAGGCGAAAATTTCTTTCCTTTTAACCAAATTAGATTCCAATTGGACTTTATAGGCAATCCTTTTACAGGAACGATTTGCAAACTACCATTATTCAATTCATTTTTTACCCCAATCAAAGGCATAATCGAACATCCTAAACCAGCCAAAACAGCTTGTTTTACGGCTTCGTTTCCAGTGAGTTCAAATTTCTTGGGTACATTAAGGTTATTGTTTTCTATAAATTTCTCCATGATGTATCGTGTCCCCGAGCCTTCTTCCCGATAAATCACTGCCAACTCTTCTAATATGGAAACATCATAATTTTTTTTATCGAAAGTTTGACTCGCGTTGACCATCATATACAGAGCATTGGGCAACAACTCTACTTTTTCAATTTGAATCGCATCAGGCAAGACCGAAACCAATGAAAAGTCAACTTCATTGTGTTCTAAACTTTCCAATACTTGTCTCTTATTGGTTACATCCAAGATCAAATCGACACCAGGATGCTGCTTTAAAAAATCCGACAAGAAATAAGGCATTACATACTTACCCGTAGAAACAATAGATATTTTCAAGCGTCCGCTTAACTCTCCTTTATACGCAAGTGTTTTGTAATTGATGGCTTCTACCTCACTCAACACTTTTTCGGCAGCAATGGCAATTTCTTGACCAAAATCAGTGATATACAATTTTCTACCGATTACCTCCGTCAATGGAAACTCAAATTGTTCTTGAAAATTCCGCAGCTGGATCGAAACGGCTGGCTGTGTAAGATGTAGCTCTACCGCTGCTTTTGTAATACTCTTGTTTTGAGCCACTTTTAAAAAAACATACAACTGATGCAATGTATAGTTCATAAAAATATTTTATGGATTTCATTACAAATATAAATAAAAACAAATGAATTAGCCGTTTTACCTTTGCAGCAAATAAAACAACAAAAACATGAAAACAGAAAAAGGATTAACGTTTCAATTAGTAGAAGGAGAATTTGCACCATTAGAAGCTAAAAAAATCTTACTAGGATTAATCAACAGTAAAATCAATTTTCATCAATTGGAGCATTTTAGCAATGAAGTGCGGTTTAACGAAAAAACATCTCATTCTAAGCAACGTGTAAAAATACTAACGGATGCTTCTGAACAAATATCAGCTTTAGTTGCCACCGCGAGCAACATGCAATTTATGATCGAAGGAAGTATACAAATTACCCTTGTACCTGCAGAAGAGTCTGTAATAAACGAGTAAAAAAAATAATTCAACCAAAAAATAAAAAAATGGCTTTAATCAGCTCTTCAGTTCAAGATGTTGCTACACTCTTACAACAAAATCAAATTGCTGCCATCCCTACTGAAACCGTGTATGGACTTGCAGGTAATGCGTATAACGAAACTGCTCTAAAAAAGATTTTTGAACTGAAACAAAGACCCTTTTACAATCCACTTATTGTACATATCAAATCGGTTAAGGATTTAAACTTAGTTGCCGCCCATGTTCCTGCACAAGCACAATTACTAGCAGCTGCTTTCTGGCCTGGACCGCTTACTCTAGTCTTAAAAAAGCAAGCCCATATTCCGGATTTAGTAACCGCAGGAAAAGATACTGTAGCAGTTCGAGTACCGAATCATCCGGTGACATTATCCCTTTTAGAACAATTGGATTTTCCGTTAGCAGCTCCTAGTGCAAATCCTTTTGGTTCTATTAGCCCAACAAAAGCTGTGCATGTAGCCAATTATTTTGCTGGATCCTCACTTACCATTTTAGAAGGTGGCGAATGCAGCAACGGCATCGAATCTACCATCATTGGTTTTGAGAATGACTTGGCGGTATTGTACCGTTTGGGTTCCATTACTATCGAAGCGATTGAAAACGTGATTGGCCCCTTGCAAATAAAAACACAATCTGAAGCTACACCCACAGCACCCGGAATGATATCGAAACATTATGCCCCAAAAACAGCAACCATTTTAAGCGATAACATACTCGAAAGCCTTCATGTAAATGCAACAAAAAGAATAGACTTACTTACTTTTAAAAATCGATTTGAACACCAGTCCATAGTCGCACAACAGGTTTTGTCTCCCAATGGTGATTTGGCGGAAGCCGCAACCCATTTATACCATGCATTACACGAATTAGATCAACTTGATCTTGACTTGATTATCACGGAGCAGTTCCCAAAACACAATTTAGGACGGACGATCAATGACCGACTAAAACGTGCAACAAAAAAATAAATCTATTTTAAAAAACTTAAAATGAACTTCGACTTATTACTTGAAAACATTACCAATCCTGCATTATTATTCTTCTTACTGGGCATCATCGCAGTTCGTTTAAAAAGCGATTTAGAAATTCCGAAAAATTCATCTAAGTTCATTTCGCTCTACCTACTTTTCTCTATTGGGTTTAAAGGAGGACAAGAATTAGCGCACAGTCACTTCACGATGGATATTATTTGGTCTGTCTTATTCGGGGTTTTCATTGCAGTTATTATTCCGTTCTATAGTTTCTTTATACTTAAAAAGCATTTTAGTATCGAAAACTCGGGAGCAATTGCGGCCGCATACGGATCTGTAAGTGCCGTAACCTTTGTAACTGCCATTACTTTTCTTGAAATGCAAAACTACACTTTTAGTGGGCACATGGTGGCTGTTATGGCATTGATGGAAGCACCTGCGATTATTGTAGGCGTAATTTTAATTCGATTGTATAACAAGAACGAATCGAGTACTACTAAAATTAGCTCACTCATCAAGCATTCGTTTACTAACGGAAGCGTGCTACTAATCACCGGAAGTTTAATTATTGGTTTACTCGCAAGTGATCAGCAAGCCTTAGGGATTAAGCCTTTTACGACTGATATGTTCAAAGGATTCTTGGCCATCTTTTTACTTGACATGGGAATTGTAAGTGGTCAAAAACTAAACGATTTCTTTAAAAGCGGCTGGTTCAGTTTTGTTTTTGCAATCATTATTCCACTGATAAACGGAATTATAGTGGCGTACCTTTCTCACCTGATAACAGACGATATAGGAAACCGATTTATATTTGCAGTCTTAGCGGCAAGCGCCTCTTATATTGCGGTTCCTGCGGCCATGAAAATCGCGGTACCAAAAGCCAATCCCGGTATCTTTTTACCCATGGCGCTCGCAATAACATTCCCTTTTAATATCACTTTTGGGATGCCCATTTACCTTTCCATAATTCTTTGTAGCGCTTAACTAGCGCTATCCTAAAACGTAAAAAAAGGTCCGTTTTTCAACTTCCACGATTGAAAAACGGACCAACTTTTATAAAATTAGATAGGAGTATTTTTATACTTTTTCGATAGTAAAAGAGAACTCTGAACCGATGCCAAATTCACTTTCTACATATATTTTTTCTTTGTGAGCTTCGATGATATGCTTTACAATTGCTAATCCTAAACCAGAACCTCCTTCAGATCTTGAACCACTTTTATTGACTCTATAAAAACGTTCAAAAAGCCTCGGAATGTTTTGTTTCTCGATTCCTTCTCCGTCATCACTTACACGAACTAGCACTTTTTCTTTGGTCAAATTAACAACAGCAATCTCGGTCAGTCCGCCTTTCTTACCATATTTAATTGAATTGACAATCAAGTTCTCAATTACTTGCTGTATGCGATCTTTATCTCCTCTTACAAAATTGGGCTGAATGTGATAATTCTCAAAAGCGAGGGTAATCTTCTTCTTCTCGGCTTTCATTTCTAATAAGTCGAATACATTTTGAATCAATTCGACGATATCAAATTCTGAATATTCTAAGTTCAAATCTCCTACTTCGAGTTTGGTAATCATATCCAGATCTTCAACAATATAAATAAGGCGCTCTACTCCTTTTTCGGCACGTTTTAAGTATTTTTTTCGAATGGTCTTGTCGTCCATCGCACCATCTAAAAGCGTGGAAACATAGCCTTGAACAGTAAATAATGGTGTTTTAAGCTCGTGAGAAACGTTACCTAAAAACTCTCTTCGATACTCTTCACGAACTTGAAGCATTTCGATTTCGAGTTTCTTATCTGTGGCAAATTTACGTACCTCCCTGGTTAGTGTTTCCATATCAGTAGTAATGGGCTGATTGATAAAACTACTCGATTCTAATAATGAAACCTCATCATATATCTTTTTGACCCGTCTATAAATAAACCGTTCTACTCTATATTGCAAAACGATAAACGAAAAAAGATACAATATCAATGTAAATACAATCCCAAAAAGCCACAACTTCTTTGACGTATAATCAAAAATCATAGTCACCAGCAGCAATACAAATCCGGTAGAAAACAGACTGATATAAAACGTAGATTTTACGGCAAACTTATAGGTTTTTTTAAAACTTAATTTCATTTATTTGGGTAACATTATTACTAAAACGATTGGATTGTTTTGACTATACTTCAAACTTATATCCAACTCCTTTTATTGTTTTAAAAAGGTCTTCGCCAATTTTTTCTCTTAATTTTCTAATGTGTACATCAATTGTACGTCCACCTACAACTACTTCATTACCCCAAACTTTATCCAGAATTTCATCTCTTTTAAAAACCTTTCCTGGCTTTGACGCTAATAGATAAAACAGTTCGAACTCTTTTCTAGGCAAAGCGATTTCGATATTGTCTTTGACTATTTTATATTCTTCACGATTAATCTCGATTCCACCTACATTTAGGGTTTCGCTATTTTGTTCTTTTTCTTTCAAACGGCGTAGTAATGCTTTGACTTTACTCACTAACAATTTTGGCTTGATAGGCTTTGTAATATAATCATCGGCTCCAGCATCAAAACCAGCTACTTGAGAATAGTCTTCGCTACGAGCTGTTAAGAATGTAATTATTACATTGGCTAATTCGGGAATTTTTCGAATGTTCTCACAAGCTTCCATTCCGTCCATTTCTGGCATCATGACATCCATGATTATAAGGTCTGGGATTTCCTTTTTTGCTTTAGCAATAGCTTCCTTACCATTGGTCGCTGTGAAAATTTGATACCCTTCTTGATTAAGGTTATATCCTACAATTTCTAAAATATCTGGTTCATCATCAACCAATAAAATCTTTGTGTGTTTCTTTTTCATGTGGGCAAATTTACTCTTACGCATGTAAATATAACATTATTTGGATTGTTAAAAAGCACTATTAACCATAATTTAATTTCATAACTATTTAGTAATACTGGCGCAACAAAATGGTAATAACGCAGTAACACCAACTTTACAATGAACCCATTACTTTGCAAAAAATTAAACACAACTATGAAACTTAAATTATTCATTTTGACGCTTTTTATCAGTACCCTAACATTTGCGCAAAGCAAAGGTACTATTACTGGAGTACTAACTGATAAGGATTCAAACAACGAAACATTACCATTTGCAAACGTATTATTAAAAGGTACAGCGATAAATGCAACTACAGACATTGACGGAAAGTACACCTTAAATGCGCCAGCTGGAAATTATGTGATTCAATTTAGTTTCATCGGGTATGAATCTGTAGAATTGCCTGTAACTGTAAAAAGCAATGAAACCGTTACACTTAATAAAGCATTAGGATCGGCTAGCTATAAACTAGAAGATGTGGTTATTACTACCAATGTCAATAAGCAAAAAGAAACCGCATTGTTACTAGAACAAAAAAATGCGGTTGAAATCAAACAATCCATTGGATCACAAGAACTAGCTCGAAAAGGAGTAAGTGATGTGGCTACAGCTGTCACAAAAACAACTGGAATTACAAAACAAGAAGGTTCTGGAAATATATTTGTGCGCGGTTTAGGAGATCGCTACAACTCTACTACAATGAACGGATTGCCTATCCCTTCTAACGATCCGGAAAAGAAAAACTTAAACTTAGAAATTTTCTCTACGGATATTGTAGAATACATTTCAATTGATAAAGTATATAACGGTAAAATCTACGGCGATTTTGCAGGAGGAAACGTTGATATCGTCTCTAAGGATTACAAAGGAGCTGGATTTTTGAAATTAGACATTGGAACAAAAGTAAATTCGAATGCAATTGCCCAGGACAACTTTAAACTACAATCAGGAATAAGCCGACTAGGATTTACAAACAAATCTATACCTGATAATGCACTTACGCAATACAACTACAGCTCGATGCAACAACGAAAATTGACGCCTATTGCAAATTCTTTTGGTATTTCGGGCGGAAAATCTTTTAACGTAGGAAGCCAAGGAAAACTTAGCCTTTTTGCAACGGCATCATTCAGTAACGATTTTTCATCAAAAAGTGATGGAACTGCAAAAGCAAGTGTGAATGGAAACGGAATTGCCAATAAAAACTTCGAAAAATACAGCGAACTAAAATACGAGACTAATACTACTGGAATGGCTAACATTGGATACAAAATAAACAACGCCAACAAAGTTAATTTCAATAGTCTTTACATCAACACCTCTACCCAATCAACAGAAGAATATTATGGTTATATTGTTGATATTGCCAATGATGGAAATGGATTAATACGCCGTTTTAACTACGAAAAAAACAGCTTATGGATCAACCAATTATTGGGAGATCACACCATAAATGATCGCTCAAAATTAAACTGGGGTGTTTCATACAATAAAATTGATGGAAATATGCCAGACAGGGTTCAAAACATCTTTAGAAACGAAGCCACTGGATACCAATTATCTAGTATCTCTGCACCAGACAACCACAGGTACTTTCAAAAATTAAAAGAAGACGAGCTAGCTGTTAATGCATCCTATGATTACAAATTCAATAAAGATGAAGCTGGAGATTACAAAGGTAAATTTACTTTTGGATACAATGGAAGAATGAAATCAAGAGGTTTCCAAGCGACACAGTTCAACCTGAAAGCTAACAATGGATATACCAACACTGTTGTTGATCCCAATAATCTGGACTTGTTTTACAACGCAGCAAACTTTAACAACAACTATTTTTCAATAGCTACTTTCCGCGGAAATTCTCAAGTATACAATGCGCTAGACCCACAAACATACAGCGGTGATCAAATGGTAAATGGTGCTTTTTTAAACACAGAATACCGATTTGAAAAATTAACGGCAATCCTAGGATTAAGAGGAGAACAAATTTCGCAAAAAGTAAATTGGTACACGCAATTAGGCGGTATTGGAAATGACAAGCTAGAAAAAACAGCTTTCTTACCTAGCGTGATCATGAAATACGAATTGAATGACAAACAAAACTTACGTTTGGGTGCTAGTAAAACGTATACATTGCCTCAATTTAAAGAAAGAGCCTTGTTTGTCTATGAAGAAGTATTACAAGTAAAAGTAGGAAATCCATTTTTATACGAATCGGATGATTATAACTTAGATTTAAAATGGGAAATGTTCCCAAAAAGCGACGAACTAATTTCGGTTACCGCTTTTGGAAAATACATCTTAAACCCTATGAACGAAGTAACCATTTCATCTTCATCAAATGATATCTCATTTATCAACACCGGAAACTACGGATATGTTGCTGGAGGGGAAATAGAATACCGCAAACAACTTTTTAGTACCGATACTGAAAACTCTAAAAAACTATCAGCCGGACTAAACGCTTCTTACTTGTACAGTAATCAAGAATTGAACACAAACAAGGTAAACAGCGAAACAAATTACCAAGTAGACTTTACAAACAAAACCAGTAAATTCACAGGAGCATCTGATTTATTATTAAATACTGATTTAACGTTTTTCAACGAATGGAACGCTAAAAAAAGTAACCTAACCACCACCATAGCCTACTCTTATTTTTCTGATAGAGTAAATGCCATCGGAACGAATGGAAAAGGAGATTTAGTTGACAAAGCTTTTGGCTCATTAGACTTTGTTGCCAAATCTAAACTAACTGAAAGGCTAGGACTTGGCCTAGTTGTAAAAAACATGCTCAACCCAGCAATTAATAGAGTACAAGAAAATGCAACTGGCGATGTCAATGTACTTTCATACAAAAAAGGAATGACTGCAAGCTTAAGTCTTAACTATCAGTTTTAAGAAAAAAGCTTCCATAGATTACAAAAAAGAACAGCCAATCGCTGTTCTTTTTTTTTTGTAAAACACTCAAAAGCAACAATTATAAAGGGCTTAACATAAGTAACCTTCGCTTAATATTCAATTGCCTTTTTATTAAACTAACATTGACATTTAGATAACATCCAAAAAAAGTTCTTGCTGCATCTTTGTACCAACAAAATAACTAAAAATAGTATCACAGAATCATGAAAAAAACAACACTAAAATTATTCGGATTTTTAGCATTAACTGCAGGTTTAATGGCTAGCTGTTCATCAAACGACACACCTACTCCATCAACGCCAGGTTCATCAACTTTTGTTGCTGATGCAACTAATTTTCAAGGAACAATTTCGGACGGTGAAGTAACTCTTGACGCATCAAAAACATACAAGTTAACAGGTAAAATTCAAGTGAATAGCGGAGCAACTTTAACAATTCCTGCTGGAACGGTTATTCAAGGAACTGGTGGAACATCGGCATATATTGCAATTGCACAAGGAGGAAAACTAAACGTAAATGGAACTGCTGCTAAACCAGTGGTTATGACAAGTGGATTAGCTACCAAAAAAGCGGGAGACTGGGGAGGATTAGTGATTTGTGGTAAAGCACCTATCAACCGTATTTCTGGAGGAGCTTCTACAGCACAATCAGAAGTAGCTGATTTGAGCTATGGCGGAACAGTATCAAATGATAACTCTGGTTCAATCACTTATTTAAGAATCGAATATGCTGGAGCTGCTTTCAACAGTGAAAAAGAATTTAACGGACTTTCGTTATTCGGAGTTGGTTCAGGTACAACTATTAGCTATGTAGAATTTTACCAAGGAGCTGATGATGGAGTTGAATTTTTTGGAGGAACTGTAAACACTTCTAACTTAATCTCTATTGGTAACGAAGATGATCAATTTGACTGGACTGAAGGATGGTCTGGAACTAACACAAACTGGTACGGAAAATTAGATTTCGGAAAAGGAAATAGAGGAATCGAAGCAGATAACTTTGAACTTGGATATGCTAACACACCTATTGCAAACCCTTCAATCACTAACTTAACATTAGTAGGACCTGGAAGTGCACCAACATCTGGAACATGGTTAGAGAACGATGCTATGAAATTAAGAAGAGGTACAAAAGGAATTTTTACAAACTTAGTATTAAGCGGATGGAAAACAGGTTTCAATGTTGAAAACAACGAAACAATCGCCTTTATCCCTACAGCGTTGAAAGTAGTAAACGTAAACTTATCTGCTGATGTTGCTACAAAAACTAAAGGTACATTAAACGCTGTTGCACCAGCAACTAGCGGCTTAAGCACTGATGTTTCTGGAATTATCACATCTGAATCTACTACAGCAACTGGAGCTGGAAACGGAACTGCAATGCCAACATGGGCAGCAGGATGGTCTGTTGGTTTCTAATTAAATAACACTTAATTCATCTTACTAAACACCTTTTTTAATCGAAAGGTGTTTTTTTTTTGGAATAGTATTTGTATTTTTTTGTATATTTACTACACAAAATCAATCAAATGGCAAAAAATTACTTTTACACTATACTCTTATTGGTTTTTTTCTTTTCAATAAACACCAACGCTCAGGAGGTAAAACAACAACCTAAAGCTCAAGAATCTTCGGTTATTGAAGGCTTGAACTTGTACCCAAACCCTGTGAGCAATGGTAAAGTTTATATTTCAACTAAGAATGATTTAGAAAAAGAAATAATTATTTTTGACCTTTTGGGTAAAAAAATATTTCAAACCATGCTCAATTCAAGAGAACTAAATATACCTAATATTTCACCTGGAGTCTACATCATTAAAATAAGTGAAAACAACGCTTCGGCAACTAGAAAACTCATAGTAAGGTAAATTTTACTTTTAAAATCATAAATAGATAAGCTTCAATTTCGATTGAGGCTTTTTTATTTTCTAGTCTTCCCCATGAATAACCAGCAAAGCGTTTTTAAAATTTATACCTTTGTAAAAAAAAGAAATCTTGATTACACCGGACAGCCTATTTGCTATTTCTAGTCATAAGCAATTTGAAAAAATAGCTTTAAAAGTTTTTCGTTTTCAACACGAGAACAACTTAGTCTATAAAGAATTTTGCAGCTTATTAAATGTTACCGTTTCCAGCGTCAAATCATTAGAACAAATTCCTTTTTTACCCATACAGTTTTTCAAGACTCATCATGTTGTTTCAAACACAGATGCAATTGAGGAAACATTTACCAGTAGCGGTACCACCGGAATGATCACCAGCAAACACCTAGTAACCGACGCTTCTATCTACGAACAAAGTTACCGCAATGGGTTTTCGCAATTTTACGGTAATATTGAAGACTATGTGGTTCTTGCCCTATTGCCTTCTTATCTAGAACGCGAAGGATCGTCATTGATTTATATGGTCGAAGATTTAATCAAACTATCAAACCGACCAGAAAGTGGTTTTTACCTTCACAATCACGATGAATTGATAAAAAACCTCATCGCCCTGGATCAATCTGGTCAAAACGTCATTCTTATTGGTGTTACTTATGCTTTACTGGATCTGATCGAAAAACAATCTTTTCAATTGCAAAACACCATCATCATGGAAACAGGCGGCATGAAAGGAAAACGAAAAGAAATGATTCGTGAGGAACTGCATGAGCAATTATGCAACGGTTTTGGCGTATCTGTGATCCACTCTGAGTACGGAATGACCGAATTGCTATCTCAAGCTTACTCCTTAGGCAACGGACTCTTTGAATGCCCTTCTTGGATGCACATCCTCCTGCGCGATACCGAAGACGCTTTGACTTACGTGCAAAACGGTAAAACCGGCGGCATAAACGTCATTGATCTAGCCAACATTAACTCCTGCTCCTTTATCGCCACACAAGATTTAGGTAAAAAAAATCCCAACAACTCTTTCGAGGTATTGGGACGTTTTGATAATTCTGACATACGCGGTTGCAACTTGATGGTGCTGTAATAGTAGTACAACTTCATTTTCTTTAACACAATCTCACCCGCTATTCGTTACAATCTCTAGTACTGAACACCAGTACTAGAGGATTTTCACTACTATCGGGACTATGCAAGAACAACTCTTTTTCAATAACCACCACCCTAAAAGTACGACCCCAACTCCTATAAAATTCAGAACTTCTTAACAAGTACACTATACCTTATCCTGACTTGACAAATATTAAAAAGTAAGTATTAACTTTACATTTTCAGCTAAACTTAACCCACTTCTTCCTGATGCGTATTCTTTTACTTCTTGTTTTTCTTTCCCCTTTTTTCCTATTGGCGCAAAACACCAAAATAGAAGCACAAATAGATTCGATTTCCTATACAGACACCAGTACAACACAACGCGATTTTGTGATTTACTACCACATTAAAAACAACACCAACCATCTTGTTCGCTTTATTCAAAATCCTACCGCAATGCGACCTAATGCTACAAATTCACTAGCTATTATTCCGTCCTATAATCTATATCAAGAAGGCAAGCCAGCTGTAACGGCTGCCCTATTTAACACCAAAAAAACAGAAGATTTTTACGAGCAAATGAGGAAGGACTTAATGGCAAATAAAACAAACCTAGACGAATTCCTAAAGAAAGAACAAAGCAAGCTCAAGACGCAACACAGCAAAGACATCATTAAAAATCGCATCCTATTAAATCCTAATGAAACTAAAGCGTATTCAATTCGTGTAAGTTGGGATAAAAAAAGATACCTTCAAGACGACGACAATGAATACTATATTGATGAAAAAGCCAATTATTACTTAGACCTCCATATTAATTTATTCAAAGTCGAATTGTATTCTCAGCTACTTCCCGAAGATTTAAAAACCATCTCCAATGACAATTCAATCCTAATGGGCTGGATTCAAACAAACAAAATGTTTATCAATTTTAAGGAATAAAAAAAGTCCGCAACTAAAATTACGGACTTATCACTTATAATATATGGCATCAAAGTTAAACCACTCGCACTACAAAATAATTTTTCTTTCCGCTTTGTAACAATACAAATTGGTTGTTGATTAAGTTTGTTGTTGAGAGTACAAAATCTTCTTTTACTTTCTCTTTATTCACCGAAATAGAATTAGCAGTCAATGCTCTTCTAGCTTCTCCATTCGACTTAAAAAAACCGGTTTTATCATTCAAAACCGTGATAATATCGATTCCTGCTTCCATTTCATTTCTTGCAATTTCAGCTTGAGGGACACCATCAAAAACTTCAAGAAAAGTCGCTTCGTCTAATTCTTTCAAATCATCTGCTGTAGCGTTTCCAAAAAGGATATTTGATGCTTTTATTGCTTTTTCAAGCTCCACTGCCGAATGAACAAAAACAGTTAACTCTTCGGCTAATTTACGTTGCAACACTCTTAAATGTGGCGCCGTTTTGTGCTCTTCGATTAAGGCATCAATAGTGTCTTTGTCTAAAAAAGTAAAGATTTTAATGTATTTTTCGGCATCAACATCTGTGGTGTTCAACCAAAATTGGTAAAACTTATACACTGATGTTTTATCAGCTGTCAACCATATATTTCCACCTTCTGATTTTCCAAATTTAGAACCATCAGCCTTGGTAATTAACGGGCAAGTCATTGCGTATGCTTTTGCCTCTTCGCCTACATTCATGCGGCGCACAAGCTCCGTTCCTGTAGTGATATTCCCCCATTGGTCTGAACCTCCCATTTGTAACAAACAGTTGTATTCTTTATGTAAATGGTAAAAATCATATCCTTGAATTAACTGGTAGGTAAACTCCGTAAATGACATTCCTTCTCCTTCTCCTGCTAATCTTTTCTTTACAGAATCCTTGGCCATCATGTAGTTTACCGTAATTCTTTTACCCACATCACGAGCAAAATTGATAAAAGACAATCCCTTCATCCAGTCGTAGTTATTTACTAAAACCGCGGCATTAGCATCAGTAGCATTAAAGTCTAAGAAACGTGATAACACTGCTTTTATTCCTTCAACATTATGATTTAAAGTAGCCTCGTCTAGTAAGTTTCTCTCATCTGATTTTCCGGATGGATCACCAATCATTCCCGTAGCACCACCCACTAAAGCAATAGGTTTGTGTCCAAAGTTTTTTAAATGAACCAATAAAATAATTGGCACTAAACTACCAATGTGCAAAGAATCTGATGTTGGGTCAAATCCTATATATGTAGCTGTCATTTCTTTTAAAAGTTGCTCTTCGGTCCCTGGCATGATGTCGTGCACTAAGCCACGCCATTGTAATTCGGAAATAATATTTTTCATTTTCTAAAAATCAATTTTCACAAAGATAGTTTTAATTGGATAATTAGAAAATCAATCGGTCTAAAAATCAAACAATCTAATTATCTTTACAAAATGGTATTAGTAACAGGAGGAACAGGATTAGTAGGCGCTCATTTATTGCTTGATTTAACCGAATCAAAGCCGCTCAATGGCGAAAAAATACGTGCGCTCTATCGTGATTTAAACAGCATTCAAAAAACAAAATCTTTATTCGATAAGTATCATAAAACCAATTTATTTGACAGTATCGAATGGGTAAAAGGAGATATTGTTGATGTGCCTTCGCTGGAAGTAGCTTTTACAGGAATTGAACAAGTGTACCACTGCGCCGCCACAATTTCATTTGATCCAAAAGACGAAAACCTATTGCGAAAAACAAATATTGAAGGAACCGCAAATGTTGTTAACTTTTGCCTTGAGCATAAAATCAAAAAACTATGCTATGTTAGTTCGATATCCGCTTTAGGAGATTTGAATGAAAACGAATCTATTATAACCGAAAAAACCGAATGGAATCCCGAGAAACCGCATAGCGATTACGCCATTTCTAAGTATGGTGCCGAAATGGAAATTTGGAGAGGCCTACAAGAAGGGTTAGGTGTAATCATTGTTAACCCAGGCGTTATTTTAGGACCTGGATTCCTTGATCAAGGTAGTGGTTTGCTATTGAAAAAAATCAAAAACGGACTGCCTTTTTACACTAAGGGAATTACTGGATTTATAGCGGTCACCGATGTGGTAAAAATCATGATCACTTTAATGCAAAGCGACATTAAAAACAAGCGTTTTACTTTGATTGCCACTAATATGGTTTTTCAAGATTTCTTGAATATCGCTTCGGATGCACTTCACGTAAAAAGACCTACCATTCATGCAAGTCCCGTTTTTATGAATCTAGCTTGGCAAGCTGATTGGTTATTCTCGTTGGTCTTTCGACAAAAAAGAAAAATAACTAAAGCCACCGCAAAAGCTTCATACTCTACCAATACATATTCGAATGACAAAATAAAAAAAGAGTTGAACTATTCTTTTACAGACATAAAAGAATACCTCAACTCTACCGTTTCATTAATTAATTAATTAGCTTTCTTCATCGGTAAAGCGTTCCGGCTACCCTCTTTTCCAGGCAACAACTCCCGATGATTAGGACCAATAGAATCTTCTATTTTTAGAATTGGCTTTTTGGCAGCCTTAATAGAATCTATCTTTGTTTTCTTCTTCTCTAGTTTGATAATCGAGTCTACAACTGTTTTTTGCTTGTCGATGCGTTTACCCACCTCATCATACATCTCTTTGTACTCCTTGTAATTTGCGGCATAATACACATTACTTTGGGCATACTGCAAACTATCAATTTTGTATTTTGTATAAATGTACTCAGTAGTATTAATTTTATTAGCAGTCAACGACGAAGGATTCTGATATTTAATAGCTTCCAAAACCGCTACATCATACATCACATTCATCATTTTGCCTTTTTCGATTAGCCCTACTGGCTTAGTTATCACTTCGTCTTTACAACTCGCAAACAGCACTACAATCCATAAAAATGATACTACTTTTTTCATCAGTCTTGTATTAACGATCAAACAACAATCTTTTTCCTGCTTTAATTTCTTTGACTTTAAAAGCAGCATAAACAAGTTTCCCGTTTACAATAGTATGGGTTACTCTTGACTTAAACGTGAATCCCATAAATGGAGACCATCCACATTTAGCCAAAATATTTTCTTTTTTAACACTCCAAGGCAAACCTGCATTTACGATAACTAAATCGGCATAGTAACCTTCTTTTATAAAACCACGTTTCTCAATTTTGAAAATCTTCGCCGGATTATGGCACATTTTCTCTACAATTTTCTCTACGCTTATTTTTCCTTGGTGAAAAGCTTCAAACATAGCTACAACAGCATGCTGCACTAAAGGCCCACCAGAAGGAGCGTTTAAATACGATTGTTGTTTTTCTTCTAATGTATGAGGAGCATGATCTGTAGCAATAACATCAATTCTATCATCTAGTAATGCTTCCCAAAGTACTTTTCTATCATTGGCCGTTTTCACAGCAGGATTCCATTTGATCAAATTCCCTTTGGTTTCATAATCATCATTTGTAAACCATAAATGATGCACACAAACTTCGGCAGTAATTTTCTTTTGTTCCAATGGTATTTTATTGGTAAACAATTCCATTTCCTTAGCCGTAGAAAGGTGAAATATATGCAATCTAGCACCTGTTTTCTTAGCTAAAGCAACAGCCTTAGACGATGAAATATAACAAGCTTCCTCCGAACGAATAAGGTGATGTGCCGTCACAGGTATATCCTCACCATACTCTTCTTTGTATTTTTCTAAATTTCGTTTGATCGTTCCTTCATCTTCGCAATGCACTGCAATCAACATAGGCGTACTTGAAAAAATCTTTTCTAGTGTTGCCTCGTTGTCAACCAACATATTTCCTGTTGATGAACCCAAAAATATTTTTATACCAGCAACATTCTTAGGGTTTGTTTTTAAAACTTCCTCTAAGTTATCATTGGTTGCACCCATCATAAACGAATAATTAGCATATGATTTTTCGGCAGCAATTTGGTATTTTTCCTCTAATATTTCTTGAGTAACTGCATTGGGCACCGTGTTAGGTTGCTCAATGAAAGAGGTAATCCCTCCTGCAACAGCAGCTCTAGATTCTGATTCGATATCACCCTTATGAGTCAGTCCTGGCTCTCTAAAATGCACTTGATCATCAATTGCTCCGGGCATTAAATAATTTCCTTCGGCGTCGATTATGACATAATCAGATGACTTCGCGCTTATACTCTCTGAAATCTCAACAATTAAGTCATTCTCAATTAAAACATCGCCTTCAAAAATCACCCCTTCGTTTACTATTTTGGCATTCTTAATTAAAATCTTATTCATTGTTTTTTTATTATAAACTATTTACTAATTTTTTCAATCTCAGTGCAATCACTCCAAACACCGCTTCGACAATAATCGAATTACTCATTTTGGACTCTCCTTTGGTACGATCTGTAAAAATAATTGGCACTTCGACAATATTGAATTTTTTACAAAAAGTACGATATTTCATTTCAATTTGAAAGGCATACCCAACAAATTTAATCTTATTTATTTTAATTTCTTCTAGTACTTCTCTTTTATAACATACAAAACCAGCAGTAGCATCATGGATTTTCATTCCGGTAATGATACGCACATAAACAGAGGCAAAATAAGACATCAAAACCCGGTTCAATGGCCAGTTTACCACATTTACACCCGTTACATAACGGGAACCAATTGCTAGATCGGCATTTCCAAAATGACACGCATTGTACAATTTTTCTAAATCATTGGGGTTATGAGAAAAATCGGCATCCATTTCGAAAATAAAATCATATTTTCGCTCTAAAGCCCATTTAAAACCATGAACATAGGCCGTACCTAAACCTGATTTCTTTTTTCTGTTTTCCAAAAATAACCGACCTTCAAACTCTTTTTGCAGCATAACAACCTTATCTGCCGTATGATCAGGAGAATTATCGTCTACAATAAGAATATGGAACGGCTTATGTTGAGAAAGCACCGATCTAATAATGCTTTCAATATTTTCAATTTCGTTATAGGTAGGGATTATAACAACACAATCGTTCATAAGTCTAGTAATTTCAGCGCAAAAGTAAACTTTTTATGCGATTTGATTCATAATAAAATTATAATAAAAAGAATGATTGAAAAAATTAGTAATTTTGTCGCACTATGATTGAACACCTACTTCATCCAAGAATAACCGAAAACAAAGACTGGGCCACCGCTCTGTTTATTTTGGCTTTAGCTATTATAGCCGTCACTAAATCTGTTAATGAAAATCGATTTGGGGATTTTGTTAATTTACTATTTTCAGACAAGTACACTAAAATATACAGAGACAATAGTAATTTAAATAGTGCATTCACTGTTTCATTATTTGTTGTTCAGGTAATTTCAATTGCCTTTTTTATTCAATTATCCCTTCATGTTTTTGGTTATGCCTCCAAGACTGATTGGTTGTTGTACATTCAAATCATTACCTTTTTAATCTTCTTTATCCTATCTAAATTTTTAGTCGAAAAAATCATTGCTACCGCTTTTAATATTGAAGAATTAGCCGAACAATTGAACCTCCAAAAAGTTACTTATAGAACATACATAGGACTAATTATACTCCCAATCAATGTAATTCTATTTTATTACGACACAATTTCGGTAAATTTTTTAGTGATTTTAATCTCTATTTTACTGGTAATAAACATTTTAGTTTATTTGATATCAATAAAGAATTATCAAAAACTAATATTCGGCAAGTTGTTTTATTTTATTTTATATCTTTGCACTCTCGAAATAGCACCTTATTTTTTTATGTATTTCTGGTTCATAAAAGTGGGTACTTAGAAAATGTTAATATATGAAAGTGAAAACAATTTTGGTGTCACAACCTGAGCCTAAAGTAGAGAACTCTCCTTACTTTGAGCTACAACAAAAGCATAAAGTTAAAATTGATTTCAGACCTTTTATCCATATAGAAGGTGTTAATGCCAAAGAGATTCGTCTTCAAAAAATCGATCTTAACCATTATACTGCAATAATTTTAACTAGCCGAAATGCTGTAGATCATTTCTTTAGAGTAGCTGATGAAATGCGTTTCAAAGTTCCTGAAGGATTGAAATACTTCTGTCAATCAGAAGCTGTTGCATTTTACCTACAGAAATACGTAGTATACAGAAAACGTAAAATCTATGTAGGACCTAAGGATTTCGCTGATTTGTCTCCTTTGATAAAAAAATACAAAGACGAAAAGTTCTTACTACCTGCCTCTGATCAATTAAATGCAGATGCACCTAATACTTTAAATAACCTAAAAGTAGACTGGACGGCAGCTGTTTTTTACAAAACAGTAATGAGTGACTTATCTGATCTTGCTGATGTTTATTATGATGTTTTGGCTTTTTTCAGTCCAACTGGAATTAAATCATTATACAAAAACTTTCCTGGATTTGAGCAAAACAACACGAGAATTGCTGTTTTTGGTAGCACTACTCAAAAAGAAGCTCTGGATCACGGTTTAAGAATCGATATTCTTGCACCTACTCCTGATACACCTTCGATGACAATGGCTTTAGAAAAATACATTGTAGAAGCTAATAAAGGAAAATAAAAAATTACATATACCATGAAAAAGTCGCAATTTGCGGCTTTTTTTTGTTTTACAACCCAAACAAAAAAGTATCAACATAGAAATATTGATCTTTTTTATTTAATTTTGATTGATAATTATAACTGAAATTGATTTTTTGGTTCTAAAGTTAAACAAAATGAAAATCAATTCACTTCAAGTAGAAATAGACGGTATCGACAAAGAAATTCTTAGAGATTTGATGGAAGATGCCCGCAAGCCTATCCTACAAATTGCTAACAAAATAGGAATCTCTGGCGCAGCTATTCACCAACGATTGCGAAAACTAGAACAATCGGGCGTGATATCCGGTTCTAAATTCACCGTTAGCCATAAAGTACTAGGCTATAATACCATGGCCTTTGTAGGGATCTATCTCGACAAAGCCGCACGTAACCCCGAAGCCGTTAAGGATTTAAAAAAAATCCCCGAAGTACTAGAGTGCCATTATACTACCGGAAACTGGTCTATATTAATTAAAATGATTTGTAGAGACAATGAACATTTAATGCAATTATTAAATACCAAAATCCAAGCCATTGAAGGCGTTTCTAGAACAGAAACCTTTATCTCCCTTGACCAACAAATCGATCGACAGATTCAGCTTTAAATAACCGCAAATAAAAATCCCAAATCGCAATTGATAAAAATTGAAATTTGGGATTTTGTATTTAAAATGAATTTTGCTTTAGTCTCTTCGGCTACCAGCTCCCATGTAAATGGAAATATAATACAACAAAGTCGCAATAGACCCTAAGGCTGCAACCACGTACGTTCTAGCTGCCCATTTCAAAGCATCCTTTGCACCTGCTTGCTCTTGCTGTGTTAACATTCTCTTATTTTCTAACCAAGCGAGCGCACGATTACTAGCATCATATTCTACCGGTAAAGTCACAATTGAGAATATAGTAGTTGCTGCAAAAAGTACAATTCCACCCAACAATAAAGCCGGAAAAGTATTGATTAACAAAATCCCCCCTAGTAAAACCCATTGCATATACTTTGAAGCCACATTAACAAACGGCACCAACTTAGAGCGCATGGTCAACCATTGATACCCTACCGCATGTTGCACAGCATGACCACATTCGTGAGCCGCTACTGCAGCCGCAGCCGCATTACGTTGATTATATACCGCCTCACTCAAATTCACCGTTTTATCCATAGGATTGTAATGATCCGTCAATCTACCCGGAGTAGAAATCACGCGTACATCACGAATTCCATTATCGGCTAGCATTTTTTCGGCAATCTCAGCTCCCGACATTCCGTTTTGCAAATGCAATTTAGAATATTCTTCAAATTTACTTTTTAGTCTTGAACTTACTAACCAGCTAAAAAGCATGATCGCTCCAGCAAGAATTAAATAACCCATTCCCATATCTTTGTTTTTTTTTTATAAAGTTACAAATGAAATAGCAAATTCTGAACCAAAATCCAAAAATGTCAATTTGGCATCCGTTAAATAAAACAAAAAATCCAAATTTCACAAAATGTGAAATTTGGATTTTTTTATATATTATGTAGAGACGCACTGTAGAAACGCACGACACGATAGAGACGCACTGCAGGATAGAGACGCACTGCAGTGCGTCTCTACAACGTGGTTTTACCCAACCAAATTAATTATTTTCCCTGGAACGATAATCACCTTATTTGGTGTTTTCCCTTCTAATTGTTTGATTGTTCTTTCGTCTTTCATAACGATTTCTTCAATTTGTCCTTTGGTTAAATCCAAAGGCAAAGTGATTGTGAAACGCATTTTTCCGTTGAAAGAAACGGGATATTCTTTTTCAGATTCTATTAAATGTTTGGGTTCGAATACCGGAAAAGGAACCGTTGCAATAGAACCTGTATTCCCTAACAACGACCATAATTCCTCAGCAATATGTGGCGAATAAGGCGAAATCACGATAGCCAGTGGCTCTAAAATAGCACGGGAATGACAGCCTTGAGTCGATAATTCATTTACACAAATCATAAATTGGGACACCGAGGTATTGAAAGAGAAATTCTCAATATCATCGGCTACTTTCTTGATGGTTTTGTGTAATGTCTTTAAGTTATCTTTTGTAGGCGCTTCATCAGTCACAATCATGTTGTGTTCATCAAAATACAAACGACATAATTTTTTCAAGAACCCAAATACTCCCGAAATACCCGCTGTATTCCAAGGCTTTGCTTGCTCTAATGGTCCTAAGAACATTTCATACAAACGCAACGTATCTGCTCCATACTCATTACAAATATCATCTGGAGTAACCACATTGTATTTCGATTTAGACATTTTCTCTACTTCGCGACCTACAATGTATTTTCCGTTTTCATCTAATAGGAATTCGGCATCTTTGTAATCTTCTCTCCAGTTTTTGAATCTTTCGATATCTAATTCATCTGAAGAATTAACCATCGAAACATCTGCGTGGATTGGAGTAATTGAAATATTAAACAGTGTAAAATCCTCTTTTTGTAAACTTTCAATTTTATCCTTCAAATCAGGATATTCTTGAATTAAATAAACTTTAACTTGTTCAAAGCTTTTCGCAATAACTCTTTCATCAATAACATTTCTAAAATCATTTACATCCTTATATTTTGAAGTTATTAAAAACGAAGGGATTTTCAATGTTGTTTCTAATAATCTAATATTTAAACTTTCAATAAAGAAAAAAGGAGTTATTCTATAAACAAACGCACTTGTCCCCAAGATCATTCCTTGATTGATCAGTTTTTTGAATGGCTCTTCGGTTGGTGCAAAACCTTTGTCTTTTAAAAATTTATTCCAAAAACGAGAATACAATAAATGACCCGTTGCGTGCTCGCTACCACCAATGTATAAATCGACAGATTCCCAATATTTCAAGGCTTCCGCCGAGGCAAATTCCCCTTCATTATTCGCATCCATATAACGCATCCAGTACCAAGAAGAACCTGCCCAACCTGGCATGGTGTTCAACTCCAATGGAAATATTGTTTTGTTATCGACTAAATCCGTATTAACTACTTTATTTGCTGTTGTATCCCAAGCCCAAACCGCTGCATTTCCTAATGGAGGCAAACCGTCTTCGGTAGGTAAATACTTTTCTACTTCGGGTAAAATGATTGGTAAATGTTGCGCATCGATCATTTGCGGCAAGTCATTTACATAATAAACTGGAAAAGGCTCTCCCCAATAACGCTGACGCGAAAAAACAGCATCGCGCAAACGGTAATTGATTTTTCCGAAACCTTGATTTAATTTTTCTAAAGCTTCAATTGCTTTTTTAGTTCCTTCTTTATATCCTAATCCCGTTAAGAAATCCGAATCCACTAATTGAAAACCATCTTTAGATCCAAAAGCCGCCTCTGAAATATCTTTATCAAAAATATTTTTGATAGCTAGCATTCCGTCTTGTCCTTTAAAGAAATTGGCAAAAGCATAATCACGCTCATCACCACAAGGAACCGCCATTACAGCACCTGTTCCGTATCCTGCAAGTACATAATCACCTATCCAAACCGGAATTGCTTCCTTAGTAAACGGATGCTCAGCATACGCACCAGTAAAAACTCCTGAGATGGTTTTCACATCGGCCATACGTTCTCTTTCAGAACGTTTAGACGATGCTAGTATATATTCGTTTACTTGAGCTGCATATTCTGGAGTTGTTATTTGTTGAACCAAAGGATGCTCTGGCGCCAATGTCATAAAAGTTACCCCGAAGATGGTATCAGGGCGTGTAGTAAAAACATCTATATATCGTTGCTCACTTTCGACTTTCGACTTTTGACTTTCGACTTTAAAACTAACCATTGCTCCTATTGATTTTCCAATCCAGTTTCTTTGGCTTTCTTTGATGCTTTCACTCCAGTCAATCTCGTTTAATCCTTGTAACAAACGTTCGGCATAAGCAGAAATACGCATGCTCCATTGTGTCATTTTTTTACGTACAACTGTAAAACCACCACGTTCCGAAACACCGTTGACGATTTCGTCATTAGCCAAAACAGTTCCTAATCCAGGACACCAGTTTACTTCTGTTTCTGCTAAATAGGTCAATCTATATTGCAACAAAATTTTCTCTCGAGACTCTTTTGCGTAAGCGTTCCATTCAGCTGCCGAGAAAGCTATAATTTCATCATCACAAACCGCATTGATGGTTGCATTTCCTTCTTTTTCGAATAGGGCAACTAAAGTCGAAATGTCTTCGGCTTTATCGCTGTTTTTATTGTACCAAGAATTGAATAATTGGATAAAAATCCATTGTGTATGCTTGTAATAATCAGGGTTTGAAGTACGTACTTCTCTATTCCAATCAAATGAAAAACCTATTTTATCTAATTGTTTGCGGTAACCCGCAATTTTATTCCCCTCTTTATCTACACCTCCATCAATATTTACACTTGTAGTATCCTCCGGACGTTGCCCTGTTTGAATAGCATATTGTTCTGCTGGCAAACCAAAACTATCATAACCCATTGGGTGTAAAACATTGAAACCTTGGTGTCTTTTGTAGCGAGAATACACATCTGAAGCGATGTAACCCAGCGGATGCCCCACATGCAATCCTGCTCCAGATGGATAAGGAAACATGTCCAGCACATAATGCTTTGGTTTTTCAGAATTATTTGATGCGGCAAAAGTTTGATTTTCTGCCCAATATTTTTGCCATTTGGCTTCTATTTCGTTCGGATTGTATTTCATTTAGGTGACAAAGTTACAAAGTGACAAAGTTTCTTAGACTTTCACTCCTGAATTATAAAGTTGCAAATTTACGTTTATTGTACGAAAATTGAAACTTTGGACGTTATTAACTTCATATAAAGAAATTCTTTATTATTTTTACCGCATAATTAAAGTAAACTATGAGTTCTTCATTTGATAAATTTCAAAAACGCAGATTAATTTCGTCTTATTTTTCAGTAGTACTAAGTGTATTCTTGGTTTTATTTCTATTGGGAATTTTAGGATTATTCATTATCAATTCACAAAAACTAGCGAATGATTTTAAAGAAAAAATTGCCATGACGGTATTTTTCAAAAACGAAGCTAATGATACTATTCTAAAATCTTTTGGAAAAGAATTAAAAACTGCGCCTTACGCAAGAACCACAGTTTATGTAACCAAAGAGCAAGCTGCTAAGCAACATACCGATATTATAGGAGAAGATTTCATGACGTTCCTAGGTGAGAATCCATTACAAAACTCCTACGACATTCACTTAAAAGCGGACTATGTAGAGAAAGATAGCATTTCTAAAATCGAAGCTAAATTACGTACCAACCCTATGATTGATGATATTGTTTATGACAAACAATTAGTAAATCTAGTGAACGACAATATTAAAAAAGTGAGTATGTGGATCTTAATAATAAGCGGTTTCTTGACTTTTATCGCGGTTTTATTGATCAACAGCTCCCTACGACTTTCTATCCATTCTAATCGTTTTATCATTAAAACGATGCAAATGGTGGGTGCAACTAAATCATTTATTAGAAAACCATTTGTGATGCGTAGTATTAAACTAGGAATGATAGGAGCTGCACTAGCCATCTTATCCTTGATTGGTGTTCTAGTTTATGTTGAAACTAGCTTTCCAGATTTAGGCATACTAGAAAACAAAGGACTTATTGCTCTTGTTTTACTAACTGTACTAGGAATAGGGATTTTGATCACCTGGTTAAGCACGCATTTTGCAACGCAACGTTTCTTAAATTTAAGAACAGACGACCTTTATTAATAAAAGATTGCTTTGAATCTCTTGCCCTACAAGCAAGCACACTCTCTTTTTAACTTCAGCATTTAAATAAAACAGCATGAAAGATAACAACCAAAAACAGGATTTCCTCTTTGACACTATAAATTACAAAATCCTTTTGATTGGAATTGGGTTAATCGCCCTAGGATTTCTATTGATGTCAGGGGGAGGTAGTGAAGACCCAACTGTTTTTAACGAAGAAATTTTTAGTTTTAGAAGAATTAGACTAGCACCAACCACTGTTTTAATAGGTTTTGGAGTAACTGTTTATGCCATTTTAAAAAATCCAAAAAAAGCATAAATGAATACATTACAAGCTATTATTCTAGCAATTATTGAAGGAATAACAGAGTTCCTTCCTGTTTCTTCTACAGGACACATGATTATCGCTTCATCTTTTTTTGGAATTGCGCACGATGATTTTACTAAACTTTTCACTATTGTCATTCAGCTGGGAGCAATCCTTTCTGTGGTAGTATTGTATTTCAAGCGTTTCTTTCAAACATTTGATTTTTACTTCAAATTATTAGTAGCCTTTATCCCAGCAGTAGTTTTAGGGTTGCTTTTAAGTGATAAAATAGATGCCTTACTAGAGAGCCCGCTTACGGTTGCTATCTCGCTTTTAGTAGGAGGAATTATCCTTTTAAAAGTAGACGACTGGTTCAACAATTCTGAAGAAACAAAAATTACCTACCTGCAAGCTTTCAAAATAGGAATGTTTCAATGTTTAGCAATGGTTCCAGGTGTTTCACGCTCAGGTGCCAGTATTGTAGGTGGTATGTCTCAAAAACTAGCACGTACATCAGCAGCCGAATTTTCGTTTTTTCTTGCCGTCCCTACTATGTTAGGAGCAACCGCTAAAAAATGTTACGACTACTATAAAGATGGTTTTGTACTGAATCACGACCAAATTAACTTATTGATAATTGGTAACGTCATTGCTTTTATCGTGGCTTTATTAGCAATAAAAAGCTTCATCGGATTTTTGAGTAAAAAAGGATTTAAACTATTTGGTTACTACCGAATTGCAGCTGGACTTATTTTACTAATCATCCACTATTTCATACACCCTTTGACTATTATTTAATGACTGTAGAAGACTACTTAGACGGACAAATATTACTAATTGACAAACCCTTAGAATGGAGTTCTTTTCAGGCGGTTAACAAATTAAAGTATGCCTTAATTAATAAAAAAGGACTTCCAAAAAAATTTAAAATAGGACATGCAGGAACTTTAGACCCGCTAGCCACAGGACTTTTACTGGTATGTACCGGAAAATTCACCAAGAGAATTTCGGAACTTCAAGGTCAAGCCAAAGAATATACAGGAACTTTTTTTATAGGAGCCACTACTCCATCCTATGATCTAGAAACCGAAGTCGACGCCACTTTCCCAACTGATCATATTGACACAGCATTAATTCACGAAACAGTAAAGCAATTTCTAGGCGAAATTGACCAGAAACCACCTATTTTTTCGGCTATTAAAAAAGACGGTGTGCGTTTATACGAGCATGCTCGCGCTGGAGAAACTGTAGAAATTGCTAGCAGAAAAACAACCATTCACGAGTTTGAAATTACCCGAATCACACTTCCTGAAATTGATTTCAGAGTAGTTTGCAGCAAGGGAACCTACATTCGTTCCTTAGCATTTGATTTTGGCCGCGCTATGCAGTCAGGATCTCACCTAACTGCTTTGCGACGTACTAAAATTGGTGAGTATAATGTAATAGACGCTACAGATGTTGTTTTATTCGAAGAAAGCTTAGATTCATAAACTTCATATACTAAAAAAAAACACATCCCAAAATTCAATTGATTTTGACATGTGTTTTTTAACTAAAATAAATTTCCGTTATTTTATGCTTTTTTTTTTTTTTTGCTCACGGGAATAGCGCCCTTAATTCAATAATGAGGAATATTTTGACCCCCAAATAATAAATTAGATAAAAAATCATAAAACTTTTCAAATAACTTTCTCATAATAATGTTTTTTTGATTGTTATACAATGGTTTAAACACCTCAAGAAAAGTAGATCAAAAATAATAGATTTGGTTAGCACTGTCTAATATAGTAATAATTAGCCACACAAAAAACACACAACTTTCTTATTAACAATACTTTATAATAACTTTTAAAGTTTTGTACTATTTCTTTTATAGATCTGAATTTACAGTAAAAAAATAGTTTACTTTTGAAAAGCAGCTTCTTAGCACTCTTATTAAATCCTGCCATTGTAAAAGACTGGCCACATGTTTTTTAAAAAAAATTAGCACTACTATTAAAAGCTTAAAACCGTTATTTTGAAACGATACTTCACCACTCTACTCTTTTTCATTGGCATCACAACAGCTATTGCACAAACAAAGAAAACCTATACGCAGTTTGAAATTACAGTTCCCTTAAAAGGAAATCCAGATCGAGATCAAGTAAATAACTACACCCATGAAAAAGGTAGCTGGTTCATTCCGGATGGAATTAGCGCAAAGCTAGGATATGGCCTACATTATAAAAAATGGATTGGACTAGGAGTACACAGTGGACTAGAATGGAAATGGACCGACAAATTAGTTATCGCTCCCGTTTACGGTAATTTAAGATTAAGTCCAAAAGTTGGAGAAGAGACAAGAATAACGCTTCAACTAGGTCTTGGAAAAGCCATAGCGCTAGGACGAGGGAACTTAATGGGAACGTACAAGAAAGTAAGCTTAGGACTTCAAACTTCCGATGACCTATTGATTTTTGTCGAAATAAGCAGCTTTGGACTACCTATCAATAACCAACCAGAAACCGGAAGTGTGAGTCTAGGAATTGCTTTGATTAGTTTTTAACTGCATCTAAATCCAGCATCATATCTAAAATTTCAAGCTGAGAGCTTTCGCCTTTATCATGCAAATACCACAATTGCAAATTAGCCTTAGCCTCTTCGTCTATACTCCCATGTTCTTTTTTATAATCGGTAATTAAATCAGATGCCCCTTTTGGTCTTGGCCCCCAATGTCCAAGTGCCATACCTAATTCTTTGTTGATCACAATTAATTTAGGAATAGCCTTTCCTTTATTCGTTAAAAATAAATTCATTAATTCTTCGTTTTCATCTCTCAAAACTATTTTCATATCTATTTTCCCCTCCGATGCTAAGGCCATTTTATTAAAAACAGGTAGTAATTGAGCCGCATCACCGCACCAACCCTCAGAAATCACTAACCAAATATAGTTTTCTTCTAGCCCTTTTAATTTTTGGACAATGGCATCCGAAACCTTTATTGTTTTATCCAAACGCTTCATTCTAGTATCATTTAAACTACTATAATGTGTTAACTCCTCTGATTGCACAGGTCCTGTTGATTTCTCGTCCTGTAACAAATCCGATGCTAATTTTCTGTATTCTAGGTAAGAATGACTATTGAATAAAGCTTTTGCTATTGAAATTTTCATAATAAAGTACTTTTTAAGTAAAGTTACTATAAATTTCCTATTACAAAGACGATAAATATCATATTTGAATAACTAAAAAAGTGTAATTTTATCTCCAAGAAAACGGAATAATGGACTTAAAATCAAAATCGATTGGCTTAGTACTCTCTGGCGGCGGTGCAAAAGGTTTAGCACATGCAGGGGCGATACAGTTTTTAGAAGAACAAAATATCCAACCTACTCGAATAGCCGGTACTAGCTCTGGCTCTATTGTGGGAGCACTCTACTCCTGGGGGAAAACACCACGAGAAATCTTAGAACTTTTCAAATCGATCTATATTTTTCATTGGCGTCATATCACTTTTAAAAAAGCCGGAATCATTGATTCAGAATCCTTTAAGATGCATTTTTATTCCATCTTTAAAGATGCCATCCTAGCCGATTTGAAAATTCCGATGCAAATTACAGCTACGGATATGGTCAAAGGCAGACTCCGTATTTTTGAACAAGAAACTAAAATAATCGATGCCATTCTCGCCTCATCGGCATTTCCAGGAATTATTTCTCCATTTGAAATTGATGGAAAACCCTATAGTGACGGCGGTATATTAAACCATTTTCCCACTGACATACTGCAAGGGCAGTGCGACACTATAATAGGTATCTATGTGAGCCCTATCCAAAACATAGAAGCTGCCGACTTAAATTCAATACGAGCAGTAACAACTAGAGCCTTCGATATACTTTCGGCCGACTCTAATACCCATAAATTCAATATTTGCGATTGGGTAATCGAGCCAAAAAAACTAAGCAACTATAGCACTTTCGAAACAAATAAAACCAAAATGGACGCCATTTTCAATATTGGATATGAAGCAGCCAAGGAATCCTATGAGAAACTTAATTTATAAAATTTAAGTCTCCCTATTTCAAAAAAAAAGAATATCACTATATTTGCACCAAACAACTCTATAAAGACATGAAATACAAAAGAATTCTTCTGAAATTAAGTGGCGAAGCATTAATGGGAGATAGACAATACGGAATTGATCCTGTGAGATTAGCTGAATATGCCGAAGAAATCAAAAAGATTCACGACAAAGGAGTGGAAATTGCTATTGTTATTGGTGGTGGAAACATTTTTAGAGGTGTTGCAGGTGCTAGTAACGGGATGGACAGAGTGCAAGGTGACTATATGGGAATGCTTGCTACTATCATCAACGGAATGGCATTGCAAGGTGCACTTGAAGACAAAGGAATGCTAACGCGCTTGCAAACGGCATTGAAAATCGAAGCTATTGCTGAACCATATATTAAAAGAAGAGCCGTACGCCACCTTGAAAAAGGACGTATCGTGATTTTTGGTGCAGGAACAGGAAACCCGTACTTTACCACTGATACTGCCGCAGTACTTCGTGGTGTTGAAATTAATGCCGATGTGATCTTGAAAGGAACGCGTGTTGATGGAGTTTATGATTCTGATCCAGAAAAAAACAGCTCGGCTGTGAAATATGAAACAATTTCATTTGAAGATGTTATCAAAAAAGGATTAAACGTAATGGACTCTACCGCATTCACATTAAGTCAAGAAAACAAGTTACCTATTGTCATTTTTGACATGAACAAAGTAGGGAATTTAGAGAAAATTTGTGCCGGAGAAAACATTGGAACCGAAGTAAATATATAGTTAGCAGTATGCAGTGCCCAGTTTACAATAATAACTGATCACTAAAAACTGACCCATAAATAAAAAGTTATGACTGAAGAAATAGATTTTATATTAGATAGTACAAAGGAATCAATGACTGGTTCTATTGCGCATTTAGAAAAAGAATTTTTAAATATTCGTGCTGGTAAAGCATCTCCTGCCATGTTAGGAAGTGTTTTTGTAGATTATTACGGATCAGCAACACCCTTATCACAAGTTTCAAAAATAAGTGTACCTGATGCTCGTACCATTACATTGCAGCCTTTTGAAAAAAACATGTTGCAAGTTATTGAAAAAGCAATTATGATCGCAAACATTGGGTTTAACCCAATGAACAATGGTGATTTAATTATCATAAGCGTACCACCATTGACGGAAGACAGACGTCGCGACCTTGCAAAACAAGCCAAAGTAGAGGCCGAAGATGCAAAAATAGGTATTCGTAACGCTCGTAAAGATGCTAATACTGATATTAAAAAATTAGAGAAAGACGGAACATCTGAGGATATGTGTAAAAGCGCCGAAGACGAAGTACAAAATATCACCAATACTTTTATTAAAAAAATTGACGAACTTCTAGTTGTAAAAGAAGCCGAAATTATGAAGGTATAAACTTTCGAAAAAATTAAAAAATTAAGTCCGTCATGTTTCAAAGGAGCATGACGGATTTTTTATTACTACTTTTGCTCTAATAAAAAAGGATTATATCCGTTTTCAAAATAAACCGTTTTCATGAAGCAAATATGTTTTCTTTTTTTCTTTTTTACACTTACACTTCAGGCACAATTTCAAGTAAACGGAATTGTAAAAGACGGTAGTTCTAACAAAGCACTACCATTTGCAACACTTACCACTGATGACGGACTACAATTTGTATCTGATGTAGATGGAAAATTTAATATTAAAACAAAAAAAGCATTTAGCCAGTTATTCATCTCCTATATTGGATACCAAAGCAATAGCATTTTAATCTCACAAAATAATTCATACACTATTGTTTCGCTGCTGCAAAAGGAAAACAACCTCAACGAAGTTGTTGTAGGCCATGAAAATCCAGCATTGGCCATAATTAGACAAGTAATTGCAAATAAACACCACAACAATCCGCAAGAAAAGTTAAGCAGTTTTGAATTTAAATCGTACAACAAACTAGTCGTAACAGCCAACCCTGACTCCATTTCAGAGCGCGTAGATTCGGTGTTTGTTAGTAACGCTGACCGTGAATTCGTGAAAATTGATTCGTCAAATTACAAATTCAAAGAATTAATTAATAAACAACATCTTTTTCAAACCGAAAAAGTATCTCAAGTACAGTACAGCAACAAAGCCTTGAAAGAAATTATATTAGGAACTAAAATGGCTGGCTTTAAACAACCCATCTATGAAGTGCTTGGTTTCAACTTGCAATCCTTTTCTATTTACGACGACAGCTACGAACTCTTTGAAACCAAATACAATAGCCCGATTGCATATGATGCCTTCAAAGATTATAATTTTACTATATTAGATACAGTAGCTGTAAAAGGCCGCCAGTCTTATATGATTTACTTTAAAAACAAAAAGAAAAGCAAGGCCGCCGGTCTCGAAGGGGTTTTATACATTGATCAATTAACCTTTGCCATATCCAAAGCGATTATGCGCATCAAAGGCATTCTAGATATTAGTGGGATACACGAATTTCAATTCCTACCCGAAGAAAACATCTGGTTCCCCATCCAAAAGACTTTTAAAATTGTGAAAGGAAAAAACGATGACGACATTAAAATATTAGGAGGAACCATTCAATTTGATGGTGATGATGCACCGGACTTCAAAACAAGAAAGAAAACAGTTACTGATTACTCGTATCTTCTTTCTAATACAACCAATTTTGACCTTAAATACAACAATCCTCTAATCATAAAAAAGCCGTTCATAGCGGTTGAAATAGACGAAAAGGCCATTCATAGGCCGGAGCGTTTTTGGGAAACCTTTAGAAAAGACAGCCTAGACAGCCGTAGCCAAAAAACATATCTTGCCTTAGACAGTATTGTTATTAAAAAAAGAATTGAAAGCAGGCTGCGTTTTGGTCGAAAAATAATTAATGGTTATCTACCACTTTCGTTTTTTGACATGGATCTGCGCAAAATATTTAGCTACAACAACTACGAAGGATTTAGGTTGGGGTTTGGAGGCGTAACTAATGATCGATTTTCTAAAAGCTTTAAAATAGAAGGCTACTCTGCTTATGGAACTAAGGACGGTACCTTTAAATACAATCTAGGATTATCTACTCGAGTAGACAAAACCTCTAACTCGTGGATAGGCGCAGCGTACACTGATGATGTAAAAGAGATTGCCAGCACCTCCTACGCTATCGAAAAAAGACCCTTTAAAATTTACGATCCTAGACCGATTAACATTAGTACCTTTTACAACTATGTAAGTTGGAGCACTTTTTTAGAAACGCAATTAGTCCCTAAAACCGAAAGCATATGGGAGCTCGCACACACGGTGGTGGAACCTAAATTCAATTATAGCTTCAATGTAAACGGCAATTTATATACTAATTACACCATGACAACGGCCAAAGTTTCCTTAAAATGGAGTCCGTTTAGTGATTATATGCAAACACCTACGGGACGTATTGAAATTGAAAAACGATTCCCAAAATTCGCCTTCCAATACACCCAAACTTTGCCCAAAATAACGAATAATGACTTTGAATACAGCAAGTTTGATTTTAAAACAGAGTATGAAAAAAAATACTTAAACGGTCAAAAAACTAGCCTATTGCTTGAAGCGGGATTAGCCATAGGAGATGTGCCGTTAACCCATTTATACAACACTGCACCAAACAATATTACCAAGGAAACTGTTGTGCAACGCATCACATTTGCAGGTAAAAAAAGTTTTGAGACCATGTATTTTAATGAGTTTTTCTCTACTGAATTTGTGTATTTTCAGTTCAAACACGGCTTTAAAAGAGTTCGCTTATTTGACAAAGTAAAACCTTCATTAGTCCTGGTTTCTCGAATGGCATGGGGTAATATGAAAAAACCCGAACAACACATTGGTCTAGAATACAAAACATTAGACAAAGGCTATTTAGAATCTGGAATCGAACTTAACCAAATCTACAATGGATTAGGGCTTACCGCATTTTACCGATATGGCCCCAATCAATTACCAAAATTTGAAGATAATATTGCTATAAAACTAAGCTTTGTATTGAATTTAGGCCTTTAGATTTATGGTTTAATAATCAAAACCGAAGGAACACCAATTAGCCAATCACTGTCTGAATCAATAAGTATTTTCCAGCTTTCGAGGCTAATTAGCATTAAATCTTGTTGCTCTAAAAAAACAAGATCTACCGTTTTCTCCGTCAATACTTTTAAATTATTTGGATGTTTTTGTTCTAAAGAATCAACTGCACTTTCTAAAACAAAATTATTTTTGACGTGATTATTAACGTCCAAAATTGTGATTTTAGAATTGTTATTATTGATTAACTTTTGAGCATAATCAATTAAAAAAGAATCTTCCGATCTGAAAATGGGCACAAATACGTGGTCAATATCTTGAAATTCTTTGTCTATCAAAATCCCTAATGGCATCTTGGTTTTGGTAACAATCTGTCTTGTTCTTTCGTCAAAAGGAGAATTTTCAAACAAGCCTTCTTTTCCAGTAAACTTATCAATAAGACGATCTGGATTTATAATTCGGGTTGTAAAACCAACCACTTTACCCAATAAAGTACCTTCAAAAATAGACTTTCCTAACCCAACTAAAAGCAAATCATAGTCGCCTTGATTAGCCACATCAGCGATCTCCGTTTCGATGTCATTAGTTACCTTAAAAATAGTGTCTATTTTTAGATTTAAATGTTCTGACTCTTCAAAAATAGGTTCAAAACTATCACGCTCTTTCTCTTCCATATTAAACGAATGCAGCTCGTCACTTAACGTAAGATGCAAAGCCGTAATAACCGAACTTGATTTTTGTTTCTTTATTAAACTATTGGCCAATCGTAAAAGTGATTTTCCTTTTTCATTATTTCCAAATGAAACTAAAATGCGGTATTTATTATCAAGGACTAACTCCTCTTCTTCTGAAACATTTTTATTTTTAAAAAGAAAATCTATCAAATCTAAAGCTGGACCCGTCATAAAAGTGGTAACAAGTGCCATAATCACCATCATGGTAAAAACAGCCGGAGTAAGTACTTTTAATTCTAAACCAATATTCAAAACGATCAATTCCATCAAACCTCTTGTATTCATCAAAGCACCAATTGTTAAACTGTCTTTCCAGTTTTGCCCCACAAATTTGGCAGCCAAAGCACTTCCCAAAAATTTACCAACCACCGCAACCAGAATAATAGCTCCAGTCACCTTCCATAAATAGGGATCGTTGATCAATCCAACTTCTGTTTTTAATCCGGTGAAAACAAAAAACAATGGCAATAGCAAAATCACTGATACATCTTCGACCTTATCGATAAATATCATTCGGAACTTAGCAACATCAGGCATAATAGCTCCCATCATAAACGCACCAAAAAGAGCATGGATACCAATAACCTCAGTAGCGTATGATGATAGAATTAAAAACAAAAAGAAAATTGCGATAACAGGCTTCCCAATATTATCTTTCGACCCGTATAAATCTCCAATTCTTTTTAAAAATGGTTTTACAACAAAAATCATTATCCCAACATACAATAGCGCTAATGAAATAACATATAACGAACCTACAAAATCACCTGCTTTTACGATCGCAATTACAACCGCTAACAAACACCAAGCGGTAATATCATCGGCAGCAGCACAGGTAATTACTATGGCACCCAACTTGGTTTTATGAATCTCTCTTTCTTGAACAATACGCGCCAAAACAGGAAAAGCCGTGATACTCATTGCAATTCCCATAAAAAGACTAAAAGACAAAAACTCCACGCCATGAGGTGCAAAATTATTATACACATAATAAGAAAGTCCGATTCCTAAAGCAAAAGGGATCACAATACTAGCATGACTAATAACGACCGCTTCACTCGCTTTGTTTTTTAAGACCTTAATATCCAACTCCATTCCGATGACAAACATGAAAAGAATCAAACCAATCTGGCTTAAAAACTTTAAATTACCCAACGATTCTACTGGAAAAAGTGCTGCCGAAAACTCAGGAAAATACATTCCTACTAGTGATGGCCCTAAAACAATTCCAGCAATAATTTCGCCAATCACGGTAGGTTGTCCTATTTTTTTAAACACCCAACCAAATATTCGTGCTACCAGAATAATAGTAACAATTTGAGCCAGCAAGATCGCCAATGGATCTTGAAAATTATGTTTCATGGACAAAACGAAATCTTCCCATGAATTATGTGCTGTAGTAGAAACAGCTATAGACTCGATTTTTTCGAGCTCTTTTCCTCTCTTAATTATCCAATAGATCAAAGCCGAAAAACCACCAGTTACTCCTAAATAAAATAAGCTGTTTTTGTATTTTTTTAAATCCATTTTACAGAAACGTATTCGTTATTAAAATCACACAAAGATGTAAAATTCTACTATACGTTTGACACGCTCAAAATTAATTTTTGATAAAGAAAAAAAGCTGCTAAAATGGACTGTTCTCCCTTTCAAAATGTTTTGCCAAAAAAAAAGCTTTTAGCGTGGATTTCACTACCTTTGCACCCATTTTTAAAACATTTATGAAAAAGAAATTAAAAGTAGGTTTCTGGGAATTTATCGCACGAATCGTACTTAAAAACAGACTATTTATACTCGGTATAATTCTCTTATTGACCGTTTTTTTGGCTTTGCAATGGAAAAATATTCGCTTTTCATTTACTGAAGCTAACCTGCTACCAGATAACGATATTATCAACACACAATACAACGCCTTTCTAGACAAATTTGGAGAAGAGGGTAACCTAATCGTTGTAGGTGTAAAAGATGATGCTTTTTTTACCCCAAAAGCATTTGCTGCTTGGGATAAATTAATGGCTGATTTTAAATCGAACAAAGAGGTTGATTTAGTCGTATCGGTTAGTGATTTAAAAAAACTTCAAAAAAACGACTCTATTCAATCTTTTGAATTGGTTCCTTTTGTTGATCAAAATAAAATCACGGATCCTGCTTATTTAAAATCCATTCAAAAAGATTTATTTCACAATATGCCTTTTTACGAAGGGTTACTTTTTAATAAAAAAAATGGAACCATTCGATCTGCGATTTATTTAGACAAGAAAATTGTAAATACACCGCACCGTAAGGACTATATTTTAAAAGATTTTATTCCGAAAATCGAAGCCTTCGAAAAAGAAACCGGAATCGACTTAAGAGTTTCTGGAATGCCTTACATCCGAACGCTAAATGCAAAAAGCATCACCGATGAAATTAGCCTTTTTATTGGGGCATCATTATTAATTACGTCGTTGATTTTCTTTTTCTTCTTCCGTTCCTTAAGAGCCACATTAATCTCAATTGTAATTGTAGTTATTGGAGTAATGTGGACCTTCGGATTATTGGGATTATTCCATTATGAAATCACGGTCTTGACTGCAATTGTTCCGTCATTAGTCATCGTAATAGGAATTCCAAACTGTATCTTCCTGACTAACAAATACCAACAAGAATACAGTGCTCACGGTAATAAAGCCAAAGCTTTGCAACGTGTTATCACCAAAGTAGGAACTGCTACTTTAATGACCAACTTAACAACGGCAGCTGGATTTGCAACATTTATAATTACAAATAGTGAATTACTAAAAGAGTTTGGTATTATTTCGTCTCTAAGTATCATCGCTTTGTTTTTCTTATGTCTAATTGTAATTCCCATTTATTACAGCTACCAACCTGTTCCAAAACCAAAACATCTTGAACATTTAAACCGCAATTACACACGTGTTTTTATGAACTGGATCGAAAAAACCGTAAAATACAACAGACGCTATGTGTATGTTGTAGCTATCTTTTTGTTTTTAGTGAGTACTATTGGAGCGTTTAAAATCAAAACTTCGGGTAGTTTAATTGAAGATATGCCTCAAAAAACAGGCTTTTATAAAGACATTTTATTTTTCGAAAAAGAATTTGAAGGCATCATGCCTCTAGAAATAACGATTGATACCAAAAGAAAAAAAGGCGTAATGAAATTGTCTACTTTGAGAAAAATGGACGATTTTCAAAAAACCATCGAAGAAATTCCTGAGTTATCAAAACCTATTTCGATCCTTAACCTAGTGAAATATTCGAAACAAGCATACTATAACAACAATCCTGAATATTACGAACTACCTACTTCTCAAGAACAAAGTTTTATCTTAAGTTACGCTAAAAATGCCACAAAAAACACTAAAAACAACTTAATGAAAAGTTATGTTGATAGCACAGGGCAAGTAGCTAGAATTACCACTTTCATGAGGGATATTGGTACGGGAAACATGGCGAAAATTGAAACCAAACTATGGGACAAAGCCAACAAAATATTCCCAAAAGACCGCTACAACGTAGTAATGACTGGAAAAGCATTGGTCTTTGAAAAAGGAACCAAATACTTATTAGACAATTTAGTAAGCTCACTCCTTTTTGCAGTATTCTTAATTTCGTTGCTAATGGTTTTCATGTTCCGATCATTTAAAATGGTAATCATTTCATTGATCCCTAATTTACTGCCCTTGATGATTACGGCAGGATTGATGGGTTATTTTGGCATTCCATTAAAACCGTCTACTATTTTGGTATTTAGTATTGCATTTGGTTTATCGGTAGATGACACCATCCACTTCTTGGCGCAATACCGCCAGGAATTAACCCGAAACAATTGGAAAATCAAAAAATCTGTTTTTGCCACACTCAAAGAAGCAGGAATTAGTATGTTCTACACTTCGGTAGTTTTATTTGCAGGATTCTCTGTCTTTATGTTATCAGATTTTGGTGGAACAGTTGCCTTAGGTGGACTAGTTGCCATCACATTAGGATTTGGAATGTTGTCGAACCTTATGTTATTGCCTTGTTTAGTTTTGACTTTGAACAAATCATTGGCAAATAAACAGGAATTTATCGAACCAAAGATTGATGTTTTGAGCAGCATCGAGGACGATGAAAACCTAGATTAATCCCTACACTAAATTATTTTTTTTACATACCCCCTAAATTCACCCGTCTCTCCAGGAGGGCACTGAAAAAGTGTTTCTAATAAATTAAGACCTAAAAAGGAGTAGATATCTATGGATTTCTACTCCTTTTT
>NZ_JACRUK010000026.1 GCF_014305155.1 Flavobacterium muglaense
AATTATTAAGATGATGAAGCATAAACACATTGGATTACAAATAATTAAAATAAGTACATAACTTTACACCTCTAATTTTTTATTAAAAAAGATGCCTTGATGTATAAAGACCAAGGCATCTTAGTTTTTATTGTTTTAGAAAGTAAATGTCAAATTCATTAATGCCGTTCTTGGGATAATTGGTCTACCCACAAAGAATTGCTCATCTGTTTGATTATCACCTAATCTAGGAGAACCTTCTGTAATTCCAGCAGAATTAAATAAGTTGAAAGACTGCGCTCCTACTCTAAGTGTTTCGTTATCAGACCCTACATTGAAAGTGTATCCTACACTTAAATCAACAATTCCAAAACCTTCTAATTTGATTGTATTAGCGTCATTTGTGAATTTATCACCAGCATAGTTATAATCAAGATTCGCATCAAAATTTGATTTGTCATAAGACAATCCTAATTTTGTCATTACATTAGGTTGTCTAGCCAATTTGTTTCCTACATAAGTTGGATTATTCTCAGACTTCGTCAACTCATGTTTTTGGTAAGTAAACGTACCGTTAAATGCGAACCCAGGGATAAATCTCCAGTTCCACGTACTTTCAATACCATACGATTTTGTGTCTTGTAAATCTACCTTTTCAATGAAACCACCTGAATTATTTGGGTCATTAATAAATTGAACGTTTCTTCTATCAGACAAATTTGCTGAGTATAACGCTACAGTTCCAGAGAAATCTCCTTTACCATATTTCAAACCTGCTTCGGCTTGAATAATTTTCTCAGGAGAATACGTATTTGGATTACCTAGAGCATCAAATTTTACAGAACGCAATTCTGGGAAGAAATACCCTTTAGAAAAGTTACCATAAACGCTTGTGCTTGTACTTATTTTGTACAATGCTGCTAATGAAATTGCGTAATCACTTGTAGAAACATGTGCACGTTGGTATGCTCCAGTTCCCCAAATTACTTTATCAATACCCGCGATACCAGTAGCATATGGAGTAGTTGCTAAATTGTACTCTTTTGATTTTTCGTTTTCAATTGTTCCAGATGCTGTTTCATGTCTGAAACCGATATCGAAATTCCATTTCTCTAATTTGATTTGATCCGTTAAGAAAAAAGCCAATTTATTACTTGTAATGTTTTTATTAGAATATCCAGTAGCTGTATTAGTTAGTCCGTTTACAGTATAACCAGAAAGGTTTACTAATCCCGGGCGGTTACTGTATTCGCTTAAATAACTCGTTGTGATATTCAAATCTCCTGCAGATGATCTAGACATAAATGTTCCCGCTGTAACAGTATGAATTCCCATTTTGTTGATTATTTTAATCTCAGATACTAATTCGTCTAATGGACGAACTCTGTCTACAATTCTGTTTTCGAATAAAAGAGCAGAAGCTGGTAAAGCTGCACCGTTTATAGTTGTAAAATTACCTGACGTTATGCCTCTAGTAGCTTTGAATTGATCTTGTGTTTCAACAGCTTTTGCACCTGTAACACCACTTCCGTCCGTAAAAAAGTTAAATTGATTCTTATATTGAGATTTTCTAATTTTAGCATCAATACTGAAATTATCTGAAAAATCATGTACAAAATTAGTCATGAAATACCCTCCTTTTGTGGCAACACCATCTTTAATATTTGATGTAAACATTCCGTTTGGCGTAGCATAAGAAATATCAGAAACGGCAGCTGTTTGCAAAGTCAAAATTTCTTTTCCGTCGTTACCAATAGGTCTTGTTCTGCTTCCTCCTTGTAATGGGTAAGGCAAAAAGAATTGTACTTTATCGTCAATTACTTGTCCAGAAAAGGTAATCGTACTTTTGTCAGTTACTTTTTTCACGTTAGCACGTATTTGGTATCCTTCAGTTGGCAATCCTGTTTTGATTGGTCCTTCATCATAACGATAAAACCCTGTTACGGCATAGAATAAATTAGAATCTTTCCCTCCTAATTGTCCACTAGACAAGAAATCTGCTTTGTATCTAGAATTAGTCCCTACTTCGGTCTTCAAAATATTTTTTGGAGTCGCTGAACCTGTTTCACTTGTATAATTAATAATACCTGCAACAGAACCCGCACCATATAATACTGATGAACCACCACGAATGAACTCTAAACTTTTCATACCAATATCTGTTCTAAAATAAACATCATGAGCAGAAGAGTTTAATCCAAAAGTAGATAATACTGGCATTCCATCTATTTGCAAAGGATTAAATTGAAATTGACCTCCTGAAGGTAAACCTCTCACAAACACGTTGGATGCTACTTCACCACCACCATTCTCAGTAGTAATTCCAGGTACACTTCGCAAAATATTAGCTTGGCTACTTGTATTTAATTTTGTTAAATCTTTCGCGCTAAAAGAAGTAATCGAAACGGGAGTTTCTTTTTGAGAACGTTTTACTGATGTTGCAGTCAAAACAACTTCATCTAAACTTTCAATACTTTCCTTTAATGTAAAGTTTACCGTTGCGTCTCCAGAGAAGTTTACGGTTTTTGTTTGCGGAAAAAAACCAATGTACATCACTTTGACTTTTTGCTCCCCACTTAGCTTTGCAGTAATCTCGTATTTTCCGTCAAAATCTGTTGTGGTTCCATAATTAGTTCCAGCTACAACAACATTCACCTGTGGCAAAGGGTTGTTTTTCTCATCCGTCACCGTCCCTTTAATAGTCGATTGTGAATAGGAACAGGTTCCTATCAGCAATAAAAATACTTTTAAATATTTTTTCATTTTGGTTGAATTTAAATTAAAATTTTGGTTTATTATTTTTGGCTAAACTAAAATGTTTCCAATCATATTGATACCAAAAAAATACAAAAAATGACCGCAAACCTTTGCGGAAACGTTTGCAAATAAAATAAAATTAGTACTTTTGTTGATATATCTATAAAAAATGCGCAAAAAAAATATTGTTACCTTAAAAAAATTGGCCTTAGATTTAGGATTGTCCATTTCTACTGTTTCAAGAGCATTGAACAATCATGCAGACATTAGTGAAGAAACAAAAGAGCGTGTTAAGGCTTACGCCAATAAAGTAAAGTATGCTCCCAATTTATTTGCCCGAGGATTTCGTTCTCATAAATCAAATATAATTGGGGTTATCATCCCTAACATCGAACACCAGTTTACCGCGACCTTATTAAAAGGAATTATTTACAATGCCGATCTCAACGGTTACAAAGTCATCATCTGTGAATCCTTTAATAACGAACAAAAACAAACGGAACTGCTGGAAACCATGATTCAGTTTGGGGTTGATGGTGTTTTATTATCATTGGTAAAAAAAACCACAAAGGTGGATGATATTCTGGAAATGATGGAACACATTCCGCTTATTCTGTTTGATCGCGTTTCTACAAAAGTACCTTGCACTCAAATTGTCATTGATGATGAGGAAGCCGCTTTTAAAGCAGTAGACCACTTAATTGCAACTGGCAAAAAAAGAATTGCCATCATCAAAGAAACCGAAAGTTCAATCCTATCCGAAATGAGATACAAAGGGTATTTGAGAGCGTTGCAAAAAAACAAGCTAGAACTAGACGATAGCCTAGTTTTAAGTTCCGAAGATCTTTCTATAGCCGAAGGAAAAAAACTAACCTCCGTGCTTATTGGATTACAAAACAAACCGGACGCCATCTTTGCCATTACGGATGAAGCAGGGATTGGCGCCATTCAGATTCTAAAAAAACACAAAATAAAAATCCCTTCAGAAATCGCTGTAGCAGGATTCAGTAATTCGATCTATTCGACCATTATCAAGCCTAACTTAACCACCATTGATCAACCCGGAAACCGTATTGGCGAAACGGCTATTAAGTATCTAATCGAAGAAATGAATACCGAAAACCAAATCAATTACAAAACCGTCGAAGTTAAAACAAATCTAATTATTAGAAAATCATCTTTTACCACTATAAAAAGAAAATAAACGATAAAAGCCCCCTTTTTTATACCGTGAATTATATAAAATTCAGTCCCTTAAACATAATAAATAGACTATAAATAGGGTTATCTTTGTACTAAACACCTACACTGCTTACTATGAAAAATCCTATAATCGCACTATATTCTCTTTCTGTTTTGACCCTCCTATCGAGCTGTAATCAAAATAAAAATTCGGACGACAAAACAATTGAAAAACAAGCCACAGAGCGCGCCGCAGATTCAATTATTAAAAAAGCGGTGGCCACCATTGACACCTTAGATTATACTAAAAGAATGCTAGCCATTAGCAATAACGACACCACCGGAAAATGGCCTGTAAAAACTCCTTATCCGTTACCTGGTGCCTTGCTGCCATATAACCGAATCATTGCTTTTTACGGTAATTTATATTCGAAAAGAATGGGAATCCTTGGGCAAATACCAAGAGAACAAATGATCACCCAATTACAAGCGGAAGTTGCTAAATGGGCCGCCGCCGACCCCAGCGTGAAAACCATTCTCGCTTTGCATTACATTGCTGTTACTGCTCAAGGTGCTCCCGGAAAAGACAATATGCATCGCATGAGAATGCCTTTTAAGCAAATTGACACCGTCATTAGCTGGGCAAAACCTATTGACGCACTAGTTTTTCTAGATATTCAAGTAGCACATAGCACTGTAAAAACAGAGGTAGAACTTCTAGAACAATACCTTGCCATGCCCAATGTACACCTTGGAATTGATCCTGAATTCTCCTTAAAAAACGGAGAAATTCCAGGCTCTAAAATAGGCACCTTTACTGCCGATGACATCAATGATGCAATCGATATTCTGGTAAAAGTGGTACAAAAAAACAAACTAACTCCAAAAGTTTTAGTCGTTCACCGTTTTACTCAAGGAATGGTAACCAATTATAAAAACATAAAAAAAGTACCCGAAGTACAAGTAGTCATGGATATGGACGGATTTGGTAGCAAAGTATTAAAGAAATCGACTTATCTAAGGTACATTTATCGCGAACCCGTACAGTTTACAGGGTTTAAATTGTTCTATAAAAATGACAATTGGAATAACTGGACCATGTACACGCCCGAAGAATTGTTGCAATTTACACCAAAGCCACTTTACATTCAATATCAATAAGCGTACACTCATGAAAACAACTATTGCATTTTCACTAAGTTGGTTGTTGCTTTTGGGAGCTTGTCAATCAAAAACAGATCAGAAAATTACACCAATAGAAAAAGGAACCAAAAACACAAATGTCCCTGCACTGCCTGTACCAGAAAAGAAAATGGCAACTACAGCCGCCATTCTTGCCAAAAAAGAGGTGCCTATTTTATGTTATCATAATATTCGAGAGTTTAGCCATACCGCTAGTGGCGATGTAAAAACATATACCGTAAAACCAGCCGCATTTTCGGATCAAATGAAAGCCTTAGCCGCTGCAGGTTATCATACCATATTACCCCATCAATTGTATGAATACCTCGTTCATGATGCCCCACTGCCCGATAAACCCATCATGATTACCTTTGATGACACGCGAGAAGAGCAATACACCATTGGAGCAACCGAAATGAAAAAATACGGTTTTAAAGGGGTCTATTTTGTCATGACCGTATCCATCAATAGACCCAAATACCTAAGTACTGAACAAATTAAAGAATTGTTCGATACAGGAAATACTATAGCCGCCCATACTTGGGACCACCATATGGTGACAAAATACAGTGGCGAAGATTGGAATATTCAATTGAATAAACCAAAAGCTAAACTAGAAGAAATCATTGGCAAACCCGTGACTTATTTTGCTTATCCGTTTGGGCTGTGGAACCCTACTGTAATCCCCGAAATTAAAAAAAGTGGTTACCAAATGGCTTTTATATTATCGACTAAAAGAGACCCTAACGAACCTCTTTATACTATTCGTAGAATCATTGTATCGGGTACCTGGACAACAGCAGGCGTTTTAAAGGCAATTGAATCTAGTTTTAATAAATCTATTTAAATTCACTCTATCCATGATTAGATAACCTACAACAACAACCAATGCAACTATTTTTACCCGTGATACAGCAGCAGCGCTAAAAAGAGGTTTCGAAACAGCAGGGCATAAAAAAAGCATCATTTAAACGATGCTTTTTTTGTACTTTGATTATGTTATTACTACTTTCCAGCTAACCAACTCTTAGGATCAGTATAACTTGTATTTTGTAGCAGTAAAAACTTAATTACAGTTTTACCCGTATCTCCATTGGTTCTTACACGTCCTATGACTTGCTTAATACTTACTTTATCCCCCTTGCTTACAGAGACTGAACTTAAGTTTTGATAGATTGTAAAATAATCTCCATGCTGTATCATTACCGCTTTATTTACTGGTGAAAGCACGATTATATTCGATACTTCTCCACCAAAAACCGCTAAGGCAGATGCTCCTTCGTTTGTGGTAATCTCAACACCACTATTATGAACCACTAGCGAACTGTAAATAGGATGGGCTTGGTCTCCGTATCCTAGAGAGATAAATCCACTTGACACTGGCCAAGGTAAATTTCCTTTGTTCGCTCTAAAATTATCTGCTACTATTTTTGACTCCGGAGTCAATTCAATCCTGGATGAAGAAACGGGATCTTTGCTAGCTTCTTTTGCAGCTTCTCGCACGGCTTCTTTGGTTTCGCCTTTTGATGATGACTTCGCACTATTTGCTAGTGCTAGTGCTTTGGCTTTCGCTCTTTCTATTGCCGCTTTTCTATTGGCTTCAGCAATTGCTTCACGAATCAAACGATCGATTTGCTTGTCGATTGTTTTAGACTCTCTTTGTTTTTTTCGAATATCCGAAACAATTTTATTTTTATCTTTCTTAATCGAATTAACCAGTTTTTCTTGCTCTACTTTTTCTTTAACAAGGCTTTCTTTTTCTTTTTCGTTCTCCGCAATTAATTTTTGCTTCGCCACTTTTTGAACCTGTAGCTTTTTATTATAAGAAATCAATTCAGTAGATTTTGAATAAATTTCTTCTCCTTGCGCTTTTCTAAAATTGGTGTATTGTTTTAAATATTGCGCTCTCTTGTAGGCTTGTAAAAAGTTTTCTGATGACAAGATAAACATGGCTCTACTTTGCTCTGAACGACTTTTATAGGACTTCAAGATCATCTTTGCATAATCTTCTTTTAGTATAGATAGTTCTCTATTTAGCTTATTAATCTTCATTTGATTAATATACATATCATTAGCCAAAAGTTTGCTTTGCTTTTCGGTTGTATTGATCAGTATTTCTTTCAGTCTAATTTTATTTTTCTGAATCATAAATACATTCATCGCCGATTTTTCCTTGGATTTCACGGACTGCAATAACTTTTCGTTATCCTTAATTTCCTGTTGGATTTGGGCTTTTCGTTGTTCTAATTTTTCTTGCTGCGATTGGCTCCACATTACTGAAGTCAAGCATAGAAAAATTAAGCTAAGGAGAAATTTTGGCATCTTAAAAATATATTTTTTGCAAATTTACTTAATTATAATTCTATTGTAACCATTTGGGACACTATATGGGAAAGAAATTTCTTCATTAAAAGAAATGTTATTGTAGTCCAGGTTAATTTCAGTTTTACCTTTAGTTTGATAGGCATCAATAGCAACAGTTGTAGGCATCAACGCTTCGTTGTACTGTTTAAAACCATCATAAGCTATTTGTATCATTCTACCTTCGGCAGTTTGTGTTATTTCTTGACGGTTAATGCTAAAATCGTTTCCGTTAATGTAAAATGATTTTTTAGTATTGCCACTGCCAACAGCATCTAAACGGTACAATTGTTCTACTAAAGACTCCGTATATTTGCCTTGCTTCAAATCGTCTAAAGCCTCGCCTAGCAACATGTTTTGGATTTTAGTATAATCTAAATCCGTTCCTAGCCATTGACTCAACGAACTAAAATCACCTTCAAAATAAGTTCCTTTAATTTTTTCATAATAACTCACAGATGTTGGAGTTATAGAAGCCTTAGCCATTGTAATTCCTAGAAAACGAATGCTCACTAAGATTTGCTCGTCTTTTTTGATTTTAATTTCGGCTGTAACATTTTGCGATTGCTTCTCGTCACTATACTTCACATTTGCCTTAATGTATAATGTCGAAAAATCAATTTTATTGTTATAATGTCTCATTATAATTTTCTTAGCCGCAATATTATCTATTGGTGCTGTTGCTGCTTCTGTAACTACCATTTTTGATTTGCAAGAAACCAAGGCAAGAATTGCTAATAAAGCGAATATCTTTTTCATGCTTTTTTTATTTTTTTAATAATTGATTGGCTTTAGAGAAATACAAGTCTTTTTTCTTGCTGTCTCCCAAACCATTATAGGCTTCCCCAAGTTGAATGTTAAAATTGACCTCCAATGGAACATCTTCAACCACATAATCCATTCCCATTTCTAGAATGTCTTTGGCCTTTTTAAACTGACTCAATTGATTGTATCCTAGGCCCGCATAATAATAAAATTGCGGCTGTGCCGGAAACACATCTACTAGATCTGTTGCTTTCTGGGCTACAATTGCAAATTGTTTGGTTTCGGTATACGCTTGAAGCAAAAGCAAATTAGTCTCTAAATCGGCAACGGTACTTTTTTGATTGGCTTTCTCATAGTACACAATTGCCTTATCCCATTGTTTTCTTGCGTGGTAAAACTTTCCTATTTCTAGATTTACATTAACCTCTGTGTCGTTATCAAAATAGCGTATAGCTTTTTCTAAGTCGGTATCATACTGCGGATTAGCGATAGTAAAAACCAAAAATTCATTTAAAACACGGTGCTTTATTTTAGCGTCTATTTTACTACTAGCCAAAATTATATTCATGGCATTAACTGCTTTCACTCCATCCTTATTTTCTAAGTGGTGCTTAAACAGGCTCACTTGTGCCCACTCTGATGTTGGGATTTCAATCTCCAATTTTCGTGCCGTTTCAAGTACTTTATCTACTTCATTATTTTTTGAATACAAATAAATAAGCGAAATATAATTAGACTCTACTTTGGGGTTTTTTAGTATTTGCTCGTTCAAATTGACAATCTCGGCATTTTGATATTTACCTTGCGATAAAATTTGCAATTTGTACGATTCCCTTCTGTCTGATTTGCCTGTGGTTTCATTTAACTCATTGATTAAAGCCAAGGCTTTGTCAAATTGCCCCGTGTTCATGTACAAGGAAGTTAAATCTTCTTTGAACTTAGGATCAAACGGAATTAATTTATTGATCGTATAAATGGCTTTTTCATAATCCTTAGTCGCATAATTCACATCATACATCCCCACAAAAAACCATTTGTTAGTAGGATCAATCTGGCTGGCTTGTTCAAAATAAGTGTATGCTAGTTTGTACTGCTTTGAAGCCAAATAATTTTTACCTAATTCAAAATGTACTGTCGCATTTTGAGGCTCGAGTTTTAAACAGTGTTCCAAAGCAACAATGGCTTTATCATAATTCTCAATGGCCTTTTGCTTGAGCGACTCATAAAAAAAATCTTGAAATTTATTTTCGTCTACCTTTATTTGTTCCGGCTCTGCTTGTGCCAATACCAAATTGGGATTGCCAAGCAAAACAAAAAACAATAGTACGAAAGCTGATTTCTTCATCTTAAATTGAAATAATTTGAACCTTGAGTACTACAATCGTTACTCAAGGTTCTACTTGATTATTAGGTTTTTAATTATTCTAAAACTGAATAATCGCCTATGCTAATACTGGTAAATTTACCATCAAAACTAACATGATTTCCAATCATGGCATTGTCTAAATTGGCATTCTTTATATGAGAATGTGTTTGAACTAAACTGTTTTTTATAGTTGAATCCATCACATGACATCCTTTTCCTAGCGATACATTAGGTCCTACGGTTGCATTGATCAACACTACATCATCGGCAATAAAACAAGGAGGGATGATGGTAGAGTTCTCTGATTTGATTGATTCACTTACTAAAGTCGCTCCATCATTTTGTAAAAAACCAAGCATTCTAGCATTTGTTTCAACGGTTACATTTTTGTTTCCGCAATCCATCCACTCGTCGACGCTACCTGTTTTAAAAACATTACCGCTTGCCATCATGGCTTTGATACCGTCATTGATTTGGTATTCGCCACCGTTTTGAATGTTATTGTCTAAAACGTTTTGTAATTCTTTTTTTAGATTTCCTACTTCTTTGAAGTAGTAAATTCCGATAACAGCCAAATCACTAACAAAATCTGTTGGTTTTTCAACTAGTTCTGTAATCTCATTATTGGCATTCATTTTCACCACTCCAAATGCTTCTGGTTGATCTACTTGTTTTACCCAAATTACAGCATCGGCAGTTGGATCTAAATCAAAATCGGCTCTAATTAAAGTATCGGCGTACGCAATTACAGCAGGCCCAGACAAAGATTCCTTGGCACACATAATAGCATGACCCGTACCCAAAGGCAAATCTTGACGGTAAATTGCTGGCTTAGCGCCTAAGCTTTCTGCCAATTCTTTTAAACTTTTGACTACATCATCGCCAAAAAAGGCTTCGTCTCCTAGAATAAAAGCAATTTCTTCTATCGGTTCTTTTAATATTTTAGCAATGTCTTCTACCAATCTATGAACGATAGGTTTACCTGCAACAGGAATTAAAGGTTTAGGTACTGTTAATGAATGTGGGCGAAGACGTGAACCACGTCCGGCCATTGGTACTATTATTTTCATATTTGCCCCCTAAACCCCCGAAGGGGAACTACTACTAGGGGTAAGTAGGATTTTAATTTATACTAATTTTATTTCTCTTCCCCCTTCGGGGGTTAGGGGCTCTATTTTACACCCGTACTACCAAAACCGCCTTCACCTCTTGAAGTTTCAGATAATTCTTGAACTTCAATCCAGTTCGCACGTTCGTGTTTAGCAATGATCAGTTGTGCAATACGCTCTCCGTTTTGGATTTCAAATGGTTGATTGGATAAATTTACTAAAATCACACCAATTTCCCCACGATAATCGGCATCAACTGTTCCTGGCGCATTCAATACGGTAATTCCGTTCTTGAAAGCCAGTCCGCTTCTTGGTCGTACTTGTGCTTCATAACCGATAGGTAATTCTATAAAAAGACCGGTTTTAACAAGGGTTCTTTCTAAGGGTTGCAAGGTGATTGGCTCGGTAAGATTTGCTCTTAAATCCATTCCTGCTGATGCTATGGTTTCATAGTGTGGCAAGGCATGTTGTGATTTATTGATGATGTTTATTTTCATGTTTTTTTATTTGGATGGCACCAGTCGTGACTGATCCGTACGTATGTTTTTTTTTAGCCCTGATGGAAGCGGCATCCTTTTCTTGACTTTTTTAGGAAAGAAAAGATACAGCGTACAGCAGGAAATAGCTCCTAATTACTTTTGGGAGCAATGACTTTTAATATAGTTGCTTTTTCGTTGTGGTATATAAAATAGAGAAATACTAACAATAACGGGATTCCCACGAAATAATTCTCTCTGAATCCGTAAAATGATACCGCCGAAAATAGAATCGACAATGACAAATAGCCTCCTATTTTCTTTAAATCGTACGGAATGGGGTAGTATTTAGTTCCCAAATAATACGAAATTAACATCATGCTTCCATAGGCTGCGATGGTAGCAATTGCTGAACCATAATAGCTCATGCTAGGAATTAACAGGAAGTTTAAAACTAAGGTAATCACAGCACCAACTATGGAAATGTAGGCGCCAATATAGGTCTTGTCTATCAACTTGTACCAAACGGAAAGGTTCGTATAAATGCCTAAAAAGAAATTGGCCAAGATAATCAAGGGAACTACTTTCATAGCCACCCAATACGATTCGTCTTGGATCATGTAGGTTTTAAACAAATCAGCAAAAACAATTACGGATAACAAAATGAAAGATCCAAAGATCACAAAATATTTGGTTACCATGGCGTAGGTTTGCGGCGCATTCTTATCGGCAGCATGGCTGAAAAAGAAGGGTTCGATCCCTAAAGTATAAGCCGTTCTATACAAGACCATGAACAACCCTAGTTTGTAACAGGCAGAATATACTCCCACCTCTGCCGCTGCAATATTTGCAGGTAATAAACGACCTAATAAGATTTTGTCAAATTGTTCGTTAATAGCAAAGGCTATACCAGCCACCATAATAGGCAATCCATAACGCATCATGCGTTTCCATAAATCCACATCAAATTTCCACTTTAAAAAGAAATAATCTGGCGCTAGAACCACAAAAGTTAACAAACTAGCGATAATATTGGATAAAAATATGTACCCTATTTCAAAGTTTTCAACGTATAAGCTGCTTACAAAACCTTGTGGATTTGCAGCAACAATTTTTGGCATATAAACCAAAAAGAACAGACTCAAAATAAGATTAACTAATACGTTTCCAATCTTAATGGCGGCATAAAACATTGGTCTTTGAAAAGCTCTTAGCTTTGAAAAAGGAATGATTACTAAAGCATCAAGTGCCAAAATCCAGATGGTGTACCCAATGTATTGGGAATCGATTCCAGACCAAGCTGCTAATGAATTTCTTGATAATAAAGCAATAAACAAGAAAGAAATAGTAGTCCAGAAAATAGAAACCATTGCTGTTTCTACGACTGATTTTTTATTGGTCTCATTATTGTAAAACCTAAAAAATGCAGTCTCCATACCGTAAGCCAAAATCACATTAAAAAAAATCATCCATGCAAAAATGATGGAAACCTTTCCATACTCGGCTTTTGGCAATAGTCCTGTATAAAGTGGAACTAAGATAAAACTGAACATTCTAGGTAAAACCGTAGCTAGTCCATAAATTGCTGTTTGCTTAAAAAGTCTTTTATATAATCCCAAAATGGTGTGTCTATTAATTTTAAAGAACAAAAATAACTAATTCTTTGGTTTAATCATTGCTGCTTACCCAATCATTGCTGTTCTTCTACCGCATTGATTTTATAAAAATGAACAACATCATTCCATTTGTACTGTAATAAAGCTTGATTTGGTTCTAATTTAAATCTAGGATCCATGACAACAGGTGCTTTATTACCGTATTCCTTTGCAGAATTGCCATCGAGAACTAAATCGGTTTTAGGTTCTAATGGTTTTACGGCCACCAGATACTCAATATTACTTACTTTGACAACCGCATTGATTTGATTTCTGAAATACAATTGTTGCAATTGCACCGCTAAAGGCTCATTGAAGATCAGGTGAACAACAATATTACTGGATTCTGCAGTTCCCTCGGCATCGACCTTGTTGTAATAGACCTCCTTAATTGCATGATCGAAATCAATTGTTTCATTTTTTACACTTCCACAAGAAGAAAGCGCAATTGCAATTGCGAAACACGTTACACCTAATCTGAATTCTCTCATAATAGCTGGTTTAAGAAAGTCCGTCTTCGTTGATCATCTTTAAAAAATGAAATCCTTTGGGAATGTATCCTTGGTTGAAGTAAAAACGTTGGGCAGTAAAATTATTAGTATAGGCATCCAGAACAATCATGGTACAACCTTGCTCCCTCGCTTTGACATCTATATAATCCGTCATCTTTTTACCCAATCCTTTGGCACGATGTGCTGGATCAACAATAAAATTATCAATCTCAATGTATTTACCGGACCATAATTTGAAACCTGTCCAGAAACCTGTAAGAGCCACACAAACTTCATGTTCATAAATGGCTAGTTGTTTGTAATTGTGCGGCACCATTTCTTTAAGATAGGATTCATATTTCTCTAAGGTAAAGGTTGGGTACAAATGTTTTAATATGGCAATTTCGGCCAACATTTCGTCTATTGTTGTCAGTTCTTTTAATACCAATTTGTCTAGTAGAATTAAATTAATAAATGCGGATAAAATTAAACAAAAAAAAGAGCCTCACTATTGTGAGACTCTAAATATAATGTAAAATATTTTCTTATTATCCTTTCAATGCTTCGGCACCACCAACGATCTCTAAGATCTCGTTTGTAATTGCAGCTTGACGGGCTTTGTTGTAAGTTAATTTTAATTGATTTCTCAATTCTGTTGCATTATCCGTTGCTTTGTGCATTGCAGTCATACGTGCTCCATGCTCTGAGGCAAATGAATCACGAATTCCTTTGTACAATTGCATTTTCAATGATTTAGGAATCAAGGTCAATACAATTTCTTCTTTTGAAGGTTCAAATAAATAATCTCCAGTTGAAGCCACAACATCTGATTGGATTGGTGCTAATGGCAAAAACTGTTCGGTTTGAACGATTTGAGTCGCAGCATTTTTAAATTGATTGTAAATCAATTCGATTTTGTCATATTCACCAGCCACAAACTTTTGAGTCAATACATCTGCAATTACAGCAACATTATCAAAAGTCAAACTATCGTATACTGCACTTTCGTTAGCAACAACAGCGTGTGTTTTAGTCAATACGTCGTTTCCTTTTTTACCAATTGCAAAAATATCTACTTGTTTACCTTCATAGTAAGCAGCACGATTTTTAGCACCTTTAATTACATTTGTATTAAATGCACCACATAAACCTCTGTTTGAAGTAATAGCAACTAGTAAAACTTTTTTTACTTCACGTTGTGTAGTAAACTCTCCCCCAGCATCACCTTCAAGTGTAGCCGAAAGATTTTGTAGCAATTCTGTTAATTTTTCGGCATAAGGGCGCATTGCAGTAATCGCATCTTGTGCTTTCTTAAGCTTTGCAGCAGAAACCATTTTCATCGCTGATGTAATTTGCATCGTTGATGAAACGGAAGTAATTCTATTACGGATTTCCTTTAAATTTGCCATTTTTATTTTTAGTAATTAGTAAATAGTGATTAGTAAATAGCTGTTCGCTACTTACTAATCACTAAACACTTATATTAGTTATATTTTGCTGAAACTTCTTTCGCTACAGATTGAATTACATCAGTAATTTCATCTGTTAACTTTCCTGCTTTTAAAGCATCAAGAGTTGCTCTGTGCTTGTTGTTCAAGAATTCCAAGAAATCTTTCTCAAATTCTTTTACTTTGTTCACAGGAACATTTTTCAATAAATTTTTAGAACCAGCGTAGATAATTGCAACTTGGTCTTCAACAGTATAAGGATCATTTAAACCTTGTTTCAAGATCTCAACATTTCTTCTACCTTTTTCAATTACGTTTAAAGTAACTGCATCTAAGTCAGAACCAAATTTAGCAAACGCTTCCAATTCACGGAATTGTGCTTGATCTAGCTTCAAAGTACCTGCTACTTTTTTCATTGATTTAATTTGAGCATTACCTCCAACACGTGATACCGAGATACCTACGTTAATTGCTGGACGAACCCCAGAGTTAAACAAATCTCCATCAAGGAAAATTTGACCATCTGTAATCGAAATTACGTTTGTTGGGATGTATGCAGAAACGTCACCAGCTTGAGTTTCGATAATAGGTAGCGCAGTTAATGAACCTCCACCTTTAACGATACCTTTTAATGAATCTGGTAAATCATTCATGTTTTTAGCAATTCCATCATCAGCAATTACTTTACAAGCACGCTCTAATAAACGACTGTGTAAGTAAAAAACGTCACCAGGATATGCCTCACGTCCCGGTGGTCTTCTTAATAAAAGAGAAACCTCACGGTAAGCAACAGCTTGTTTAGATAAATCATCATAAACAATTAAAGCTGGACGACCTGAATCTCTAAAATACTCACCAATTGCAGCACCTGCGAAAGGAGCATACACTTGCATTGGAGCTGGATCAGAAGCATTAGCTGCAACAATAATGGTATAAGCCATTGCACCTTTTTCTTCTAACATTTTAGCAATTCCTGCTACAGTTGACGCTTTTTGTCCAATTGCAACATATATACAAAATACAGGTTTTCCTGCATCGTAAAATTCTTTTTGATTTAAGATAGTATCGATACAAACAGTTGATTTACCTGTTTGACGGTCACCAATAACTAGCTCACGTTGTCCTCTACCAACTGGGATCATAGCATCAACTGCTTTTACACCTGTTTGTAATGGCTCAGTAACTGGCTGACGGAAGATAACTCCAGGAGCTTTTCTTTCTAACGGCATTTCGTATAATTCACCACCAATTGGTCCTTTTCCATCAATTGGAAAACCAAGAGTGTTTACTACACGTCCTACCATTTGTTCTCCTACTTTAAGAGAAGCGATACGTTGTGTTCTTTTTGCAGTAGATCCTTCTTTGATTCCTGTTGATGGTCCTAAAAGTACCACACCAACATTGTCTTCTTCAAGATTTAGTACAATAGCCTCAAGACCATTGTCAAATTCTACTAATTCTCCATATTGCACATTCGAAAGCCCGTAAATACGAGCAATACCATCTCCAACTTGAAGTACCGTTCCTACTTCCTCTAGTGTAGCACCAGATTCAAAACCTTCTACTTGCTTTCTTAATATTGCTGAAATTTCAGCAGGTTTGATTTCCGCCATCTTAATTTATAATTTAGACACTTAATGTGTAATAAAAACTAGTTACTTAATTCTCTTTTTAATACTTGTAATCTGTTAGCAACAGAAGCATTGTACTGCTTGTCACCTATTGTTAAAATAAATCCACCAATGATCGATGGATCTACATTATTTTCAATTGTAATTTTCTTATCTGATAAGGTTGCAATCTTAGCTAAAACTTTTGCCTCTAAAGCTGCATCCATAGGAATAGCAGTAGTAACCTTAGCTACTTCCACACCATTCATAATATCAAATAAACCATTATACTCTAATGCTATTGCTTCTAGAATTTCAAATCTTTTGTTTTCAAATAACAAATGAAATAAACTTTTAGTCACACCATTAGTGTTTGCAAAAACTTCTAATAAAGCGCTTTCTTTTTGATCCACTTTTAAAGTTGGATTTTCGATAAAGCTTTTTAATTCTTGGTTTCCTTTCACGGTAGAAGCAATCGTTTTCATATCTATGTTAACGGCTTCGGCCACACCTTTTGATTGTGCTATCTCTAAAATTGCTTTTGCATAACGAATTGCTGCTCTAGTTCCTGACATAATCTTAGTTTAATTTTACGTCACCCAACATGTTCTCAACTAATTTAGTTTGAGCTTCTTTGTTAGATAATTCGTTTTTCAATAATTTTTCAGCTATGTCCAATGATAAAGTCGAAACTTGAGATTTTAATTCAGCCATAGCTGCATTTTTCTCAGCTGCAATAGCCGTTTTAGCTTGCTCTATCATTCTCTCTCCTTGCGCTTGCGCTTCGGCTTTAGAATCAGCAATCATTTTCTCTCTCATTTCACGTGCTTCTTTTAATAAAGCATCACGTTCTACTCTTGCTTCTTGTAAAATACGTTCGTTGCTAGCTGTTAAATTTAGCATTTCAAGACGAGCTGATTCAGCAGATGCTAATGCATTGTTGATAGACTCCTCACGACTTTGCACAGCTCCCAAGATTGGTTTCCAAGCAAATTTTCTTAAAAGAATAAAGAAAACAACAAATATAATTGTTGTCCAAAATATTAAACTCTCTGGTGAAGTTAATTGCATAAACTTATATTTTAAAAATTGTTTTTGTTTTTTGTAAAAAAACTTCCTGTAGCCAACCGCTACAGGAAATTTTAGATTTTAATTACTTCGCGATTAAAGCAACTACAACTGCGAAAAGCGCAACACCTTCAATAAGTGCAGCAGCGATAATCATAGCAGTTTGGATTTTTCCAGCAGCTTCTGGTTGACGAGCGATAGCATCCATTGCAGATCCACCAATTTTTCCAATTCCAAGTCCTGCTCCGATTACTGCTAATCCAGCTCCAATTCCAGCTAATACCATAATAGTAAATTTATATAGTTAATAATTATTAAAACTCATTTTAATGATGATCATGCTCTGCTACAGCCTGACCAATAAACAATGCTGATAACAACGTAAACACGTATGCTTGTAAAGCTGCTACTAACATTTCTAATACACTCATGAATAAAACGAAGGCTCCAGAGATAGGAGAAATCCAAACCGTCTCAAAGATGAAGATTAAGGAAACTAAACTCAAAATGATAATGTGACCTGCCGTAATATTAGCAAACAAACGAATCATTAAGGCAAACGGTTTTGTTAGCATTCCGATAATCTCAACAGGAATCATAATTGGCGCTAACCAAAACGGTACTCCAGGAGTGTTGAAAATGTGACCCCAGTAGTCTTTGTTTCCACTTAGCGTAGTTACAATAAAAGTGATCAATGCTAATACAAATGTAAAATAGATATTTCCAGTTAAGTTTGAACTAAAAGGAAAGAAAGGAATCAATCCGATAAGGTTGTTAATCCAGATAAAGAAAAAGATTGTCAACAAGTACGGCATGTACTTTGCATATTGTTTTTCTCCAATATTTGGTCTAGCAATATCATCTCTAACAAATGTTACTAATGGCTCTAAGAAACCAGCAAGTCCTTTTGGAGCTAATTGGTTTTTCTTGTAAGAACGTGCTACTACTAAAAATAAAAAGAACATAACAAGCGCCGACATGAACATTGAAAACACATTCTTAGTGATTGAAAAATCCAATGGTCTAGCGTCAAATTCAAAAGCGCCAAGTTCTCTTTGCTCTTTTGCTAATGCTTCATATTTATCAGCATAAAAAATAACTTCGTTAAAACGAACAAACTTCTGACCGTTTATGTCAACAACGTGTTCACCTGTATTATCATGGTGAAAAGCCTCTGCTGAGAAAACTTCTAATCCATTATTTGTCCATAAGATTACAGGCAAATAAAGAGAAATAGGGTGACCTTCCCAATCAGCAATGTGAAATTCGTGAGAATCCTTGATGTGATCGTTGATTAATTCTGTAGCATTAAACTCTTTTTTCTCGGGTGCAGCATGGGCTTCATGCGCTGCAACAGGCTCATTAACAACAGAAAGACTGTCAACCGCTGGATTTGCAAATCCGAAGTAAGGAATACTGGCTACTAAAGCAACTAATAAGAACTGAACAGGTTTATTTGAAAATACCATTATTAAATTGTTGTCTAATTTACGTTTCAAAATTTTTTGCAAAGGTACATAATTTATTCACAATTGAAAATATATCATTTAGTTTTTAGGCTAATGTTCTCATTTATGCGTCAAAAATGTGATAAATATATAATTTAATGCTTGTTAATCAGACGAATCGCGAAAAAAGTTTCAAAAAACAAGTATAAAAAATACGGAATAAAAAAAGCAGCCACGTCTGGAATCTGGCTTTTAACCTCAGATTGCAACAGCGGAAGCAGGAATACAACAGCGGCCATCATTTTTACAAGACTAAATCCCATAAAAGCAAAGCCGGTATTGTCTGGAAAGGTTTTATTTACAAATAATAAAAATAAATACGATCCGATGGTAATTAATACATGAAAAAGATAAATACTCCAAGTACTATAAAAAAACGGAATTTGATTAAAAACACTGTTAATCAAGTAATTTTGAGTTAAAAAAAGCACAACCGTAAACGGAATGATGTAGGCAAGGAATGAAAGCGACTTTTGCATTAATCTTCTTTATTTAAGTTTTTGACCTGTCTTATTACATTATATAAGGATAAAAAAACAGATAATAGTGATACTATTATAGTAAATACATTTGTACCTGTGTAGGTTTTATCAAGCCAAATACCTAGATAGGTAAAGCTGAAAATGATGACTCCCATTTGAAACGGAATGTTCATCAGGACTAGCCATTTTTTACTAGCTTGTTTTTTGTTTGGCTTCTTTTCCATCCGCTAGTAAGAGGTTTTTTACATTGGGTTTCATCGTACAAGTTGCGCTAAAATCAGCTCCAGGTTCTACGGATAATTTACCTACTGTTACCTGTCCTTGAATGGACGCTTTGGCCTTTATATTTAGTAATTCTGTAACCTGAATTGTACCGCTAAATTTCCCTTCGATATCGGCATTATTACAAATTACATCGCCTACAATACTTCCTGAAGGACCAATCACTAATTTTCCAGTAGATTGAAAATCTCCTATCAATTCTCCGTCAAAACGAAAATCGGCTGTTGATACTATATTGCCTGTAATAACAGTTCCTTCGACAATTCTATTGGTCTTTCCTAGAACTTCTGTAAACGACTTTTCTTTTTTGGTAAACATTTTATGGTGGTATTTAATTTGTTTTACTTTATTGCTTGATAGGCCTCAAGATTTTTCTTGATTTGGATCACTTTGTAATTTTGGTTGGTAATCGTAATCGCTTCGTTTGCAATCTTATAGTCCTTATTTTCTTTTAAATCTGTAATCAATAATTGTCCTAACTCCTTAGAAGTTAATCCATGAATTACCAAGAAATTAGTGGTTCCTGTATAAAAATCATACGAATAACTGATGCTTTTATTGCTGCTATTGGTCATGAATTTCTTGATGCTTTCTTCTACTTTTTTAGTGCTATCATCGGTTCTTGCGGTCACTTTATACAGTACTTTCCAACTGTTTGTGTCAGCTGGATCAAACTCGATTTTTTCTAAATATGGAATTTGACTGCTAAGCACTTCCTCTGCTTTTTTACCTTCTTCTTTGTTTGGATAATTGTCTGCTACGTACTGTAACGCCGTTTTATAGGCTGCAAGTCCGCTTATTTTCCCGATGGTATTGGCTTTTAAAAGTTCTAATTTAGGTAAAATAGCATCTCCACCAAACTGAGTAATTAGCCCATTTGCTTGTTCTAAAACCAACAAATATTGTCCCTCTGTAAACGACTTGTACAACTGGTTGTAACTGCCCTCTGGACTATCGTTTGTGGCAGCTCCATCGGTTGTACCGTTGTTGATGATTTGCGCATAACGCGAATTGGCAAACTGCGCATTGATTCTGTCTTTAACGGCAAGCGCTTTTGCACTATTTGTAATTTGATAGATTTTGTACAAATTGTACAAAGTAGGCAAGACTAATTTTTCTTCAGGCTTGTTGTCTAATACTTGCTCCAATTTACTGGCAGCCAAGTTGTATTCTTTGAATTTTTCTTTGTAAATCACACCCAATTGGTAGTAAGCATCATTGCGTTCCTTAGCAAGGCTATCAATTACAGTAACTGCCGTTGGAAGCTGTTTGGTATAGAACTCCGTCGTGTATTCGGCTACGTTTTCTGGGTCAAATGCAATAGTTTTATTCTCTTTTGTAGGATCAATATTGGTGTCATCCGTAGCCACTGAATTAGCATTGGTTTCAGATAATCTCCAGTTGCCTTTTGGGTTACGAACGCCCCATATTTTCTTGAATTCTAATTTCCCGAAAGCAACCGTAGAAGCCGTATAAAAGTAAAAAGTACTCGTGCTAGCAGTTGTTGCTGACGGAATACTTGGTGGTCCAAACGGGACTTTTCCTCCAGATGGAATTCCTGAATTAGGATTAGGAATTGCCGAGTTGATCAGGCCTACTGAACTATTGTTAGCCATGTTCTCTACCTTTTCCTTTTCCTTCTCGATTTTATTTCTTTTTATTTCATCTGCTATTTTCAATTTGGCGATGTACCTTTCATAATAGCTATTCCTATCTGATGGAGACATTGCTACCACTTTAAGAATACTGTCGTTAGTCTTGGCGATGGATTCATAAATGATGACATCGTCTAGATCTTTCCTGATTTTACTAATGCGCGCATATTCTCTGGTTTTTGAATCTAGTTTTACTAAGGTGCTATCATAATATTTTGCAGCAATCAAATAATCGGTGTCTTTGAAATACATATTTCCAATATTCCTGTAATTTGACGCTACTACGTACTGATCTGTAGTTGCTTTTTTAAGGGACTGATTGTAGAAATGTAAGGCTTGTTTTCTATTGTTTAAATTGTCGTAAAAAATTCCTTTTTGGTGATTCAATACATCTAGAAAGAGACGGTTTTCACGATCGGCTAGTAGTTTTTTGTAGGTGTTTACAAAAAGAAGGGTGTCCCCTTTTTTATAATCAAACAATTGTGCTTTTCTGATATGGGAATGAATCACATATTTCCTTTCGGATTTTCGATTCATTTTTATAACCGCTTCATAGCTATAAATGGCGCTATCTTTCTTGCCCAACTCTTCGTATAATTGTCCTAGAATAAAACGGTATCTCGCTCTTTCATTATTGTTTCTAGTAAACTTAACTGCTATTTTTAATTGCGTTACTGCGCTATCTTTTTCTTCATTGTTTAGAAACGCCTCTGATAATAAAGCATTTGCATCGGCTATAACTTGTTTTTTAAGCTTTTTTTCCTTGAGCATTTTAGTTATGTTTTTTATAACTAAACCGTCATTACCCAAACGCATATTGGTTTTTTCGCGCCAAATTTTAGCTTCGTAAATGGTGCTACTAGTAGGGTATTTGTATAAAATGTAATTGAAGGCATCCAGAGCGGGTAGGAATCTCTTATCGTAATACCTTGCTTTTCCTAATAATAAGTAGGCTTCATCAACTTGATAGTTGCGTTCACGGCCTTTGATATTCATGGAATGTTTTTGAATGGCTTTGGTCGCTTTGGTCTCGGCCAATTCAAAATCTGGATTTTTTATTTTTTCGGTGGTAATGAGTTGTTCCCCCATTTGCATTCTTTCGATAGGCAAACGTTTCCAGAAATCATCTACGTTCTGGGATTTGATGCCTGCAATACCTTTGTCTAAACCTATTTGTCCGTTGTACAAAATGTTATATCTTGTACTTAAGGCGTGCGAATTACGAGATAAGAAACTGTCATCTGTAGTAGAACAAGCTACCAAAACAAGCAGTAATCCTAGCGTAGATGAAAATTTAAGTTGGCGGTTTTTCAATGGTAAACGTTTTTATCTTTAAACTTTTAAAAAAGCTTTTTAGTATAGTAACTGGTAAAAATACGTTTCTTTTTGAGAAAGTGAAAATTATCTGTAGTTATTTGAACAGAGCCGCATGAGGGATGCAGTGGAAATCCTTTTTTATTTTATTTTTCATAAAATAAAAAAGATTGGGAACAAAAGCCCGACCACGCCTTTTTTTGGCGTGGTCATGCCCTAAAAATTTATATTTTAAACTGCAAAAAACTGCTCTAATTCCTGTAAAGTTTCTGCAGAGGTTTGTATGTCTTTTACAACTTCGCCTTTGTTTAGTGCTACAATTCTATCACTTACTTCTACGGTGTGCAATAAATCGTGGCTAGAAACTAGCACGGTTACATCTGGATTATCGGCTAGTTCTTTGATGATTTTTTTAAGTCTGAATTGGGTTGTTGGGTCTAGATTTGCAAAAGGTTCGTCTAGAATAATTACCTCTGGATTCCCAATAAGTGTGGCAATGATACCTACTTTCTTTTGGTTTCCTTTGGATAAATCGCGCAGGTATTTTTTATTTTTAAGTATTTCACCGTTAAAAAACTCTTCGTGTTTAGCGAGTAACGCATCAACATCGGCTTTGTTTTGACCTCGAAGATCTCCTATGAAATAAAAATATTCTTCGGGCGTTAGGTAACCTATTAGGAAACTCTCATCAAGAAAAGAAGCTGTAAAAGGTTTCCAAGCTTCGCTGGTGTTTACTTGTACATTGTTGTTGACAATTTGTCCTGTTGAAGGCTGGATTAAGTCTAGTAATAAACTGAAAAAGGTGGTTTTACCAGCTCCGTTGTTTCCTACTAAGCCGAAACTTTCTCCTTTTTTAATTTCTAAATTGTCTATTTTTAATACGGTTGTGCCGTTATATTTTTTTGAAAGATTTGTAACTTGTATCATGGTTATAAGTTTATTCGTTGAACTGCTTTTTGGTGAGTTTGTCTCTTGATTATCCTTTTTGCTTGTAAGCGGCAATAGTGGCGTATTTCTCTGATTTATAGATTTTCTCTATTTGCTTGAAAGCGGTGCTTTTTAAAGCCAAACCGAGTACGCCTACTCCAGCCACAAGTGCTAAACCAACAGTAGGGCCATCCAGTTTAACGCCTATCCAGTACAATAATATTGGTAATCCTAATTGCGGAAGTGAGATTAACATGGTTTTGAAATTAAAGGCTTTTTTGTCTCCAAAAGCGCCTTTTCCTGAGCTTAAATCTATAGGTGTTTTAGTATATGCGCCACCTAATAATACCAACTGGGAGTTGACACCGATGTTGTAAATCCCACCTACTACAATGGTTAAATAGGTTTCCCAACCAAAATAAAGGTAGAATGAGGCGAGACAGGTCGTGATGATTGTTGCAATGACCATTAACCACCATTTAGAACTTAAATAGCCTTTGTAAGGAATGTTTTGTGTCATCATTAACTGGTAATACGCACTATCCCAACTGGGTACAAATTGCCCAAAAGTGATTAAAAATCCGCCCGATACAAATATACCTGCAAAGATGTGCATGTATGGATTGTTGTAGACTTCGATTGCATTTGTAAAAAATAAAAAACCATAAAAAAGAAACATAACACTTAGTCCTACCGTGGTTTTTGATCGCTTGTTTCTCTTGATTAATTTGATGTCGTTTTTCAAGAACGTACCAATGGTTCCAAATTGATTCAACCAACCCAAATCCTCTGTTTTTGCTTCATCCTGTTTTTGAGAAAGTCCTGCATCGAGGTACAAATTCTTTTTGAAAAACTGAAAAGTGGTATAATACAACACTGCCAAAGCTACAATAGGAATTGCCGCTGCCCAATAAGTATTGAAAATGGCATCAAAGAAAGGCGCTGTATAGGTGGTAATATTAAAATAATCAAAATAATGAAGTGCGCCAAGTACTCCTGCAACAACTAAGAAAATTGAAAATAAATTATCCTTGTTGCTCAGAATGATATTAGTAAAATTATTGATGAACAGCAAAGAATAGATAGCCAAGAACCATAGCACCACTGAAAGCGGATCATAGCCTTCGATTATTAACACCACACTAAACGGAATAAGAAAAAAGGCGTGTATGATGTTGAAAATAGATAAGGCTGTTTTTCCTAGTGAAAAATGTACGATTGTTGATTTCTTGATGGGGAAAATCAGCAACGGCCTAATGTTCATTACTGGAATTTTTTGAAGCATTAATCGAAATACTAAATCAAAAATGATGTAATAAATCATAAATTTATTGATCGTAACAATAGGATCTAGGTTTTGTTTTTTCAAGATAAAAAAAACACCTATCCCTAATGCTAAGAATACTACAATAAAGTAAGCGGCTACGAAACCCATCAGGATTTTTAAGGCCATGTTTGTTGAGAAGGAGGCCGATCTAAAAAAAGCTTTCCACTCGAGATACAGGAATTTTTTAATCATAACTTTTGGTTTGTTTTAATAGTAAGTAGGTGAAAATGTAAAAACGTTACGATTTTTCTAACAAATATTCTGGATAAGTGCTGCGCAAATAGTCCTCCATCTTAGCAGGTATGGTTTTAAAGAGGATAAAAAGAACAACTGCACTTAATACCAAAACAATGCTGAGTACCCATAAATAGAAGTCATTGATAAATATATCGCGAACATTAGTATACAATTGCAAACAGATATTAAAAGGTACAAAGACGATCACTGAAAAATTGCCGTATTGATTTATTATTTCCTCAAATAACCATTTCTTTTTATTGTGTTCTCTATTACTCTTTTGTTGTCGTCTCGACTGCATTATTGAGTAGCCTGAAAAAATGAATAGCAGACCTATAAGACTTAAAAGTACAATCTCTTTGTAATCACTAACTTTTAAAATACTGAAAATGAGAAGCGTCAAGACTAAAGTAAATACAATTTTTGGGAAACCAAAAAAGTCTTTAAAAAGTTGCCAAACCAAACCATTGTACTTTTTATTCAATACGGCTTGCCTATTCTCTACCACATCCATAAAGCCAAAAATGCCAAATTTCTGGAATTCAAGATTTAAGGCTTCGTCAAAAGTCAATGTTGGAGACTCTTTCATCTGTGCTTCTATCGCGTGCGCGAGATGATCTACCAGTTCCGTTTGTAAATCGTAATATTCCACGTAATGTTGGCGAGTAAACAGATACAGTTGGTCAATTTGTACAGCGGTTAGCGGCATGGTTATTAGAAGTTTAGATTTTTTTTAATTTTGAAACGATTGTAAAGTGCTTGAAAGCCATTGTAATTTGACAATACGAGTAGAAAAACAAACAGCCATATAACAAACAACTAATAAAATTTTCTGTGAAAGTATGATTAGAATCAAAATGTTTTAGCGGTTGGTTTTCTATATTGGTCATGTAGCAGAAAAGGAAAACCACCAAACCTCTGTATAAAAACAACCTGCCAAACGTTGTTTTAAAACTAGACTGCCTAATTAGAAACCCACTAACAGCAGTTGTTATGACCATTGCATAAAACAACCCTCCTACAGTTACCCTAAGCATATCTATAAATGATGCGGTACCAATAGTTTCACCCAAAATACTTAGCGCACTGGCAAAACCAATTGAAAGCAACAGTACATTTATAATTTGTTTCTTACTGTAAGCGACTAATTTGTCTACTGCAAATCGAGGTGCTTCAAAGAAAGCTCCTAACCAAGCATAACTTGAAGAAATTTGTAACTCACTTTTCCATTTCTCAAAAACTGATTTGTGGACGGTCTCAAATGAAATTTCTTCATGGTTCATCCTATCTTCAATTTCTGATGCTATGTGGTCTAATACTTCAAGTTTAATATCTTCAAATACCAAACCTTTTAAAACTAAGGTTTGCTCTATTGTTGCGATTTGTTCGTTGGTTAGTTGCATTTCTAAAAATTAAGTTAGTTGGTATTGTTTTTTGATACTTATAAAAACTTTATTTGTCAAATGATACGATGTTAGTATCATAGCAATCGTTACTACAAATAGAAAACAAGCAATCGGTAATGCATATTCTATAGCTAAATAATCTTTGGTCATGACAAGAAATCCATAAAAACCTAGCATAACAGAATTAGTCATTCGAAATGTCATTTCAAGAGCTAGAAATCTTTCATTTTCTACCTTTCTAAACCAAAGCCAAATCATCATATGAATAAAGTTTAAACCTAATACAATGATTGATAAGGTTTTAATATAGCTAACAGTGCTTTCAAAATAAAAAGAAAACTTGTAAACCAGAATTAATGCTAAGATTGACATCACAATTTTTGGGAATTTTAAATAATCTGTGAGTTCTTTCCTTTGGGTTCTATTATACTCTTTCTGTAAAATATTAATTCTTTGTTTTTCGATTGCTTTATATTCCTTTTTACCAAAGCGTTGATGAGCTAATTCTTTAGCTTGGTAAAATGTTAAATCTTGGTTTTTATCCCAAACATCTTCTATAATCGAAATAAAATGGTCAGTTAACTCAACTTCCAATTCATACCATTTAATTTCAAAGGATTGAATATCTGAATTAACATACGCTATTTGTTGGTTGGTTAGTTTCATGTTCTATTGAATTGAAAATTTTCTTTGAAATTGTATGTGCTTCATTCCTAAATAAATGATCGAAAGTAAAAACACAAAAAAACAACTTATTGTTCCTACATATACATTTTGATTGGTTAAATCATGAGGAATACCGGGATTAATAATCAATGATATGAAAATAATCAGCACCGTAAAACGACTGTCAAACAAATGCTTATATGTAGATGTAACTTTAGATTTTAAATTCCATACTTTGATCATAAGTGCTACAGCTGTTGTTGTACAATAGGCGTAAATCAGGACATCTTTCACTAGGCGAATAAATTCTAATTTTTCTTGTGTGTTATTGACCAACTGAAAACTAATAATTAATAGTATTGACGATACTACTGATAAAATCACTTCCCTTTTAAACTGATTTTTCAATTTACTATTAACTAGTCTAGGATAAGTTGATTGTAATGAAAAAAAGTCTCTCGTTAATTTGAACTCCTCTCTCCAATTGTCAAAAACTTGATTGTAAACTATTGGAAAGTCATTATTAGAAACTTCCATTTCAATTTCAATTTCTGTAGCTATATGATCTAAAACCTCGAGTTTTATATCGTCAAACTTTATCCCTTTTTCAATCAAGGTTTGGTTGATGCATTCTATTTGTTCGGTTGTTAATTGCATGATCTAAAAATTAAAATTCTAAACTTGGTTTTGGGTTCACTAGACTCTGCATGTTTCTAATGAAGTCTTCTAACTCTGATAAGCGATTTACGGTTTCCTTCTCCCCTGCTTCGGTAAGCTTGTAATACTTGCGCATGCGATTGTCCACTTTAGCAATTTCGACATCCAGAATTCCTTCTGCCTCCAGTTTGTGTAAAGCCGGATACAAAGCACCCTCGGTAATATTGAGCTCACCCGCTGTAATGGCCTTTACTTTTTGGGTGATTTCATAACCATACATCTTGCCGTTTTCCTCCAGCAACTTCATGATAATGGTGTTCAAACTTCCTTTATATAATTGTGAATTTTTCATTTCGATCTAATTTTGAATAACAAATATACATAAGATTCTTATACATAATACTTTTATGCATATAAAATTTCAATATTTTGATTTAAAGAAACCTAATCTGTTTAGTATATTTGTAAAAAAATTATCTATGCCATCTTTTTTAAAATTAATCATAAAAGAAGTAAAACGCGAAACCGCTGCTGCCGTTTCGATACTTTTTAATGTACCCGAAGAATTAAAAGCAAACTATAAATTTGTAGCTGGTCAATATGTTAACTTGAAACTTACATTAGACGGTAAAGAAATTCGTCGTGCCTACTCTATTTGTTCCTCACCCGAAAGTGGCGAACTACGCATTGCAGTGAAAGCGGTTAAAAACGGTGCTTTTTCTCAATTTGCTAATACAAAACTAAAAGCCGGAGATGTACTTGAAGTAGGAACTCCCGAAGGTAAATTTACATTTGAGCCACAAGCCGATCGTCAAAAAAATTATGTAGCTTTTGTATCTGGAAGCGGAATCACACCTGTACTTTCTATCTTGAAATCGGTTTTAAAAAGCGAACCAAAAAGCTCATTTGTATTGGTTTACGGAAATAAATCACCCGAAGAAACTATTTTTTACCAAGAATTACATGACCTGCACTTGCAATATGTAAGTCGCTTGTTTGTACATTATGTCTACAGTCAAGCCAAAGCTGACCATGCTTTGTTTGGTCGAATAGACAAATCAGTCGTTAATTTTGTTTTAAACAACAAACACGCGGCCTTAGAATTTGATAAGTTTTACTTGTGTGGACCAGAAGAAATGATCAATACCGTTTCGACGGTATTGAAAGAGAAAAACGTAAAAGAATCGGCTATAAAATACGAGCTTTTCACTACTTCATCACATGAAAATGTCATTACAGAATCATTAGAAGGTCATTCGAAAATTACTGTAATGGTAGATGATGAAGAGACGACTTTTGAAATGTCTCAAAAACAAACCATCCTTGAAGCTTCCTTAAAACAAGGAATTGATGCTCCGTATTCTTGTCAAGGTGGAATATGTAGCAGCTGCCTAGCACGTGTAACTGCTGGAACTGCTGAGATGACTAAAAATTCTATTTTATCAGATAAAGAAATCGCAAGCGGATTGATTTTAACCTGCCAAGCACATCCTACTTCTGAAAATATCTACATCGATTTTGATGATGTTTAGCCTCTAGTTTTCAAATTACATTTGAAATTTTATAATAAACCATTAAGGAATTAAGAAAATTAAGGTTAGCCCTAAATGAAACTTAATTTCTTAATGGTTTAATTTTTTTATGATTTTTGCTACAACTACTTCAGGAGCAATCGTTCGCATAGCCTCTTCATATCCTTCGACTTTTTTATTACCATATACGGATGTAGGTAATAAAGGAAACTTTTCTCTATCAGCCACTAAACTATTTTCAATAGATTGATTAAAAGGAGTAAATCCAGCATACGGATGAGTTGCGCCCCATAAACTTATAACTTGAACACCCAGCATAGCCGCAATATGCGCATTACCAGAATCCATAGAAAGCATCACATCAAGGTTGCTTATCAATTGCAATTCTTGTTGAAATTTAAGTTGCCCAGCCACAGATTTCACATTTTCATGAGCAGCAGCTAGTCCGTCCAAAAGTTCCATTTCCTTTTTTCCACCACCAAAAAGTAAGATGGTGTAGCTTGGATTTTGCGCCAATTGAGTAATAACTTCCTGCATTAAATCCAAAGGATACACCTTAGCATCGTATTGAGCAAAAGGAGCTATCCCTATTAAAAATTGCTTATTTGCTCCTGTAATATTGGTTATTTGATCGTTTAAAACGGCCTTTGTAGGGAAGTCCGGATGGGATAAATCAACCGTAAAACCCAATTGCTCAAAAACAGCCAAATGCCTTTCAAACATGCTTGGTAATTGTTTAAAAACTTTGTTTTCGGCTCTTGTGAGTGCCTTCTTCCCAGCTCTTCCTTTATCAACAGCTGCTGTTTTTTTTCCGCTTAACGCAAAAAGTGTTCGTACTACCTGAGCACGCAAAACGTTATGCAAATCAGCAAAAGCGTCTACTTTTAAAGCGCTCAAATCTCGAAATAAACGCACTAAGCCAAAGAACCCTTTATGCCTTTCTTTTTCATCGAAAGCAAAAAAAGAAACCGAAGGAATCGTATCAAAAAAAGGTTTGAAAAACGGCCTTGAAACTACCGTTACTTTTATATGAGGATACTGCTTTACAAAAGCGCGTAAAACAGGAACCGTCATGGCAACATCTCCCATAGCGGAGAGTCTCATGACGGTTATATGCTTAATTGTATGTGCCAAATCTTATTTCTTACCTTGGTACAAAACAGGATTTAACTCATCATCATTGTACATTTTCATTTGTTTGTACACTTTCATGAATTTATCTCCGTTTTCAATATCGGTTAACAAATCATCGATTGCTGTAGACAAATCCGTTCTTTGTTCCAATAAGATATTCAATTTTACTTGACATTTATCTCTATGATCCTGAGAAGCTTCGGCACGAGTAGCTTCTTCATTCATATGGTAAATTTTCAATGCTAAAATTGACAAACGGTCAAATGCCCATGCTGGACTTTCGGAGTTTATTTTAGCTTCATTTTTAACAACAGCACTACTGTACTTTTGCAAAAAATAACCATCAATATATTCTACCATATCCGTACGCTCTTGATTTGACGCATCAATTCTTCTCTTTAAAGTCAAAGCAGCTACGGGATCAATATTCGGGTCACGAATAATGTCTTCAAAATGCCATTGTACGGTATCTATCCAATTTTTCAAATAAAGCAAATGCTCAAATTCTTCCTTAGGATAAGGATTATTTATAGGTTGGTCAACATTATCAAATTGATGATAATCTTTGATACTTTGTTCGAATACGGAATAAGCTAATTTTGAAAACATATCTATATATTTATTAAGACAAAGATACTTTTTATACTTTTATAAAAAAATTAGAAATCATAAATCTATTTGGAGTTCCCGATCAATCTTTATAAAAACAGAGATCTTATTCCAATTACTAATAAAACAACATGCAAATACATCATTTATCAGAAAACAATAGCGTTCTCAATCATTTTCTAGGCCAAATTAGAGATGTGAATGTCCATAAAGACAGCATGCGTTTTAGACGAAACATTGAGCGAATTGGCGAAATTATGGCGTATGAAATGAGCAAAGAACTGCATTACAAACCCGTTGCTATTCAAACTCCACTGGGTATTAAAAACACAACTGCTATCAAAGACCAATTGGTTTTATGCTCCATCCTACGTGCTGGATTGCCGTTGCATCTAGGATTTTTGAACTACTTTGACGAAGCCGAAAACGGATTCATATCAGCCTACAGACACCATCCTAACAATGATGATTATTTTGATATATTAGTTGAATATCAAGCTGTTGCCGACTTTAACAACAAATACTTGCTGCTAGTAGATCCCATGCTTGCCACAGGACAGTCTATTGTTGCTGTTTTTAATAAATTGATGGAAAAAGGAAATCCAGCCGCAGTGCATATTGCCGTAGTAATTGCCGCTCCCGAAGGAATTGCCTACCTGGAACAACAGTTGCCAGACCATTGCCATTTATGGGTAGCAGCAATCGATGACCAATTAAACGAACACGATTATATTGTACCTGGATTGGGAGATGCTGGTGATCTTGCTTACGGTTCTAAGCTATAATTGAGAGAAAAAAGCAAAAAAGCTACAAGCGATAAGTACGTATAAAATCATTTCTCTTCGTAATTTTACTTGAGGAAGCTCAATATTACTTGTCGCTAGCATGGCTAATGGTGCAATCGTAAATATTAAAACGTCGTTGCTTTTATGCGGAGAAACAATGTATATGAAGACTCCAATAAAAAAAGAAGCGATTATTTTCTTAAAAGTCGAATGCAAAACCAAAGGCATATTAGACAAATTAGCAAAAATTGAAATCATAAAAAAGAGCGCCACGGTTGCATAAATGGATAAAGCTGCATTTTCATAGTTGCTAGTAAAATAATTGATTTCATAACTAGTTGCTAGATGACTACTAATGTAAGCTTGGCTGTCGATATTGAATACAATTGTAAAAAAACCAAAAATGATTACCGTTGCCAGAAAAGCAATAAAAGGCAAAATCCAGTTTCTATAATCTCGTGCAACGTGAAAAATTATAGATATAAATACCAAAATCAAGTATACTAAGCTCCAGAAGTGAAATATAGCAGCCAAGAAAATCCACAATGAGGCGTCAAATATTTTTTCTTTGGATGCACTTAAAGATTGAAGCGAAATCAATCTACGCATGGCCAATAAAATGAAAAAATTAGATAAAACTAAGTTGAAATCATTTAGAATCGAAGGGAAAAAAAGCACAAACAGCAGGTAAAAAAAAATCGTGAAACTACTGTCCCTACTAACTCCGTTGCGCTTTACTATGAAATTTGATACAAAGATAGAGCTCAACAAAACAGCCAATATACCTGCTTTTTCGGCAATAAGAAGCGACGAATTTGTCCAAGCAAAACTTTGAAATTGATATATAAAAAAGAATACTAGCACTAAAAATACTACTAAGGATAAATTTAATGGTGTAGATTTTTTAAAAACACTTGTAATCATAAGGATATTTTATACTTTTGTGACTGTAAATATAATACTTGTTTAAAAAGGAAACCCTCAAGTTGAAAAAGAATCTTCAAAAAGAATTCCCAACGCTTGAGAATTAAAATACTAACAACATAATTTTATACGATATGAAAACATTTTTTGAAGGAATTCAATACTTATTTGTAAATATTTTATTTGCTCCTCTAGATTTCTTACGTTCATTAGAACTAAGTACTTGGTTTGGTGCTAATACTATTAACTGGATTTTCATGGCTATTTGTGCATCTGCAATGGTGTACTGGATCAAACAATTGAGAATTTTTGACGCAGCAGGAACAGAAAATCAAGATACTACAGCGCATTCTTTCTTAAAATAAAACTCCCCTAATCCTAAGGTATAGGATTAAGGAAGATTCCTTTATTTATAGAAGATCGTTTCCAATATCTTTTCTAAAATTCATCTTATCAAAGCTTAGTTTATCTATGTTTTGATAAGATTTTTTTATGGCCTCTTGGAAGTTGTCTCCGTATGATGTAACCGTTAAAACACGACCACCATTAGTAACCACCTGGTTGTTTTCTAATTTTGTACCTGCGTGGAATACAATAGAATCAGTAACATTTTCTAATCCTGATATTATTTTTCCTTTTTCGAAATCTTCTGGATATCCACCTGAAACTAGCATTACTGTAGTAGCGCTTCGCTCATCAATTTCTAAGGTAATTTGGTCTAATTTTTCATTGGCTGTAGCCAAAAATAATTCTACTAAATCCGTTTTCAATCTCGGAATAACAACTTCGGTTTCTGGATCACCCATACGCACGTTGTACTCAATAACGATAGGCTCATTGTTTACATTGATTAAACCAATAAAAACAAAACCTTTATATTCAATCCCGTCTTTTTGGAAACCTTCAATAGTAGGCTTCACGATGCGTGACTCGATTTTTTCCATCAACACAGCATCAACATAAGGAACTGGAGAAACAGCTCCCATTCCGCCTGTATTTAATCCCGTATCTCCTTCACCTATGCGTTTGTAATCTTTGGCGGTAGGCAATATTTTATAACTTTTTCCATCAGTCAATACAAAACAGCTCAGCTCAATTCCGTCTAGAAATTCTTCAATCACCACTTTTGAACTTGCTGCGCCAAATTTTTGACCTACAAGCATATTGCGTAATTCTTCTTTGGCTTCCGCCAAATCATGAATAATCAAAACTCCTTTTCCTGCTGCTAAACCATCTGCTTTTAAAACATACGGAGGTTGCAAAGTAGCAAGAAAATCACATCCTTTTTCAACCGTTTCTGCAGTAAAACTATCATAAGCTGCAGTTGGGATGTTGTGTTTTACCAAAAACTCTTTGGCAAACTCTTTACTACCTTCTAATTGAGCACCAACTTTTGATGGTCCAATTACGGGAATATGATTTAATTGATCATCGTTCTTGAAAAAATCAAAAATCCCTTTCACTAACGGATCTTCTGGTCCCACTACAACCATTCCTATTTTATGCGCTATTACAAATGCTTTAATGGCATCAAAATCGGTTGGACTCATGTTAACATTTGTCGCAATTGATGCTGTTCCAGCGTTTCCTGGCGCAACAAAAAGAGTATCGCAAAGCGGACTTTGAATCATTTTCCATGCAAATGCATGCTCTCTTCCTCCTGAACCTAATAGTAAAATAGTCATGTTTCGTTTTTTTAGTTGTCGTGCAAAAATAATTGCTTTTGGACGTAAATAATAATTAATTTCTAAAAAGTTGTTGGTTCTTCTCAAATAGTTATTGTTTAATATTATTTTTGAACAAATAAACACTTAAAATGCTACCTCTTTTTGACTTATCGCTTCGTTTGAACGGTTATCCCATCCAGGAGGCTGACGCTGAGTTGCGTAAAATTGCTGCTTTATCAGCCAAAGAGTATCTCCTTTTTTTAGAAGAAAGGAAAACAGCAATTGTTGCTTATCATCTAGAAAACAATGCTTTTTATAAGGAACTACTAGCTGCTTCAACCGTCAAAAACTGGGCAGATTTACCCGTTTTAAATAAAACGAACTTACAAAAACCTTTGGCCGAAAGGCTGTCAAAAGGTTTTACCAGTACCAATATTTATAGCAATAAAACCTCTGGTTCAAGCGGAGAACCCTTTGTTTTTGCCAAAGACAAATACTGTCATGCACTTACATGGGCTTCTAATAAATACCGTTTTGGTTGGTTTGGACTCGACTTAAATCAGTCCTACCAAGCACGATTCTATGGTAGACCGCTGGATTTTATAGGCCATAAAAAAGAACGTTTTAAAGACCTTTTAAGCCATCGTTTTCGGTTTGCTGTTTTTGACTTATCGGATGTTGTTTTAGAAGGTTTTCTTGCTCATTTTGCAACTAAAAAATTTGATTACCTCAACGGTTATACTAGTTCTATAGTTTTGTTTGCTAAGTTTTTACAAAAGAAAAACATCGTATTAAAAGATATTTGTCCCAGCTTAAAAGTCTGTATTGTCACCTCCGAAATGCTATTTGAAGGCGATAAAATCTTACTAGAGAAACAATTGGGTGTTGCTGTTATCAATGAATATGGAGCATCTGAACTGGATTTAATTGCTTTTGAAAATCCTGAAGGAGAATGGCAAGTTAATGCCGAAACCTTATTTGTTGAAATTCTAGACTCCAATAATGTTGCTTTGCCTTACGGCCAAGAAGGGCGTATTGTGATCACTTCTTTGTACAATAAAGCACATCCTTTTATTCGATATGAAATTGGAGATTTGGGAATTTTGGATGAAAAAAGTACTTTGCAAAAACCCATTCTAAAAAAACTTATCGGAAGAACTAATGATGTAGCTCTTTTACCAAGCGGAAAAAAAGCACCCGGACTGACCTTTTATTACATCACAAAAACGATCATAGAAGATGACGGAAACGTAAAAGAATTTGTCATTAAACAAACTAAAATTGATGCTTTTGAGATTAAATATGTGAGTGATTCTAAGCTTACGGTTGACCAGATACAGCAAATTGAAAAAGCCATTATCTTGTATTTAGAACCCAACTTACAGTTTACTTTTATCAGGGAAAAAACTTTAAAAAGAAACAAAAGAGGGAAGTTGAAACAGTTTACATCATTGGTTTAATTTTCTTGATGTAGCGTGGTTTTATCAACAATTGAGTGAATAAAAATAGTTTCATACAAGCCACCGCAATAGGGAAACTAAAACCGTGAAACTGCCTGTAAACTGCAAAATTGTATTGTATCAAATTTATTTTTGAAGTCGAAATAGAATTTTCCCTGATGCGGTAGTACGCTAAACTTTCGGGTACAGCAGTCGCCTTCCTACTCTTTTTAAGTACGGCTAACCACAGCATCCAGTCTTGTCTTTTTCGGATGGATGAAATGGGGATTTTTCCAAAGTAATTCACATCATAGATCGCTGTTAAATTTCCAATATAATTGCAAAAAAACAATTGATTGTACGTTAGAGGTATTGGTGCTTCGACTCTTTTATGAAGACTTTTACCCGACTCGTCTATGAGATCATAAAAGGAAAAGGTAAAAGGCAAATTATGCGATAACATAAAATCAACTTGCTTTTGCAATTTTTCTGGCTTCCATAAATCATCGGCGTCTAGAAAAGCGATAAATCTCCCTTTGGCTGCAGCCAAAGCATTATTTCGAGCTACACCCGTGCCTGAATTATTGTCTAATGTGGTATAATAGATTCGGTGGTCTATTAGTGCTACTGCTTTAACAATTGAAAGAGTTGCATCTGAAGAACAGTCATCGACAAGGATAATTTCCCAATTGGAATAGGTTTGGTCTTGCACAGATCGAATCGCTCCAGCAATAAATTGTTCAGAATTGAATGTTGGAATAAGTATTGAAACTAAAGGTGTATCCATCGCTAATATGCTTTTTTATCTCCTTTTACAATATTTGCAACCGTCATATAAATTATTTTCAAGTCGAGAATTAAAGACCAGTTTTCGATATAAAAAACATCCATTTTTATGCGGTTTACCATGTCTTTCTCGGTCTCAATCTCGCCACGATACCCGCTTACTTGCGCGAGTCCCGTAATCCCTGGTTTTACATAGTGACGCAACATGTATTTCTTAATTTTAGTACCATACATTTTGTTTTGTGACCATAAATGAGGGCGAGGTCCCACAATAGACATATCACCTAGTAAAACGTTGATAAATTGCGGCATTTCATCAAGACTAGTTTTTCGTATGAAACGGCCTGTTTTAGTAACTCTTGGATCGTTTTTCAAGGCCTCAGTTTCGGATCTTGAATTCATTCTCATAGAACGAAATTTATAGCAATAAAACTGCTTCTCTTCCATCCCGGGACGGCCTTGCTTGAATAAAACAGGACCTTTGGATTCTAATTTTATTATAATAGCTAATAAAGGGGCGAGCCAGGACAAAATTCCAAGAATTACAATCAATGAAAAAACAATATCAAAAAAACGTTTGAATGTCTTTACAGCTGGTTCATTTAAAACGGTTTCCTTTAAAGACAGTACTGGGAAAAAATCGTAATAATCAATTTTTAAGTTCTTTGCAAAAATCTCTTTGGTATCCGGAATAAATTTGATTGTTTTATTATGCTCATCGGCAAAATCAAGTAAGTCTTTTAACTGCGTATTAGAAACTTCATTGAGCGAACAATAGATTTCGTCTATTTTATTGGCTTGTACAAATGTTTTTAAATCGACTAAATTCCCCTTTATTTCTGGATTTACTTGCTTATCCGAAAAGAAACCTAAAAAATGGTATCCGTACTCCTTTTTTCGTTCAAAAAGCTCTTTTAACTGGATTGATTCTGGTGTGTACCCCACTATTACTGCTTGCCTATAATTGCTTCCTACCACGATGCGATAGGTTTTTAAACAGTAAAATAAAAGCAATTTTAAAACGGTAATTAAACCCAAACTACTGATAAAAAATACCGCAATACAATTTACATTAAAAACAGCTTGGACTGAAAAAGGGAAAAAAGCAATTACAATCAATAAAAAAATAACTCCTTGTTTGATGATTTTTGAGATTATTTCGATCACTTTCGTAAAACGATAAATCGCATAAAAATCTAAGAAAATAGCAGTAAGAATCCAACCAATATTGAGGTAGACAATAAAATCTACAAGGTTTATATTGAGGTTTTTAAGTATAAAAGATGCGGTACAACTAATCACCATCACATCCATTAGAATACTAATGGGTCTAATGAACTTTGAATATCTACCTATCTTAGATGCTGTCATAAATCTCAATCTGGTGTCAATAACCTGCTCTTAAACTTAGAAGCCTGCTACTTAATGTATGCTGTAAAGTCTTTATGTTCTTCCTTAGAAAGGGCTTCTTTCGATAATGATTTAAAATAGTCGTAGGTAATTTTCATTCCCTCGGCGCGATTGACTTTGGCTTCCCATCCTAATAATTCTTTGGCTTTGGTAGTATCCGGTTGTCTTTGCAACGGATCGTTTTCGGGCAATGGATGGTACACAATTTTTTGATTGGTTCCTGTAAGTTTTATAATCTCCTCAGCAAAATCTTTGATGGTAATTTCATCAGGGTTTCCTATGTTTACCGGATACACATAATCTGAATGTAATAGTCTAAAAATTCCTTCTACTTGATCATCTACATAACAAAATGAACGAGTTTGCATTCCGTTTCCAAAAATCGTTAAATCTTCGCCACGCAATGCTTGCCCAATAAATGCTGGAATTACACGACCGTCATTGAGTCGCATTCTAGGTCCGTAGGTATTAAAAATACGTACAATTCTAGTTTCTACACCGTGAAAAGTGTGGTAAGCCATCGTGATCGATTCTTGAAAACGTTTGGCTTCATCATAAACACCTCTTGGTCCTATAGTGTTTACGTTTCCATAATACGCTTCGGTTTGAGGATGAACTAACGGATCGCCATACACCTCAGATGTGGATGCAATTAGTATTCTAGCTTTTTTAACTCTAGCCAATCCCAAAAGATTATGAGTCCCTAATGAACCTACTTTTAAGGTTTGAATTGGAATTTTTAAATAATCAATAGGGCTTGCCGGTGAAGCAAAATGAAGTATGTAATCTAATTGTCCTGGAACATTCACAAATTTGGTAATATCATGATGATAAAACTCAAATTGTTCTAATTTGAACAAATGTTCTATGTTCTTTAAATCTCCTGTTATTAGGTTATCCATACCTATCACAAAGTAACCTTCTTTAATAAAACGGTCACATAAATGCGATCCTAAAAATCCCGCAGCTCCTGTAATCAGTATTCTTTTCATATCGATTTTTATAGTTTGGATCGTAAAGGATTGCTTTTTGTTGAAGTATTACAATTCCTCATTGACCTCATCAAGTCATTTGGTCAAAATTAAACTTATCATTAGGATTTTGAAAGAAATATAAACAAAAGTTTTATTCTGCTTCTATTATAAACTGCTGATTGTTGTGGTTGCCGTTAGCTTATCTTTTCTAAAATAAATACATTATTAAAGTAGGCTGTTTTGTCTACTGGCAATATAAAGCTAAAAAACAGTCCTAAAGTATTAAAAAATAGAATAAAAGGCAATAAAAAAAATTGTCTTAGCACTTTATTATTCGGCAGTATATTTTTGATATAATTCAAATTAAATTGAAAAATAACTTCGATATAATTGCCTGTTTTAAAGTGGTCAATAACCTTAAAGCCATTCCTTTCGTATAAATATTTCAAAGCAGGCGTTGTATATCTTGCAAAGTCATAAGGCATCTCATGCTCTTCCCACATAAAAGGTGTTGTAATTATAGCAAGTCCATCATTTTTTAATACTCTATGAAACTCCACTAATAATTCATCAATATTAAATACATGTTCAAGGACTTCTGTGCATAAAAGCGAATCAAATTTTTCGTTTTCAAAGGGGATATTTTTCCCATCATAAAACGCATCTACTTCACTATAGTTTTGTTCACGTCCTTCAATCTTGTAATCAACTCCTAGGTATTCCTTAACGTTTACAAACAATTTTTTATACGGTTTTGTTCCGCATCCAAAATCTAATAATGAACCTTCTAGCTTGGATGCATTACTCTTTATGGCTTTTTGAATTGATTTTCGAATTAGAAAATTATAATTAATAAAAAAACCTATGATACCTGGATCAAATGTTTCTTTTTTAATTGTTTTTTTGATGAACTCTATATCCATTTTGTTTTTTTTCAAAATTAATCTAGCGCTCTAGCCTAAATAAATAGTTTCTAGCGCTGCAATATTTTTCTTGATATTATAGTTTTCCGAATAAGAAATCAAAGCATTATTTGACATTTTATCTAATAATTCCTTGTCGCTTAATAAGCTTACTATTTTGTTTTTAAAGTCAGCTAGATCCTCATTGTTAATAATAAAACCATTGTAGTTGTCTACTATTAAATCCTTGTTTCCATCGCAATTACTAACGACGCATGGCTTAGCCAATGCCAAACTTTCAATTATAGCATAAGGCATTCCTTCGTACCTTGCTGTCGAAATATAAAATTTAGAATACTTTATAATGTTAAAAACATCAGTCCTTTGTGTCCAGTCTAAAAGTGTTACATTTTGATCAAGTCCTAGTTCCTTAATTAAATCTTTAACTGAAGCTAATTGTCCTGAAACTGGACCTACGCCCATGACAATCAAATGAATTCGAGCTTCTTTTTTTACTTCGTGCAAAACCCGTATCATCTGTTCTATGTTTTTTTGATAAGAAGGACGGCCCACAGTACATATATAAGCTTCTGGCCACGTTTTGGGAATCGTTAGTGGTGCTATTGTGGTTATGGGTTCAATACAATTATTAAAAACTTTAATAGTAGTAGCTGCATAACCCACCTCGTTTAAAGCGCGATCTTTTTCAGATGTAGAAGTGGCAAGAAGCACCACCTTTTGACGAAAAATAAATTTTTCAATACTCAAAAAAAGACTTCTTTTAATGCTGTTTTGAGTACTTAAATAAGAGAAAGCGTGTGGTGTGTACAAAATTCTTATGCCTAGTAATCTTGCCATCACTTTGCCTATAATTCCGCCTTTGGCACTGTGTGCGTGAATTAAATCTGGCTTTTCTTTTTTAAGGATTTGATAAGTTTGAAACAAAGCTTTGCTATCGTTAATAACGTTGATATCTCTAAAAATAGCCACTGAATATTGACGTACAGCATTACCCTTTTTGTCTAAAAATGGCTCACTAGTATCTTTCAATCCGTGAATAACACAATTGTCGAATGAATCAACACTCATGTTTTCTATAATAAGTCTTAAATACACATCGACTCCACCAATAGAATGCGCTAAATGAACGATTTTAAGTTTTGCCATAGTACTGTAAAAAACTACAACTGTTTCCTTTTGTAGTTGATTTTTGTTAAAATCAAATGTAAGCTAATTTTAATAATTAGATCGTGTTGCCTTATTTTATGTTTCCTATTACTACAATTATGCTATTGCAAGTTGTACTCGGGTACACTATTATTTTTTTGTTGCAACCAATAAGCGGTAAACAAACAAATCCACAATCCGCTAAAAACAATTCCGTCAAAACGAAGCAGAAAATCATCTGTAAGATTCGATATGAAAAATAAAAAAAAGAATGAAAACACCACCGCATTTTTAGACTTGACTCCTACATAACCTATAAAACCAATATAACTTAAAACTACAATAGGTCCTAACACACCAAATTTTAATAAAAAATCTAAAAACTGATTGTGTGTAGGGAACTCGTATTTAGCTAGAAACACTTGATTTGTTTTTTTAAAATACTTAACCAACTCAATCTTACCATCTGATGCGCCTACACCAAAAGGAAGGTTTTTAAGTGATAGCTCCCAAGCTGATTTCCATATTGATACTCTTGTCACTAGCGCACTGAAAACGGTGATTTCAGGATGGTCAATTTCATCCAGTTTTCCTACTTTATCCATGTGAGAAAAAATTTGGGTTGTATATTTTTCTTTCATGTAAGGGTCTTTCTGGACGAATAAGAACAATACAATTCCCGCCAAAAAAAACGCTACTAATCCTGATACAAGGATGCGTTTTGCGTCAAATTTTTTAGAAATTAAAAAATAAATCACTATTATAAATCCGCACAAAGTAGCTAACAATGCTATTCTAGTATTGACAAATAAGACAAAAAAGAATGAAAATATAAAAAATGCTAAATCACGTAATTTCAGCCATATACAAACATTAGACTTCGAAGATTCTAATAAAAAATAAAAGTTTGAAAATGCAACAAAAGCCAAGTGCATGTTGAGTGCAGGTGCATGAATACCCATGTTGTTAGCAAAAACATAACCCATTTCCCATAAATCAATACCCTTAAGGTATTTTGCAAAAACTTCTGGATAGACTACTATAAACTGTATAAAAAAGAATAGCATAATAATTGTAGTACCCAAGCAATAAGCTTTCAACAGAGAAACAAACTGAATTCTCTTGTAATTCCCAATGATAAATACAGGCAAAAAAAGTAAAGAAAGGCTTTTCTCTAATGATTTTAATCCCAGTGCATAAGAATCATTTCTGCCAAAAAACAAAAGCTCCATTAAAAATGGTGACGCTATTATCAATAGCAAAGGCAACTGGCTTTTGGTAATTTTTATTTTTTTATAAAAAACCAAATTAAAAACTACAAAAACGATCAGAAAAATGGTGCATAGTTTTCTGAAAATTAATGTAATGGCAATAATAAACAAGAGTAAGTTAAGTACTTTGTTGAACGTCTTTTCTGAAATCTTCATAATACAATGCAAAATATAGTAATGGAAAAAGGCCTATTTTATGTCGGATGGATGTTCCTAAATCAGGTTCGAATATTCCTTGGACAATAAAAAAAGAGAACAATAGTAATAAGGTCCACAATTCAAACTGATAGTAATTTCTGTTTTTTAAACACTTTGAAAACCGCACAAATAAAATATAGAAAAGCAATAATTGCCAAAGCATAAAGATTATTACTTGTGGCGACAATATGTGCTTTATTCCTTCCAATACAGGAATATTGACAGCCATGAAACCATAAAAAATTCCAAACGTTTCTCCATACCAAGTATCCTGTGAAAAAGGCGAAACTATAGCGGTGTTAATGTTGTTTTTATTAGCGTTTTCAACAACGTAATTTTCCCGAGTTTTTTTTGAAATATACTCTCCTTTAATAATACCGTGACTTAATGACAGAAAAACCGCAATTAAAATTCCGTAAAAAATGGTACTCATAGACTTGTTTTCAAATTTAACAAATGACAACGCATACATCCCTACTGAAAAAATGGGCATCAGTAGGTAATAGGGTCTGAAAAATGAAAAACAAGCGATTAAAAACAATGAAAAAGTGATCTTAAAAGAAGCTTTTCGATCAGATTGAAATATAAAAGGAATTGTACTAAACATCAAAAAGGTAATAAACTCCTTAGTAGGCATTGACATGTATAATCCTAGCAGTAAAAAAGCGATGTAAACCAATATGTTTTTAACGTTTAATTTATGCAAATTGACGGGTATCCCTATCTTAAATAAAATGCAAGTGACGATAGGAAACTGAATTAACGCAATCAAAAAAAAGGAAAGATGGCGCAATCCTGTAAGCTTGTAAAACATAATGGCAAAAGGGTAACTACCCAGCCAACCTATTTCCTTTCCCTTATCAAATATAATTATGACAGTGTCATTAAAGTACCTTTCGGGTAAAATATAAGGGGTCAAGAATGCAATAATTAAACTGCAAAAAAACAACCCTAGAAATACTGTTTTATTCTTTCTTACTACTATTCGCATTTTTGTTCTTGTATTGAAAATGATCTTACATTCGAATTATTTTAATGAAATAACACTATTAATTTGTCTTTTTTATAAATTATTATGGCTGCAACAATATTCCAGAAAAACGTACTGACCACAAATGCAATTGCTGCTCCATTCATTCCATAAACAGGAATTAAAAACCGATTTAAAACAAAATTGATACCCACTGCAATTAGTAGTGTTCTTTGAAAAATTGCTTGCCTACCGGTCATGTTTAAATACACCCTTGCGCTTCCAAAGAACGCACAAATGAATTGGCCAAATAGTAGTATCAACAATGGTTCTTTAGCAACGAGATAATCTTTACCAAAAAAAGCCAATATAGGAGATACAAATACAGCCAAAAATAAAGCTATTGGCAACGAAATTAAAAGAATTAATCGGCTACTTTTTTTAAGAATGTTATGCAGTTCCTTCCAGTTTTCGGCTTGAAAATACTCTGATATTTTTGACGAAATTGTTATTGTAACTGTCAAAACAATCATGGTCAACATCGTAATTATTTTTACTGCAACTCCATAATAGGCCACTGTAGCATCATCTCGATATTTTTTTAAAAACAAAACGTCAAAGCTCATTAATAAAAACATGGCCATTCCGCTTATGGCAATCGGATAAGACTTTGTAGTAATCTCTTTATACGAAAATGAATTATTAGCAAAACTACCTGCTGATGTACTGAAGTAATACAGTAATAACAAACTGCTAGCCACTCCCAGTACTACAAAACCATAGCTAAATACTTGTGGTAATAAAACCTCCTGGCTTGTTGATAATAAAATAATAGACCCTACCATTACCGGAATATACTTTATAGTGTTCCGGAACAATTCAGCTACATATAAATGATCCAAGGCTCTAAAAACCTCCGTATTAAGTACTGTTAGGGCATAGAAAAAGAGAATCGATGTAGCTTGCAGTAACATGGAGTAAACATTCCTATCAGCAAAATAGTTGTTAACCCAGTTTTCATCCAATATAAAAATGATTGCATATAGTACCACGGACATGACTAGTAGTACGACTACCATCTTTTTGTAGGTGTTTTTTATGCCGTCTATTGCTTTTATACCACTTAGTCTTCCTTTAAAATAAAGTATTGATTGCTCAAAACCCAACAAACAAATGCTTCCTACAACAAAAAGAAATGTTCTAACAAAATCATATTGCCCTATAATATGTGCACTATAATTCTTAGTCAAAAACAACGTAAATCCAAATAAGAGTAATACGCCCAAAACTCTCAAAACTAAAGTTAATAGACTCTGCACAACCATACTGTCTCTATAACTTTTATGAAAATACTGTCGTATTATTTTTAACATTTTAAACTGTTATCATTCGATTATTAAAAAAAACACTTAAAAATAAGCTGCAATTATAGTTGCGCAAGAGCAGCTTGTTTTTTATAAAATGAGCGAAACAAACAACCAAAAATAAAAAGAAATACAAATAAAAATGGAATTACTAATTTCAACTTTCCATTTAATGCTTTAGTCTTTACTTTGTTTAAAATTAAAGACTTATCATTAATTATTTTATTCGAATCTAATAAATCAATGTTCAAATACCCCAACATGTTTGTTAATGAATCTTTCGTCCTCACCATATTATTGAGTTGCAAGTTCTCATTGTTATACACTAATTTATCACCTTTGGCATTCAATCCATCCCCTAAAGTAAATTGGGCAATAATACCATCAATTTGAGTAATGATTTCCTTTTTTACCTGTATTTTTTGGGCTAGGTTACTTCTAAATACTTTTTTGTAAGCATCATAATAATTGCTTGTATTTAAATACTTCAATATAGGTTGAATACTTGCTTCATTGACCTTTGTTTTGGTTTCAATACTAATGGTATGGTAAGCATAATTTTTACTTGTTGTAGTTTCCTCAACAATTGTTTTTAAATCTCCATTTTGTGCCATCAATTTTAAGAGTTCCATGTTTTGTCCATTTGAATTTATAAATTTATAAATATCAACAATGGGCTCAACAGTAATTGCTTTTATTTCGGACACATCTTGAATCCCAATTCCTTTTAAAAATGCCACATCATGCTCTGAAATCTTAGATTCTAATAAGGCTATTTTATGGTATAAATAATCCGTGCTTTCAAATTTTGGCTCTACAATTAATTGTTGCCTATAGGTTTTAAAATTTGAATCTAAATACAAACCTATCCCAAAACCAAGAAATATTAAAACGATCAATATGATTGCGTTTTTAATAAAAAAACGTATCATTTTGAACAGCATGGCATTAATCCACTGAAAAAAATTGCCTACTTTATTAAAAATCATAAATAAGTCAATCTCATGATTGTCTTGGCTTTGGGGTACATTTGTACTCATTTATTTTTTTATTTTACGTTAAAAATTTGTTCCAAAATTTTAATAGTAATCAAATACGTTGGTTTTACTCCAGTTGTCCCTAAACCTCCAGAAGCTAGTGTACTTCCCGTTTCTAATGGATTATCTGATGCATAATATGCATATCGTACTTTAACATCCATTGGTACACTTTTTCTAATTTTAGAGGCTGATTGAATGGCTTTTTGATAATACGATCCTTCCATTTCTAATCCAATTACTCCCCAAGTAGATTCGTGGAAAAACTTTAATAAATCCCTATTCTGTAACGATGTTCCTAATACAGTAACCATAGGTCCTGCAAAAACAGCAATATCATTGCCTTCAAACATAGCAGCAGTTAATTCATTTTCGAAAAAATAATTATCAGCTGTTCCTTCATTAATATGTGCATTTGGAATCATAATATCTCCCTTTCCTCCTTCTAGAATTCCTGCTTTACCCATAATAGAAACCGATTCTACATTAAGCAAAGTGTCTTTCTTGAACGGTTTCAGCAACTCATCAATAGTTTCATAAGCTTGCTCACCAAAAGCATAATCCATTACAATCAAAACTGGTTTTTTATCCCCTAGTTTTGCTGTTGGAAACGATGAATTGGCCCAATTAATTTTGGCAGTATCAAATATTTGAACATCAATATTAGTTCCTGAATCATCTGGAACTGCAATCATTCCTTGTTTCATTGCAACTGCTGCTACACTATTACGCACTTCATGAGCTCCTGATTTACTTAGTTCTTCATAAATAAAGAAATCCGATTGGTCTTTGAACTTTGATTTTAAAACTGATGTTGCAAAAATAGAATTCATCACCGAGTGCATATTGGCACTAATCACATGAATAGGACGGTCGATCAACCCGTTTTCTTTCAAAACTTCCTTGATGTTCGTTGCCCATCTTTCGCCGTGAATATGGTGTCCTAAACGCTCTCTTAAAATAGGACTAAAAGTAATGGTTCTTTTATTATTATCAACAATTTCTTCGATAGCCAGTTTCCCTAACCAGAATATAATTTGTAAAAAACGATCTGGAGCTGCCTCAGATGCAAACGCATCGTAGATATCTAGAACTTCCTCAAAAGTACGACCTAGAATATTTGCAGCATGTGAGATGGCTTTCTCTTTGTCTATTAGTGACAATTTTTTGGTTTGTGAAACTGCATGCTCAAGCTTCACCCAGTCACGAGAAACCTCACCAGCATCATCCAGTAAAACTCTGTTTCTTATTTTATGAGATTCGATAAAAATGAACGTTAAATGCGTCAAAATATCATAGATATCAGATCGCCCACGTGTGATCTCAACATTCATTTGCTCTTCATCAATTCGGTAACAATTACGTCTCCTTTTTGGTGGTACAATAGCTTGAAAATGTGATTTAGAATAACCTTCATCCGAAGTCAAATTAATAAATCGACATTCCTCTATTCCTAATGGAAGCCTTTCGATAACATACAAAAGTCCATTTAACTCTACTTTTTCTTCGGCAATATTTCCATATATTTCAGGACGTAACGTCATTAATGCTTCCCTCAAAGTATCTCCAGAGATCCCCATGGGTTTATAAAACCCTCTATTGAATAAATGGCGCATGGTAATGTACATTTTTTCAATTGCTGCCGATGATTCTTGTGCCCTAGAGCGTGATATATTTTTACTGTCTTTCATTTCTTTTTTTAATTTCTAACCAACAAATGTAATTTTTATTTTTTATTCAAAAGCGCTACTATGTCGCGATTATCTGATAGTCTTGGTATTTTATTTTGACCCCCTAATTTTCCTATCGATTTCATATAATCTTGAAAACCGTTTTTGGCCACGCTGGTAATGACTACTTTTTGCAAAATGTTACCTCGGATCAAATCATCATAATAAATGTTTTGCTTTCGCATAGCATCATCAATCGCTTTCGCAAAAGTTTCCATGTCAGTAGGTTCACTTTCAAATTCGATAAACCATTCATGATAAGGCAAGCCTGTAATTGGCGTGATTTGAGGCGCAACGGTGAATTCATTTACACGAATACTGCTGCCTTCCATAGCTTCTTGCAACGCACTCTCTACTTCTTTACCAATAACATGTTCCCCAAAAGCCGAAATATAATGTTTGATTCTGCCGGAAACAATCACCCGATACGGCGCCAAAGACGTAAACTGAACCGTGTCTCCTATATTGTATCCCCAAAGTCCCGCATTAGTAGATATTATCAAAACATAATTGACGCCAAGTTCTACTTCTCCAATGGTATACCGTCTTGGTTTATCAGTATGGAACTCCGTACTTTTTACAAATTCATAAAAAATACCAGCTTTTAATAACAATAGCATTCCTTTTTCTTTTTGTGAATCTTGGTACGCAAAAAAACCTTCTGAAGCAGGGAAAAGCTCTATACTATCTACTTTTCTTCCTATAAGGTTTTCAAATTTGGCCCTATATGGTTCATAATTCACCCCTCCATAGATAAATAAATTGAAGTTTTTAAAAATCTCCCCTACCGCTTTACCACCTTTTTGTTCTAAACGCTCAAAATACATTTGAACCCAAGAAGGAATTCCTGAAATCACCGTCATATCTTCATGGAAGGTCTCCCCTACAATAGCATCAATTTTAGTTTCCCAATCTTCTATACAGTTAGTTTCAAATGATGGCATGCGGTTTTTTTGCAAATATTTAGGAACAAAGTGCGCTACAATTCCAGATAAACGTCCAAATTGTATTCCGTGTTTTTCTTCTAAAATAGGGCTTCCTTGTAAAAAAATCATTTTTCCATCTACAAAATCAGCTTTACCCGTTTCATGTATATAATGCAAAATAGCATTTCGTGCCGCCTGAATGTGAAAAGGCATGGATTCCTTAGTCAACGGAATGTATTTAGCGCCAGAGGTTGTCCCTGAAGTTTTGGCAAAATAGAGTGGTTTTCCTTTCCATAGAATGTTTTCTTCTCCTTTGACTACTTTTTCAATATAAGGCTTTAAGTCCTCATAATCGCGAATAGGAACTTGCTTCGCAAAATCTACAAAAGATTTAATACTGGCAAAATTATGGTCGATACCAAAAGCCGTTTGACCAGCTTCTTTTATTAAATCCCTAAAAACAGCCTCTTGGCTCGCAACGGGATTCATTGCCCAAGCCTGTGTTTCTTTATATATTCTTTTGGCAAATAACTTTGCTGCAATTGATTTTATTGACATTGTAATAGAGGTTCATTTAAAATAAAAGCAGTGCGTTTATTTTGATTTTTTTGAAGTATTCTTCTTTTTTTGCTCTTGGTCTACTTCTTTTCTTAAGTCCATTTCGGCATCCGAAGCAGTCAGTTTTAATTCAGGCGTTGCTTCATTTACTGCAGTCAAAATAGAGTCTTTGTTGAATTTAGCATACTCTAATTGTCCATTTAGTACTTTTTGAATAGAAAGAATATAGGCTTCATTTTTCTTAAGTGCTAAGCTCAATGAATCTGATTTTAGCGCTAACTCCGTGGCATCTTTTTTTAATTTTGATGACGAATAACCTGGAATAAATTCTCTTAATGGCGTAAAGGCAATGATGAATGTGGTAATCCCAATCAGTAAAACGGCACCTAATGAGGCCACTACAAAAACATTCATCAAATTGAGCTTCATTGAAAAAATTTCCTCAAAAGTATCTTCGTTCAAAATAACCAAACGGTTTTTGATAAATAATTTATTGTGAATTTTTTTTCTTTTTAATCTTTTGCCTGCCATAGTAGTTCTTTATCATACAAATATAAATAATTAATACCATTGTAAACACTTTGGGACATTTCGTAATCGCATAATACTCCTACCTATTTTATATTAATAAACTTTTAACTTTTCAATAATTAAATAAATGACTTAAAATGAGCGCTCATCTACTAAAACTATTTATCTTTGCAGTTACATTTATTAGAAATTTGCTACGGCAATAAATTATTCAATCATGGGAAGATTTGGTGTTACAGAAATCCTAGTTATTTTAGCAGTTGTTTTATTACTTTTTGGAGGGAAAAAAATTCCAGAATTAATGAAAGGTTTAGGAAGCGGAATTAAAGAATTTAAAAATGCCGCTAAAGAAGATCAGCCAGCTGATAAGAAAGAAGAAACTAAAGAGTAATTCTTTATAAAAATGAGTGCACTTTCGTAGTGCTTCATGAGGTAATCCCAAATCCCAATTACTGGTGTTTGGGATTTTTTTATTTAAGTAGGGCTTGCTGAAAAATTGCAAATCCAATAAAACACAGGTATTTAGAGTTACTTTTTCTTGTTTAAATGCAAAGAA
>NZ_JACRUK010000027.1:0-9959 GCF_014305155.1 Flavobacterium muglaense
CTGTTATAATATAGACCAAATATAATATAAAAAAACCAATTATCAAAATTGGTTTATATTATATTTTTGTTCGGTATAAACTTAATACAAGAATTTTCACCCAAAGGATTATAAATCAATTCGTGAGTTTGAATAGGTGATAGGCCCGATAATTTTGCTAATGGTGAATTATTGTATTTTACAATTTCGTCTTCAATACCCGAAATATCCATATTTAACTGAGTTTAATATATTATTGTTTCTAATTAATAGGTTTCCTTGAGATTAATTTGTTCGATATAACTATTTAGAAAACCCTCTGTTTCTAATGCGCTTTTAAATCGATTCATTTTATCGGTTAATGTTATGGTAATCATGTAGCGATCATTTACAAAAGCATAATACATTACGTCATCCGACTTTCCGCCATAAGGAGAAAACCGTGCAGAAACAATACGACTTTTTTTGTATTTTCTATTCATTGGAGAAAGCTCATGTGAACCCAAAGCCAACGCCTGCGGATTTAAAACTAAAAAATCCATATTTAAAGCAGCTTTCCCTTGATTTGTTGCAAAAAAGGGATCTTTATAGTCCGTGATCTTTACGCGCATTGTTTCTCTCGTTTGTGGTACACAATAGTCAAACATTAAGGAGCAATCCATGTTTTGAGCAGCGCAGCTCGAAATATCTCTAAAAATATACCCTTGGTATTCTAGCATTTTGGGAAAGAAAGGATATTCTGCTGCTTTTCTGTCTGTTTTACATCCTAAATCTTCGTACAATTTCATTTTAGGAGTATAGGACGCTAATGAAGGGCAACAACTAAGTAAGTTTGGGTCATTACAGTCGATTGCTGCTTGCGCCATTAACAATTTAGACACAAAAAGCAACACAATTAAAAATAGTTTTTTCATAGTTGTTTTCTTTTAAAAAAATAAGCCGTTCTTTTTAGAGCGTATCACCTTTTCAAAATTACAAAAACCAACTATAAAAACAACTTCATTTTTCACGCATTTATTATACAACCCTCTAGCGCAAAAACTTGACTCTGTTGCGCAACAAGAACTGCACCACACTTAACCGAACTTAATTGATCCTGTAGTATTTTTAATTATCTTTGATTTTATGAAAAACAGCATCATCTTAATTGCTTTTTTGATGGTACTTAGCTGCCAATCAGACACAGAGCAAAAGACTAAATTTTACCAAGCAATTAAAGGCAAGGATACCGCCCTACTAAAATTAGCAGAATACGACAACAAATTTTATGGCCAATTAGAACTACGATACGGCGGTGTAGGTAAAGAATCAGGAGAAGTACGAGGGGAGAAAATTGGCGATACACTCAAAGGGAAATTTGATTTCAGAACCTATGGAGGCAGCAAGAAATGGGCTCCTTTTGTAGTACTACAACAAGGACCCGTTTTAAAAATGGGTAGCGGCGTAGCGACCACTTTTATGAATATGCCGTTCTATATTGATGGTACTTTACAATTTGACGATACTGATTTTCAGTTTCACCCTATTGACAGCGCTGCCGCAAAAAAGTTGGGATTTATTATCCAATAAAACATCTTGATTCTTAAGCGGAACTTTCTATAACTTACTAGATAAGGTAATTTGAACCGAAGAAGATTTTCTCTTTTTACGAAAACCTTCGGAACTACGATCATTCTAAACCTGTTTTTTCAGGGTTCCAAAAAGGTTTTGTTTTAATTTGTTTTGTTTCCCATTCTAATTCATTCTTAAAGAAATGATGCAGTGCCACACAAACTCTACTATCTCCAGCAATATAAACCAACTTCTTACCCTTTAATGTAGCTACTGTTTCTTTGACCTTAGCTATTATGGCAGCAGTAGGATTTTCGGGTAGTTCATAAAAATCAAAAGGAAAACTCCCGTCAACATCAGGAAAAAAATCGCTTTTGTTCGAATTGTAAATGATGCTTGCCACTTGCTTGTTGACACCAATGTTTCTGTTGATCATATACAAATGGGAAAGCGCCGAAAGATCTCCAATAAACAGATAACTATCCGCAGAATCATCTGCCAGGAAGTTGCCTTTTTTGGTTTTAAAATAGATGGTATCCCCGAGCCTGCAATCCCTAGCCCAGACAGCACCTATGCCCCTACTGTGAGTAGCAATTGCTAAATCTAAGTATCCTTCTTGTTTATTACTATCCCAAACGCTGTAGGTTCTCATCTTACTTTTCAAGGACAAGTCTTCCTTACCAATACCAATCCCCATGCGCAATGACGAACCTGGAATAAAATCAATATTTCGAATGCTATCACTTTGCAATCTAATTTTAAAAACATTATCAGATAGCAACACCTTTTCAGTAATTGTAGCCTCGTCTAGAATTACTGCTTTTAAAATAGTCTCAATAAAACTCATCTCAATTTATTTTAAATGAACACGACTTAATCTAAAATCGACGATCCTTGTTTTGATGGCTGGAATTCTTATTACAAACCCCAAAATCAGAATTATAGCATAGATCAACCACGTTTTTTCTAATAATACAATATGTATCAAACTCAATGTAATGGCTGCGTACGAGAACGTTTGTAGTTTTTTCCACTTCGATCGAAGCGCCTTCATTGCCTTTCTATTCGAAGTTAACAGCAGCGGAATTAAAATCAAAACAGCCACAAAACCAGCAATATAATTTAGTTCTGTAAAAGTCTCTAAAAAACCTTCGGCACAAACAAAAATCACAAAATGCAGTATGCTCCAAACAGCTGCAGCAATACCCATAGCTTGACGCACAAACAGATTGCTTACACCAAAAATAATGAAGAATGGTGTGCAAGTTAAAACTGCTGTCATCCATCTAATGGCGAATTCACCTGAAATATGGTACAACATTTCGAGGGTTGACTTTCCTTCGCTCCCTTTGTTCTCGACTAAGGAAATAGCTAGTCCATTTTGCAAATCAATAGTGATCATTTTGGCCAAAATAAATAGTGGCAGTACAGCCAAAATTGCCACTATCATCCATCCATAGTTTTTTTTTAAAAAACCCATACTATTGTTTTAATTTTAATTCTTGTAGTTCTTTCTCCAACTCTTCTGCTCTGGTTTTAAATTTTTCCATCGCTTTTTTTAGCTGACCAATTTTTTTTAATGCATCCTCGTCTTGTATGGCTTTATAGGTGATTGCTCCATCTTTTTCTTTTACCGCTGCTTTGCTATTGCAAACAGGGCATGTAGCTACTGTACTCATAATTTATTTTTTGAGCAAAGTTCGATTTTTAGGTCTTGTTACAAAAGGTAAATTGATTGCTAAAAATGGTAAATCTGAAACCAAATAACTTAAAGACTGCCTTTGTATTCTTTTGGCGAAAGCCCTGTATGCTTTTTAAAAAATTTACTAAAATTAGTTAACTCATCAAAGCCACTAGTAAATGCCACCTCTTTAAGGCTCTTATTAGTACTAAATAAAACACGCTTAATTTCAAGGATCACATATTGATCAATAAAGTACTTTGCCGTATTCAGGCTAAGCTCGCGTGTTATTTGGTTAAGGTGTTTGGCCGAAACCCCAAGCATTGCTGCATACTCTTTTACGTTTCGTGTTTTTGTATAATTATGCTCTACTTGATCTTTGAAAGCCATAAAAAGTTCTTGATGTTTTTTATTAACTTGATCAGGATGTGTCTGATGTACTTGCTGTTCTAATCGCAATAAATACAATTCTAGAATTTTGGCAATAATTTCCTTTTGTCCATAATGAGTAGTACTTTGTACTTCTTGTTTGAAATTTTCTATAAAAAAGTCGTTGTAAGCACTCCCTTCTATCAAAGGTTCCGACAAGTGATAGTTGAATAAATTAGAAATAAAAGCAGCCGATGATTTTGAAAAATACCGTAATATGAAATCTTCGGTAAAAGCAACAAGGTAGCCGTCATACTGAAAATTGTTTTGAAAAGCATGCACCTGCCCTTTTGCAATTTTAAGTACAGCGCCTTTGCTAATAGGATAATTTTTCAAATCTATTTGATGGACACCCTCGCCCTCAGTGACAATGAGTAGGACAAAAAAAGAAATTCGATGGGGTTGCTTGGGATCATGATTAGGGTCTTTTTCTATTTTTTCGAATAGCTCCGCCAAACGAAGAAACTCAATATCACTAGCCTCTTTATTAGTCTTGAAAGATATATTAGGAATGTTTTTCAATACCACCGTTGTTATTGTTTTTGACTAATTTAATAGTTTTTTTGTTCAAAAGTACTCTATGTAAGTATTATTGTCAAATAACTCTAACAGTATTAAATAGCTCACCGCTAAATTATAGCCTTGACTTTGGTCGAAAGTTTAAAGTTGACTTCTATAGTATTATACAGAAACTACGCCTCACATAAAAAAGTTGGGGGTAAGTTTTAAATTTGCATAAAAAAAGCAAATGGACTTTCCTTTATTTTCATCTTTTCTACCTGTACGATTATTACCCCATTTTGATATTGTTGATTTCAAAGATTTGGAAGACTTACAAACAAAGAAAAATTGTTTCTTTATTTATTTCGATTAGAAAAACATTTTTCCAAAAGCTTACAATATCAATTAATTTGAGTCCAAAGGGGTTTATGAACAAACTTTAATACTATACTTTCCAATAAGAGGAAAAGCAGTATATTTTGGTATTAAAAGACGAAGATAGCGTAATAAAATAGACAAAACATTGCAATCAAAAGTGAGTGTTTTTTTAAAGCTGAAGATTCAAAATTAACAGATGAGCTTTCAGTTTTTTTTTAAAAGATACAGTTCGAGACCTGAGAAGATACGATAAGTAAAATTGCAGGCCATGATGGTGTTAAAGCTAATTTTTTGCAACGTCATTGCAAGAAAAAAATTACTGGTTTTAAAGATTGGGAACAATTAAATCACGATGGAGATTATTTAATATATCCTGAAAACATTCGAAAAAACCTTAGTATTGACGAATTTAGTTTATCAAAAGGAGAACTTTACACCTTTGTAACCAATAAAAGAGGAAGAGGGAAGAAAAACACAATAGTTGCAGTTATAAAAGGCACTAAAAGTAAAGACATCATTGATGTTTTGCATAAAATCCCATTAGAAAAAAGAAAATTAGTACAGGAGGTAACCCTTGATATGGTTAATAATATGCAATTGACAGCCAGAATGTATTTTCCTGAAAGTAATTTAGTTACCGACCGATTCTACATTGTAAAATTGGTAATGGAAGCCTTGCAATATCAAAGAATTAAATTGAGATGGGAAGCAATAGAAAAGGAGAACCTAGCCACTAAACATGCTAAAGAGTTTGCAATAAAATACATTTCAATTATTCTTGAAAACGATGATACTCCCAAACAATTATTAGCTAGAAATCGCTACATTATTGCTAAAAAGCAAAACCAGTGGACAACAAACCAAAATATAAGAGCTGAACTGTTATTTAAAAATTATCCGCTCTTGCATCAAGCATACAAGCACGCGCTAGAGTTGAGAAACATTTATGAACAAACTTCAAAAGAAATAGCAAAAGAACAAATTATAAAATGGATAGAGAAAACTAAACATTAAAGTTAAACGATTTTAACACTGCTGCAAACAGCTTGAAATATCATTTAGAAACCATAATAAACTTTTTTATCAAAAGACATACAAATGCAAATGCTAAATCATTTAATTCTAAGATAAAACTTTTCAGAGCTAATTAAAGAGGCGTAGTACATGTGAAATTCTTTCTCTTTAGAATGGAAAAATTTTTTGCGTAATCCCCAGAAAATTTATGTGAATCTTTTAAATATTTAGACATACAGAATTTAAGTGACTAACACAATAACTTTTTGTAGATATAAAAAATGAATATTTTAGAAATTACCTTTTCGTCCAAAAAGTTTAATAAACGCTTTTTTATTTAACTTATATGGCTTTATAATAGTTAAAAAAGTTTAAAAATATTAACATCAATATGCTTAACTAGGTCTACTTATCCTAATTGAATTATAACTATTTAATTTTCAAAATCTTATCCCATATAGTTTTCTTATTGGCTGAAAATAATTGTATAAGTTTCTTTTATCTCGAAGAACTTTTAAATTACATAATTTTAAAGAAATGGAGGTTTTGGCATGTTACCTATTACACCCTAAAAACAGCCTGAATATTTGATCTAAAGCAGTAGCGGAATAAAAAAACTTAATCTTTTTAAATAATCTGAAGAGATATAATACTGATTTTCAGATAATAAATATATACAATGATTTTATCTTCTTTAAAATTTTTGTGTTTTTCATATATGCTTTTTCAATATCTACATTGGATGTAGAAATTTTTTCCTCAAAGACGAAAAAATGAACATTTAACGAAACAAAATGCTGAACTCAAATATATCAATATAGAGCAAACACGTTTTCAAATAGAGAAAATACTTTTTCAAATAATATTTTTTTAAAAAAAATTCATTTGTTAGAAGTTTGTCTTGTAAAAATTAAAAAACATGAGACAGAGTAAAATAATAATTTCTTTAGCAAGTGCATTAATTAGCACTTGCATGTTTTCTCAACAAGAGAATGAAAAAACCAAAGTTAATGAGCTTCAGGAAGTTGTTATAAGTAGTAAAAAGACATTTATTGAACAAACTGCTAACAGAATTAACATAAATGTTAGCCAGAGCCCAATTGCATCTACAAGTAATGCTTATGACATTTTGCTACAATCTCCAGGTGTTATTGAACAGAATGGAACTCTTATTTTCCGATCAAAATCTGTTACGGTTTTAATTGATGGGAAACTAACCAATTTAAGTGGAGAAGAACTAAAGACAATGCTTGCTTCAGTATCTGGAAACACTATAGATAAAGTTGAAATATTGCCTAACCCATCATCTAAATACGATGCACTCGGAGGAAGCGTGATTAATATCAAACTTTTGAAGAATAGAAAAAATGGTTTAAGCGGTTCTTTGATAGCAAATAGTAAAATTGGTAAATATGCTAGTTTTCTTCCAGGAATGACATTAAACTATAAAATAAAGTCTGTCAACATTTATAGCAGTTATAATTACGAAAATTCAAAACAATATTATAAAAACAATTCAAATCAAACTCTTTCTCCAATATCAAGCCTATTGCAAGATGAAAAAGGCGATGCTACCAAAGATAATCATAATTACAGAATAGGCATTGATTATGATATTACTAAAAAGAATACAATTGGATTTCTATTCAGAGGAATGAGTAACAATAATACTCTTTCAAGCAATAACAATATTAATCTATTAACCTCCGGAAATTCCAGCATATCAGATTTAAAAAATGACAACAAATCTAAAATTTTTAATCCAGCAACGAATCTTTACTATAAAACGGTTTTGGATTCTTTACAAAGAACAATCACTGTAAATCTGGATTATTTTGAATATAAGAAAGATGTTAACGAAAACTTTATTACAAAGTATTTTACAATTTATACTCCTGATATTTTGTTAAGAGACTTTACGAATGGCAACAACAAAGTATATTCTGCAGCTGTGGATTTTGAATATCCCTCAAGTATTGGAAATTTTGAATTTGGACTGAAGAACATCAATACAAAGTCTGGTAATGATATTACTTGGGAAAATTTCCTGAATGATGTGTGGACTAATGACCCTTTAAAAAGTAATAATTTTATTTACAAAGAAAATATTAATGCAGGATATGCAACTTATGACAAAGCTTTAGGTGACAATTGGCAAATTACTTTAGGTCTTCGTGGTGAGCATACTCACAGTGACAGTAGATTAATAGGAGGAGAACAGAATATTAGGAATTATTTTAATCTGTTTCCAAATCTAAACTTACAATATCTAAAAAATCTGAACAATATTTTTAATTTCAGTTATCGAAAAAGTATTCAGAGATTTGGATTTGATGTAGTGAACCCATTTATAAGATACCAGAGTGAATACACTTATTTTCAAGGGAATCCTAATATTCGCCCACAGATAAATCACGGTTTTGACCTTACCTACACCTATCGCCAGACGTTAACATTTGGGGCAAGTGAAACGCATTCAATTGACCCATTGGGGCCTCTTTTTACAAAAAACGGAAATACAACTATTAGTACTTATACCAATTTTAAAAATTCGGATTTCTTTTACATTTATTCAGCTTGGAATAAAGAATTCTTTAAAATGTGGACAATGAATTTAGTAGGAGGAACAGGTTTCTATAAATACAATACATCAACGGATGATTATAACTCAACAAGAGGTAACGACGCTTGGGCATACCTGATACAAAATAATAACAGTTTTAAATTTAAGAATAATTGGTCTGCACAGCTCAATATGGTCTATCAAAGTCCTATTGCTATGGGAATTTATAAAACGAAAGGTTATTTCAATTCAAATTTCGGAATTAGCAAACAGCTTTTGGACAACAAAATGTCTTTGAAATTGGTAGTATCGGATATTTTCAACACAATGAGAAGCAGCTATACAGTAGATTACAATAATGTAATTCTTAATCAAAACAAAAAAAGTGAAACCAGATTCGTTACCATAGGATTAACTTACAAATTCGGAGGAAGCTCTTCAAAACTAAAACGAAGCAACGAAACTTTCGACGATTTGGAAAAAAGAATGAAAACAGAACAATAATAAACATTTAAAATAACACAATTATGAAGATTTTTAGAACAATTTTACTGGGGTTGCCAATAGTTACAACAGTTATGCTAAATGCACAATCACAATCGACTTTATTATGGAAGATTGAAAAGCAGGGAAAGAAAACATCTTATGTATTTCTAAGTACAAATGTATGCTCATCAGGAGATAATTTAATAAAATTAGAGTCTGAAGTTCTTCCCAAAGTAGACGTAATTGCGGTAGAACAAAATTTGAACACTGAAGAAAACAAAAAATCAGTTCAAAATTCAATAGCAGTTACAGATAACAGCCAGAAGCTTAAAAACATTTTGTCTTCAGACGACTATCAGAAGATAATTGCTTATGCTAAGGAAAAAGCAGGAATGACAGAACAAATGGTAAATATGTTCAAGCCCTTTTATGTAAATGCTTTTTTGTTAATGTCTGCAAATCCTTGCGGAGCAACTTCTGGATACAGAATAGAAAATGATTTGCAATCTTTTTCCTTAAAAAATAAAAAAACTTACACAGAACTTTTAGGAGTGAATGATTATGTACAGCTAATGGATGCAGGAACTAAAGACTACTGGAAAAACAACATTTCCTATATTTTTAACAATCCTGATGAAGCAAAAGCAGCTATTGAAAACAAAAATAAATTCTATTCTTCTGGAAATGAAGATGCTCTAAAAACTCTTTACACATATAATCAGTACTTAAAAATTAAATATAGTGAGGATATGGTAAAAAAATATGCCGATATTATTCTTCCAAAAATAGAAAAACTAACCACAGACAGTGCGGTATTATTTACTATAGACCCAGGATATTTCACCACAACTGATAACAACCTATACGAAAATTTAAAAAAAGCAGGCTATACAATTACGGCGGTAACATTCTAATAACCATTTAACTAAAATTATCATAAAAAATGAAAACACTCAACTCAATTAACATCATTCAGCTAGAAGAAAGACTAGAAATGTCTGGAATAGAGAATCCTTCTTGTATAATGGTTTCTATAACACTGTAAATCAACTAAATATTAACCAAAAATAAAAATTCATGAAATCAAATCAAAAAATTCTTATCGAAGAATTAGAGAAGAGAGAAGAATTGGCAATTGTAAATCTTACAGGACCAATTAAGTGGCCTCCTCCAATTATAGACCAGTGGCCAGACTAAGCAAATTGACATTGTAGCACTTTATACTACCACAGTAGTAAAAATGGATAACGAACGGATGATATAATATCCTACTTCGAATATCAAATGAAAAGTATAGCAATATCAAAGCAGAAAACAAAAACTTAAAACCATCTATTATTAAACATTAGATTTTCAACACAATTATTAAACTTTAAA
>NZ_JACRUK010000027.1:10054-48825 GCF_014305155.1 Flavobacterium muglaense
TTAAATTTTTTATTACCATGAAAAACATGATCAACATCGAACAACTAGAAGACAGATTAGAAACAGCTCAAGCAGCTGATGCAACTTGCAAAATTATTATTGTAACACTTTAATTATTAAACTTTAAATTTTTTATTACCATGAAAAACATGATCAACATCGAACAACTAGAAGACAGATTAGAAACAGCTCAAGCAGCTGATATAACATGCACAATTATAATACCTGTATTACTGTAAATTATCTAAAACAGTAGGAGATTAATTTCTCCTGCTGTTTTAAAAAAATAAATCAAAAAGAAATAACCATGAATTTCACCTTAGCAAAAGTTAAAGAAAGTAATACAGACAGATATATTCTTCAAACCGACAGTAAATATTTTTCAATAAACGAACTGTTATTTGAAATACTCTCTGAGTATAAAACTAATACAAGTTATGAAAACATTAGCTATTCTATTAATGAAAAATTTCATCAAAGTGATTTGACGGACAGGGCATTTATAGAAAGCTCAATAGATAAGGTAAAAGAAATGATTGAAATCAGCAAAAATGATTCCCAAAAAAAAACATATATACATAACAAATTTAATATATTAAAGAATGAAGCGGGAGATAAAATTTATAATGCATTATCATTTTTATTTGAAAAAAAGACTTTTTTTATAGCATTTGTACTACTGTTCGTTGCGTCATTTGTATTTTTTTACATCAACATTATAGGATCATCAAAAATTGTAGAAAATTTTCAGGAAAGCCTTACGTGGTCAAATTTGATATTATATTACTTGCTTTTTTTTGGGATAATCTTTTTTCATGAAATAGGACATGCTACAGCTTCTTATTCTTTTGGAGCAAAGCCTAAAGAAATTGGATTTGGGATATATTTTATTTTTCCTGTTATGTATACGAACACAACAAATGCATGGAGATTAGATAAAATAAAAAGAATAATAGTTAATCTAGGGGGGATTTATTTTCAACTTATAATCAACTTTGTTCTTATGTCATTATATTATTTTTCACCTTTTCAAAATTTTTCATTATCGTTATTGATCATGAATACCGCAAGTATAATTACATCATTTAATCCTTTTTTTAGATACGATGGATATTGGATTTTTAGTGACTATTTTCACCTACAAAATTTAAGAGAGAAGTCAACTAGTTTAGTACAAAATATAATACTTCACCCTTCCAAAACCTTTAGTGAGATTAAAAATAAAAACATAAAATATTCATTATTAACCCGTTGGGTGTAATTAAATTGGTTGATTTTTGATATTGTTTATTGGTCTGTCAAAGATGAATTTATTGATATATTGAACCAATGTTAATGCTGTTATTTTTGCTAAAATTCTTGTTTTAAAACCTTCAAAAGTTTTAGCATAATTGTTTCTAATCCTGAACTGGTCGCATAGTTGTGAAAATAATGTTTCAATTCTTTTTCTTGATTTCCTAAAGATATAAGGTTGTGGCTTATAATCTTTCTGATTAGCTCTTTTTGGCGTTTCTAATTTGATATTTACAGTTTGAAACAAATCTAATTGAATGCTTTGAGACAAGTAACCTCTATCGCCAAGCAACACACAATCAGACATTTGTTGTTTTATGTTTTTCAAAAAATGAACGTCGTGAACTTCTGCTTTAGTAATATCTAATGAATGGAAAATCCCATTTATAGAACAAACACCATGTAATTTATACCCGTAAAACCAATTGTTTTGAGAAGCACAAAACCCTTTTGAAGGAGCTGTTTCAAACTCATTTTTACAGATTTTAATTCTTCTATGACGTGCAAATTTGCAAATCTCCAACGGCATACTATCCACGATGAAATAATCTTCAAATTCTAAAAAGCGAGATGCTAATTTTGTTCTTACTTCTTCTAAAAAGAAAAACAATTTTCGTCTTCGCTTATTGAACTGACTTCGCTCAATTAAATTAGATATTTGTTGCTTATTAATCTCTTTAAATAAAGAATTCTCGCTATCAATTGACATAAATTCAGCGGTTAAACTCAATGCAACTACTTCTAAATCAGACATTTTTTGTTTTCTACCGACATCCGATTTATTCTCTAATTTACAATCCAAAGAACTTATAACTTCTAAAACTCTAAAATAATTTTTCACTATATTTGACATAGATATTGGTTTGTTTTGCGACTTCAAGATACTGAATTTCAGTATCTTGACCAATATCTAATCATTCTTTTTTACTACAAATAATTACACCCAACGGGTTCATTATTATTATATTCTATAACAAATATTCTCTTTTGGGCATATGTATATTATATCATAACAGATTATGTATTCCAAAGGTTTACATCTGTAAAAATAATTTTTGCAACTGGTGACTATTTTTCTTTCGCCCTATTAAAAATTACTTTTTCAATGTTATTTATACTAGTAGGTATCTTTAATCTTATCAACAAAACAATTACTCTTAAAAATTTAAAATAATGACAACATATATAAAACAGCGAAATGAAATATATAATGAATATCTTAATTTCAATGATAATACTGATTATAAAAGCAAAATATCTAAGACCCATTCATTTAACCTTGTAAGTGCTAATCTATTTAACTTCCTTCCAGAAATAGACTTTAATCAACATCATAATTTATTTAATGAGATTACTTTACATAACCGACTGACTCATTTTGAACAAGTTCACAAGGAAGCTCTAGACTATGTGACTACCGAAAATCTTTCTATGGATACCCTTAAAATGCTTAAAGAACAGCCGTGTGTAATTTCCTCATTTCATTTTGGCTCATATAGACTTCTGAATGCGTTTTTAACTAAAAATAAAATTCCTTACACAGCTGTTTGCCCGAAAGCTATTTTGGAAAAAGAAGAAGAAATGTTTCGGGAAAATCTTTTTAGCAATAAAGACGCAAAATTTATTGAACTCGAATCTCCTGCCTTAGGATTAAAGATTATTAAAGAACTCAAAAATGGTAGAAATGTTTTCTTATATTTTAATGGATTCCGTGGAGCATTGAAAGGAAGAACTTCTGAAGATGAGAAGATTTCATTTTTGAATAAAGAAATTTATGTAAAAAAAGGTGTGGCTCATTTAGCAAATGTCGCTAAAGTTCCATTGATTACAACTATTGCATACCGAAAAAGCATCGATGACATAAGGCTTCATTTCTTTGACCCTATAATGCCAAATTTCGAGAAAAATAAAGAAGAGTACGCATTAGAAGCTACTAAACTCGCATATGATAGATTTTCTGATTTTCTGAAAAAATATCCTGGACAATGGGAGTCTTGGTTATATTTACACAAACAGGTAGAATCTAATGAGCAGTTAATTTTAACAAATCAAATAAGCAACGAAATCTTAGGAAGAAGATTTTCATTTAATACCAAACGATATGGAATTTTTAAAATATTAGAAGATTCTTTTCTATTTGATCGTTTTTCATACATAACATTTCCAATAGATAAAGATCTTCACGAATATTTAGAAAAAGTAAGTGAAGATAATAATTTTCCTATTGAAACAAAAATACAAAAACACACTCTAGAAGAACTTTATAGCAATCAGGTTTTGGTCTTCGCTTAAATTATTAAAAATGGAAAATTATTATGAAGATGAGGAACTGATTTTTAATAAAAATCCCTCAACAGAGATTAGAAACATTTGTAATATTTTGGTATTGAAAAACAAATTCTATGAAAAGCATTATGAATATAAGCCATGCAAACAAATCATCATTACAAATAGGAGAGATTAGGAATATTTCTAATACTTTTGTAATGAAACAAAAAGAAAAATAAATTAATGAAAAAAAATCTGAATATAAGCCATGCAAACAAGTTATTATTGCATTTGGGAGCGTGGCTTATATACATAACATATGTTTATCTACTAAACTTACTTACAAATAAAGAACTAAACCCCTTGTATGTTTTTGTCTATGTAGTTCCTTTCATCGGATTATTTTACCTGTTTTTAAATTGTTTCAGAATAGCAAAAAAGAATATTTACACGGGAATATTTTTTGTTATTATTCTCTTTGTTGTTTTTTCAAGTCTTGCATATCTTGTATTAATTAAATTATTTCCATATTTGGGGATTATTCTCATTACAAGTTCCTTCACAGTAAAAGCCTTTTTACAATCCATAATATTAGAGTACATAAAATTTTTTACGTATGCGTTGCTATATCATATTATAATGGAATTGATTGAAAGAGAAAAAAGAATACAAAAAATAAAAGAAGAAAAACATATTCTGGAAATTCAGAAAAAAGAGCAGGAATTGAAAAATGGAGAGCTGATTCAAAAGGATTTGCTTGCACAGAAAGAAAAAATACAATATCAATATGCCTTTCTAAGAGCCCAAATCAACCCTCACTTTCTATATAATACCCTAAATGTTCTGTTTTCACAAGCTTTGTTGTTGTCAGAAGATTTAGCTAACAATATTATGAAATTAAGCGACTTAATGAGATATTCTTTAAACAATGTTGAAACCGAAAATATGAAAGTTTCTTTACAACAAGAAATAGATAATTTAAAGACACTTATAGAAATCCACCATTTAAGATTCTCTAATTCTAAGTTTATAGATTATACATTAAATGGTGATACTGAAAATCATTTAATTCCTCCTTTGTCTATTATTACTGTTGTTGAAAATGCTTTTAAATACGGAGAATTATCAAATCCTGATTTTCCACTTATAATAAAGATAGTTACGACTTGTGACTCAATTCATTTTATATGCAAGAACAAGAAGAAAAAAAATACCGTAGAAATTCTGTCTAACAATCTGGGCTTAGATAATGTTTCTAAAAGACTAGATTTCGCTTTTAAGAATAAATATAGAATTAATATAACAAACGATGATGATTTTTATACTTTTGATCTTACGATAAAAAAATAAAACAAATGATAAAATGTATTGTAATTGATGATGAGCAGCCTGCAATCGATATAATGAAACATTATATAAGCAAAATCCCAGAGCTTGATTTGATCGGAACATATAATAATCCTCTCATAGGAATGCAGGAAATAAAGAAAAAAAATGTAGTTCTTGTCTTTTTAGATATTCAAATGGAGGAAATGACAGGGTTGGAGGTAATGAATATTATTAGTGAAAATGTGAAAGTAATTTTATGCACAGCTTATCCTCAATTTGCTTTAAATGGCTATGATTTGGATGCTATAGATTATTTATTGAAACCTATTTCCTTTGATCGTTTTTCAAAAGCTGTAAAGAAAGCATTATCAACTATTCCTGTAAATTCTTCTGTAAATAATCTCGTAACTTTGGATGAAAATCATATTTTTATAAAAACTGAGCAGAAAGGCAAGCTCATAAAAATCTACTTCAAAGATGTGTATTATATTGAAGCAATGGGGAATTACATTGCTTTTCACCAAAGCAAGAATAAAATTATGGCATATTCTACTTTGAAAGATTTAGTAGATATTTTGCCAACACATACTTTTATGAGAGTTCATAAATCCTATATTGTTGCATTGCCAAAAATAACAATGATAGAGAATGGTTTTGTAGCGTTAAGCAATGGTCACAGAATTTCAATTGGTGCAAATTACAAGGAAGTTTTTATGGCTAAATTGAAATTTAAAATGCTGTAATCTGTCCAAGCCATTAAAGATGCTAAAGAGTTGGGAATAAAATATATTACAATTATTCTTGAAAACGATGATACTCCTAAACAATTATTAGCTAGAAGTCGCTATATTATTGCTAATAAGCAAAACCAGCAAACAACAAACCAAAAGATAAGAGCTGAGAATTGTTATTTAAAAATTATCCGTTTCTGCATCAAGCTTATAAGCCCAAACTAGAGTTCAAAAACATTTATGATCAAGCCTCAAAATAAATAGCAAAATAACAAATCGTAAACTGGATAGAGAAAACTAAACTATTAAAGTTAAACGATTTTAATACTGCAACAAACAGCTTGAAATATCATTTAAAAACCATTCTAAACTTCTTTATCAAAAGGCATACAAATGCAAATACTGAATCATTTAAGTCTAAGATAAAACTTTTCAGAGCTAATCAAAAAGGTGTGCTAGATGTGAAATTCTTTCTCTTTAAAATGGAAAAAAATTTTGCTTAATCCCCAGGAAATTTATGTCACCTTAAACTACCCGTTAACCAAAAGCAACTAATCTAAAATCATTTTTTGAAATGACTTAAAAACAAAAAGTCCCTAATTGCGCAATCTCGCATGAAGGATGGCAGTGGAAATCCTTTTATGTAGTGCAGCGGAATAAAAGATTGCAACGTACCTGACGCTGCTGCAACGGAGTGGAAGCTGGGGCATGCCAAAAAAAATCCCTAATGATGACTCAAAAGGGATTGTATTTTATGTGGTTCTCGACTCCGCTCAAACTGACAGGATGTTCTTCTTGAAATACTTGTTCTCGACTCCGCTCGAACTGACAAACTATTGATCATTTCTTAACAGCCTGTTTATTAGTACAAATAACGGTTCTCGACTCCGCTCGAACTGACAGGATGTTCTTCTTGGAATACTTGTTCTCGACTCCGCTCGAACTGACAGTATTCGTTTTCTACTACAGATGAGTTCTCTACTCCGCTCGAACTGACATCGTTTTTCTGAAGAGAATTCGGACTGACAAGACTATTTTTGAAATAACTAATTGTGATTATTCAGTTTCTTCGTCGTCGTCTACTTCTTTTTCGATAGCATCTTTGTAGTCTGGGTATAAGAATTTATTGTACGGAAAACGCGTGATGTGTATGTGTCTCACGGCTTCGTAAACGCGTTCTCTAAACTCTTCAAAATTTTCTTTATTGGTTGCCGAAATAAATAGTGCGTTCTCCTCACCTACGCGACTCATCCAAGTTGATTTCCACTCTTCAAGGGTGAAATGTCTTGGTGTTTTTTCGGTCATCAAATCATCTTCATCAATAGTTAAATGTTTGTAGGCATCAATTTTATTGAACACCATGATAACAGGTTTGTCATTGGCCTTAATATCTAACAACGTTTGATTTACAGATGCAATATGATCTTCGAACTCTGGGTGCGAAATATCAACTACGTGCAATAGTAAGTCGGCTTCACGAACCTCATCTAGCGTACTCTTGAAGGAATCAACCAGCATGGTAGGCAGTTTACGTATGAATCCCACGGTGTCTGACAACAAGAAAGGCAGGTTCTTGATCACTACTTTGCGAACAGTGGTGTCTAGTGTAGCAAACAATTTGTTCTCTACAAACACATCACTTTTCCCCACGGCATTCATCAAGGTTGATTTTCCAACATTAGTATATCCTACCAAGGCAACACGAACCATAGAACCACGATTACCACGTTGTGTTCCCATTTGTTTGTCGATTGCTTTGATTTTATCTTTCAACAAAGCGATTCTATCACGTACAATACGTCTGTCCGTCTCAATCTCTGTTTCTCCAGGTCCACGCATTCCAATTCCCCCTTTTTGGCGTTCAAGGTGTGTCCATAATCCAGATAATCGTGGTAACATATAGATGCATTGCGCTAGCTCTACCTGAGTTCTTGCATAAGAGGTTTCGGCGCGTTGTGCAAAAATGTCTAGAATAAGGTGTGTTCTATCTAGGATTTTGCATTCTTCTATTATTTTGGAAATATTCTTTTGTTGCGAAGGCGTTAGTTCATCATCAAAAATCAATGTTGAGATTCCATTTTCCTTTACATACGCGTGAATTTCTTCTATCTTACCCGTACCCATAAAAGTTTTAGGGTTAGGGCGTTCCATTTTTTGTGAAAAACGCTTCACCACTTGACCGCCTGCGGTAAATGTTAAAAACTCTAATTCGTCAAGATATTCATTGAGCTTCTCTTCACTTTGATTTTGAGTTACAATACCAACAATGGCTGTTTTTTCGAAATTTAATACTTCTTTTTCTAACATATCTTTGAATAAGCTACAAATTTAATGATTTGTAAGCGACTTATTGAACTTATGTGTTTTTATTAAGTAAAAGCCGTGAAAATTGATAGTTTCTAAAGGGAAATGAACCCCAATTTATTAAGTGCTTTGTTTTTTAGCCACAGATTCACTGATTTGTTTTAATCGCTTTTATTTTAAGAAACCTGTGAAGATCCGTTCAATCCGTTTAATCAGTGGGCTAAAACCACAAACAGATCATCTATTTATTGCGGAAGTGCTTTGAGCAATGGCAAACGGATCACGCGGATGGCTACGGATAGTCACGGATTTTTTTATAATACAGATCTAGCATGTCCATTTTTTTTGCCACAGATTCCACAGATTAGCGCAGATTTATTTCTCGCAACTCTGTTTCTAATAAATCAGTGAAAACCCGTTCAATCCGTTTAATCAGTGGGCTAAAACCACAAACAGATCATCTATTTATTGCGGATGTGATTTGAGCAATGGAACACGGATGACGCGGATTGCTGCGGATAGTCACGGATTTTTCATTAGTGTAATGTTCCCTAACATATAAGTCATACAAGCAAAAACATCACAAAACTTATATGTACTTAAATGACTTATATGTTTCAAAAAAACTCCCTACAACTATAAAAAAACTTATATCTAAAAAAAGTAGAAATCCTTTTTATATAGGTCTATAATTTTTCACCATAAATTCAATGATTGCTTTTACAAAAGCTTTTAACCACATAGAAACATAGCCTGTATTGTTTTTTAAAAGAATTAGATAGCGCTTTCACTGTTCACATAGTCAAATCGTAAAACAGTATTTTATTATCTTCCATAAACTATGCTTACTATCAAAAGTAAAACGTCTTCTACGCAAAATAACATCTATGTCTCTATGTGGTAGAAAAAAGCAAATACCTTAACTCACTGATTTATTTTATATATTTTTACACCTCATAAACCCTATTGCATGACTCGATTTTTGACTTTTATTGGTGTATTACTTTTTCCCGTACTGCTTATTGGTCAAAACAACTTTGATTCATTACTCCATGAATTAGATACAACCGTGGATAATTATCAGTTGTATTCGAATAAAAAAGAAGCCAAAATAACCACCTTAAAAGACTTACTGAAATTTACCTCAACCGCTCTTCAGCAATATGAAATTGGTCAAAAATTATTCATTGAATACCAACTTTTTCAGTCTGACTCTGCTTTGGCGTATGCCCGAAAAAATTTAAAAATTGCCAGTGCACTCAACGATAGCAACAAAATCAATTCGGCTAAATTAAACTTGGCTTCCATAATGGGTACCTTAGGCATGTATAAGGAAGCCACCGATATTCTTTATAAAATAAACATCAAATCAGCTCCATCGCTTGTTAATGATTTTTACAGAGTCAACACTACTATTTACGGATCAATGTTTGACTATGCAGCTTCCTCTCAAGAAAAAAAGAGATACAATCTACTCTGTCAAAAATACCGGGACTCTACCTTACAATCTTATACAGACAAATCCAACTTGATGTCTATTGACCTTGCTAGTAAATACAATGGCAATCATCAATACAACAAAACACTTGCTTTGTTGCTGCCCTATTTTCCAAAAATCGAAAAAAACAATCCGCTAAAAGCAATTGTTGCTTATCTTATTTCGCAATCCTATCACGGGAAAAAAGATGCCCAACAAGAGAAAAAATGGCTGATCCTATCCGCGATATCCGATCTACAACTGGCCAAAAAAGAATACATTTCACTTCGTACCTTGGCCTTCATTTTATATGAAGAAGGCGATATTGACCGCTCTTATGCCTACATGAAACGCACCCTCGAAGATGCTCTTTTTTGTAACGCACGTTTGCGAACCTACGAAATTTCAAAGATGATGCCCATCATTAATGAAGCCTATCAAAAGCAAAATGAAACCAACCGTTTTCAACTTATCCTGTTTTTAATAAGTGCCTCCATTCTGTCGCTATTTTTAATGGGCGCTTTATTTATGCTTTTCAAACAAATGAAACGACTGTCAGCTGCGAAACAAGAAATAAGTTTGGCTAATAATCAACTCTCTACTTTGAATTCCGAATTGTCGATTTTTAATGAGAAATTGAATGAGACCAATAGTGCCCTTTCTGAAACCAACTTAGTAAAAGAAATCTACATTGGCCGTTACATGGACCAATGCTCGGACTATATTGGTAAACTAGAAGGCTACCGCCGAAAACTGAATGTTATGGCCACTACCGGAAAAATGAATGATCTTGTTAGTGCCGTGAAATCAAAAGAATTTATTGAAAACGAACTGAAGGAGTTCTACACTAATTTTGACCAAACTTTTTTACTGTTGTTCCCTCATTTTATTCAAGAATTTTCGGCTTTGTTAATCGATGATGAAACCACTCAATTGAAAGATGGAGAATTACTAAATACCGAATTACGTATCTTTGCCTTGATTCGATTAGGGATAAAAGACAGTGCTAAAATTGCTGTTTTTTTACGTTATTCAGTTTCCACAATCTACAATTATCGCTCCCAAATAAAAAATAAAGCCGCTGGTCCGCGCGAAGAATTTGAGGCCAAAGTAATGCTCATTGGCTCCAATACAAAAGCATAAATTTTATTTTTAGCAGACACTTTCTTTACAAATTGGAGCAAAATCCCTTTTTTAAGTTTCTAAAACCACCACTTTTTTTTATTCTACATTTTTATTAAACCATTGATTTTGTTATATTTACAACAATTAATTTCGTTTTTCATCTACTTTTTTAAAACTGAAAAAATCTTACGCCCTTAAAGAGCCTATTTTTACTTTCTGGAATTTGAAACGCACAACGCAATTGATTTCATTATAAACAACTCAATTCATCAGCAACTTCATCTTGAATTTATTGTTCTAAAAGTTTTTCTTTTTTAGCAATTTATCCTAAAACGTATTCTTAACATTGAACTATTATACAACCAAAAATTATCTACTAATCTATATTACACACAATGAAGCACTATCTTTTTTCCCTCCTGTTTGCTGTAGCGTTTTTTAACAGCGCAACGGCACAAATACTAAAATCGCCCAATCAAAAATTCCAAATGGAGTTTAAATTGCTTGCCGATGGAACGCCAACGTACAGTTTGAACTACAAAGACAAAGCTGTTATAAAACCAAGTAAATTGGGTCTGGAGCTAAAGAGCGACAAAAAAACGATGCTGTACGACTTGAGTTTCAGCACCGCAGAAACGGAGAAAAAATTACTATTCGACAAAAATTCTTTGCTAAGCAATTTTACAATTGCAGGTACTCAAAATAGCACTTTTGATGAAACTTGGACTCCAGTTTGGGGAGAAGAAGATAAGATTCGCAACCATTATAATGAAATGGCGGTTACTTTAAACCAAAATGAAACCGACAGACAAATCGTGATTCGTTTCCGTTTGTTTGACGATGGACTTGGTTTTCGCTACGAATTCCCCACTCAAAAAAACCTGACTTATTTTATAATTAAAGAAGAGAGAACGCAATTTGCCATGACTGGTGATCATACTGCTTTCTGGATTCCGGGAGATTATGATACTCAAGAATACGACTATACGACTTCAAAATTATCAGAAATTAGAGCCTTAACTGAAAAAGCAAAAACCGATAATGTTTCGCAAACTTCTTTTTCGCCTACAGGCGTTCAAACTTCTTTGATGTTAAAAACAAATGACGGCCTTTACATCAACCTGCACGAAGCGGCTTTAATTAACTATTCGTGCATGCACTTGAATCTTGATGATAAAAATATGGTTTTTGAATCGTGGTTGACTCCTAGCGCTAATGGTGACAAAGGAAACATGCAAGCACCTCAAACTTCACCTTGGCGTACCATTATTGTGAGCGACGATGCTCGTGCTATTTTAAGTTCAAAAATGACGTTGAACTTAAACGAACCTTGTAAAATTGAAGATACATCTTGGATCAAACCGGTAAAATACATTGGTGTTTGGTGGGAAATGATTACTGGTAAAAGTTCTTGGTCGTACACAAATGATTTTCCATCAGTGCAATTAGGAATTACTGATTTCTCCAAAGCAAAACCAAACGGAACGCATGGTGCCAATACACCAAAAGTAAAAAGCTACATAGATTTTGCTGCAGCAAATGGTTTTGATGGTGTTTTAGTCGAAGGCTGGAATATCGGTTGGGAAGACTGGTTTGGTCATGCCAAAGACTATGTTTTTGACTTTGTAACGCCTTATCCAGATTTTGATGTTAAGGGAATTCACGCTTACGCAAAAGAAAAAGGGGTAAAAATGATTATGCATCATGAAACTTCGGGAGCGGTGCGTAATTACGAGCGCCACATGGACAAAGCGTATCAATTCATGAAAGACAATGGATATGACGCTGTAAAAAGTGGCTATGTGGGTGATATTTTACCAAAAGGTGAAAATCATTACGATCAATGGTCAGTGAACCACTATCAATACGCTATTGAAAAAGCAGCCGAATATAAAATTATGGTCAACGCACACGAAGCCGTGCGCCCTACAGGAATATGTAGAACGTATCCTAACTTAATAGGAAACGAAGCTGCAAGAGGAACAGAATACCAATCATTTGGTGGGTCTAAACCCAATCACGTTACCGTATTGCCTTTTACACGTTTGATCGGTGGACCAATGGATTATACTCCGGGAATATTCGAAATGGATTTATCAAAACTAAATCCTGATAATAAGTCACGAGTAAATAGTACCCTTGCTAATCAATTGGCTTTGTATGTAACCATGTACAGCCCATTGCAAATGGCAGCTGATTTACCTGAAAATTACAACCGCTTTCTAGATGCCTTTCAGTTCATAAAAGATGTCGCTATCGATTGGTCAGTAAGTAACTATCTAGAAGCTGAACCAGGACAATACATTACTGTTGCCCGAAAAGCCAAAGGAACTAACAACTGGTTTGTAGGGAATGTAAATGGAAATGTTGCTCGTACGTCCAACATTGCATTTGACTTTTTAGAAAAAGGTAAAAAATACAATGCTACAATCTATGCTGACGCAAAAGATGCAGATTACAAAACAAATCCGCAAGCGTATACCATTCGTAAAATGACGGTAACAAGCAAGTCTAAATTGTCACAATTATCAGTTCCAGCTGGAGGTTATGCGATTAGTTTGATCGAAATTAAATAAAAAAATATGCTATAAAAAAAAGGGCAGTTCATGATGAACTGCCCTTTTTGCTTTTTATACTAAACTTGATTTAGTTTACTTTGATCAATTTCACATCAAACAGAATAACAGAACCTCCTGGAATTGGTCCCGTTGCATTGTTTCCATACCCTAAATGAGCAGGAACTAAAAGAACACCACTACCCCCTTCTTTAAAATAAGGAATCCCTTCGGTCCATCCTTTTATCACTTGGTTCAAACCAAAAGAAATTCCTGAAGCATCACTTTGGTCAAAAACGCTTCCGTTTGTAAAATATCCTTTGTAAGCTACAGTCACATTTGATGAAGCTGTAGGTTGTTTACCTGTTCCTGGCTCGTTGATGATGTAGTATAAACCGCTGTCTGTTTTAGTAGCAGTCAACTTGTTTTTAGCAACATAATCAACAATTTCTTGATCGTTTTTAGCAACATAATCGATTGTTTCTGTTGGCGTTACTACAGCATCATCTTGTTTACAAGAGATAAAAAGAGTAAAAATTAATGCAATTAAAGTGTATTTCATGGTAATTTTTGTTTTTAAAAAGGCAAATATAAACATTTCGGCAATTCTCCTTTAAAAAAATCATTAATCCCCATACACCTGAACATCATCTACTTGAAAAGCGCCGTCCAAGGACAGGTTTTTTCCAGAACCAATATATTTAAAAGCAATGTTGATTTTCCCTTTGTACGAGGACAAATCTACACCCCCACTGCCTACAAATTGATACCAAGGCGTGGCTTGTTTGGGTAGGATTACCTTCACTGGAATCCAAGTTGCTTTGGTTACATTGAGTCCGTCAAAATTAGTAGAAACATATACTTCGAGTGTATTCAATGGAGAATCTACATCAAGATGGTGCTGGGCTGTTCTAAAACTAAGCAATTCATTAGTATGCGTATCCATATCTATTTTTGGAGAGATCAACCAAGCAATATTAGAAACCACTTTAGTCCCGCTTATATTGAACTCGGCGTAACCGTTGCCCGAGTAAACCGTTCCTTTCCAGAAAAGCGTCCCACTTTGCACAATATTTGCCCAGCCTGGTAAACTTAAATTGGACTTATCTACTACCGCATGGAAATCTTCTAGAAAAAACGGCACATTACGATTGCCCGCCATCACCAGATCGTTTTCGGATCGGGCTACTAATTGGTAATCAGATCCAAATTTGGTTAAAATACCTCTTACTTTTCCTTTGCCTGTTGGTACTAATTTAGCGGCAAAATCAGCGTAACTGCTCGTCCGGAAAATAACTTGATTTCCCTGTTTATCCGTCAAATTCCAGTTGGTCGCTCCTCCTATATTGTTGGCTTCTTCAAAATAATGACGGCCAATAGCAGCTTCTGTAAATTGAACATCCGACAGCTCTACCAGTGTATTCAAATTAGCATCTTGCAACAAATCAGGAATTGTGATGGCGCGCACTAGCTTGTCTTCGGTGACGGTAGTGCAAGAAGCATTGAGCACATTTTTATAATCGTTTACAGACAGCCTACCTACGCTGCCTTCATTGTAAGTATTGACATAAATGCCCCCAATCCGTAAACTGCCGTAGTTGATATCTGTATATTGATTTTTTAATTTTACATACACTTTATTCCCTATCCGATAATCAACATAGGTATTAGTCGCATCAACAGGAACGCTAAAACCTATGGCTGGTGTTGTGGATGTAGCCAATGTTTGAAGGGAGATGGTTTTAAAAAAATTACCGTGCTCTTCTGTCGAAATGACATAGGCTTCAATAATATCATCGTACAAATATTGCGTAACAATTGCTCCTGCAGTAGCGTGTACCGCAGCAACCGACTTGTTAACAACAAAATCCGGTTGATTACAACTTAATTTCGGGACAGTAACACCATCATTTGCGCAAGCGCTTACTAGTATTATCAACATAAAAACGGAGGTGATTTTAAATAAAATTGCTTTCATAAGGGTACTTTATTTAGTTATAAATTGAGACTGAGGTTTACAAAATAGGTTCGGCCGTAGCCATAAAAATATTTATTGCCAAAGGAGGGCGTTCCGCTAGAAACGTCTTGATTGATTTGTCTATAATTGCCATTTCGTGCTTGTTCGTAACCGCCCGTTTTGTACTTGATATCTAAGGCATTATTGACACTTACAAATAGACCCAAATATTTTCCTTTAATGCGCCACGACTTCCCTCCTGTGAAATTCAATAATAGCAAAGGATCCAGTTTTTCTTGTTTTAACAATACCGCTGCTCTTTCTTCGGTTGCTTCGGGAAACGGGAAACCGCTAGTTGGATTAATGTAAAACCGATTCGTTCGTGTAATAGGCGAAACATCAATATAGGTTTCGGCCAGGTAATTGATATTGGTCCCAATCCACCAATATTTAGGATCGCGGTATTCTAGGCCTAGTGCAATTGCTTGTTGTGGCGTTCCTGCTTGCTTGTAGTTTTTTAATAAGGCTGTGCCAAAATCAAAGGTAGGTTTTGCGTTTTCTACCGTGGCAACTGCATCGTTGTTTATACTTACATTGGGATTACTATCGAAAGTGTACCGTCCGTAGCCAGCTGATAAACTGGTTTTAATGGTGGCTGTTACTTGGTACTCAAAACTAAACTCGGCACCTATATTCTTTTTATTTAAGTGTGATAAAGTCTGACTCACAAAAGCGTTTGTATTGTTGTAGCCGGCACCATTATCAAAAATACCTTCGGCATAGAAGAACGATGTACTTGTTGCGTCTTTTATTGTGGTATAAAAGCCCGTGATTCTAGCTTTTACTTTTGGAGTCCGAAACAAATAACTCGCATCGAGACTGTTAATATTCTCACTTTGTAAACCGTCAACGATGGAATTATTCAGGCGCGCATTGGGAAAAGTATTTCGAATGGTGGGGGCTTTGGTCAAATGTGCCGCATTGAAAGTGATCATTTGTTTGCCTGATATTTTATAAGTTAGTCCACCCTTGAAACCAAAGTTCTCAAACTGTACTTTTTCGCTTTTTCCAAAAGAGATCGTTTCGTAAATACCGTTTTTATACAAGCCTTCTCGTTGGTAATTAGTACTCGAAAAAGACTGCGCTAAATAGAAATCGGCTTTTTCATAATTGAACTTAAATTGCGTAAAAGCCTCCAATGTATTGGCTTCATACTTATAATTGTAGCCATATAAATCGCCTACGACTACTTGGCGGTTGGGATTATTCAAATCTGATTGTGCCTGATTCCCTTTGTAAAAAGCATCAATATCCTGAAAATAAGTCCCGCCTAATAAGTCTAAAAGCTTTTGATAATTGTGTGATTTCAAATTACTAAATGAGGCTCCTGCATTTAAAATAAGGTTTTCACTCAGCTGGCTACTGAAATTAGTAGTTGCAGTGATTGTTTTATCATCCGTTCGATCTTCGTACAAAACATAATGACTTTGTGCTGGTTCGTAACCCGTTATCGTTCCATTATTACCCAAAATAGGCATTTGATTCGCTCTATACATTGCTTCCCAATTGATTTGTGGTTGGGTAAGAAAGGTGGCTTTACTTTTCTCGGCATTGTCAAAATCTGGGGTAAAAGCGCCCGAGAATTCCCCTTGGTCTGGCGCATACAAAGACGTATAATAAGAAGGTAGGTTTCTAAAATAAGTGGGATCAGGACTATTGGCATTTTGATAGTCGATATTTGTATTTCCTATTTTTCCAAACTGATACATCAAACTGGTATTTAGATTCGAATGGTCATTTATTTTGAAATAATGATTGAGCATCAAGATGGGCTCTTCGATGGTTTTTGTACGAGCATTTCGTATTTTCCCCTCTTGGTAGCCCCAATAGGAATTGTATTTCTCTGACGTTAGCTGGGTAACCTCGGCAGTATTGGGTGAATTTTTCCCTCGGGAATTGGGGGTGTAAAATCCAGAGAAATTTAGGGAATGCTTGTCGCTTAACTTTTTTTCAACACTCATAAAAAAAGAATTGGCATCATAGGGTGTTCCTTCAAAATAGCCTTCTTGAGCCAATCTCTTTCCTGCCGAAACCACAAATGCCCAACCACTGCTCCCCATGCCCGAGGCATACGTGCCCATGGTGCGCCAACTGTAATTAGAGTTGGTTCCTGAAAAAGTGACGCGCAAGCCGGGTCTATAAATGGAAGCGCGCGTATTGATTTCTTGGGTTCCAAGAATGCCTCCAAAACTATAATCAGATGGAGCGGTCCCGATGGAGAATTCTTGATTTCGGGTTGCGTCATTGAGTCCGCCCCAATTGTTCCACTGTGGCCGGCCGTCATAACGCTTGTTCATGGTTACGCCATTAATCATGGTGGTTGCGTTCTCACTATCCAACCCCCGAATGCGAAAGCGGGCTTGTCCCCAATTGAAAGCGGCGGCTTGCTGAAAAGCGTCTTTGGAGGATTGTAGTAAACCAGAAGTGCTTTCGGAACCGCTGTTGTCATCGGTTAGGTCGTTTTCGAATAACCGAATTACGCTCACTTGTAAATCGGTGATTTGATCGTCGTCTAGGAATACATCCCCAAGGTTGGTGGTTTCATTTTCGACAATTGTCACCGGAAAGAGTGCGTCCTTGAATCCTTGACTTTTAATAAATAACAATTGTTCACCCGCTGGAACCGACTGGAAAATAAATTCGCCGTTGGCGGTGGTGAGTTGCATTAAAGTGGTGTTTTGAACCGTAACCACGACGGAAGCTAGTGGCATTTGTGTTTTGGAATCCAATACCCGTCCCGAAATGCCGGTTTGGTTTTGAGAAAAAACGAATCCTAGGTGAAAAATAAAAAAAAGAGTGAGTAGTGCTTTTTTCATAAATACCGCTTTTGATGGTTATAGTTCAATGGTTCCCAAATGACTTTTAAAGAATTGGGACATCGCTAAAATGGATGTAATTGTTTGTGCTTTTGCAGGACACGCATTTTTCCAAAGGGGAAGCGTACAACAAAAAACCTTTATTGTTTTTGGAACAATTATAAAAAACTATAAAACTGTGGTATTGAGTAACTTTGTAAAATATACTTTACGAAAATATTTTTTAAATGTAATTAAAATAGTGTTAAGTTGTTCATTGTCAGTTAAAAAAAATTACGAGCTTTCTGACAGCGGTTTTTATGGATAGTAGCCTTCGGTTTAGCCGTTGTTGTGCGTACTATACCCTATAAATAATCCCGATAGCAGCAAGTATCCTTTATAGCGGCCCGTTTTTTAGGGCAACTATAAAGATACTGCGTATAGCGGGACTGGTCTTTATTGTAAAAAAATGTGGTTTCTATTTCTAAAAAAAAACTATTGTATGGCCTTGATTCTTGACACCATAACGGTGATTAAGATTCCAAAAACGCCAATGAAGGCAAAGGAGAAACGCAATCCTGCCAGCTCGGCAATGTACCCAATTACAGGTGGTCCCATTAAAAACCCGAGGAAACTTACACTAGAAACGATGGTTAATGCCTCACCTGGTGGCACGCTGGCATTTTTACCCGCGATGCTGTACAATGTGGGTACGATGGTGGAAACACCAACTCCTACAAACATAAATGCGATGGTGGATGGGATGATGAACGGGAAAATTACAGCCGTGAATAAACCGGCTGATATTAATAAACCGCTGATTTGAATGACGGGTTTACGGCCAAATTTATGGATCAATCCGTCACCTAAAAAGCGTCCGCCGGCCATCATAATCATAAAGGAGGTGTAGCCCAGGATCACTAATGGTCCCGGTGCGTGAATGACATCTTTGAAATAAACACCGCTCCAGTCAAACATTACTCCTTCGCTGGCCATACAACAAAACCCGATAACGCCTAACCAAATTAGGGCACTGTCTGGTTTTGTGAATAATTTTTTCTTTTTGGTTTTGGGTATTTCTTTGGCTTTTATTAAAAATTTGTAGTTGAAAAGCAAGATTAAAAGGACTACTGCTCCCACAATTACAAAATGGTGAAAGGGCGTTAGTTCTAGCGCTAGCATCCCTAATCCGACTAAGGCACCTGTGAATCCAGCAAAACTCCACATACCATGAAATGAGGACATGATGGTTTTTTTGAAAAGTACTTCGGTATAAACGCCTTGGGTGTTGACCGCGATATTATTAAGATTTCCAAAGACGCCAAATAAAAACAAGGCCAGTGACAATTGCCATGAGGTTGTTGCTAGCCCCAGATTTGCCAAGCTTAACACATATAATATCGAGGCGATTATCAAAATACGGTGGCTTCCAAAACGGGTAACTAACTTACCTGAAAAAGGCATAATTAGCAATTGCCCCAGAGGAACGGCAAATAAAATGGAACCCAACTCGGCTGAGCCTAAATCTAAAGCGGTTTTTATATCTGGGATTCGGCTGGCCCAAGTGGCGAAACACAATCCCATTCCGAAGTAAAAAGAGGAAACAGCCCAACGGATGCGATTAAGATAAGAGATCTTAGCATTTTGATAGGTTTTTTTGTATTTTCCTTTGGCTTTAAACTTGGATATAAATCGTAATTGAATCAAAATGAGACAGTTTTAAATTAATGGACAAAAGTACAAAAAGCAAGGGTTCGTTGGTTTTAAAACTATAATTGTTGCTAGATTACAACGTTATTGTTTATAAAATCAGGATTGTTGCGGATGCGCTCTGGGCAATGGCACACGGATGACGCGGATTGTTACGGATAGTCGCGGATTTTCTTCTATAATCTGGATGCAGCAAGTCTATAAATTTTTACCGCAAATTATTCCCATTTAAACAAATAAGTCATCTAAGTAAGGAAGAACAAAACTTATATCAACTTAAACAGCTTCCAAACTTCAAAATTAACTGCTACCATTAAAAACTTAAATGACTTTATGTGTTAAAAAAACTGTTACAGCTCAATTACTCGCTTCTCGCTACTACTTTGAATAGCTGCTTCAATAATTTGCATGACACGCACCCCATCTAAAGCAGGAACTGGTTCGACTGTATTGTTCACAATGGAATTGTACATCCCATCAAAAAAGCTGTAATAATTGCCTTGCAGCGTAGGGATTTTTCCGTGGATTATTTTTCCATCTATTTCTGTGTGTATAGTCCCTTCTTTATCTAATGGTTCAGTGCCCCAGCTGTCAAGATTGGGTTTCTTTCCTGTTTTTAAATAATCTTCTTGCACATCGCCTCTGGGTTTTAAGAAAGAGCCTTTTGCCCCATGAAGCTGATAAGCAGGAATGGCTTCTCGCACAAAAAAACTTGCTTTTAACCGTACATTCTTGGTGGGATATTGCAACTGCATATCGATCCAATCATCAACTAGAGAATTTTGTCTGGTGGTTCGAACGCTAGCACATACAGCATTTGGAAAACCAAACAAATACAATGCTTGATCGATTAAGTGCGGTCCTAAATCTTTTAATATTCCCGCGCCAGAATTGGCTGTTTCTTTATGCTGCTTCGGACTCAATAGCGGATTGTAACGGTCAAAATGGAATTCGGCTTCCACAATTTCTCCTAAGCTGCCGTCTTCCAGAACTTGTTGCACTGTCTTTAAATCACTGTCCCAACGGCGGTTTTGAAAAACGGCTAGCTTCAATCCCTTTTCTTGGGCAAGCGTCGCTAGTACCTGCGCTTCGGCAACGGTGGTGGTAAATGCTTTTTCGACTATAATATGTTTTCCGGCTAAGAGCGCTTTTTTGGCGTACTCAAAATGGGTTGCTACCGGAGTATTCACAATAATTAATTGCGCATCTGTTGCCAGAACAGCCTCCAGTGTTGGATAACTTACTACCGCGGGATAATCTTGTTGTATTAATTTTTTAGTTCGCTCCCATGAACCCATCAATTCAAATCCGGGATGAAAGTCTATAAATGGTGCATGGAATACTTTACCCGACATTCCGTAGGAGAGTAAAGCTGTTTTTATTTTTTGCATGGTATGGATCTATTTGTCAAATCGAGCGGAGTCGAGATTCGTTTATTAGCATTGATTCTTGAGTCTAAATTTAAACATTTAAGTCTATTGAAAAAATAAAACGGGGGTACTTTTTATTGTTTGATGGCACACGGATGACACGGATTGTCGCGGATTTTTTTATAATGCAGCTCTTGAATGTCCATTTTTTTTGCCACAGATTCCACAGATTAGCGCAGATTTATTTCGCGCTACTCTGTTTTTAATAAATCCGTGCAAACCCGTTTGATCCGTTTAATCCGTGGTCTAAAATCACAAACCCATAAGCTATTTATTGCAGATGCGCTTTGAGAAATGGCACACGGATGACGCGGATTGTTACGGATAGTCGTGGATTTTTTTATAATGCAGCTCTTGCATGTCTATTTTTTTTGCCACAGATTCCACAGATTAGCGCAGATTTATTTCGCGCTACTCTGTTTCTAATAAATCAGTGCAAACCCGTTTGACCCGTTTAATCCGTGGGCTAAAATCACAAAACTATACGCTATTTATTGCAGATGCGCTTTAAGTAATGGCACACGGATGACGCGGATTGTTACGGATTTTATTTGCTATGAGTAAAAAAAACAAACCACTTATTTCTTTGCTCTTTCATACTGTTTTGGCCATACGGTTTCTGCTTGTAGATCATGTGCAAAAGTCAATCCTACATTTGGATCTCGTAAAGACGCTCTAGCTAATAAAACCAAATCGGCTTGACCCGAAGCGATGATCTCCTCGGCTTGATGTGCTTCGGTGATGAGGCCTACTGCTCCAGTTAGAATTCCAGTTTCTTTTTTGATGCGTTCGGCAAAGGGAACTTGGTAATTCGGTCCCAATGGGATTTGTTGGTGCGAAACTAATCCGCCTGAAGACACATCTATTAAGTCGACTCCTTTTTCTTTTAAAATTTGCGAAAGCGCTATTGACTCTTCTAAAGTCCAACCCCCTTCTGCCCAATCTGTGGCCGAAATACGAACAATCAACGGCAAGTGTTCTGGCCATTCGACTTGTACGGCAGCTACGATTTCGAGTGTAAACCGAATGCGGTTTTCAAAACTTCCTCCGTACTCATCGGTTCTAAGATTCGACAAAGGCGACAAAAATTGATGCAATAAATACCCATGTGCCGCATGAATTTCCATTACTTTAAAACCCGCTTGAACCGCTCTTTTGGTCGCTAATTGAAAGTCTGTCCGTACTTTTTGAATCCCGATTGCATCCAAAGCCTCTGGAGCAACCTCGTTCTCATGATACCCAATTGCCGATGGCGCCACAGTTTGCCATCCGCCTTGCGCTGGATCTAGTTTTTTATTGCCTTCCCAAGGTCTTGACACACTGGCTTTTCTGCCCGCATGGGCCAGTTGGATTCCTGGAACTGCATCTTGACTTTCGATAAATTGATTGATCTGAACGAATTTCTCGATATGTGCGTCAGTCCAAATCCCCAAATCACCCGGAGAAATGCGACCTTCGGGAGAAACCGCGGTTGCTTCTTGAATAATTAATCCTGCACCTCCTGATGCCCGACTTCCCAGATGCACCAAATGCCAATCAGTGGCAAAACCATCCGTGGCCGAATATTGGCACATAGGCGAAATGGCAATTCTATTTTTTAACTGAACCTTTTTTATTTGTAGGCTTGTGAATAATTGTGATAACATGCTTTTTTATTTTAATACATTATAAATCAGTAGAACGGCCAAAACCATCTTTAGAAAAGTAAAGTTACGAGACCACAACCAAAGGAAAAATTGAAATTCTAATAATTAACAAACATTTAAATCCCTATGGAACAATTATTGCAAAATAAACAAATAGAAAACCTTACTTTTGTGAGTTGTAAAAAGAATTAAAATTTAAAAATGGATTTATTTATCAAGCTTTCTCAATTTTTATTGAGCTTATCATTACTTATTATATTACACGAATTAGGACATTTTATTCCTGCTAAGTTATTTAAAACCAGAGTCGAAAAATTCTATTTGTTTTTTGATGTCAAATTTTCTCTTCTAAAAAAGACTATCGGAGGAACCGAATACGGAATCGGATGGTTGCCACTGGGTGGATATGTAAAAATTTCGGGGATGATCGATGAAAGCATGGACAAGGAACAAATGGCTTTGCCACCCCAACCATGGGAATTTCGTTCTAAGCCTGCTTACCAGCGTTTAATCATTATGCTTGGTGGAGTAACGGTCAATTTTATTTTGGCCTTCATCATCTATATCGGAATGGCGTTTACCTACGGAGACACCTATATATCAACAGCCGATTTCAATGACGGTATGTTAATTGACAATCCTGTAATGATCAAAGCCGGTTTCAAAACTGGAGACAAGATACTTGCACTGGATGGCGTGCCGCTAACCAAACTTGATGTTGACACCAACATCAAAATTATCATGGCCAAAAATATTTTGATCGAAAGAAATGGCGTGGAGCAACAAATTACTATGCCCATCAACACGATCAATCAATTATCAAAATACGACAAGACTAATCTAGTAAGCATCCGTATGCCATTTGCCATTTCGGAGGTAACAGCAGAATCAGCTAATAAAAACCTGAAAACTAAGGATATTATTACTTCATTGAACGGACAAAAAACCAAATACTTTGATCAAGCCAAAGTGATTTTAGAAAACAACAAAGGAAAAACCATTCCGGCAACCATACTACGCGATCAAAAAGAAATTGCCATTACCTTACAAGTATCTGCCAAAGGGAAATTAGACGTACACTCAGGAGGGATAAGCATAGAATCACTAGAAAAACTAGGATACTACAAAATCACCACCCAAAAATTTGGTTTCCTAGAAGCCATTCCATTCGGACTCAACAAAGGAAAAGACCAGTTAGTAGGATACGGGAAACAATTAAAAATGATTTTCAGTCCTAGCACAGGAGCCTACAAACAAGTAGGAGGTTTCAAAGCCATATTTGATGTTTTTCCAGAAACTTGGAGTTGGGAAGTGTTTTGGAGAATCACGGCTTTATTATCCATTATGTTAGGAGTAATGAACTTATTGCCTATTCCGGCGCTTGATGGAGGACATGTAATGTTTTTATTGTACGAAATAATTTCGGGCAAAAAACCGTCTGATAAATTCCTTGAAAACGCGCAAATGGTTGGTTTTGTATTACTTATCACACTGCTATTATTTGCTAACGGAAACGATATTTACAAGTCAATTGTAGGGAAGTAAAAAAAATAAAAAAAAATTATTTTTCACTTGCAGATATCAAATTTACCCCTATCTTTGCACCGCTTTACTACTGAAAAATACTTCACAATAAAGCAACCAAAAAAGATTAAAAAGTTCTTATATATAAAAATATACAGTTTCCTTCTTAGCTCAGTTGGTTAGAGCATCTGACTGTTAATCAGAGGGTCCTTGGTTCGAGCCCAAGAGAGGGAGCTTTTTAAAAAGACTTTACAGCAATGTAAGGTCTTTTTTGTTTTTAAATACTTTCTTGTTTGGTAAAAGTTCGCGTTCTTGAAAAATACAAAGACTGTTAATTCACTATTCAATACCAACTACTATATTGTATTACATTTTTGACCCATATCAATTTAAAAAAAATATTGTTAGTTAAATTTTTTATTGCTGCAATATCTATTTCATAACCATTACTTTAAGTCTAAAAAAGCCATTAAATACCGCTTTTACCACTCAAATCTTGGCATACATATCACCACAGTACTTGCAAATATCAAATTTAGTACTATCTTTGCACCTCTTTAATACTGATAACAAAATCAGCTAAAGATTTAGATCGAAATCTAATTTCATCTACAATAAAACATACCGTTTCCTTCTTAGCTCTTCCGATAGCTATCGGAAGGTTAGAGCACACGAAACGACAAAGACATACAGTTTCCTTCTTAGCTCAGTTGGTTAGAGCATCTGACTGTTAATCAGAGGGTCCTTGGTTCGAGCCCAAGAGAGGGAGCTTTTTAAAAAGACTTTACAGCAATGTAAGGTCTTTTTTGTTTTATATACTTTTCGACTAAAACTGTCTCGCTACTTTAAACTTCTTTTATTTCTAGGAGCTACTTCCCGCCTTTCATTCCATTCTTATTGATAGCCCTTGCTTTTCTACAGTATGCAAGGAGCTTCTTGCAGTCGCTCTTGTATGCCTTGAAAAACAGCAGCCTCTTGCATAAGGAATTCCATTGCAGTCAGGGCTAGGGGAATTGGGTTTAAGGAAAACTTTTTAGATTTATAATTGATTACTTTTAACCAAAATCACCACTTTTAATATAATATTCCTCTTATAAAAAAAATTATCAATACTTTTGTGTGTAAACTTATAATTTAAAATGGCAAAACAACTTACCTACATTGACCTTTTTGCAGGTTGCGGAGGACTATCTTTAGGTCTTCATCAATCTGGCTGGAAAGGATTATTTGCTATTGAAAAAAGCCCAGACGCTTTTAAAACACTTAATTACAATTTAATAGAAAATAGAAATCATTTTGAGTGGCCAAAATGGTTGCCTAAAGGTGCTCATGAAATTAATGAAGTGCTTTTTCATTATAAGGATAAACTAGAAAAACTCAAAGGAAAAGTGACAATGATAGCGGGTGGACCGCCGTGTCAAGGTTTTTCTATGGCAGGAAAACGAAATGAATTTGATTTAAGAAACGACCTCATCAACTCTTATATCAATTTTGTTAAAATTGTTGAACCTAAAATTATTTTCTTTGAAAATGTAAAAGGGTTTACAATGGAATTCAAAAAAAACAAGGAAAAAGGAGTTGCCTATTCCTCTCAAGTTACTCAAAAACTAGATGAGGCAGGATATTATGTAAAAGGACAATTAGTGAATTTTGGGGATTATGGAGTTCCTCAAAAAAGAACTCGTTTTATTCTTGTAGGTATTAAAAAAACATTAAAAAAAGCCTCGCAAGAAAAAGTAGAAAGCTTTTTTGATTCTTTAAAAGAAAACCGTTTTGAATTTTTAAAAGAAAAAGGACTTGATACGCAAACAAATTTACAAGATGCAATTTCCGATTTGTTCAAAGAAAATGGATTAAAAGAAACTCCTGAATTTCCAAGTTTTCAATCTGGAATTTACGGAAAAGAAAAAGGAAATTATCAAAAACTAATGCGTGAAGGTATTGAAAACACTATTGCAGATAGTCATCGTTTTCCAAAACATTCTGCATTAATAATTGAAAGATTTAAAAACATACTGGAAGAGACTAAAGACAGAAGAAATTTAAATATTAGTAAATTAATTCAAGAGAAATACAGTATAAAAAAGCGTACTGTAATTCCTTTGAATAATATTGATAAAACTCCAACTATTACAACGCTTCCTGATGATTACATCCACTATCAAGAACCTCGTATTTTAACTGTTCGTGAGTATGCCCGTATTCAATCTTTCCCTGATTGGTACAAATTTCAAGGAAAATACACTACTGGCGGGAAATTAAGAACCCAAGAAGTACCAAGATATACACAAATAGGAAATGCAATCCCGCCACTTTTTAGTGAACAAAGCGGATTGATTTTAAAACAATTAATAGTTTAATGGGCGATAATAAAAAATTACACTTCAAAACTAACATTCAACTAAAAAGCATTATTGGTAAAGATCTTATCAATGATGATAATATTGCTATTTTAGAATTAGTTAAGAATTCATTTGACGCAGATGCTAAAAAAGTTGAAGTTCAATATTTTAATCTTAAAAAAAATGATGATAAAATAACGGATTATTTTACTGATTTAACATCTAGGCTTATTATAAAGGATAATGGGCTTGGAATGAGTTTTGACGAAATTAATGATAAATGGTTGAATATTGCCTACTCTGAAAAAAAAACAAATAATCGTCAACATAATAGAATGATGGCGGGTGCAAAAGGAGTAGGAAGATTTTCTTGCGATAGATTAGGAGAGTTTTTGAATCTATATACAAAAAAGCAAAACTCCAATGATTATTTACTCTTAAAAATTGATTGGAAAAAATTTGAAATAGATGATAATACTAAAGAAATTCAAAGTATTGAGTTGGATTATAACTTGATAACAGCTGCTGAATTAGAACAACGTAATATCAAGCCTTTCAATCAAGGTGTACTTCTGGAAATTATTAAACTAAGAAGTAATTGGGTTTATGAAACAAAAGATGCAAAAAACTGGAATACTGAAAAACTAGTCAATCTTAAAAAATATCTTGAAAAATTAATAAATCCAAATCAAGCTTTTGAGAAAAATGATTTTGGAATTTTTTTAGGCGCACCTGAATTTATAGAAGAAAATAATAAAAAAGATGATCATGAAAAGTTTATTGGTAAAATTGAAAATACAATTTTTGAAAAGTTAGATTTTAAGACAACAAGTGTTGAGAGTGAAATCATAGAAAACGGCAAAGTTATTTTTACAACTTTAAAAGATAAAGGAGAAACCATATTTTGGATAAAGGAGAAAAATAGTTTTTACCCAGAAATAAAGAATATTAAAATCATTTTATATTATTTAAATACATACACCAAATCATTTTTTACTAAACAAACAGGTGTGCGTCCTGTAGATTATGGGTCTATATATCTGTTTTTTAATGGATTTAGAGTCCCTCCATATGGTGAAGACGGAAATGATTGGTTGGGTTTAGAACAAAGAAAAGGTCAAGGCTACGCTAGATTCTTAGGGACTAGAGATCTGGTGGGAAGAATTGAGATTTTAGACGATAATAATGATTTTCAAATTGTATCAAGTAGAGAGGGTGTAAGGAGAGATGAAAGTTATAAAGCATTGGTACAAAGTGACGGTTATTTTTTTAAATCTTTTAAAAGATTAGAAAAATATATCGTTGATGGTCTTTCCTGGGACAGTTCTTTTTATGAAAAAAATGATCCTAAATTAAAAGAAATTGAAGGTAAAATTATAAAAGGCGATATTAATGAGAATGAATTAATCTTCAGAGAGGATGATACTACAAAAAAAAGGAGGGTTTACGAAACTATTCATTCAATAATTTCTGCAAAAGCAGATAATGTTATTGAATTATATATAAATGAAGATTTAATTTTAAATAAAATTGAGGAAGAAAAATTAAACGCTGAAAGAGAATTTGAAAAATTAATATTAGATTTTGAAAATAAAAAAATTGATGGGGATACTTTAAATCGGATTCTTCAAAAAAAAGCAATTGAAAATAAAGATCTTGAAAAGCAAATTAATGATTTATCAAAATATAAAACGACTGACGCAACTACGAAAGCAATTTTAGAGTTACAATTGTTTCAAAAAACAATAGAAAACCAAACCAAAATAATTGAGGACTTAAAAAATCAATTAGAAAATGAAAGGATTGAAAGAGAAAAGCAAGAAAAACTGATTAAAGATTTAACTTTTGGTAAGGAAATAGCAGAAACTAAAGTTGTGGAAGCTGTAAAAGAAATTGAAAAAAAAAACCAAGAACTAACGATTGAAAAATTAAAGACAGAGTTTTATAAAAAACAATCGTCGTCAGAAACGGATGCATTAATACATCATGTTAAAAATAATAATCTTCAAATAAAAGATGCTGTTTCAAATATCATAGCAGAATTAAACAATCCAAATTTAGGTATTATAGAAATTAAGAATTTAATTTTAGAACCTTTGTATAGAATTTTACAGTATAATAATAAATCATTAAAAGCAGCAGACTTAATTTTGCAAAGCGATTTAGAAAAAGCTGATGCACAGAAAATAAATTTACCTTCATTTATAGAAGGTTATTTTCAAAATAACAATTTTAACATAAAAATAAATTTCTCCAAAACAGTTAATAATTTTCAAATAATAGGTAGTAAGCTAGATTTGGCTTTAATTTTTGATAATTTAATTGATAATTCAAAAAAATGGAGTTCAGAAAATATTTATATAAAATTAAAAATTGAAAATAATTGTGGTGTTCTAATTTTTTATGACGATGGTAAGGGTTTAGATTCTAAATTCACGAAAAATTCAGATGATATTTTTAAATTTAAACAAACTGCTAAACATGAAGGTACTGGATTTGGTTTGTATCTAGTAAGAGAGTCATTGTTAAAGATGAATGCAGAGATAAATATAGAACAACCAATAAACAATAAAGGGATGAATTTTAAAATGACTTTCAAATAAATGATACAAAAGCATCTTATATTAGTTGACGAACAACCTCAAACCTCAACATTAGAAAAAATTAAAGGAATATTGAGGAGAGATGGGATAGATTTAATCTATAAAGAAATTAATCCTGTAAATTATCAAAAAAGAGATGTAAATGGAGATTTGGATTTCGACGTAGAAAATTTTAAAAAAGCAATTATAGAAATAGAATTTTTTAGAATATCAGGTTTGATATTATGTGATTATAATTTAATAGCAGATGTTGTTAGTGGTTATGATATAATTAAAATAATTAGGGAGTTAAATTACAATAGTAAAAAGAAAATAATACTTTATTCGGCAGAAATAGAAGGGGTTATTTCTGATGTTTTAACTAAAGAGAAAGATTTTGAAAAACAAAAGGATAGTTTAGCTAAATTAATAAGTTATAACATCGAGTTTATCAAAAGAGATGGATACGATCAAGAAGTAATTAAGCATATTAAAAAAGAACCAGAATTTGATTTTGAAACTGAACTCATAAAGTGGTTTCATAAGAGAGATCATGATGTATTTAACTATTTGTTTCCAAAATACAAAGGAAGAAGTTTTGGATCAATTGCAATAGAGCTTGAAAGTAAAAATGCAGTAAGTGTGGAATTTAAAAAGGAACTTATAGAGCAAATAATATCTTATTTATCGGCTTTAAATGACTTGCAAGATGCTTAAAGTGTATTGTATATATCCAGAAGATAAACTTTACTCGTTAAAATTCCTTAATAGGGTAAATACATATTTTTTAAATAGGATAAGAGATAATTGGCATTGTTATAAAGTAAAGACCAATGATTATGATCATAGTAAATGTATTGATTCTGCAGTAGCGAGTAACTCTAAGTTTATTCTTTTTATGGGGCACGGTAGAAGTGATTGCCTTTTTGGGTCATGTACGGGTGAACCAGATGAGTTTATGAGTTTTGATGCAATGATTGAACAGAATTTAATATCTTACAGGAATGAAAATTTTATCAATTTAGACAACATTAGTAAATTTAAAAATAAAATTTTTTTTAGCTTTTCTTGTAATTCTAATGTTAATTCTAAAAATAGTATTGGTAGAGCTGCAATTGAAAGCGGCGTCCTTTCATTTATTGGATTTGGGGATATTCCAACAGATTATTTAGATACAAATGACATTCCTTTAAAGGCAATTTCGATCTTTAAAGGAATTATAACATCAATTATAAAAAAATGCATACTTAAATCGATTGAGTTTAATTATTCGGTTCAAAGCTTAGTTGATCTTATTAAGCTTGACACAGCAAAAAAAATTCATCAACTAATATTGTATTCAAATTATAGACATAAGGATAAAGTAATTGAAAATTTATATTTGTTTAAAAATGAAATAACAATCTTTGGAGATGCTATGGCTAAAACTTGTGCTTAATTTCAATTTATGATTCGTAACCTCTGGACAAAAGAAGAATTAATTCTTGCCTTTAATTTGTACTTGAAAATTCCTTTCGGGAAAATGCACAGTACAAATAAAGACATCATTCATCTTGCCGGTTTAATAGATCGTACTCCTAGCTCTATTGCTCTGCGTTTAGTAAACTTTGCTAGCGTTGACCCTGCACTTCAAGCAAGAGGAATTAAAGGCATGAATGGCGGGACAAAAATTGTACAACCTATTTGGGACGAGTATTTCCATAATCAAGAGGAGTTAATTTTTCAAAGCGAAATCATACTAGCTCAAAAAGAAAACATTTCAATTGAGGAAAAGTACAACGATCTCTTTTTAGGATTGAAAGATGTAAAAGGAGAAACAAAAATACGAGAAGTAAAAACGAGAGTCAATCAATCGGTATTTAGACAAATGATTCTCGCTAATTACAGTACAAAATGTGCTATAACAGGAATTGATATTCCAGAGTTATTATTAGCAAGCCATATTGTCCCTTGGTCAATAAATGAAAATGAAAGATTAAATCCTGAAAATGGTATTTGTCTTTCGGCTCTTTACGATAAAGCATTTGATAAAGGTTTAATTGGTATCAATCAAAACTATCAAGTCGTTTTATCTATGAGTTTGAAAAAGAAAACAAAATCTAGTTTCTATCAAACTCATTTTGGAGCAATTGAAAACTTAAAAATCACAGAACCCATTAAGTATTTGCCTCGACCAGAATTTCTAGAATTTCACATGGACACTATTTTCGATAAAAGATAAATTACCCAATCAATATCTTTTTTCAATCCACCCACTTCCCTATTCCTTATTCCATTTAAAACCAAATAAATTCCGTATCTTTAGCTTAAAACGCTTTTATGTGGTATAAATTTAAATATTGGTGCAGTTCATTAACGCTAAACGGTTTGTATTTTGACCTCCGCCTTAGCAGTACCAATTACATTAGAGTTCGTATTTTATAACAACCAAGCACTCAATAGTACAATAGTGCTACAAATCGCTTCCCAACTGTTTTAATACAAAGAAGACTCACCCGCTTTTAGCACCACCCATTTTTTATCACTATTCAATTTAAAAGTACCAATGTGCTCTTTATTCCACTCCTGCGGACTTATCAAAGACAAAAAGTTTACTCCCGAAGCATCGCGGTACAAATGGTAGATTTCGCCTATTACGGGCTCAAACGAGAACTTGGCACTATAGACCAGTTCGTTCCATTCGTATTCTTCCATTAGTTTTTGGTACTGTAATTTGAGTTCGTTGAATTTATTACCTAGCTCTTTGTTTACATTTTCAATTCCGCGGCTTTTCCAGGACACTACATCATCAATGCGTATTGCTGGCGCACCTACATTAGTCGCATACGGCAATACATTGGCATTAAATCCTTCATCAACGGTGTAGACTACATTATCTGGTTTTTTGGCACTCATCTTGATCTCTTTTAGCAGGGTCACTTTTGCGAAAGCGAAACCTTTATGATTTATTTTGTTTATCAATTTTAAAGCAAAGTTAAACAAAAATAATACAACAGCAATAGCAAACCATCACAATAGCGTATAATCAATAATGATCTGTCAAAAAAATTGGTTTGTTATTTGACTTTTTTCTATTTTAATTTTAGATATTTACATTAAAATACACCAACATGGTACGAAGAACGTTTATTGGATCGGCAGCATTAGTAGGTATTGCAGGCCTTTTTGGATTTGCAAAACCACAGCCAGAAAAGCCTTTATTGCATCACGTGTTTTTTTGGCTACAGCATCCAGAATCAACAACTGATCAACAACAATTGATTGCCGGTTTACAAACCTTGGCCGCCATACCTTCTATAAAACAAATACATATTGGGACACTGGCTTCTACCGAAAAACGTGATGTGGTGGATACTTCTTGGGACGTATCTGAGCTGCTGTTTTTTGATGATGCCGCTGGACAAAAAATCTATCAGGATCATCCCATTCATCTTGAATTTGTCAAAAACTGTTCTCATTTATGGAAAAAAGTACTGGTTTATGATGCTACAGATGTATAAAAATCAAAGCTCCATTAAACCTTAACCCTATTTTAGAGTCTTACTCTTTTCGACCAAAATAAAAATTAAACTGTTTACCTTATACTTATGTCAAAAAAATTAACTGTTAGTACTACGATGCGTATTGTTCATCGCTATTTGGGATTTTTCTTAGCCGGAATTATGGCTGTTTACGCATTGAGCGGCATTGTACTGATCTTTAGAGATACTAGTTTTCTAAAAAATGAAAAACAAATCGTTAAAACCGTTGCGCCAAACGCTACCGAAGAAAAACTAGGCAAACTACTAGAAGTTAAACGCTTGAAAGTAGACCGTGAAGAAGGCGATGTACTGTACTTTAAAGACGGAACCTACAATAAAAAAACAGGCGTGGCCAACTATAAAACCAAAGAGCTTCCTGTGATTCTAGAAAAAATGGAACATTTGCATAAAGCAAAAACTGGAGATCCATTATTCTTCTTGAATGTGTTTTTTGGACTGTCTCTTTTATTCTTTGTATTATCTTCTTTTTGGATGTTCATGCCAAAAACTTCCATATTTAAAAAAGGACTCTACTTTACCGCAGCAGGTATTGTATTGACTGTAATTTTGTTGTTTGTATAAATCTAAATTATTAATTCAGAACTGATTTCAATACGTATAGAAGTTACAAAAGCCCAACAATGTTGGGCTTTTTTTATATCAAATACGGAATTACAATAAGTAAAGTTTACGCTACGCTCGACAATGGTAAAGTAAAAACAAAGGCGCTTCCTTGATTCAAAACGCTGGAAACAGTGATTTTTCCGCCTAGTTTTTCAACAAAATCTTTACAAAGTACAAGCCCTAACCCCATGCCGCTTTCATTGTTCGTACCTACTTTTGATTTTTTATAATCAACCGTAAAAAGGGTGCTCATTTCCTCGGCCGTCATTCCTTTGCCTTGGTCAATAACCGCTATTTCTACAACATCATTCTTTAACTCACTTTTAATTTGGATTGAACCTTTCGAATATGAAAACTTAATCGCATTCGAAATCAAATTACGAATAATGGTAGCAAGCTTATTTTTATCGGTCACTACATTCAATCGATCATCTACCTGATTGTTGATTTGAATTTCCTTTTGCAAGGCTTGTACTTCCAGCAATTTTAACTCATCGTTGATCAATTGATGAATCGATAAATTTTTAATTTTCACGCCATTGTCTTGATCAATCGCCCAGACTAAAACATCATTTAAAATCGAAGAAGCTTTAGTAGCCGAGTCTTTTATTACATTCAAGAAAACAGTTTGTTCATTGTCTGCTTCTTCTTTATTGTTTTGCAACATCAAGTCTGTAAATCCTTCAATGGAACTCAACGGGTTTTTTAAATCGTGCGCAATAATCTTAAATAATTTGTTCTTGGTATTGTTCAAGTCATTCAAGTGATCGTTTTGTACCTGAATGTCGTCTTTCATCTTAGAAACCTGATCCGACTTAATTTTTAGCAAATCATACACCCTATGTTTGGCTTTTTGCTGTATAAAAAGAACTACAACAAACAAAATAAGAATCAAACTGATAAATAACAAAAAGTACGATAAGTCCTTTTTGGACTCCAGCTTCAAAGCAGCATTCTCGTTTTTAATGGTCAGTTCATTGATCTCAAATTGCGATTTTTCTAGCTCGGTAATACTTTGAAAAACCTGCATCTTTTTTTGATTGCTGTTGTCTAATATGCGTTCTCGAATGGCAATGTATTCATTTTTGTATTGTAAGGCTTGTGGTAGTTTCTTGGACTTTTCATACGTATTTGAAAGAATCAATATACTTTCGGATTGAATCTCCATGTCTCCAAATGCTTTTGCTTCGGCCAAACTTTTTTGCGCATAAATGATAGCCTCCTTGTATAAATTTTGTTTGAACTTCACTTCGGCTATATTCAAATACACAAAAGCATTTATATCACTGCCATCTATGGCGTTAGAAAGCAATAACGCTTTATCAAAATAAGACATTGCCGTTTCATACTGCTCTAGTTCGATATAACAATCTCCTATGTTATTGTAATTGATGGCTAGATTGTAATTGTCTTTTTCCTGCTTTAAAGTTACTAGTGATTTATTGTATAGCGCTAAACCTTTCTCGATACTTTCATGGTCAGCCACTACATTAGCAAGGTTGATGTAACAAGATGAAATCCCACTATATTCTTTGTGTTTTTTAAAAATAGCCAAGGCTTTGTTGAAATAGTCTATGGCAACTTTGTAATTTTTATCGCTATAAATCGTCCCTATCCCGTCGTAACAGTAGGCAATTCCTATTTCGTTATTGTCTTTTTTGTACAAATTTAAAGCTCGTAAATAATACTTGAAAGCAATATCATCCGAGTAAACAAACAAATAGCATTCGCCCAAATAAAAATTAATATCACTTAAACTCTTGCTGTCTTTAAAAAACGGTAAGGCTTTATTGAATTTCTTGATAGCCTCAAAATACTTGAAATTATTGCGGTAGTACAGGCCGTTTCTATAAAAAACTTTGGCCAATTGCTGTTGTGATTTTAAGTCTAATGCCGCTTTGATGGCCTTATTAAAAACCACTTGCGCAGCATCTACGGTAGTAATGGGATATTTTTCGGCTTCATTTAGATACGCATCTATCACTAAAGTATCTTTAGCAAAGGTTTTACTGGATTGTAAACGGCTATCCTCTTGATCCACAGTTTGCCCTATGGCAAAAGGAGTAGATAGCAACAACAAGATTAAAAAAACTAGCTTTTTCATAAGTAATAATGCCTTTTTAAGCTTTCGCCTAAAAAATAGAATGGGGTTCAATGTGCGAATATAACCCTAATAATTAAATACTTAATGAAAAACACCCGACAAAAACCGATGTATTACGGATTAGAAACTACAAATCACGGCTTATATCCCAGATTGATCTCTTTTGTGATCCGCCTTCGCCCCTTATCACCACTAGCTTGAGGCAAAAAACCATATTCGAAAAATCACTCTTGTTTTTTAACTAAAATTTCTTACTTTAATTTTCATTGTTTTGCACTAAAGCCTTTAATGACTGTGCAAGCAATAGACTCTAGATGCTGAGCTGCATTTGCCATAGCATCAGCAGTAGTAACGCCCAATTCCATGATCGAACTAATGCTGTGTGGGTGCAAGTTGGTTCTAATTAACGCCTCATCTTTTACAATTCCGGAGATAATCGAAAATGGAATTGCGTTTTGAATCGCGCGTTGACTTATGCCTTTGATTACTTTTCCTTCGATGGTTTGCTTATCCACCGAACCTTCGCCTGTAATAATGAAATCGATCTCTTTTTTTAGTAGTGTATCAAAACCGGTTTGCTCCATCACAAAATCAATCCCAGATTTAATAGTCGCATTCAAGAAACAAACCGCTCCAGCTCCTAAACCACCCGCTGCTCCTGCCCCTTCTATTGTACTAACCTCTTTGTTTAAATGAGCCGCAACTTGATCACTAAAATTTCGCAATCCTTGATCTAATAATGCAATAGCCGCTGCTGATGCGCCTTTTTGCGCAGCATACACCTGAGCAGCACCATTAGGTCCGTACAAAGGATTTTTGACATCACAAACCACAGTAAATTGAATCTTATCTAGCTTTTCATGACGATGACTTCCTTCTATTTTAGCAATTTCGATCAATGCTTTTCCAATCGGTTCGATTCGTTCATTGGCCTTATTGTAAAACTCAAAACCTAGCGCGGTTGCCATGCCTATTCCTGCATCATTTGTTGCGCTTCCGCCAATGAATAATACGATTTTTTCAAACCCTTTTTCCATGGCATCTTCGATCAATTGCCCGGTCCCAAAAGTGGTGGTGTACAAACAATCTCTCTCGTGCTCTTGCAGCAATTGCAGTCCGGAAGCATTTGACATTTCTATAAAAGCAGTATCAGATGATACCATGTAGGTTGCTGTAACATCCCTGAACAACGGATTCTTGACTACCAACTCTACTGTTTTTAAATCAAAATAATTTTGTAATATATCCAGCGTTCCCTCTCCTCCATCTGCCAGCGGATGCAGGATGGTTTCTATGGTTGAGTCCCATTGTTGAATTCCGCTTTTTATTGATTCACATACCGCTACTGCCGAAAGTGACCCTTTGAATTTGTCTGGTGCAATTACTACTCTCATTGTATCTATTTTATATGTTTAAACTAAAAACAGCTCTCCTAATATCTGGAGAACAAAACCAAATGAACTATCTATTGAAACCAACACTAGCAATGCAAAGCACATTCTATTTATTACCTTCAAAATTACCATACTTAGGATTACTGTTTTTTGAAAACTATAGGTTATAACTAAAAACGGCACAATTCAAATTAAAAATTGTACCGTTTCATGTTGGTATTTTAACTCTTGATAATCTTTCTTATTTTACCATTGCTAAAAGCGTAGGCAAACTAAAACTTAATCCTAAAATGAATAGGAAAAAAACAGCCAAAATGATTACATCTTTCGAAAAAAGATCCGCTTTATTCACCTTGAATTCTATATTAATATCTTCATTCTTTTCTGTTTTAAACAAAGCACTTACTACTAAGGCTAAAACAAAAGTGATTACAAACCCCGTAAGGTTAAACCAAATCCAGAAGATGTCATCAAAGAAATATTTGATCGTAACATTGATCAAAACTCCCCCTATAATCCCAACGTTCATCCCAATATAATTCACTCTTTTTACTAAAATAGCAATTATAAATGTAGCTAGGATAGGGCCATAAAATTGTGACGAAATCATGTTGATTAACTCAATTACGGTTCCGCCATTATTCCCAAAAAGGTAAGCCGATGCGATACAAACAATCCCCCAGAATACAATGGAAATCTTAGAAAGTTGCATGTACTTAGCCTGACTTAATTTTACTTTTCCTCTATTAAAAAGATCTTCGACTGTTACCGCTCCAAGTGAGTGAATTGTTGCACTTACTGATGACATAGCCGCTGATAAAATCCCTACGATTAAAATTCCAATTAATCCGTGTGGCAAGTATTTCATAATGAAAACAGGCAACATCAAATCTGGTTTGAAACCGTTTTTTAGAAATTCTTCTGGATAATTTTTTTGAGTTAATGAAGCAATTTCGTTCATGAAATCAGGAGTCAAATGTACTAATGCACCGATGATTAAACCCATGATACAATACGTCAATACCACTGGAAAACGCAATAATCCGTTTGTTAATAATATTTTCTTAGCCGAGTTTTCGTCTTTAGCCGATATCAATCGTTGTGCTTGTGTTTGATCTGTTCCGTAGTATGAAAGGTATAAAAACAATCCACCTAGTACCATTGGCAAAAGCCCATAAGTACCACCGTCAAACCCTAAATTAGGGACATCAATTACTTGCAAACGCTCGCTATCAAAACCCGTAAAATTAGGATTGGCTTTAAGAACATCCCAACCGTAATAAATACAGATAAGTAATCCGCCAAATAAAATTACCATTTGAATCGCATCACCCCAAACCACCGCTTTCATTCCGCCCATATACGAATACACGATCGTGATAATGGTAATTAAAAGAATGGTCCAGTGAAAACTAATACTCAAGACTGATTGTAAAATAATTGCAATGGTGTACACACCCACACCCGTAGATAGCGAGCGACTGATTTGAAAAACAACACTCAATACAATACGAGTAGAAGATGAAAAACGCCTTTCGACAAATTCATAAATACTCACAATATTAGCCCTATACAATGGCGGAACAATGATCAACATAATTCCGATCATAGCCAATGGCACCGCCAACTCAAAGGTCAACCACTTCATCCCGCCGCCCTGAGCTAATCCAACAAAAGCAGGAGCCGAAATAAAACTGATCGCAGAGAGTTGGGTCGCCATAGCGGATAAACTCAATGGAAACCACCCCATATCTTTACCACCCAAAAAATAATCTTTTCCGTCCTTGTTCTCTTTAAAAAACACTCCTAAACCTAGAAAGGCAATTAGGTAAACAACGACTACGATATAATCAATCCAGTTCATAAAGATTTATAGAGGTGTAAAGATAAATTCTTATCTTTCGTGAAAGAATTTTATTATGAAATCATTCAAAGGAGAAAGTATTATCGATTTTTTTGACACTTTCAAAACAGATTTAACTTGTTTAGAATATTTAGCT
>NZ_JACRUK010000028.1 GCF_014305155.1 Flavobacterium muglaense
ATTGAAGACTAGCAACCGTGCAGACTTTAAGTCTGCTAACCAAATCTATGGACTTTCAGTCCATAGTGGTTTAGTTTCGGACGAGGAAGTGAAGAAATAGACTATGTAGAAAGCTTTGGAATTCCTACATTTGTTGTTCCTGGAATTTCATCGGCTATTGCAGTTCCAGCTTATCAAGGTATTCCGTTGACAAAAAGAGGAGTCTCAGAGAGTTTTTGGGTAATAACCGGAACCACTTCGAGCCGTCAATTATCAACAGATGTTAGCCTTGCAGCACAATCATCAGCTACGGTTGTCGTACTGATGGGAATGAGTAAATTAGAAGAAATTGTTGCTATTTTTCAATCGGAATCCAAAGGAGAAACTGCCGTTGCGATCATACAAAACGGAACTACTCCCGAAGAAAAAATCGGAATTGGAACGATCAACAACATTCAAAAAGTAGTTGCTGATCAGCAGTTAAGTTCGCCAGCCATTATTGTAATTGGAGCGGTAGTAGGCGATAGTAAAAAAAGGAAAGGATTTTACAAAGAGTTAAAATCCAGTCACAACAAACTATTGGTTTATGGAAAGGAATGAGTTGTATCCCGTGTTTTTAAAACTGCACAATATGCAAGTATTGATCGTAGGTGGAGGAAATGTAGGATTAGAAAAATTAAGTTTTTTATTGAAGTCAAGTCCCAATGCAAATGTTGAGGTGGTAGCGCCACATTTTCTACCAGAATTGGTAACTTTGGCAAATAGTCATAAGTCGGTTATTTTGACGGAGAAGAAATTCAATCGCTGGATGCTACGCAAACGACACATGGTAATTGCTTGTACCGATGATTTGAAAGTCAATAAAAGAGTGTACGATTTAGCAAGAGAGCGATATCTAATTTGTAATATTGCTGATACACCGGATTTATGTGATTATTATTTGGGTGGTATCGTAACCAAAGGAAATGTGAAAATTGCCATTTCGACCAATGGAAAGTCACCCACAACAGCCAAAAGGTTACGAGAGTTCTTCGAAGAAGTGATTCCTGAGGATATTAATAAAATGGTCGAAAATCTTAACGAATATCGCAAAACTTTAAAAGGAGATTTCGAGGAGAAAGTCCAAAAGATGAATGAGATCACAGCTTCGTTGAAAAATAAAGAATAGAATAAAGAACAAAGAGAATAGGGGTAGTTTTGAATGATATTTATCATTTATTTTTGAAACATTCAGTCGTTTCTTTGTGGAAAGAATAGTAAGTAAGAATAAGTATAACAAAAGAAACTCTACCCAGTCTCCTCTTCCTGATAGCTATCGGGATTAGAGGAGGCAGGGGGAGGAATAAAAGTATTGAACATGATTGAAACAGATATCCTTATAATAGGAGCCGGACCAACTGGTTTATTTGCCGTTTTTGAAGCAGGATTATTAAAATTAAAATGCCATATATTAGATGCTTTACCGCAAGCAGGTGGGCAGTTATCAGAGTTATATCCTAAAAAACCGATCTATGATATTCCAGGTTTTCCTGAAGTATTAGCAGGAGATTTAGTAGATAATTTAATGGAACAAATCAAGCAATTCGAACCAGGATTTACACTTGGAGAACGTGCTGAAACGATTGAAAAACAAGAAGACGGAAGTTTTATTGTGACTTCAAATGAGGGAACAAAGTTCCACGCCAAGGTAATTGCTATTGCTGGAGGGTTAGGAAGTTTCGAACCTAGAAAACCATTAATCGACGGTATTGCTTTCTATGAAAATAAAGGAATTAAATACTTTATTAAAGACCCAGAAGAGTTTAGAGATAAGAGAGTAGTGATTGCCGGAGGAGGAGATTCAGCCCTTGACTGGAGTATTTTCTTGACGGATGTAGCTTCAGAGGTGACATTGATTCACCGTCGTAACGAATTCCGTGGTGCTTTAGATTCTGTAGAGAAAGTGCAAGAACTAAAAGATGCTGGAAAAATTCGCATGATCACACCAGCTGAGGTAGTGGGATTAAACGGAGCCGAGCATATTGAATCGATTGTAATCGAGGAAAACGGAGCTAATCGCACAATTGACACGGATTATTTTATTCCGCTTTTTGGTCTTACACCAAAATTAGGTCCTATAGGAAACTGGGGATTAGAAATAGAAAAAAACGCTATCAAAGTAAACAACGCTTTAGATTACCAAACGAATATTCCGGGAATTTTTGCCATTGGAGATGTGAATACCTATCCAGGTAAATTAAAATTGATCCTTTGCGGTTTCCACGAAGCGACATTAATGTGTCAAGCGGCCTACCAAATCATCAATCCAGGGAAACGTTATGTGTTGAAATATACTACAGTTTCAGGAGTTGACGGATTTGATGGAACTCGTAAAGAAGCGCCAAAAGCTGTTGTTAAAGCAATAGTTTAACAAATTCACCTATAGTAGTTAAAAAATTAAGCGCTAATACTTGCGAGTATTAGCGCTTTGTCTTTTCTTTGCAGTGTTCCTATATTTATTGAAAGTTATCACGAAAGGCGGAGGGAAAGACCCGATGAAACCTTAGCAACCCTTTATCTTTAAAGAAGGTGCTACATTCTACTTTATACTGAATTCAGTATCTAAGATAGATAACACAAGAATACTTCCATAGTATTTCTCAAACCTTTTCTTGACAACATATCGATATTTTTTTTTAGAGCAGATGATTGGTGTTTTTTTGCCATGATCCCTCCCGCTTTGCGTTACAATCTTTTTATTTTTAAAGAAAAAATAAAAAGGATTTCCACTGCAATCGGGGCTAAAGACAAACAATAGTGAACTTTTGGAATTAATAATCAAAAGTATAGATCTCAATTCATATTGTGATTTACAAGAAATAAAAAGTTATGTCAAGCATTCACGAAGCCATTAAAAAAAACATACTCATTCTCGATGGAGCCATGGGAACGATGTTGCAACGTTACAATTTCTCCGAAGAAGATTTTAGAGGGGAGCGTTTCAAAGATTTTCCACATTCTCTAAAAGGAAATAACGATTTACTATCACTCACACAGCCACAAGCGATAAAAGCGGTACACGCCGCTTATTTTGAGGCTGGAGCCGATATCGTCGAAACTAATACTTTCTCAGGAACCACCATCGGAATGGCCGATTATTTCCTAGAAGAATATGTATACGAATTGAATTATGAGTCGGCTAAACTAGCCCGCGAAGTAGCCGATGAATGGACGGCTAAAAACCCAGACAAACCTCGTTTTGTAGCTGGTTCAATAGGACCAACAAACCGTACAGCAAGTATGTCACCAGATGTAAATGATCCGGGATATAGAGCAGTAACTTTTGATGATTTGCGCATTGCTTACAAGCAACAAGTAGAAGCATTAATTGACGGAGGAAGTGATTTATTACTAGTTGAAACTATTTTTGATACACTAAATGCCAAAGCAGCACTTTTTGCCATCGAAGAAGTAAAAGACGAACGTAATATTGATATTCCTATCATGGTTTCGGGAACAATTACAGATGCTTCAGGAAGAACACTTTCTGGGCAAACGGTAGAAGCGTTCTTAGTTTCAGTTTCGCACATTCCGTTGTTGAGTGTAGGATTCAATTGTGCTCTAGGAGCCGATTTGTTGAAACCGTACTTACAAACATTGTCACAAAACACTTCATTCAATGTATCGGCGCATCCTAATGCAGGATTACCCAATGCCTTTGGAGAATACGACGAAACCCCAGCAGAAATGCAATCACAAATAAAAACATATCTCGACGATAATTTAGTAAATATCATAGGTGGATGTTGTGGTACAACCCCAGAACACATTAGATTAATTGCTGATATCGCCAAAGATTATAAACCAAGAGTATCAACAGCAACAATGTAACGTAGAGACGCGATTTATCGCGTCTAACATAAGATTTATAAAGCTAGCGCGGGCGTCCCGTTCGTGCCAGCAAGCAAAGACAAAGAAAAACAGTAAAATAATTTGATATAGGCAAGAGTAGCACGCTCGCGCTAGCAAATGAAGTTGAATTAGTAAACAAACCTACAAGGTTTTGAAAACCTTGCAGGATTGCAGAATGAGTTAAAATATTGAGAGCGGGCAATTGTCGATTTTGATAAGTGATTAAGCGTGGTACGAGATTCTTCCTTCGTTTATCAATTTTTTTTTTTAATTGACTCCAGCTTTAGCTGGAGAATAAGGAATGAATGTGAAAATGGCTTTAGCCAAAAAAATGAATTTGGCTAAAGCCATTTTATTTTTCAGTAGCAGATAGCGCGGATTTGCAATCCGTGCCCGCATAGAGAATAGAAAAATCAATGTTATTTTAAAGGAGTAACAATTGGAGAGTTGCGTGAGGGATAGCAGCGGAAAGCCCACAGCCTGACGTAGGAAGTGCGAGGACTTGCAGTGTATAGCCCGACCCGTAGTTTTTACGGAGGGACACGCCCAAAATAATACAAATTAAAAAGAGATACCTACAAGGTTTTGGAAAACTTGGAGGACAAATAAAAAATAAAAATGGCAGCAGTAGAAACTAGAAGAAACTTGGTATTAGCGGGATTAGAGCCTTTAATCATTACGCCAGATAGCGTATTTGTGAATATTGGGGAACGTACCAACGTGACGGGTTCTAGAAAATTCTTGAGATTAATCAAGGAAGAAAAATACGAAGAGGCACTGAGTATCGCAAAGGAGCAAGTGGAAGGTGGCGCACAAATCATCGATATCAATATGGATGAGGGGATGCTGGATGGCGAATATGCTATGACAAAATTCCTGAATTTAATTGCTGCTGAGCCTGATATTTCGCGTGTGCCTATTATGATTGACAGTTCGAAATGGGATATTATCGAAGCAGGATTGAAAGTAGTACAAGGGAAAAGTGTGGTAAATTCGATTTCGTTAAAAGAAGGAGAAGAGCAGTTTATCCATCATGCTAAATTGATTAAGCGTTATGGAGCAGCTGCAATTATCATGGCTTTTGACGAAACAGGACAGGCTGATAATTATGACCGTAGAGTTGAAATTTGCCAGCGTTCGTATGATATTTTGGTAAATAAAGTTGGTTTTCCTCCTCAGGATATTATTTTCGATTTGAATATATTTCCAGTTGCAACTGGGATGGAAGAACATCGCTTGAATGCGTTGGATTTCTTTAGAGGAACAAAATGGGTTCGTGAAAATTTACCTCATGCACATATTAGTGGCGGAGTAAGCAATGTGTCGTTTTCGTTTAGAGGAAATGATACGGTTAGGGAAGCGATGCACTCGGTTTTCTTGTATCATGCCATTCAAAACGGAATGACGATGGGAATCGTAAATCCAGAGATGTTGACCATTTATGATGATATCCCAAAAGATTTGTTGGAACGCGTTGAAGATGTAATTCTGAATAGAAGAGACGATGCTACTGAAAGACTATTGGATTTTGCTGAAAATGTAAAAGGAGATGTAAAGAGTAATGAAAAGGCAATCCAAGAATGGCGCTCGGGAACAATTCAGGAACGATTAACGCACTCATTAGTAAAAGGAGTTGATGAATTTATTCTTTTAGATATTGAAGAAGCCAGACTCGCGGCTACAAAACCTATCGAAGTTATCGAAATTAACTTGATGACTGGAATGAATGTAGTTGGAGATTTATTTGGTTCAGGGAAAATGTTTTTGCCGCAAGTGGTAAAATCGGCACGTGTAATGAAAAAAGCGGTAGCGTATCTGTTGCCTTTTATTGAAGCTGGTAAACGCCCCCCAGCCCCCAAAGGGGGAGTGAAAGATTCGAAACATTGGGAAACTGCAAATAGAGCAAATTATAGTTTGTTAAAAGAGCATGCTAAAAAAATGCGCAATCAACCAACAGATGCTGAAAAGAGGTTATGGCAGGAGTTGAGTGGTAAACAATTAGAAAATTATAAATTTAGAAGACAACATATTATTGGAGATTATATAGCTGATTTTGTATGCTTAAAAGAAAATGTAATTGTTGAAGTTGATGGATTAATTCATCAGTTGCCAGAAAATCAATCAAGTGATGCTCAAAGGACAGCTTGGTTGAATGCAGAAGGATATCAAGTGATTCGTTTTTCAAACGACGAAGTCTTGTTTGATATGGATAAAGTTTTAAGCAAAATAAATTCCGCTCTAACTGCTCCCCCTCCGGGGGCTAGGGGGGCGGGAAAAATCTTGATGGCAACCGTAAAAGGAGATGTACACGATATTGGTAAAAATATTGTTTCGGTGGTATTGGCCTGTAACAATTATGAGATTGTAGATCTTGGTGTTATGGTGCCTCCCGAAAAAATTATTGCAGCTGCTATAGAACACAATGTAGATATTATTGGGTTAAGTGGTTTGATTACGCCTTCACTAGATGAAATGGTTTATCTCGCTAAGGAATTAGATAAGAAAGGAATGAAAATTCCAGTAATGATAGGTGGTGCAACAACATCGCGGGCGCATACTGCCGTTAAAATTGCACCTCAATATAGAGAAACTGTAATTCATGTTAATGATGCTTCGAGAGCCGTAACAGTGGCTGGAAGTTTGTTGAACAAGGATAAAAAATTATATGCAAGTGATATTAGAGCAGAATATGATGCGTTTAGAGAAACGTTTTTGAACCGTTCGCGCGACAAAAATTTCTTGACCATTGAGCAGGCTCGTAAAAATAAATTACAGCTAGACTGGGATAATTTTACTCCTGTGAAACCAAATGTAATAGGGGAGCAAGTTATAGAAGTAGAGTTGGATGTTTTGGTTCCCTATATTGACTGGACACCGTTTTTTAGAACCTGGGAATTGTTCGGGAAATATCCAGCAATTTTAACGGATGAAGTAGTGGGGGAGCAAGCGACTTCGGTTTTTGCGGATGCACAGGAAATGTTAGCCGTTATTTTGAAAGAAAAGAAACTGACTGCCAAAGGAATCTACGGAATCTTTGCTGCGAATCAAATCAACGATGATGATATTGAATTAACGGACGAAAACGGAAAACCATTACAAACGTTCTTGACTTTGCGTCAACAATCCCAAAAAACTAAAGGAGCGCCAAATATTGCCTTGTCTGATTTTATTGCTCCAAAAGACAATGGAAAGGTGGATTATATGGGTGCTTTTTGTGTCACCACTGGTTTTGGTGTGGATGAATGGGCGGCTGAATTTGAAAAAGATTTAGACGATTATAATTCGATTATGGTTAAAGCACTAGCGGATCGTTTTGCAGAAGCTTTCGCTGAATATTTACATGAGAAAGTTCGTAAAGAAGTTTGGGGATACGCATCAGATGAGAACATGAGTACCGAGGCTATGATTGCTGAAGAGTACAAAGGAATTCGCCCTGCGCCAGGATATCCTGCTTGTCCTGACCATTTAGAAAAACCAACAATTTGGAAATTACTAAATGTCGAAAAGGAAATAGGAGTAACCTTGACAGAGAGCATGGCGATGTGGCCAGCATCATCAGTTTCAGGATATTATTTTGGGAATCCACAAAGTAAATATTTTGGACTCGGAAAAATAAAAGAAGATCAAGTGATTGATTATGCTAAACGTAGAAGCATTTCTACTGACATGGCAACAAAATGGCTGAGTCCTAATATAGCAGACTAGAAAAGTTGTTTAAAGTTTAAAGTTTCAAGTTGCTCAAGAGAACTTTAAACTTTAAACTTTAAACCTGAAACAAAAATAAAATGAAAGTAACAGAACATATAGAAGCAGCAAACGGGAAAACATTATTCTCATTTGAAATTATACCGCCTCAAAAAGGAAAAGGGATTCAGGAATTGTATGATAATATTGATCCATTGATGGAGTTCAAACCACCATTTATTGATGTAACTACTTCACGCGAGGAGTTTATTTATGTGGATAAAGGCAATGGTTTATTAGATAAAAAACTAACTAGAATGCGTCCTGGTACTTTGGGGATTTGTGCTTCAATTAAACACAAATACAACGTAGATACGGTTCCGCATGTATTGTGTGGTGGTTTTACCAAAGAGGAAACAGAGTATTTATTAGTCGATTGTCATTATTTAGGAATCAATAATGTGATGGCTTTGCGTGGTGATGCGATGAAAGACGAACAATCTTTTGTGCCAAAACCAGGTGGAAATAATTATGCGGTTGATTTGGTGCAACAAATAAAGTTGTTGAATGAAGGGAAGTACTTGCATGATGTAATGCATATTGATAATAAAGCTGATTTTTGTGTAGGTGTGGCAGGTTATCCTGAAAAGCATTTAGAATCTCCTTCTTTGATTTCTGATTTAAAAAGATTGAAAGAAAAAGTAGATGGCGGAGCAGATTATGTGGTTACTCAAATGTTTTTTGATAACAGTAAATATTTTGAATTTGTAGCCAAAGCAAGAGAAATGGGAATCACAGTTCCTATTATTCCAGGAATCAAACCACTAGCAGTGCAAAGGCATTTACAGATATTGCCACAAATTTTCCGTATTGATTTACCAGAAGATTTGATTGATGCTGTTGATAAATGTAAAACAAATGCTGATGTGAAACAAGTAGGTATCGAATGGGCAATTCAACAATCATTAGAGTTGAAAGCTGCGGGAGTTCCGGTATTGCATTATTATTCAATGGGGAAATCAGAGAATATTAGACAAATTGCAAGTGCACTTTTTTAAGGGTTTAGCAACAATATGACGGAGCTGTTTATTAATTCGTTTCTATATAATAGGCCTCTTTTGTTTCAAAGCAAAAGAGGCTTTTTCATTAATCTTGTTTTTCGAACAGCGAAAAAGGCGATTCGCTGAATAGTATCGGGGATTCGCTGAGTTTTTTACAAAAATAGTAGTCAAAAATGTATTATTACTCTAAAATTAATACGTTTTGAAACAGAGACTCCTTTTTGTAGTTGTAATTACACTTTTTTTGACCTCTCATTTGCGCGCGCAATTGTGTACGGGTAGTTTAGGAGATGCAGTAGTCAATATTGATTTTGGCTCGGGAACGGGGCGCGGCGGTGCACTAGGATCGGCCATTACAGCTTATACGTATTCAGCTTCTGGGAAGTTAGATGAAGGGTATTACACTATCGTTAACACAACCACTGGTTTAAGAGATAACGCTTGGCACATTATTACAGACCACACCGGAAACACCAACGGATATATGATGGTGGTTAATGCTTCAACCTTGGCTACAGCCGGAATTTTTTATACTAAAACAGTAACTAATTTATGTCCGGGTACTACCTATGAATTCTCGGCTTGGTTGATGAATGTGATGACGTTTACTTCGCCTAATCCCAATGTGACTTTTACTGTAAGTACTACATCAGGCACCGTTCTTGGAACTTATAATACAGGCTCGCTTGCGGTAACTTCGTCTGGTACTTGGAAGCAAGCTGGTTTTTATTTTACAACTGGAACTGAGTCAGAAGTGGTAATTACCATGCTGAATAATGCCGTAGGCGCCGCACCAGGTAATGACTTAGCACTAGATGATATTACGTTTAGAGCTTGTGGACCAATAGTTTCGGCTATGGTACAAAACAACAGCAGTACAAGTCTATCTATTTGTGATAATGATGCTGCTACATATACTTTAACGGGTAATCTGGGAACATCGGTTTACTCAGATCCCGCTTATCAATGGCAAGTTAGCCAAGATAACGGCACAACATGGACAGATGTCACAGGTGCAACTTCCTTAATTTATAATGCGGTTTCTAATAGTGCGGGCAGTTATTTATATCGAATGACTACCGCGCAACGTACAAATATTGCATCTGCCTCTTGTCGAGTAAGCTCAAATAATTTAGCGATTACTGTTGCGGCGAGTCCTTTGCGTCCCTCAGTGACAACTGTGCAGCCGAGTTGCGCGCTGCCGTCAGGAAAGATTACGGTTGATAGTCCAGCGAATTGTACCTATAGTATCAATGGAAGTACGTATCAGTCTAATGCCGTTTTTTCCGGCCTAGCTGGTGGCGATTATTCGGTTACTGCCAAAAGCGCAACTGGTTGTGTTTCGGCTGCTCAACTAGTGCACATTGACACGGTTGTTCCAAATGCTGGAACGGTAACATTTATGGCTATTCAACCCGTTATTTGTGTAGATCCGTTGGGGACAATTACGTTTACTAATGTGGATGCAGAATATAGTTTTGATAATGGCGCAACATGGTCTACGGTGAATGCTAAAACTGGATTAGTCGCGGATACCTATAATTTAAAATCTAGAAATAGCTACGCTTGCGAAACGCCTGCTGTTGCTGTAGAAATTTTTGTTCCGCCGGGATATCCGCCAACGCCGTCAGTGGTTGTCACACAACCAGATTGTTTTATGGCGACAGGAACAATTACTGTTTCTGATAGTGCCCCATTATATAGTTATGATAATGGAACTACTTGGGTTGCTTCCAATTCAATAAATGGCTTGAGTGCAGGAACTTACGCTGTTTTAATTAAAAATGCTTTGGGTTGTGTTTCGCTTGTCGCAAATTCAGTCAAAATAATAGGATTTATTAATACAGAGCCTCTTCCGGTGGCAACGAGTCCGCAGCAATTTTGTGTGCAACAAAACGCTTCTTTAAATGATCTTGCAATAACGGGAACTGCTATTAAATGGTATGATGCTGCTGCAAATGGCAATCTGTTAGCCGGAAGTACAGTAGTGCAAACGGGAACGTATTATGCTTCGCAATCGGTGACTAGTTGCGAGAGTTTGCGCATTCCAGTTGTGATTGCTGTTCAAAACACTCCTGCTCCCACAGCAGTTGCTTTGCAAGATTTTTGCACTACTCAAAAACCAACTATTGCCAACTTAATTGTTACAGGAACCAATGTAATTTGGTATGATGCTTCCGCAAATGGAATTGTCTTGCCTGTAACTACAGCACTTTTAAATGGACTGACGTATTATGCGTCCCAAACAGTAAATGGTTGTGAAAGTGTCAATAGAGTGGCTGTTGCAGTTTCGATTGTAGCTCCAGCTGTTCCGCTAAATGATGTTAACGATATTCTTTGTGATGCGTTAAGTGATGGTAAAGAGCTTGTCGATTTAAGCACTTATAATTCGCAAATAACACCTTGTGCTAGCTGTGTTTTAAGTTATTATAGCTCGTTGTCAGGAGCTGAAAATCAAGATCTATCAGCACAAATAACTTTGTATTCAACTTACAATGTGCCCTTAGGAAATACGGATGTTTTTGTGAGGATTGATTCTAATGATAAATGTTATCAAGTTGCGAAGCTGAGTTTGTCAGTAGTAAGTAATCCAGTTATCGCCATTAAGGATAATGTGGTTTTATGCGAAAGCAGTAGTGTTACTGTGGATGCAGGTTCTGGTTTTGATAGCTATTTGTGGTCAACAGGCGAAACTTCTTCGTCTATAGTAATTCAAACTGTAGGATCGTATTCGGTTACAATAAGTCAGGGTCACGGTAGTACTACTTGTTCGTCAACTAAAAACTTTAAAGTATTTGCATCGAATGTAGCTACAATAGCAAAAGTTGAAATTCAAGATTGGACGGATACTGATAATGTAATTGTAGTTACGGTTGCAGATCCTAGTCAGGGAGATTATAAATATTCAATTGACGGAATCAATTATCAAGACAGCAATACCTTTACCGGATTATTAAGCGGTGATTATATCGTTTATGTTAAAGATAATAATGAGTGCGGAATTGTAAATCAAGAAGTTTTTATTTTGAATTACCCAAAATACTTCACTCCAAATGCCGATGGGTACAATGATACTTGGGCTATTAAGTTTTCGGAAACAGAGCCAACTATTGACATTAAAATATTTGATCGATACGGAAAATTTATCAAGCAATTAAATGCTACCTCTTCTTGGGATGGTACCTTCAACGGACATCAACTCCCCGCTACAGATTATTGGTTTGTGGTAACAAGAGCTAGTGGTAAAGTGTTTAAAGGTCATTTTTCTATGAAAAGGTAAGGATAAGTTATTGCTAATTTTGCCTCAGTAGCTAGAGATAATTCATTACATTCGGGTTTGTAAAATTTTTTAATTTCGAATATAATGAATCCAATTCTTCAGCAAGATTTAAATGAAATCAAAAACATTCTTGAAAATGTAAAACTGCAAAGTTTGGACTTTTTAAGTGCTGTTGATGCGATAGCAACTTCGAATAAAAATACAATTTCCACTGATAGAGGGCTTAATGATTTGGGGTTGGGAACATTAGCTGCTTTAGACGAATTCAACGAAAGATTAGCACCTTTAATGGTGTCCCAAACGGGGCCTAGGTATTGGGGATTTGTGACTGGTGGCGCCACGCCAGCTTCTATTGTGGGAGATTGGTTAACGACGATCTATGATCAAAACACGCAAGGCGGCGTTTCGGCTTTAATCGAACTTGAAAGTATTAATTTACTTTTGCAATTATTAGACTTACCAAAAACTTTTTTAGGCGGCTTTGTAACAGGAGCTACGATGTCAAATTTCACATGCTTGGCAGTTGCTAGACAGTGGTTTGGAAAACAACTCGGAAAGGATTTTGCTAAAGATGGACTCACAGAACCGGTTAGAGTACTTGCTGCAACGCCACATTCTTCGTCGGTAAAATGTTTGTCGATGTTGGGAATAGGGAGTCAGAATTTTACCAAAATAAAAACGATTGAAGGGAATAGGGAAGCAATTGATATTGCCGACTTAGAAAAAAATATCCAAAGCTTAAATGGAAATCCTTTTATATTGATATCAAGTGCGGGAACGGTAAATACAGCCGATTTTGATGATTTCAAAGCTATTTCAAAGCTGAAAACCAAATATAATTTTTGGTGGCATGTGGATGCTGCTTTTGGAGGTTTCGCGGTATGCTCTCCTAAATATAAATATTTAGTTGATGGCTGGGAAGCGTCAGATTCAATTACGATTGATTGTCATAAATGGCTGAATGTACCTTATGAAAGTGCTTTTTACTTGGTAGATGAACAACATAAAAACCTGCAATGCGAAACGTTTCAAAATTCTAATGCACCTTATTTAGGTGATCCGTTAGAGAATTTTAGCTACCTGAATTTTTTACCCGAAAATTCTCGTCGTTTAAAAGCATTGCCAGCTTGGTTCAGTTTAGTTGCGTATGGCAAGCAAGGATATCAAGATATTATCGAGAATAGTGTGGCCATGGCGTTGTTGTTTGATGCTTTTATTGTTCAAAATGTGCATTTTGAATTACTAGCACCAACACGCTTGAATAACGTTTGTTTTGCTTTGGCGGGAGACCAAAACCAAGAAAAAGTGTATTTGTTTTTAGCTAAATTGAATGATTCAGGAAAAGTATTCATGACACCAACTATGTACATGGGACGAAAAGGAATCCGTGCTTCATTTGTAAATTACAGAACTGCCGAAAGTGATATTGATCTAGTAATTCAAGAGATGCAAGAAATAATAAAGACAATGTAACAGGTTTAAGATAGCAAATGTTTTTCTCTTTTTAATGCTTTTGGGTAGTTCCTATTAAAGGCTTATATTTGGGATTATTATAAAAACGATCTCATGAAATATATTTATTTTACTTTAATAGCATCATCTTTCTTGTTTACTTCTTGTAAAAACGAAGAAACTGCACAACCCGACCCAAGAGTGATCGTGCCTTTTACGCAGCAAGCAGCTACAGGAATTCAAGCTCAAACACCGGCTGCGCCTGCTGGGAATCATAATTTATTTAAGGAAAATAATGTGGGGTCAAACCCCTCTGTGGCTGCAGGGATTAATCCGGCACATGGACAACCCAATCATAGATGTGACATTGCTGTAGGTGCACCTTTGAATTCGCCTGCAAACGGAGCTGCTCCTACGCAGGCTGTAAATGTACAGTCTAGTCCGCAAATGGTAACTACTACACAACCTACCACAGTAAAAACAGTAACAGCCAAAGGAATGAATCCGCCACATGGCGAAAAAAACCACCGTTGTGATATTGCTGTAGGTGCGCCTTTGAGCTCGAAAGCCGCTGTAGCAACAACCACTGCAAACACAGGTGAAATTACGCAACAGGTTACTGTGCCGCAAGCCTTGCCTAAATTGTTGTCCACTAGTTCTGCCGACGGTGAAACTCCCGAAGGTATGAATCCGCCTCATGGAAAGGATGGACATCGTTGTGATATTGCTGTAGGTGCACCTTTGCCTAAATCATAAAAACAGATTTTAACTGTTATAAAAAAGCATCGTTTCTGGATTAGAAACGATGCTTTTTTTGTAAATAATGGTTGTTGATTTTTTATGAGCCGTTGCGAATCTCAAAGGTTCCCGCATAGTTTCCGGTAACGGTGATTCCGTCGTCATCTATTAATTCGTAATTACAATCAATTGTTCCAGTACGGGCCAGGTAGTCTATAGTGATGAAATTGATAGTTATGGTTCCGTTCCCTGTGTTTTCGATGCTGTGGTTATTTGCGGAAGCGGAATCTGGCTGTCCATACGTAAGGCCGTTATTAACAAAAGTGTTAGTAGATGCCGTAACGTTTGTAAATATTGCTGCATTGTTTTTATCAAGTATGTAGGTCGCGTTTGATATAATTACCTGCTGCTCTGTTGGGAAATTGTTGGTACTGTTGCGTACAAATAAAACGGCGCCTTGTGTCATGGTTATAGCTGGTGCGGCTCCATTGGTGTTGTCTTGAACCACGGGCGCATTAGTTAATGCAATCATGAAGCCATCTCGATAGGATGGGCTGTTGCCGTAAAATAAGTACGCGTGTGGGGTGTAGAAAGTGGTTGCGCCTATTGCAAATGCATTTTGGGCCGGAGCTGGATCAGTTGCAGAGCACGAAAATAAAACAGTAGCTAAGAATAAGAATTGTAATAGTTTTAAGGTTTTCATTTTGTTTCTTTTTTTAAGGTTTTCAATACTATATCAACAAAGCCTAGTTTTTGTTACCCCACAGTTGCAGTTTTATATTGCAGATGTTTAATTGTCTTGCATTTTTAGTAAAGATTTGGATATAAAAAAAAAGCATCGCCTCTTGTGTAGAAGCGATGCTTTTGTGTAAAACGGATCCGAATTTATTTTGTGATTTCTCTAAAAATAGCTTCTAGATTTTTATTTTTTTGGTTGAGTTGTAATGTTTTTAAACCATTTGCTGTAGCAAAATCAAATACAGCAGGACGCATGTCTTTGTCGGTTTTAAAAGTCAATTCCCAAATCATGTCGTGCGTATTTTTATAGGAAGCTAAGTTTTCGATTTTAGCAATGACTTGTTCTTCAATTTTATAATCAAATTCTACTTCGATTACTTGCTGTTTGTCTTCAGAAATTAAGTTGTCTAATTTTTTATCAGCTACAATTTTACCATTATTGATGATAATTACTCGGTCGCAAATGGCTTCAACCTCTTGCATAATATGCGTAGATAGAAAAACCGTTTTGTCTTTACCTACGTTTTTAATCACATTACGAATTTCGATTAATTGATTGGGGTCTAAACCAGTGGTTGGCTCATCAAGAATCAATACATCTGGATTGTGTAGTAACGCATTGGCAAGGCCTACACGTTGACGATATCCTTTGGACAATTGCCCTATTTTTTTATGACTTTCGGTCGTTAGTCCAGTAAGTTTAATTACTTCTTCAATTCTAGATGTAGCAACTTTATAAACATCAGCATTAAAAGCCAGATATTCTCTCACGTATAAATCAAGATACAACGGATTGTGTTCTGGTAAATACCCAATAGATAATTGAACCGCTTTTTGATTGGTGCTTACATCATGTCCGTTTACTTGAGCTGTACCTCCATCTGCATGAAGGTAAGTGGTTAATATTTTCATCAAAGTTGATTTTCCAGCACCATTGGGACCTAGAAAACCTACTATTTCTCCTTTGTTAATAGAAAATGAAATGTTATCCAATGCTTTTTGAGCACCATAACTTTTAGAAATATTATTTACTGCTATTGACATGATGTTTTATTTGTGGCAAAAGTAAAAAGAAAAGATTGATTTATGGATTTTATTAAACAATATCAAAAGCAGATTGTTATTTTGTCTTAAATTATTGTTCTGATTGGTATTTGTTAAATAGATTGATATATTTATAAAAAATTATAAAAAGCAAAACTAAAAATGGAAGAAACAAAGAGTTTGTTTAAAACCTATAGCGGTATTATATGGTTATTATGCGGCATCACCGCAGGAAGTGTATTGGGATTGGTTTTTGGGAAAGAGGTGGAGTTGATTAAACCGTTGGGTGATATCTTCTTGAATTTGCTTTTTACTGCAATTATTCCGTTGATTTTCTTTACAATCGCATCGTCTATCGCGAGTTTAGAGAAGTCAGACAAATTAGGGAAATTATTTGTAATTGTTATTGGAGTTTTTTTAAGCACGGTTATTATTTCGGCTATAATTATGATGGTGGGTGTTTTGCTTTTTCCTATTCATCAAGATATTATCATTTCTAAAATTCCATTAGAAAGTATGCAAACCACTAGCGGAGGCTCTCAAATTACTCAATTGCTTACCGCCAATGATTTTTATGAGTTGCTTTCTAGAAAAAGTATGTTGGCGTTAATTATATTTTCTTTTTTAATTGGCTTTGCCAGTTTGCGTTCAGGAGAAAAAGGCGAAGGTTTTAGAGTTTTCTTAAATTCAGGAAATGAGGTTATGAAACAGTTGTTGCATATTATCATGAAAACCGCTCCGGTAGGTTTAGGCGCCTATTTTGCCTATCAGGTTGGGATCTTTGGGCCACAATTATTTGGGGCTTATGCCAAGCCTTTAGGATTGTATTATGCAGTATGTGCTTTTTATTTTGTTGTGTTTTTTAGTTTGTACGCATTTCTTTCGGGTGGTAAATTAGGACTGAAGGTTTTTTGGGGTAATAATATTGCGCCAGCATTAACCGCTTTAGGAACTTGTAGTAGTATTGCAACAATTCCGGCTAATCTAGAAGCTGCAGAGAAAATGAATGTACCGTCTCATATTCGTAATATAGCAATTCCGCTAGGTGCGCCTTTGCATAAAGACGGGTCGAGTATGTCCTCAATTATAAAGATCGCAGTGATTTTTGCTATGTTTGGCAAGGATTTTACAGAACCGCATGCTTTGCTACTCGCTCTAGGGATAACAATTGTAGTGTCAGTCGTAGAAGGTGGAATTCCTAATGGTGGGTACATAGGCGAGATTCTTGCTATTACTATTTATGGTTTCCCAATGGAACAAGCATTACCTGCAGCTATGATTGTGGGTACATTAGTAGATCCAATGGCTACATTGTTAAATGCTAATGGCGATGTGGTATCGGCGATGTTAATCACGCGAATTTCCGAAGGAAAAGATTGGCTTTCGGTGAAATTAGCGCGATAAAGCTTCATTGTTTTCTAATTAGCTGTAAAGTTGATTTGCAATTGTTTAAAATGGGGTGATTTTAAACCTCTTTTTTTAAGTATATGATAATCAAAAGTAGCTTTAACAAAGAATTCTTTTTTTGTTAGATAAAAACCTAATTTTTTAGGGGTTCGTATGGATAATGTTTATACATTTGCATTGATAACATTGAAAAAAAACATCAAAATGTCAACTAATAACCGTTTTTATTTTAGCAACACTTATTTCTTCTTTTATAGGAAGTAAGGATTGTGCTATGGTTATTTGAAGTAAAAGAAACAAATAAAAATAATATACAATCCTGATGAAAATCAGGATTTTTTTTTTGGAATAAATGGAAGCGAAAATTGCAATTCAGGGAATATTAGGTTCTTTTCACCATCAGGTGGCACAAGAATATTACGAGCAAAATGTGGTGGTGGACGAGTGTCTTTCTTTTGAAGAATTAGTAGATAGTCTATTGTCTGGAAAGTCAGATCAGGCAGTAATGGCTATAGAGAATTCAATCGCAGGACCTATTATTCCAAATTATGCCTTGATTGACAAGAATAATTTACACATTATAGGAGAGCATTATTTGAATATTTCTCAAAATTTAATGGCGTTAAAAGGACAGGATTTAGCCGATATTGTTGAGGTGCATTCGCATCCGATGGCCTTGTTGCAATGTATGGATTTTTTAAAAAAATACCCAAACATTAAGCTGGTTGAAGACAAAGATACGGCCGAAACCGCTCGTAGAATTCAACAAAAACAGTTAAAAGGTATTGCTGCAATTGCAAGTAATGCGGCTTCGGTTATGTATGATTTAGAAATTCTGGCGCCAGGAATTCAAACGATAAAAAATAACATGACTCGTTTTGTTATTATCAAAAAAGAAAATGCATTTGTGCCAAAAGACGATATCAATAGAGCCTCTATAAAATTCGAATTGGATCATAAAAGAGGAAGCCTAGCGGCCGTGTTAAATGTAATGAGTGATTGCAAAATGAATTTGACCAAAATTCAATCGTTGCCCAAAATTGAAATGCCTTGGAAATATTCGTTTTTTGTTGATGTCACTTTCGATAAATACGAGGATTATCAAAAAGCAAAATCGTTATTAGAAATAATGGCCGAATATTTTAAAGTTTTAGGAGAATATAAAAATACAAAACCGTAGAGACGCGATTTATCGCGTCTGAAAAAGCAAAACAATAAAGAATTATAGCGATACAATTTGTCGCATCTGAAATAATAATAAAATGATTACAACAGCAAAACGATTAGATGTCATTGAAGAATATTATTTCTCCTCTAAGTTGAGAGAAGTAAGGCAACTGGCTGCCGAGGGGAATCCTATTATCAATATGGGAATAGGAAGCCCTGATTTAAAGCCATCCCAAGCAGTTGTGGACGCAGTAGTTCATGCCATGCAAGATGAGAATGCACACCAGTATCAAAGCTATCAAGGTTTGCCTGAATTGAGAAACGGAATGGTTGATTTTTATAAAAACAACTATAATGTAAGTCTTAACGCAACAACCGAAGTTTTGCCTTTGATGGGGTCGAAAGAAGGGATTATGCATATTTCGCTTGCTTTCTTAAATGAAGGTGATCACGTTTTAATCCCTAATCCTGGATATCCTACGTATACATCGGTGACTAATTTAGTGGGTGCTGTTCCTGTTTATTATGATTTGAAAGAAAATACAAATTGGGAACCGGACTTTGATGCTTTGGAAAAATTAGATTTATCAAAAGTAAAAATTATGTGGATTGGTTATCCGCACATGCCTACAGGCGCTAGAGGTAGTATTGCTTTATTTGAAAAGTTAGTGGCTTTCGCCAAAAAACACCAAATATTATTGATCAATGACAATCCGTATAGTTTTGTTTTGAATGATAAACCAATGAGTTTGTTGCAAGTGGATGGAGCAAAGGAAGTAGCATTAGAACTAAATTCTTTGAGTAAAACTTTTAATATGGCAGGCTGGAGAGTAGGAATGGTGTTAGGAAATGCAGCTTGCATTGATGCTATTTTAAAAGTGAAAAGCAATATGGACAGCGGAATGTTCTTCGGGATTCAAAAAGGAGCAATCGCGGCATTAAATAGTGAAGCAAGTTGGTTTGAAGAAATGAATGCTATTTATTCGAAAAGAAGAATCCTGACGGAGCAACTAGCTGAAAAGTTAAACTGTAAAGTGTATAAAGAAGGAGTTGGCCTATTTGTTTGGGCAAAGTTACCTGAAGGAGTAACCTCAGCGGAAGCGTTTATCGATAAGATTTTATACGAAAAACATATTTTTATAACTCCAGGAACCATTTTTGGAAGCAATGGAGAAGGCTATATTCGATTTGCATTATGTGTAAAAGAAGAAAAAGTACAAGAAGCAATTGATAGATTTAATTAAATGAAAATTTACATAATAGGAATAGGATTAATAGGGGGCTCGATGGCATTAGATATTAAAAATTTGCACCCATCAGCAACTGTTTATGGTATTGATAGTAATGAAAGTCATGTAAAACAAGCATTAGACTTAGGAGTGATTGACAAAGCGGCGCAGTTAGAAGAAGTGTCAAATGCTGATTTTGTAATTGTTTCCGTTCCTGTAGATGTGGCTTTGGTGCTTTTGCCAAAAGTATTGGATGCTATTGGGGATCAGTCAATCGTTTTTGAAGTAGGGTCTACTAAAGCGCCAATATGCGAAGCAGTAGCAGGACATCCTAAACGACGTAATTTTATTGCAACGCATCCTATTGCAGGAACAGAGTTTTCAGGGCCATCTGCAGCAATAACAAATTTGTACAATGGGAAAACAAATATTATATGCGAGGTTGAGCGTACTGCTTTTAAATTACAAGAAAAAGCATTGGATTTGTTCAAAAGTATGGGAATGAGAATTCGCTATATGGATCCTAAGTCGCATGATAAGCATATTGCTTACGTATCGCATTTGTCGCATATTAGTTCGTTTATGCTAGGAAAAACGGTAATTAATAAAGAAAAAGACGAACAAGATATTTTTGATATGGCGGGTTCTGGTTTTGAAAGCACAGTGCGTCTAGCCAAAAGTTCACCAGCAATGTGGACACCAATTTTTAAACAAAACAAGTTAGAAGTAGTAGAAGCTCTTGAAGGATATATTGCTAATTTGACTCAGTTTAAGGATTTTTTAATACAAGATGAGTACAATGCCATTTTTGACGAAATGGAAAGTGTCAATAAAATAAAAGAAATTTTGAACGGAATGAACGTTAAGAAATAACGTTTTTAAAAGAATTAAAACGAAGAACAACACATAAAAAAAAATAATAAAATAAACAATTAGAAAAGATGGAAAACAAGAAAGAAATGAGAAATTGGTTGAATGAATTTAATTTAACTCATCCATTTGTGATTGCAGGACCTTGTAGTGCTGAAACAGAAGATCAAGTATTAAAAATTGCTCATGAATTGAAAGATTCAGATGTTAGTGTTTTTAGAGCAGGTATATGGAAACCAAGAACGCGTCCAGGAGGATTTGAAGGTGTTGGTGAAATTGGATTAAAATGGTTGCAAAAAGCTAAAGCAGAAACAGGTTTGTTAATGGGAACTGAGGTGGCTACAGCGGCACACTGTAAATTGGCTTTGGAACATGATATTGATGTTTTATGGGTTGGAGCTCGTACAACAGCAAATCCGTTTGCGGTTCAAGAAATTGCTGATACCTTGAAAGGAACCGATAAAATTGTATTGATCAAAAACCCAGTAAATCCAGATATGGCTTTATGGTTAGGTGGTGTAGAGCGTTTGTATGCTGCAGGTATTAAAAACTTAGGTGTAATTCACAGAGGGTTCTCTACTTACGAAAAAACAAAATACAGAAACATTCCAGAATGGCAAATTGCTATTGAATTGCAAAATAAATTCCCTGATTTACCATTAATCATCGACCCGTCTCATATTACAGGAAACCGTGAAATGATTCTTGAAGTAACGCAAGAAGCGTTAGATTTGAATTATGACGGGATGATCATTGAAACGCATATTGATCCAGATAATGCTTGGAGTGATGCAGCTCAACAAGTAACTCCAGACGCTTTGAAACAGATTTTCAAAGATTTGAAAGTAAGAAAAGTAAGTGGTGATACAGATGAGTACGCTAATAAAATGACGAAATTAAGAGCGAATATTGATGTTCTTGATGCTAACTTGTTAGAATTGTTAGGAAAAAGAATGAAAGTAGCTGACGAAATTGGTCAAGTGAAAAAAGACGCTAACGTTGCTGTTTTACAAAATACACGTTGGAATGAAATTCTTGGAAAAATGATTCTTGAAGGAGAGAAAAAAGGACTTTCTGAAGAGTTTGTTCTTAGAATGTTCAAAGCTATTCACCAGGAAAGTATTGGTCACCAAGATAAAGTATTGAATGCATAATTGAAATTGGTTTTTTTTATAATAGTAATCTCCACAGCTTTATCATTAAAGTTGTGGAGATTTTTTATTGAGATATAATAATAAAAACTTCAAATTTTCAAGTTTTAACTTGAAACAAAATTTTACCTTTGCAGTATGACAGGAATCGTTTATAAATCTACAGGAAGTTGGTACACCGTAAAATCTGAACAAGGTGATTTTATAGAATGCCGTATGAAGGGGAAATTTCGAATTAAAGGAATTAAAAGCACCAACCCAATTGCGGTGGGTGATGTGGTGGATTATGAACTAGAAGAAACATCAGATACTGTTACGGGTACGATTTATAATATTCATGAGAGAAAGAATTATATTGTTCGTAAATCAGTAAACTTATCCCATCAGATGCATATTATTGCGTCTAATATTGATCGTGTTTTTTTATTGATAACCGTAAATAATCCTCCAACGACTTTTAACTTTATAGATCGTTTTTTAATTACTGCCGAAGCCTACGGAATTGAAACAGTTTTAGTATTCAATAAAATAGATACTTTTGACGAAGCTACCTTAGATGAGCAATTATATATGCAACACGTTTACCAAGAGATTGGTTATAAATGCCTTCGTGTTTCGTCTACTGAAATGTTGGGAATTGAAGCCTTGCAAGAAATGATGATTGGAAAAGTAAGTATGTTCTCGGGACATTCAGGTGTTGGAAAATCTACCTTAGTAAATGCTATGGAACCGTCTTTGCATTTGAAAACCAAAACCATTTCGGATGCCAGTAAACAAGGACAACACACTACCACATTTGCTGAAATGTATGATTTGTCTTTTGGAGCAAGCATTATAGATACACCCGGAATCAAAGGTTTTGGAATGGTCGATATGGAAAAAGCGGAGATTAGTGGTTACTTCCCTGAATTTTTCAAGTTAAAAGATCAATGTAAATTCAACAACTGTTTGCACAAAGACGAGCCAAAATGTGCGGTAAAAGATGCTTTGGAAAAAGATGAGATTGCTTGGTCGAGATACAATAGTTACCTAAAAATATTAGAAGGGGATGAGGAGCATTACCGTACCGATATTTACAACGAAGATCGCATGGAAAGTGATGAAACGAGGAAGTAATTTTTAATTGTGAATGGTAAATTATAAATTATGTCAGATAATTTTATAAAATTAAGTTCATTTAGATCTGCTTTGTGAGTTGTGTAATTACATCAATAATACTTTCGACTAAAAAAAAACAAAAAAGTAAGATCTCATTATTCAAGATCATTTACAATTAATCATTCATAATTCACCATTAATTTGAAAGTTGTCCTTCAAAGAGTTTCCTCGGCCTCTGTTACAGTAGATAGTAAAGTAGTAGCTAATATCGATAAAGGGCTATTGGTTTTAGTAGGAATTGAAGATGCCGATAATCAAGAAGATAGTGATTGGTTAGTAGGTAAGATTGCTAAGATTCGAATATTTGAAGATGAAAATCAAGTCATGAATCTCTCGGTTCAAGACATACAAGGTGATATAATTGTTGTAAGTCAATTTACCCTTCATGCAGCCACCAAAAAAGGGAATCGCCCGTCGTACATCAAAGCAGCAAGACCAGAAGTTGCTATCCCACTCTATGAATATTTTATCCAAAAGTTAGAGTCGGAACTAGGAAAAAAAATCCAAACAGGAATCTTTGGCGCCGACATGAAAGTGAGTCTTTTAAATGACGGCCCCGTTACCATAATTATTGATAGTAAAAATAGAGAGTAAAATGAACTTAAAAAATTCCCAACTAGACGTAGACAACTGGATCAAAGAACACGGTGTTCGTTATTTTAATGAATTGACAAACATGGCACAACTTACCGAAGAGGTAGGAGAGGTTGCACGTATTATTGCCCGTCGTTATGGAGAACAGTCAGAAAAAGAAAGCGATAAAAATAAAGACTTGGGCGAGGAACTAGCCGATGTGGTTTTTGTAGTGATGTGTCTTGCTAATCAAACAGGAATTGATTTACAAGCCGCTTTCGATAAGAAAATGGATTTAAAATCGGTTCGTGATAAAGACCGTCACAAAAACAACGATAAACTTAAATAATGTGATTTATTAATTATGAATTATAATTAAGGAGTAGTAAATTGCGCCCGAAAGTTTTTGAGTTGAAAAGGGGAACCTACTTGACTTATAATTCATAACTCACAACCCATAAGATGAATTTACTGTTACAAACTACCCATTCAAATTTAGAAGCACAAATTGCCGTTACTGGATCAAAAAGTGAAACAAATCGGTTATTGTTATTGAAAGCCTTATTTCCTGCTATAACTTTGGCTAATACATCCAACTCGGATGATAGTGAAGTGATGGAAAAAGCGTTAAAAGGAACGGAAGAAATTGTAGACATTCATCATGCTGGAACAGCCATGCGTTTTCTTACTGCATTTTTTGCTGTTAATGAAGGGCGTGAAGTGGTTTTAACGGGTTCGCAACGTATGACGGAACGTCCTATCAAAGTTTTGGTGGAAGCGTTAGAACAATTAGGAGCACAAATTACGTATGAGAAAGAAGTAGGGTATCCACCTATTCGAATTAAAGGACAAAAAATTACCGCTTCAAAGGTAAATATTCCAGCGAACGTAAGTAGTCAATACATTTCGGCTTTAATGTTAGTAGCGCCAAAATTGGAAAACGGAATTGAAATCAATTTAGTTGGTGAGATTACGTCCGTACCTTATATCAAGATGACTTTGGCTTTGCTAAATGATTTAGGGGTTCAAACCAGTTTTGAAGGAAATCTAATCAAAGTTTTTCCAAAAGCAGTAGTTGCTCCTAGAGAAATGGTGGTAGAGTCTGATTGGAGTTCGGCATCTTACTTTTTTAGTTTGGTCGCTTTGGCAGATACCGCTGTGATTACTATTAATAGTTACAAAGAAAATAGCTTGCAAGGTGATTCGGCTTTGGTCGAAATCTACAAACAAATGGGTGTTGTTTCTCAATTTAAAAATAATGCGCTAACCCTTACTAAGGATGTTAATTTTAAACCAGAAACTTTAAACTTAGATTTAAACAACACACCAGATATTGCTCAAACCATTGTGGTTACTTGTTTAGGACTAGGAATTGGTTGTCATCTAACAGGATTACATACCTTGAAAATTAAAGAAACAGATAGATTGGAAGCACTGCGAATGGAGTTAACAAAATTAGGAGCCACTATATCGGTAACTAATGATAGTTTGACTTTAGTGGCTTCTGCGTCGATCAATCATAATACAACAATTGCTACCTATAATGATCATAGAATGGCAATGGCATTTGCTCCTTTGGCGTTAAAAGTGCCAATAATTATCGAAAATGCCGAGGTTGTGTCTAAATCTTACCCTGATTTCTGGGAAGATATGAAAAAACTAGACTTTATTATTAGCTAAATAGTGTAGTAATTATCAATGTTTATGGTGCTTCACCTTATTCGTTTTTAGTTGGTTATGGTCCTTGTATAAAATAAATAGCAAAACACTTGACAACGCCTATGTCACAGTCGTATATTTGCAGGCGATTTATGAGTTATAAGGATAATACAAAAAAATCCTAACTCTTAAATCTAAAATCTAAAAATTTAAGCATGAAATTATCACATTTTCAATTTGATTTGCCTAAAGAACTTCTTGCAGAATTTCCAGCAGAGAATAGAGACGAAGCTCGTCTAATGGTTATCGATCGTAAAAATCAAACTATCGAACATAAAATGTTTAAGGACGTTATCGATTACTTTGATGATGGTGATGTTTTAATCTTAAATAATACTAAAGTTTTTCCGGCTCGTTTATACGGGAATAAAGAAAAAACGGGAGCAAGAATCGAAGTTTTCTTATTGAGAGAATTAAATGCTGAGCAACGCCTTTGGGATGTTTTGGTTGATCCAGCTCGTAAAATCCGTATCGGAAATAAATTATACTTTGGTGATGATGATTCATTAGTAGCTGAGGTAATTGACAATACAACTTCTCGTGGTAGAACATTGCGTTTCCTTTACGATGGTTCATACGAAGAATTTAGAAAAAAATTAACTGAGCTTGGAGAAACTCCAATACCAAAATACATTTCTAGAGACGTAACTCCAGAAGATGCAGATCGTTACCAAACCATCTATGCCAAAGAAGAAGGAGCTGTTGCAGCGCCTACTGCAGGATTGCACTTCTCTAAGCATTTATTGAAAAAACTAGAAATTAAAGGAATCAAATTTGCCGAAGTTACACTTCACGTAGGTTTGGGGACTTTTAATCCAGTTGAGGTTGAAGATTTGTCAAAACATAAAATGGATTCTGAAGAGTTGAAAATAACACAAGACGCTTGTGATATTGTGAATGATGCCAAAGCCAAGAAAAAACGTATTTGTACTGTAGGTACTACTTCAATGCGTGCCGTTGAAAGCTCGGTTTCTTCACATGGAACGTTAAATCCTTTTGATGGTTGGACAAATAAATTCGTTTTCCCTCCTCATGATTTTACTATTCCTACTTGTATGATTACCAATTTCCATACGCCAAAATCTACTTTGTTAATGATGGTTTCTGCTTTCTGTGGACACGATTTAATGAAAAAAGCGTACGCAATTGCAATCGAAGAAAATTATAAATTCTATTCTTACGGAGACGCGATGTTAATCATCTAATACACCAAAAGAAAATACACAAAAAATCTCGTCAGCAATGGCGAGATTTTTTTTGGCGTATTACGGGCTGTCCATTTCAAGTTTATACTCTCAACCAAAGTAATCCTAGCAGTCCGGGAGCTTCCGCTGGTCGCTTCCTCCTTGCTGCATTACTAATGGTTTAGATCATAAAGCTTTTCATTTCCATCCCTAACGCAATCGGTATGTTCTAATTGCTATTTTGTTAAATATTGTCAAGTCGGTTCGTTGCTAGTCGATGCTTTTTTCTATTTTTACAAAACATATAAAATGATCCAAAATGACTTTCGAAAATACTAAAGAATTTGCACAGCAATTAGACGCGCAAGATGCATTAAATAAATACCGTGATGAATTCATTTTTCCAAAAGTAAACGATAAAAATGTAATTTATTTTACAGGAAACTCTTTGGGCTTGCAACCCAAAAGAGCCAAAAGTTATGTGGATGAAGTAATGAACGATTGGGCTAACCTAGCTGTTGAAGGCCATTTCTATGCCGACAAACCTTGGTGGGATTATCAAGAACGTTTTGCTGAGCCACTCAGTAAAATTGTTGGTGCTTTGCCTTCCGAAGTAACGGTGATGAATACCTTAACGGTCAATCTGCATTTATTGATGGTTTCTTTTTACCGCCCCACAAAGACGCGATACAAGATTATTTGTGAAGAGAAAGCATTTCCTTCAGATCAGTATATGTTTCAATCGCAAGTGCATTTTCATGGGTACAATCCAGAAGATGCAATTGTTGAAATTAAACGACGCGATGGGGAGCATAACATTCGTACCGAGGATGTATTGGCTAAAATTGAAGAAGTCGGAGATGCCCTTGCTTTAGTCTTAATTGGTGGAGTGAATTATTATACTGGTCAAGTTTTTGACATGAAAACCATTACAGCGGCAGGTCATAAAGCCGGTGCTTTAGTTGGTTGGGACTTGGCGCATGCTGCCGGAAATATAAAGTTAGAGTTACACGATTGGAATGTTGATTTTGCTGCTTGGTGTAGTTATAAATATATGAATTCTGGACCAGGAAATGCTTCGGGTTGTTTTGTACATGAGAAACATCATAACAATCCAGAGCTACCAAGATTTGCGGGATGGTGGGGACATAATAAAGAACGTCGTTTCAAGATGGAACCTACTTTTGACCCCGTTCATGGAGCTGATGGTTGGCAAATTAGTAATTTACCAGTGCTTTCTTTGGCACCTTATTTAGCATCTGTAGAAATGTTTGATGAAATAGGAATGGATGCTTTGATTGACAAACGAGATAGAATTACATCGTATCTAGAATTTATTTTAAAAGAAATTGATAAAGAAGTTGATAGTAGTTTCGAAATAATCACTCCTTCAAATCCGCTAGAAAGAGGTTGTCAATTATCTGTATTCTTGCATGGCGAAGGTCGTGCCCTTTTTGATTATCTAATGAAAAATGGTGTAATTACGGATTGGCGTGAGCCCAATGTCATTCGTCTAGCACCTGTGCCATTGTATTGTTCATTTGAAGACATGTATAATTTTGGGCAGATTTTAAAGGCAGGTATTATAAAGTAAACAACTTCTTGTTGTAATTCTGTAATCTTATAGCGTAATAGTGTAATGGGTTTCGCCTAGTGCTGTTGTTTCTTTGTAATGTATTAATTATTAAAATTAAAAATTATGAAAACAATATACCTATTAGTTGCGACGATTCTTTTTGTTTCGTGCAAAGATCAAACAAAAATGGATAGTCAAGCGACTAAAGAAGCTACAATTGATTCTATGAAAGTTGCAATGGAAAAACAAAAAGACATTGATTCTATGCAAACTGAAATGGATAAAATAGCTGCGCAAAAAGAAGTGATTGTGGTCAATCAGCCGGCAACAACAACTGCATCAACAACGACTACAACGACCAAAAAAAGAGGGTGGAGTAGTACTGCAAAAGGTGCCGTGATAGGCGCTGGTGTTGGAGCAGCAACCGGAGCTATAATTAGTAAGAAAAAAGGAACTGGAGCAATTATTGGTGGCTTGGCTGGTGCAGGTATTGGCGCTGGTACAGGAGCTATAATTGACGATAAAAAGAATTAAGTAAAACGCATTCGCATAAAAAAGGTTGAGTTCAGTAGAATTCAACCTTTTTTTGTGGGATTAAGTAACGTTGGATTTATTTAAGGAATGATTGTGTAGCGGTGTCTTTTCGGGCATAGTGATAGCGGTCTATTAATTGAGGTAGGCAATATCCGTCTAGTCCGTTTAAGGTTACGACTTGGGCTTTATCCAGTTGTAACCACCCATCTTCGTGTTTTAGATCTGGATCATAGAATAAGTTTTCTATTGACGCGATGACATGTATAGTATTGTTTTCTTTTATATAATATTCATTGACATACTTGCAGTACAATTGAACGGGGCTGCCTTTTACAAATGGCGTTAGGATGTTGGGTTTGTATTCCTCTTGGAGTTGGGTTTTGTCAAATTCAGATACGCCTGACTCGTAATTTGCCGATGTGTGATGTGCATCTGCAATCATAGAAGACCTAATGTGGTTGACAGTAAAGTATCCTGTTTCTTTAATGTTTTTATAAGTGTCTCTTGGTACAGTTATGGGTCTTACAATAAAGCCTATCAAGGCAGGATCACTGCCTAGATGGGTAATACTGCTAAAAATGGCTACATTGGGTTTGCCATCAATAGACTTTGTTGCAATTAAATTAGCCGACTTATATCCCGTGCAAGAGTTGATCATGTTCAATCGTTCTACTTTTTCCATTTTAGAAAAATCGGATAGTGATAGTTGTATCATGTTGTTTTTTTATACAAATATAGTTTTGTTTATTGTTTTTTAAAATAAAGTAAACAAAATATTTGTATTTTTGTTTTTAACTGCTGCTTATTGGTGGTAATTTGTTCTCTTTTACAATGGAAAACATTTATATTTGTGAGTGTAATTTACAACAACATGAAAAAAATCAGAAAAGTATTAATAGGTATCGTTGGCTTTTTATTAGTAGTGGCTGTAGCTTTGATAGCCTATGTGTACTATTTGAAACCAACCTACGACGGAAGTATTGAACTAAAAAATCTCCAAAAAGAAACTACCGTATATTTTGATGATTATGGGGTTCCGCATATTTACGCAAATTCTTCTAAAGATGCTATGGTCGCATTAGGTTATGTGCACGCACAAGATCGATTATGGCAAATGGAGTTAATGCGACGCATCGCTCCAGGACGATTGTCTGAGATTTTCGGAAAAGTAGCATTAAAGAATGATAAGTTCTTTGCAGGACTAGGTATTGAAGAAGCTTCTGAAAAAGCCATTGCTAATTTAGATAAAAACAGCCAAAGCTATCAATTGACTATGGCGTATCTGGATGGAATTAACCAGTATTTGGACGAAGGAAAAACGCCTATTGAGTTCCAACTTGTAGGGGTCAAAAAAGAAAAATTTACTATTAAAGATGTCTATAATATTTTTGGATACATGTCCTTTAGTTTTGCGATGGCTCAAAAATCAGATCCATTACTAACCGATATCAAGAATAAATATGGCATGGAATATTTAAAAGATTTTGGGTTAGATGACTCTTTTAACCAGGTAAAAATAAAAGTGGCCAAGGAAAAGCCGGTGGAGTATGCTGCGATTGCCAAGTCGGTGACGGCTTTATTAGATCAATCTCCTATTCCTCCTTTTATAGGGAGTAACAGTTGGGTAATTGGTGGTAAGAAAACAAAAAGTGGTAAGGTTATTTTTGCCAATGATCCACATATTGGTTTTTCACAACCAGGAACTTGGTATGAAGCGCATATCGTCACTCCAGAGTTTGAGTTGTATGGCTGTTATCTTGCGGGAACTCCTTATCCTTTATTAGGGCACAACAGGGATTATGCTTATGGGTTGACCATGTTTGAAAATGATGATATTGACTTGTACGAAGAGCAAAATAATCCTGCAAATGCAAATGAATATAAAACTCCTGATGGGTACGCTACTTATAAAGTGAGAACTAAAACCATTAAAGTAAAAGATAGTACGGATGTGGTTTTAACGGTCAAAGAAACGCGCCACGGACCGGTGATGAATTCCATTTTAGACGGCCTGAATCCAAAGAAACCGGTAGCGATGTCTTGGATTTATACGCAACAACCCATTCAAATTCTGGATGCGGTATATATTTTATCACATTCTAAGTCTAAAGCCGATTTTCAAAAAGGTGTTGCTTTAATCGCTGCACCTGGACTTAATGTAATGTATGGAGATGCCAAGGGGAATGTAGCGTGGTGGGCAACGGGTAAATTGTACAAGCACAATCCGGGTGTTGATACGCATTTTGTACTTGATGGTAGCACTGGTAAAGATGATATAACGTCGTATTTGGATTTTTCTAAAAATCCATCGGCTGTCAATCCAGACTGGAATTATGTTTATTCGGCAAACAATCAGCCCGAAGCTATTGATGGGTTTTTATATCCAGGCTATTATTTACCATTAGATAGAGCCAAAAGAATTACGCAATTACTAGACCCAAAGTCCAATTGGGATAAGCAGGCAGTAAGTGATATGATTACGGATAATACTTCGGCTGTAGCTCCAGTGGTTGCCGTCAATTTGATCTCAAATCTAGATACTTCGACTTTTAACGAAAATGAAAAAGCCGCTATTGCGGTGCTTAAAACTTGGAATGGAGCCAATAACTTAAATGATGTGGCGCCTACTATCTATAATAAATGGGTGTATTGTTATCTAAAAAATACTTTTGAAGATGAATTGGGTGAAGTTGGTTTTACTTCTTTTCTAGGTACGCACATCATGAAGCAAATGATTGCAAAACAAGTGTTAAACGCAACATCGCCTTGGTGGGATAATATCAATACTAAGAACAAAGTTGAAAGTCGAAAGGAAATTATCTCGAAATCATTTAAAGAGGCCATTGCTAGTTTGGAAAATCAGTTAGGAACTACTGTGCCTGATTGGACCTGGAACAAAGTGCACGTAGTAGAGTATCAGCATCCATTGGGTAAAATTGCTGCTATTAGAAAAATATTTAATGTTGGTCCTTTTGAAGTGGCAGGGTCGAATGAGGTGATAAATAATCAAATGTTTGATTATACAAACGAAGGAAAATACGTGGTCAAAGGTGGTCCGTCGACACGTAGGATTGTTGATTTTTCGGATGTAGAAAATAGTTGGAGTATTTTGCCTACAGGTCAATCGGGAAACCCGTTTAGTGCGCATTACAGCGATCAGGCTGAATTGTACAATCAAGGGAAATTTAGAAAAATGAAATTGAATAAGGAGGAAATTGTACGTACTTCAACAAAATTAATTTTGAGACCTAGTAAAAACTAAGGATTTTTAAACCCGGTTAAAATAATAAATTAGTATTTTAGCCTAACTTTTTATACAACACAATGCAAACTCCAAAAAGAATAGCAATAGTAGGATCTGGTTTAGTAGGTTCGTTATTGGCTATCTACTTACGCAAAGCCGGGCATATTGTTCATGTCTATGATAGAAGCCCAGATATAAGACAGATTCAATTTTCGGGTAGATCGATTAACTTAGCAATGTCAAATCGGGGCTGGAAAGCCTTGGATGGAGTAGGTGTGGGTGATGCTGTGCGTGCTATCGCAATTCCTATGGATAAACGAGCGATACATTTGGTTGATAAGCTTAATTTTCAAAATTACGGTCAAGAAGGAGAGGCAATCTATTCGATCTCAAGAGGGATTTTAAACAGAAAGATGATTGATCTTGCCGAAGAAGCAGGAGCCGAATTTTTCTTCGAACAAAAAATATGGGATGTCACTTTGAAAGAAGCAACTCTTCATGTAGGAGAAACGGAAAGAGGGGTCTGGGAAGAGAAAAAATACGATATGGTTTTTGGTGCCGATGGCGCTTTCTCAAGAATTCGACACCGCATGCAACGTCAAAGTATGTTTAATTATTCGCAAGAGTTTTTAAATATAGGGTATAAAGAATTAAATATTCCTGCAAACGCTGATGGGACACATAAATTAGACAAAAACTCATTTCATATTTGGCCTCGTGGCGAGTACATGTTAATTGCCTTGCCTAACCTAGATGGTAGTTTTACTTGTACGCTGTTTATGCCTTTCGAAGGAGAGAATTCTTTTGATTTGCTAAAGGATCAAAAAGATGTTGAATTGTTTTTCGAAAAAAACTTTCCAGATTCAATTGAGGTAATTCCGAAGTTGGCCGAAGATTTCTTTGTCAATCCTACGAGTACGTTAGTAACAATGAAATGTTTTCCGTGGACGTATGAAGATAAGGTGGCTTTGATTGGTGATGCCTGTCACGCTATTGTTCCGTTCTATGGGCAAGGTATGAATGCAGGTTTTGAGGATATTTCGATTTTGTATGAAATGATCGAAAAGTATGGTGACGACTGGGAGACTATTTTTTCTGAATACCAAGATTCCCGCAAACCCAATGCCGATGCAATTGCGGAGCTTTCCTATCGCAATTTTATGGAAATGAGTTCTAAAACTGCCGATGATAATTTCCTTTTGCAAAAGAAAATTGAAAAACTATTCTCAGATAAGCATCCTGATAAATGGATTCCTTTGTACAGCAGAGTAACTTTTAGTAACCGTCCGTATGCCGAAGCATTGGCAATTGGCGATTTGCAGAATGAAATCATGCAAAAAGTATTGAAAATAGATAATATAGCCGAGATTTGGGACTCAAAAGGAGTCGAAGATAGAATTTTAGAGATGCTGCAGTAGTAGTTTGAATCGCATAAAAAAAAGGCCAACTTGTTTTCAAATCAAGTTGGCCTTTTTTAGGTGTTAAGTGTTGTTGTTTACTTCTTCATTATTTTCGAAAGAACTCCAAAAAAACCTCTAATGAAAGTAGCGCTGGTTAAAACTTTTAAAACAGATTTACCTACAACTTCGGTAGTGCTTGGACCTGATTTGGCTTTTGTTTTTTCCGTTTTTTCCTCAGCTTCTTTTTGTGCTTCCTTTTCTTCTTGTTTTAAAGCTTCTTTTTCGGCGATTTCAATTTTTTCGTTCAGCATTTCATAGGCGCTTTCACGGTCAATTAGTTCGCTGTATTTTTTAACTAATTTAGAACTTTCGTTAATTTCTTTAATTTCACTTTCGGTAAGTACATCCATTCGACTCATTGGTGCTCTTAGCATCGTAGCTACTAGTGGTGTAGGAATTCCTTTTTCGTTCAAGGCGGTTACAAATGCTTCACCTATTCCTAGACTAGTCAAAACTTCACTCGTGTTGTAGTAGTCTGAACTTGGGTAGTTGTCAGCGGTTTGTTTGATCGATTGACGGTCTTTTGCTGTAAAAGCTCTTAAGGCATGTTGGATTTTTAAGCCCAGTTGCGCCAGAATTCCGCTTGGAACATCCATAGGGTTCTGAGTTATAAAATAGATTCCAATTCCTTTTGAACGAATTAATTTTACAATAGTTTCAATTTGATCTAATAAAGCTTTGCTGGCTTCGTCAAATACCAAGTGTGCTTCATCGATGAATATTACTAATTCTGGTCGGTCTGAATCTCCTTTTTCAGGCATTTGTTGGTAGATTTCGGCTAGCATACTTAGCATGAATGTCGAGAACAATTTAGGTTTGTCTTGTATGTCTGTTAAACGCAAGATGTTTACATAGCCTTTTCCGTTTTGGTCAATGCGCATTAAATCATCAATTTCAAATGATTTTTCTCCAAAAAACAATTCGGCACCTTGTTGTTCTAGTTCAATTATTTTTCTGAGAATGATCCCTGTAGTCGAGGTTGATATTTTACCATAGCTCGCAGTGATCTCGTCTTTCCCTTCCTCGGTAATGTAATTAATGACCTTCTTAATGTCCTTCAGGTCTAATAAAGGCATTTTATTGTCATCACAATATTTAAATATGACAGATACAACTCCTGCTTGCGTATCATTCAAGTCTAGTATTCTTGAAAACAAAACAGGTCCAAATTCAGACACAGTTGCGCGCAGTCGTACGCCGCCTTGTGCGGATAAAGTAAGTAATTCAACTGGAAATTTGGAAATGCTGTAAGGAATTCCTATCTTGGCATGACGTTCCGTGATGAAAGTTTTTTCCTCACCCTCTTTTGCAATACCGCTAAAATCGCCTTTGATGTCCATCATTAGAACAGGAACACCAAAAGAAGAAAGTTGTTCAGATAGTACTTGAATGGTTTTAGTCTTTCCGGTTCCAGTTGCACCAGCAATTAAGCCGTGTCTGTTTAATGTTTTTAAAGGGATTTTTACAAAAGTATTAGCCAATGCTTCACCGTCAAGTATGGCGCCACCAAGTATGATGCTTTCGCCTTTTGAGGTGTATCCTTCATTTATGTGCTTTGTAAAGTTATCTGTATTGCTCATAGAGTTGTGTGAAATTAATTATTTGCAAGATATTATTATTTTTTCAAAGTTAATAATTTAAGTGTTTACTGTAATATTATTGCTTTTTTATTGCTAATAGTAAAAAAAACTATTTTTTATTGCTTTGGTCAGTTTGTTGGGTTTTTCTTTGGTTTTCTCATAAAAGAGTGTGGTATTTTTTTTAAAATACCGATTTCGTAGAGACAGATTGATAAAAAATCAAATAATCCAGAAGCGATATTTTATTTTCATTAAAATTAATTGGAATTAAATTAAAAAAAGTTTTTTTATTTCAACTAAACATATAAATTTGCGGGACTACAAGTTTATTATAACTAAAAATAAATTATTTAAAACTATTAAAATTAAAAAAAAATGGCAAACGTTAAAAAAGAAAGCAGTTCAAACGGTGGAGGAATGGTTTCGGGTATCATTATTGTATTATGTGTATTTGTTGGAGTATTGATCTGGAAATTCATAATGGGTGCAGAATCAAATTTTCAAGGTGGTAACCCAGAAACTGGACACCCTATTAATACATTAGGACAAGTTTACAAAGGAGGATTCATCGTACCAGTATTGTTAGGTATGTTATTAATGGTAATTGTTTTCTCTATCGAAAGATATTTCGTAATTTCTAAAGCAGCTGGAAAAGGTAATTTAGATACTTTTATGAAAAAAGTACAAGGAAGTATTAAAGAAGGTCAAATTGATGAAGCTATTGCTTCTTGTGACAAACAACAAGGTTCAGTTGCAAATGCAATTAAATCAGCTTTGATCAAATATCAAGATGTGAAAAAAGAAGGATTCAACAGCGAAGAAGCTTCTGAAACAATTCACAAAGAAATTGAAGAAGTAACTTCACTTGAAATGCCAATGTTGGAGAAAAACATGACTATTATCTCATCTTTAGTTTCTTTAGGAACTCTTGGAGGATTATTAGGAACGGTTTCGGGGATGATTAAAGCGTTTGGTGCATTAGCTTCTGCTGGTACTCCTGATCAAGCTGCTCTTGCAACAGGTATTTCTGAAGCACTTATTAACACTGCAACAGGTATCTCGACTTCAATCTTAGCTATTGTTGCTTACAACTTCTTTACAGCAAAAATTGATGATTTAACTTATTCTATCGACGAAGCAGGTACTACAATTGTAAATACTTACAGAAGATTCAGAGGAAGTTTGAAACAATAATAATTTTTGATATATAATTTTTTATATCAGAATAAAAAATAAAAAGAATGGCTAAAATAAAAATGAAAAAAAAGTCAACATCTACTGATATGACTGCCATGTGTGATGTTGCATTCCTTTTGCTTACCTTCTTTATTTTGACAGCTACTGCTAAAATTCCTGAAGCGTTACCAGTTGACACACCTTCATCTACTGTTCAGACAAAAATGCCTGAAACTGATTTAGCTACGTTAACTGTTGGTAAAGGAAAAGTGTTTTTTGACCTTAAAGGAAGAGAAGTTCGCGTTAGAACTCTTGAGCTAATGGGAGAAAAGTATGGTGTAACTTTTACTGATGAGGATAAAAAAATGTTTTCTTTGATGGAAGGATTTGGTGTACCAATTTCAAATCTTAAACAAATCATCGAAATGAAATCAGCTGATAGAAGCAAAGCTGGTCAGCCTGGTGTTCCTATGGATTCTCTTGATAATCAATTGAAAGAATGGATCTATAATGCACGTATTGCAAACATTGAGGTGAATGATAAAGAATTGCAAATCGCTATTAAAGGAGATGCAAAAGAAGAGTATCCTGCTATTAGAAAAGTAATGGATATTTGTCAAGACCAAAAGATCAATAGCTTTAGTTTAGTTACTGGTTTAAGGAGTAAAGATTTTTAATTAAAAAAAATACACTAAAATGGCTGAATTAAATACCGACGGCGGTGGAGGCGGAAAAGGTGGTAAAGTAAGAAGTAAGAAGCAAAACTCAAAAGTAGATTTAACTGCGATGGTAGATTTAGCTTTCTTATTAATCACATTCTTTATGCTTACCACTACGTTGTCTAAACCTCAATCGATGAGCTTGGGGTTGCCAGATAAAGAAGATGATCCTAATAAAAATGTAGATATCAAAGTAGATGAGAATCGTACTATGACGCTATTGTTAGGAGCTGATAATAAATTAATCAGATACGTGGGTTTATTAGCTACGCCTGTAGCTGGTGGAGCACCAAAAGATTTTTCTTATGGTAAAGATGGAATCCGTAAGGAGCTGATTGCTAGAAATAAGATGGTATTAGAATATTCTGCTGCTAAAGGGAAACCTAAAGATGGAATCATTGTAATTATCAAACCAAGTAAAAAATCTACATATAAAAATGTGGTGGACATACTGGATGAAATGGCAATCGTTGGAGTTGGTGTAAGTGGTTCTTATGCTATCGTTAATGATTTTACACCTGAAGAAACAAAATTGTTAGACGGAAAATAAGAGCAATCTTGTTTTCTTAATAACCTAATAATTAAGAAAAATGAAATTAGATATATTAAAAAACCAATGGGTTGATATCGTATTCGAAGGTCGTAATAAAGTTTACGGAGCTTATGAGTTAAGAAAGTCAAATTCAAAAACTACTACAAAAGCGCTTATCATTGGTGCTATATTGTTTAGTGTTGCTGTTGCTGCTCCTCTTATTGCTGATATGTTACCTAGTGGAGACGATGCAAGTATGGATACTGATATCAAAATCACTACCATTAAGTTGCCACCTAAGAAGAAAGAAGAACCTAAATTAAATGTTCCACCACCACCACCACCGCCACCAAAAGTGGATCAAGTGAAATTTGTTAAGCCTGTCGTGGCGAAAGCAGAAGAGGTAACGGAAGAACCACCAAAAATTGTTGAGATTAAAGACAAAAAAATTGGTGCCGAAACTATTAAAGGAGATCCGGATGCAGTTCTTACTGTTGCTCCAGTTGGAAACGGACCTACTAAAGTAGTTGAAGCTCCAGATGACAATCAAATTTACAACACTGCTGGTATTGAGGTAAAACCTGAGTTCCCTGGAGGAATGGATAAATTCTACAAGTTTGTAGGGAATAACTATCGTGCTCCAGAAGAAGAAGGTCTTAAAGGAAAAGTGTATGTTACTTTTGTAGTTGAAAAAGATGGTTCATTAACTGATATCAAAGTATTAAGAGATATTGGATACGGAACAGGAAAAGAAGCTATCAGAGTTTTAAACAAATGTCCAAGATGGAATCCTGGTGTTCAAAATGGAAAACCGGTAAGGGTACTTTACTCTCTACCTATTACTATTCAAACAGCGGATTAATGTTGGATAAAATATATAGAAATATTCAGAAGAAATCGCTAAAAGAGCGATTTCTTCTCGTTATAGGGATTTTGTTTTTCGTACTTTATTTTGTTTTGGGATTATTTATTATCTTTATGAAGACTTTTCCCATTGTAATGCCAATGAATTATAGAATTGCATTTGGTTTACTGCTAATTGTTTATGCCTTTATTAGGTTTGTACGTATTATAAAAGATAATAAAGATTAATTTATGAAAAAGATTGTAAGATTTTTAAGTGTATTGGCTGGAATATTTGTATTAGCTTTTTTAGGTTGTAAGCAATCTGATGGTGCTAGTAATGATAAAGAAACTATATTAAAAGGAGAAACTACGATTCTTGTAGATGAAACGTTAAGGCCTATCATTGAAGATCAAATTGAAGTTTTTCAAGGTAGTTATCAAGCAAAAATTAACTTAGTTGCTAAGTCAGAAAATGAAGTGGTTAAGTCTTTCATGAAGGATAGTACAAGGTTAATCGTTTTATCGAGACCGCTGAACGGCAATGAAGAAAAGTTTTTTGCTTCTTTAAAAATCATTCCAAAGACTACTGTAATTGGTACTGATGCAATTGCTTTTATTGCTAACAAAAGCAATAATGATACTTTAATTGCGTTGCAAGATATAGTTTCGTTTATGAAGGGTAAAGAGAATGCTAGAATTAAAGGTTTAGTATTTGATAATCTGAACTCAAGCACAGTGCGTTATATGAATGAGCTTGCTGGTTTAAAGTCAAATCCTGTAAAAGGGATTTATTCTTTTAAAACTAATGAAGAGGTGTTAAAATACGTTTCTGAAAACGAAGGAATGATTGGTGTGGTGGGCCTGAATTGGTTGTACCGACCTGCAGCAACGGTTAGTGAATATTTAAAAAAGTTGAATGTTTTGAGTGTAAAAGGAATAGATAAAAAGGATTTTATCGCGCCTACTCAAAATAATTTGGCTGAGGGAACTTACCCTTTGGCACGTGATTTGTATATAATCAATTGTCAAGGAGGCTCTGGGCTAGGAATGGGATTCTCTTCCTTCGTAGCGGGAGATATAGGACAAAGGATAGTTTTAAAGTCAGGTTTATTGCCCGTGCGTATGCCAGGAAGAAAAATTATTATTACAACAAACTCTCAAAAAAAGTAAAAAATGAAAATGTATATGAATAAATCAAATAAATTTAAAATGAACAAATTCAAATTTTTAAGTGTTGCCCTTTTGGCTTCAGTTACTGTAACTCAGGCGCAAGATCTTAATCAAGCAAAGAAAGAGATTGATGCTGAGAAATATCAAAACGCAAAAAATACGTTAAAATCAATAATTAAGGCAAATCCTTCTGAAGGTGAAGCTTTCTTCCTTTTAGGGAATGTATATCTGTATCAAAATGTAGCCGATTCAGCTAAAATGACTTATCAAAGTGGTTTGTCTGCTAAAGATTATGCACATTATAATAACATTGGTCTTGGTCAAATAGATCTTAATGAAGGTAATGTAGTTGCTGCTAAAACTAAATTTGCTGCTGCAATTAATGAAAAAAGAAGAAAAGATTTTGCTGAGTATATTTATGTAGCTAGAGCTTACATGAATGCTGATAAACCAGACTACAAAGCTGCTCTTACTACTTTAGATTTTGCTAAAGAAAAAAATGGTCAAGAACCACAAGTTCTTTTGGCTTACGGAGATGCTTACTATGGTGATAAGAATCAAAATGCTGCTTATTCTGCATATCGTAATGCTTTTCAAGCTGATAATAGTTTGATTAGAGCTAAAATGCAGTTAGGAGTTTTGTTAAAAGGAGCTAAAGCATATACAGAAGCAGTTGCTGCTTATCAAGGTGTTGTTGATACGAATCCTACTTACGGACCAGTATACAGAGAATTAGCTGAAACATATTACTACTGGGGATTAAATGTACCTGGAAGACAAGAGCAGTATTTTAAAGAAGCTTTAGGTTATTATGAAAAATACTTACAAAACACAGATTACTCTTTGGCTTCTCGTATGCGTCATGCAGATTTCTTGATCTTAACGAAAGATTACAAAGCGTTAGAAGTTGAAGCTAACAAAATGAAGGAATTAGATAAAGTTAATCCAAGAATCCTTCGTTATTTAGGGTACTCGGCATATCAAAATGGAAATTTTGACGTAGCAATTTCTTCTTTGCAAGACTTTATTGGTGGAGGAACGAATAAAGTGATCTCTTTAGATCATTTTTACTTAGGGTTATCTAATATCAAAAAATCAATTGGTGCAGATGGTGTAACTGTTAATGCTACACTTTTTGACAAAGGTATTGCTGATGTGAAGAAAGCAGTAGAAATGGAAGAGTCTGTTACTAGTGATATAGGTCCAGTTGGAGTATTTTTATACGAGCAAAAATTGTACAAGCAAGCTGCTGCTTTATTAGAAATTGCTACTACAAATCCAAAAAGTAATGGGTATTTATATGACAATTACTATTTAGGTAATGCAATCTATTTTGATAACACAAAACCTGGAATTGTAAAAGATACTGTAGCGTTGAAAAAAGCTGATATCGCATTTGGTAACGTAATTACTGCTTCTCCTGACACACAAGATGTTTACCTTTCTCGTGCTAGAACTAACAGTTTGTTAGAAGATGATAAAGCAATGATCATGTACTACCAACAATATATTGATATTGTAACTAAGAAAGGTGAAGCTGAGTTAGCGAAACCATCTGTAAAAGCAAAATTGATTGAATGTTACAATACTATGGCTGCTGGTTATGCTAACTTTGACAAACCAAAAGCGAAAGAGTATTTCCAAAAAACGTTAGCTCTTGATCCAGCTAATGGTTATGCAACTCAATCTCTAGGGATTCTTAATAAATAAGATTTCCTACTTGATACAAACCCGATAGTCGTCTAGACTATCGGGTTTTTTTTGCTTTCTACTGAACTCCTTATTAGTTTTTAATTGACTCCTTTTATAATTAGTTATCTTTGCACTTTAAATTACATAAATGTTATCAAAAGAAATACAATTAGAAGTTAATAAAGGTGCAATGCTTCCTCTAATGGAAGAATTTTATACTATTCAAGGCGAAGGATTTCATACTGGAACCGCCGCGTATTTTGTTAGAATAGGGGGTTGCGATGTGGGTTGTCATTGGTGTGATGTGAAGGAAAGTTGGAATGCAGAGCTGCATCCGCCAACAGCTGTTGATCAGATTGTAGAACACGCTAGTCAATATGCCGAAACAGTTGTAGTAACTGGAGGAGAACCATTGATGTGGGATATGACTTTATTGACCCAAAAGTTAAAGGATAAAGGTAGAAAAGTGCATATTGAAACATCAGGAGCTTATCCGCTGTCTGGAACTTGGGATTGGATTTGCTTGTCTCCTAAAAAGAATAAGTTGCCTACGGAAACGGTTTATGATAATGCACACGAGTTAAAAGTAATTATTCATAATAAGCATGACTTTATTTTTGCCGAAGAGCAAGCTGAATTGGTTAATGGTAATGCAATTCTTTTTTTACAACCGGAATGGAGTAAAAAAGAGGAGATGACGCCGCTTATTGTAGATTATGTGATGAATAATCCAAAATGGAGAGTGTCATTGCAAACTCATAAATATTTAAATATTCCCTAAGGATGTTTTTGAAATCATAAAAAATGTTATAAATTTATATCGCTTTAAATAAAATAAATTAATTATGAAAAAATTATTCTTCACCCTTTTAGCTTGTTCTTTCTTGCAGTTGGGTTTTGCGCAGCAAGCAGCTTCAAAAGCTGAAGTGATGAAATTGATAACTTTAAGTGGTAGTGATGCTTCTATGAAAGTAGCAAAAGATCAAATTTTAAAAATGGTACCAGCTGATAAGCAAGCTGATTTTCTAAAGGAGTTTGACGCTACACTACCTGCTTTATACGATAAACTAGCAGATGTATACACGCAAACGTACACGGCACAAGATGTTAAGGATATGATTGCTTTTTATGAAAGCCCGGTTGGAAAGAAAATAAACAGTAGTATGGGGGCGTTTACACAAAAAACGATGGCTGCTTCTCAAGAATGGGGAATCGGTTTACAAGGAATAATGATGAAATATGTGCAGCAGTAAGCTGTTTAATAATTGAAATCAAAAGGGCAAACATTTATTTGTTTGGCTTTTTTTTTATTGATTTTACCAGTTTTTCTTCTTTTTTAAATTGGTAATATGTGCTAAGTGATGATTACCATGCCAAGCATAGGTTGCTATTATTTCTTTTAGCTTAAAACTTGCTCCGTGTTCAGGGTGGATAAATGATTTTTCTAAGTCAGTTGGTGATAAGCTTTTCATGATGTATGCCAGACGGTAGTGAAGTCCTTCTAATAATGACAATGTTGGAGCTATTGGCATTGTGGTGCTGTCTTCTAATGCTGACCATCGATCTTCATGATAATATTTGATCACCGGATTGTCTTCGGTTAGTGCCCATTTTATTCGAATGTAGCAATTCATATGACTTTCGGCGCAGTGGTGTACTACTTGTCTGATGGTCCAGCCATCTTGACGGTACGGGCTGTCCAGTTGTTCGTCTGTTAAATTTTGCACTTCTTTTTTTAGACGTTCAGGAAAAGTTTCAATTTGTTCTATGTTAGCATGTAAATATGCTTTCGAATAGGAATCAGGGGCGCTAAATTTCCCAATAGGATACTGCAGTTGTTCAAGTGTTAGGTTTTCCATTTTGTTTTTTATAAAGTGAGTCGAGCCAAATAATCGTAATGTTCTCCTTCAATTATAAGCTCTGGTTTTAGACCATTGGCGAAAGCCGCATTTTGCAACGTATTATAATCTAAGTACAACCAATCTAGTGGCTCCTCTTTTTGTCCTTTATAGGATATATTGAAAATAATTTCGCCATAGTATTCATTTTCTGTTGGAATCCATTTACCACCATCTTCATCTTCGTCAAACATGTAGATGATGTCTGAACTGTCTATCAGTATTTGACCACCAGGATTTAATAATGATTTTAATTTTGATAAAAACTCAGGCAGTTTTTGCAATTTTCCGCAAATACCGGTTCCATTCATCAAAAGTAGTATGGTGTCAAATTTTTCAGTATCTAAGGTCATGAAATTTTGAACTCTGGCATCTTTCAATCCTCTTAGTTGGCAAGCTTCAATAGCTGCGGGCGAAATATCAATAGAAGTTACTTCTAATTGTTGGTTATTTTGTAAGTGCAAACTGTGACTACCTGCTCCACAACCTATGTCTAGAATTTTTCCTTTGGCCAAAGCCAAGGCCTTTTGTTCAATAAGAGGCATTTCTTGATGTGTACGAAAGAGGTAAGAAACACTCATTTCGTCTTCTTCTGATATACTGGTTTCTGTAAGAAGGTCTTCGGGTTGATTATTCGTTTGGTAATCTAGGATGGCTTTGCCAAAAAGGTCTTTCATATGTGGTAGTTCGAAATTCAACATTCATTAATCGTACTTCATTGTTTAAAAAGTGTAGTTTTGTAAAAAAAAAATCTATTTTGACACCTTCTTTAAACGAACTCGAAAAACTAGCCAAAGATAAGCATATTGAAAACAAAAAGTATTTTGATAAGCTTAAAAAGAAAACGCCTAAAAACTTAGACTATGTCATGCAGGATATTCATGATGCCGAGTTTAAAAAAACCGATTGTTTGAAATGTGCTAATTGTTGTAAAACAACGGGTCCATTATTTACGTTAGCTGACATTGAACGCGTTTCTAAGTATTTAAGGCAAAAACCACAACAATTTATAGAACAACATTTGCGTATTGATGAGGATAAAGATTATGTTTTACAATCTGTTCCTTGTACTTTTTTGGATCATGAAAATGAATGCATGATCTATGATGTGCGTCCTAAAGCCTGCCGTGAGTTTCCGCATACGGATAGGAAGAAGTTTCAACAAATTACGGATCTGACATTAAAGAATCTCTCTATTTGTCCAGCTGCTTTTAATATTGTTGAGGAAATGAAAAAGAAATTACCACTATAGTCTTAGTTGTAAAGGAGGTATTTGGCTCTTGTTTGTTTGAATTCGTTTAATCCTGCTTTCCAGCTAGCTCGTATGGTTGATTCGGGAATGTTGTTTTCAATTTGTTCTTGCAGTTTTTCTGTTCCAGCAAGTTTTGTAAAAAAGGAGTTAAAGAATTTTGCTTTGTCTGTTGTGTGTTTGTAGGCTTGAATAAGCCATTTTAATTCCAATTGTGTTACTTTGGCGAAAGCCGTTAAATCTTCTCCGTAACAAACAGTTCCATTATATAGAGGGTTTTGCGCTCCCAAGTTTGGTTTTGGCGTAAAGCTATAGCCTTCTTTAGGCAAGTAAGGAGATCCGTAAATTTGGAATTGTTGTTCAGTGCCTCTACCGACACTCACATTTGTGCCTTCAAATAGACATAAACTGGCGTACAGATTCACAGCTTGAGCATTAGGTAAGTTTGGTGATGGCTTTACTGGTAAATCATAAGGTAGGCTGTGGCTGTAATTTGTGCATGAAATAACAGTGAGATTGCATTGTGTTCCGTTTTTTAACCATCTTTCCCCATTTATCATTTTGGCATATTCGCCTATAGTCATGCCGTGAAGTAGCGGTATAGGATGCATGCCTACAAAGCTGGTATAAGTTTTATCCAATATTGGTCCGTCAATAATATTTCCATTTGGATTTGGTCTGTCTAGAATCAATAGCGGAATGTTGTTTTCGGCGCAGGCTTCCATAATATAATGTAGTGACGAAATGTAGGTGTAAAAGCGTGCGCCTACATCTTGTAAATCAAAGACCATGATGTCAATACCAGTTAGTTGGGATGCTTTTGGTTTTTTATTGTCGCCATAAAGGGAAATTATCGAAAGTCCGGTTTTTGAATCTTTTCCGTCTACGATATGTTCGCCCGCATCCGCCGTTCCCCGAAAGCCATGTTCGGGTGCAAATATTTTTTGAAGTGATATGTTTTTCGAAAGTAAAAAATCGACTAAGTGTACGTTATTCGACAATAGTCCAGATTGATTGGTGACTACTCCTGTTTTTTTTCCTTCTAGAAGAGGGAGGTAGCTCTCGTAATTATCAGCACCGGTTTTAAGGGGTAAAGTTGCAGCTGGTTTTGGGGTTGTTTTTATTATATCAAGGTGTGGTGTACTAGTGACGTTGGGTTTTGTTATTGCTGCGCCATTGTTGATAGCGCTAGAGCAAGCAACTGGAAAAATAAGGGCTATGGTGGCAACTGATAATTTTTTTAGAAATAAAATCATAATTATGGAACTAGAATAAATTAATGTCTATTAGCGTAATTCGTGTTTTAGCTGTATTTTTGAATCCAAATCAGAAACTCATCAAATTGAATTTAGAATACTTTATTGCCAAAAGACTTATAACTGCTAAAGATTATAAAAGTAGTATATCTGCCCCAATTATAAAAATTGCTATATCGGCGATTGCGATTGGGATGGTTATGATGATTATTTCCGTGGCAACAGGTATTGGTTTACAACAAAAAATCAGGGAAAAAATCTCGGCTTTTAATGGCCAAATCATTATTTCTAATTTTGATAGTAATGCTTCTGATGTTACTTTGGTTCCGATATCTAAAAATCAAACTTTTTATCCCAAATTCAATTCGGTCGAAGGGGTGAGTCATATTCAGGCAATTGCAAGTAAAGCTGGGATTATTAGAACAGAGACTGCTTTTGAAGGAATTGTTTTTAAAGGAGTTGGCAGCGATTATAAGTGGGAAAACATAAAGGAGTATCTGGTTGCGGGTAAATTGCCGGATTTTTCTAAAAACTTAAATGAAGATGTCGTGATTTCGCAGTTTCTAGCCGACAGACTTCATTTAAAGGTAGGTGATGCGTTTAATACTTTTTTCATGAAAGAAGGGCAGAACAAGTTGCCCAATATCCGCAGGTTTAATATCACAGGAATTTTTAATTCAGGTTTTCAAGAATTTGATGCTACATATATAATAGGTGATATTCGCCACATGCAACGCATTAATAAATGGAATCCAGATCAAGTAGGTGCTTTTGAGGTTTTTGTAAAAGATTTCGATAAGATCAAAGAAGTAGGAGATCAAGTCTATCAAGAAATTGGTTCTACATTAGATACTAAGACTATTATAGAGAAGTATGCTTATATATTTGAGTGGTTGCAATTGTTCGACTTTAATATCATCGTTATATTAGTAGTCATGATCATCGTGGCTACAATCAATATGGTAGTAGCTTTGTTAGTGCTAATTCTAGAACGTACCCAAATGATCGGTATCTTAAAAGCATTGGGAGCTAATAATTGGGTTGTTCGTAAAATATTTCTGTACAATGCATCGTATCTCATTTTTCGCGGACTCTTTTGGGGAAATTTAATAGGTATTGCGATCTTGTTGATTCAAAAATATTTTGGAGTGATCAAGCTTAATCCAGAGAGTTATTATGTAGATCAAGCCCCAGTCGATCTCAATTTTGCCTATATAGCATTACTAAACCTACTTACAATTACAGTTTGTTTTCTGGTGTTACTTATTCCTTCTTATATCATAACCAAGATCTCACCCGTAAAGGCAATTCGTTACGATTAATCTAGGACGCTAATCCATCAGGTTTTTTTCAGGAGCTATTTCCTGCTATTCGCTACAATCTACCTCGCCAAAAAGGCTCGGTAGGATTTCCACTGCTATCAGGGCTAGGGCAAACTGCTCTCGATTGCGTTTCTATTTCATAGTTCGTTTTTACTCCTATATATAAGGACTGCTAGTTGATAATATAAAATGGTTCATATCGACTATTTATAAAGTTGCGTCATGTAGTGCTTGAATAGTATATTGGAAGCTATTGTGATATATAAGTCATATAAGCTGGTTATAAAAAAAAATAATACGTACATACTAGTGTAAGCATCCAGCATTCCTCAATACAAATCCACAATAAACATCCGTGCAGTCACCCTTTCCTTTGGAGAGGGCCGAGGAGAGGACTGTTGATTCCAACTTAGATAACTTATGTGTCAGAAGAACCACTAAGCATTCCTCAATAAAAATCCGCAATAAGCATCCGCGCAGTCACCCTTTCCTTTGGAGAGGGCCGGGGAGAGGATTTATGATTCCAACTTATATGACATATATCCTATAATACCTACTAAGCATTCCTTAATAAAAATCCGCAATAAACATCCGTGCAGTCACCCTTTCCTTTGGAGAGGGCCGGGGAGAGGATTGTTGATTCCAACTTAGATAAGTTATGTGTCAGAACAACCACTAAGTATTCCTCAATAAAAATCCACAATAAACATCCGCACAGTCACCCTTTGCTTTGGAGAGGGCCGGGGAGAGGATTATTGATTCCAAAATAGGAGTCGATCTTCACTAAAGAGGGTTAAAACAAAAGTTAGATGTTTAAAAACCTGCAAACCCCTCCTAAACCCTACAATTTTCAGTAAATTATTCTTACAATTCAAATAAACGATAAGAAAGGCTTGTTTTCAAAGGCTACATTTAGAGCGTATTAAAAACAAAGTGCAAATAAATCCAATAAAAAGGGTGTTTTAAGTATTGTTTAACGGTAAAGACTCACTACTTTTGCACCCGCAACAACGCCGAGGTTCTTTACATCATGAGCGTTTTATTAGAGTAAAAGAGGGATTTAGGTCTTGAAAAAAAAACTTTAAAAAAAGCTTGTGAGAAACAAAGAAGTTCTTTAGTTTTGCACTCCGCTAAACAAGCCAAGTTCATTGCCATATTGATAAGAGAAAGAAGTAAAAGAGATGAAAATTTTCTTTAAAAAAAACTTCAAATTTTTCTTGTCACATTGAAAAAGAAGTTGTAGTTTTGCACCCGCTTCCAGAGACACACAATGTGAGTCATGGTAAGTGGAAAACAAGATAAGACACGTTCCTAGACATATTGAATTGACAGCCGTTTTTAAAAGAGATTTTAAGAACAAAAGAA